>SAAO01000026.1 GCA_009929375.1 Bacteroidia bacterium
TGGCGACATAAAGTTACTGAAATTCAGCGACTTTACCAAAATTCTATGCTGCTATTTTTATATAAATCAGCAAGTTATTATACTTGCGAAAGTTGAGTTCTTAACAGCTTTATCTCCCCAACCAGCAAATTTTTTCAGGTCGTTCATACCACCATCTGTAACCATGTTTTGAAGATCAGGATAAAGCGGAACAAAACATTGTGCATCCGATACTGCTTTTACAGAAATGCGGGCTTCTGTGTTTCCACTTGTCAAAACCACTTCGCCATCTACTGTTTCGCCTGATTCATCATACATAAGTGTAAACTCGGTGTTTGTAGAATTAGCAGGCAGTGTTGTAGGTTGTGCAAAAATATGTGCAGGAGTAGTAATGGTAATACTTTCAGTAAGTGCTATACCCGAAACACTCAGATTCTGAGCATAATATTTCTGGTCAAAAGCTACCGACGAAACCGATGGAGAAATCAGAGCTTCTGCTTCAGGACCGTTATTATAAAGATACGTAACGTTGTCGCTTGTAAGAGCTGCATTATAAACACTCATTTTGTGAATATTAGCCTTAAAGGTTGGGTCGTTGGTAAAACCACCTTTACCAAAATAAGCAAGTGTATTACCAACTCCGGCCAACATAGCCGCACCATCAAGATTCACACTTCCCTGCGATACACCATCAATGTAAAAAGTGAGAGAGTATGCATCGATTACACAAACCATGTGGTGCAAAAGTCCATCGTCCAGTTCAGGGCCATTAACTCCATTTTCACCACCAAAACCTGTTACCGATAACATAGCGCGGCTAACATTATTTCCACGGGCTGGAGTTAGAGCAGTATAATTTACACCATTTGTTCCATTTTGTCCACCGAAATAATACAACATATGGAAGGAATTGTTGGCACCTGCAAGCGAAGTGTACCATCCTTCAACCGTAAGTTCACTGTATGTGTTAATCGCAAGCTCGGCAGCTTCGAGTTCGAGATAACCACCGGTTGTCAGATTGAGCGCTTTGTTTTTTACTGTTGCTCCATCTTTAAGCACTCCGTTGAGTCCGCCTACAACGTCGTTGGCTGTTCCATCGTCGAAAGTCCATTGATGAACCAGACTTGCATTGTCCGGCGCCACCTGTGCACTGACGCCCGATATTGCTCCCAGCAATATCACCAGACACCAGAATAAGTACGTTTTTTTCATAAAACAATAATTTTTAAGATTAATAATAGTGATGTTTATTTAATTTTGGTATTAGAAATCAGCTGACATTACATCACAAAACAAAATCGGTTGAAAACTGACATTATGAATGTATGAAATACAGATGATTTGGATAAGGCAAAGATAAGAGCAATTAAAATCAGCAGCTAAACACAGGTTATTCAAAAAAAGAAACTTTCTGACCAAATAAAACAGCAAGATCATACACTATTGCTGTACAGACACATTGCAAGGGCACAGTATAATACAGATAGAATGACATTTAGAAACAAAAAAGGACATTTGGCTAATCGCAAGTGGCAGACCAAAGCGCAAGTCTTATTGTACAAAAACAGGGAGGATAATACTTTATGAAGCGACGGAATTTCTGCTATTGTTTTACACAGTAAATATGAACCGGCAACAAAGCACAAAACTGAAAAAAAACAGCTTGGTCAAATTCTATTCTTATTTGAATAGCATCTTTTATATAAGTGAATTGGAAATTTTGTTTCTTTGCATTGAATAATTTCACTAAACTCCATTAAGTTACGATTTCGATCAGCGAACATAATATACAACTCCTAGTTTTTGAGGGATACATGAAAAGAATTAAAATTGCCGCAATAATATTTCTGATAGCAGCCGGACTGAGTTCCTGTCAGGAAAATAAAGACAAAGGATCAGAAAAGGTGGTGGCTCAACAGGAGACTTACACTAATCCTATTCTGGATGCGGGAAATAAGCCATGGGCTGTTTTTCACAACGGTTACTATTATTATACTCAGGAAACGGGAAATAATATCGTCCTCTGGAAAACAAAAGATTTGACTGAATTGCGCAAAGCTCCGCAAAAAACAGTGTGGATTCCGCAAAAGAAGGGAGAATCGAACAATCTCTGGGCACCCGAAATTCACCGGATAGATGGGAAATGGTATATTTACTACGAAGCCGACGATGGCAACAGCGATAACCACCAGCTTTATGTGATCGAAAACAGTTCGGAAGATCCGCTTCAGGGTGAATTTGTATCAAAAGGCCGTATCAGTACCGACAAAGACAATAACTGGGGTATTCACCCAACTGTTATTAAACTTGGAAACGAATTATACATGGCCTGGTCGGGTTGGCAATCGCGACGTGTAAACATTGAGCAACAATGTATTTACTTCGCACGTATGAAAAACCCGTGGACACTCGGATCGGACAGAATATTGCTATCGAAACCTGAATACGAATGGGAAAGGCAATGGATAAACCCTGACGGAAGCAAAACAGCATATACCATTTATGTAAACGAAGCTCCTCAGTTTCTGTTAAGCAAAAACAAAGATAAACTATATATTTTCTACAGCGCAAGTGGCTTATGGACACCTTTTTACGCTGTAGGAAAACTTACTGCCGACATCAACAGCGATTTAGTCAATCCTGATTCGTGGACAAAATCAGAACATCCGGTTTTCAAACAACGTCCGCAGTTGAATATCTATTCTACCGGAAATGTTTGCTTTGTACCTTCGCCCGATGGTTCCGAAACCTTTATGCTTTACCATGCGCGAAGCATTCCGAACGATCCTCCGGGAATTTCGGACACCCGAACACCACGTATGCAAAAAATACGCTGGGATGAACACGGACAACCGGTAATCGATCCTCCGGCACCCGTCGATTCAGTACTTACAAAACCTTCAGGCACAGTATAATTTAGCTGTCTGAACCAACGCTTATTCCTAAAAAAATATTCAGGAACTAAACATAATATTTAATTAAAACATCATGAAAAAAACTATGTTGTTACTGATGCTCTCAGCATCGGTATTGACTCTTACGGCCAAAAAAACGGCACAAAAAGAAGAAATGAAGGCATTGAGGGCTCCCTCCGTACCACTTTTGACTTCCGATCCTTACTTTAGCGTGTGGTCGCCTTCCGACGAGCTGAACGCAACAACCACAGAACACTGGACAGGAAAAAAACAATCGCTCATAGGTGCCATCAGAGTTGATGGTAAAACATATCGCTTTATGGGTGTGGACGAAGCAAAATACGAAACCATTCTGCCCGCCGAACGCTGGGATGCAAAATTTACCGAAAATAAACCCACCGAAAACTGGTTCAATCCTTCGTTCGACGATAGCAAATGGCGCGATGGCAAAGGCTCGTTTGGAAACAACGACGCACCTACCCGCGCTACTGACTGGAACAGCAAGGATATCTGGATTCGTCGCAGCTTCGAACTTAAAAACGATCTCAGCAACGAGTTGATGACGCTTTTGTATTCGCACGACGATATTTTCGAACTTTACATCAACGGAATAAAAGTAATCGAAACCGGATATACCTGGAAAAATCATGTATATCAGGAACTTGACGCCAAAGTAAAGAAAACACTCAAACCCGGTAAAAATGTAATTGCAGCACATTGTCACAATCGTGCAGGCGGTGCATTTGTCGATTTCGGCTTGCTGAAACGCGTGGAACTAAACACCGGTTTCGAAAACAAAGCTGTACAGAAATCTGTAGTGGTAAATGCCACTCAAACCATTTACAATTTCGCATGTGGCCCTGTGCAACTGGAACTTACATTCACAGCGCCTATCCTGCTCAACGATCTTGATTTGGTAAGCACTCCGATTAACTACATCAGCTATTCGGTAACTTCGCTCGATAAAAAAGCACACGATGTGCAGGTTTATTTCGAAGCTACTCCGCAACTGGCAGTGAATATCGACAGTCAGCCTGTGATGTTCGACAAAATCACTAAAAACGGCATGACTTACGTAAAAACCGGAACCATCAACCAACCAATTCTGGGACGTGCCGGCGACGATTTACGTATCGACTGGGGCTATCTTTACATGGCCAACCGTCTGAAAGCAAGCGAGCAACTCGAAGCTGTGGATTATTTCGACGCCAAACAGTCGTTCAACAAAACAGGTAAAATTGCAGCTACGACAGATGTAAAAAACCTCCCAAAAAACATGCGCGAAAAAATGTCGGTGCTTGCTTATTCCAACGATTTGGGCAAAGTAAATCCCGGAGCTGTGGCCGATGGTTTTGTAATGATTGGTTACGACGATTTGTATTCGATTGAATACATGTTCCACAAACTTTTGCCTTATTGGAAACAGGATGGTAAAGTGGATATTTTTGCCGCTTTCGAAAGAGCTTCGTGCAGTTACGATGCACTTATGTCGCAATGTAAAGCCTTCGACGCCAAAATGCTGGCCGATGCCGAAAAAGCAGGTGGTCGCGAATATGCCGAACTTTGTGCACTGGCTTACCGTCAGGCTATTGTGGCTCACAAACTGGTAAAAGACAAGGATGGAAATCTGCTTTTCCTTTCGAAAGAAAACAACAGTAACGGTTGTATCAATACTGTGGATGTCACTTACCCTTCGGCTCCTTTGTTCCTGATTTACAATCCCGATTTGCTGAAAGGAATGCTCACTCCTATTTTCCATTACAGCGAAAGTGGTCGTTGGACAAAACCTTTTGCAGCACACGACCTTGGCACTTACCCTATTGCCAACGGACAGGTTTATGGTGGCGATATGCCGGTTGAAGAAAGTGGTAATATGTTGATTCTGACTACTGCCATTGCTGTAGTTGAAGGAAATGCCAATTACGCACAGAACCATTGGAGTACACTTACCACATGGGCCGACTATCTGGTTGAAGCAGGAATGGATCCTGAAAATCAGCTTTGTACCGATGACTTTGCAGGTCACTTTGCACACAATGCCAACCTTTCGATCAAAGCCATTCTGGGAATTGCCGGTTACGGAAAAATGGCCGGAATGCTGGGTAAAAACGATGTAGCAGCAAAATACACTGCCATTGCAAAAGAAATGGCTGCAAAATGGGAAGAAATGGCACGCGATGGCGACCATTACCGACTTACATTCGACAAAGCAGGTACCTGGAGTCAGAAATACAATCTGGTTTGGGATAAAACACTTGCACTGAATGTATTCGACGAAAACATTGCTAAAAAAGAAATTAAATATTATCTCACAAAACAGAATAAATACGGTTTACCGCTCGATAGTCGCGAAAACTACACCAAATCCGACTGGATTTTGTGGACAGCTACCATGAGCGAAAAACCCGAAGATTTCCGTGCCATAGTAGTTCCTGTGCATACTTATGCCAACGAAACTCCATCGCGCGTTCCATTGTGCGACTGGCATCGTACCAACGACGGCTCAGCTGTTGGTTTCAAAGCGCGTTCGGTTGTAGGTGGATACTTTATGAAAATGCTCGACGATCAACTTAGAAAATAATGCTTTTCATAGGTAATTAAACCATATAAGACCCGGACAGCCACGTGTATATTCGAAAGTTTTGCCAGTGCTGTCCGGGTTTTAAAAGTTTATTTCGGAAAACAAACCGGACCACAATTCCGGATTTTTCAGTAGAGTTTATATAAGTTAGTCACTTCTTAAAAAATATTTTCTTAAACGCTAAGAACGCAAAGTTTTTAAGACGCAAAGTGAAAAACTTTTAAGTTTTTCACTTTGCGTATTTTCTTGGCAAGCCAAGCGGCAAAGCCGAGCGGCGGATATTTGATGATATAATAATTGGCATATTTAATCTTTGCGCACTTTGCGTTTATTTGTTAATTCTAAGGAAATCCAATAACTTATATAATGACTAGTATTAAAATAAAAAATCCTTTTTTCTGATCATGATCCACAAAAAAATACATTTGTTTCTTTTTCTGACATTTATCCCCTTTTTGAGTTCAAATGCAGGAAAAGTAAAAACCGACTGGCTGCAATATGTCAATACACTTCAGGGTACAAATTCTAAATTCGAACTTAGTCGTGGAAACACCTACCCTACTGTAGCCATGCCCTGGGGAATGAATTTCTGGACTCCGCAAACGGGAATGAACCGCAACGGCTGGATTTATCAGTACGAAGCCACCCGCATACGTGGTTTCAGACAAACACATCAATGCAGCCCCTGGACAAACGATTACGCTGCATTTTCGCTAATGCCCGTCTCTGGAAAACTGGTTGTAAATCAGCACGACAGAGCTTTATCGTTCAATCATAAAAACGAAACAACAAAACCCCATTATTACAGCGTACAATTCGACAAAGGGCTGAAAGCCGAAATGTCGCCTACCGAACGCGGTGTGTTTATGCGCTTTACATTTCCCGAGAACGAAGATTCATACGTTATTGTGGATGCCAACAACGATGGCAGTATGGTTCGTATTTTCCCGAAAGAACGAAAAATCGTAGGCTATTGTAAGAACGCAAACCATTCTGTGTCAAAAGATTTTGCCAACTATTTTGTAATCGTATTCGATCAGCCATTCGAGTCGTTTGGCACATGGAAAAACAATTCAGGCGATATTTTTGCCGCAACCGACTTTGCCGAAGATAATTATGTAGGCGCTTACACTGCTTTCAAAAAAGGCGCTGTGGTGAATGCCAAAGTGATTTCGTCGTTTATCAGCATCGAACAGGCTGAACAAAATTTCGAACACGAACTGGCAAAATACAATAGTCTGGAACAAATCCGCGACCTTGCAGCTGCCGAATGGAACAAACAACTCGGCAAAATTGAAGTTGAAGGCGGCACTCAGGAGGAACGGGCTACATTTTACTCCTGCTTTTTCCGTTCCATGCTTTTCCCAAGGAAATTTTACGAGTACAACGCACAAAACAAACCTTTGTATTACAGCCCATACGACTATAAAGTGCACGAAGGTTACATGTTTACCGACGAAGGTTTTTGGGATACTTTCCGCGCGCAGTTCCCGCTCAATGTCATTCTTCATCCCGAAATGCACGGACGCTACATGCAATCACTCATCGATGCATACGATCAAAGCGGTTGGCTGCCTTCGTGGTCTTTTCCCGGCCATAGTGGCGGAATGATCGGAAATCACGCATTTTCGGTTCTGGCCGATGCTTATGTAAAAGGTATTCAGACTTTTGATGCAGGAAGCGCACTTGCTGCCATGAAACACGATGCCATGCAAAAAGGACCGCGCGGTCCATCTATTGGTCGCGATGCGGCTGTAAAATTCCGCGAACTGGGTTATATACCTTTCAACGGACATGGCGAAGCCACAGCTAAAACTCTCGAATACAGCTACAACGACTTTTGTGCCATGCAACTGGCCCGCAAAGCCGGTCTGAAAGAATATGAAGACTTTTTTGCCAAAACAATTTACAATTACAAAAATGTGTATGACCCCGACACTCGCTTTATGCGCGGACGTTTGAGCGACGGAAGCTGGCAACCCGGTTTCGATCCGCTTGCATGGGGTGGCGCTTTTATCGAAGGTTGTGCGTGGCATTATCATTGGTCAGTTTTTCATGATATTCAGGGATTGATAAACCTGATGAAAGGCAATAAAAATTTTGTAGCCAAACTCGATTCGGTTTTCACCATTACAAACGATTTTCATGTTGGAACTTACGGTCGCGAAATTCACGAAATGACTGAAATGAAAATGATCAACCTAGGACAGTATGCACATGGAAATCAACCTATTCAGCACATGACATATTTATACACCTATGCAGGCGAGCCATGGAAAACACAAAAGAGGGTAAGAGAAGTAATGGATAAACTTTACAATTCAGGCCCCGATGGCTTTTGTGGCGATGAAGATCAGGGACAGACCTCCTCGTGGTATGTGATCAGTGCAATGGGACTTTATTCAGTTTGTCCGGGCACTAATGAGTATGTGATTGGCAGTCCGCTTTTCCCAAAAATGACGGTGCATCTCGAAAACGGAAAACAAATTGTAATCGAAGCCAAAAACAATCAGTTGTCGCATCCTTACATTAAAAATGCAAAACTGAACGGAAAAACGTTTACAAAAAACTTCCTCACCTATTCAGAATTAATGAAAGGTGCTCATATTCAATACCTGATGAGCGACAAACCAAATTTCAAAAGAGGGATAAAAGACACTGACAAACCATTTTCACTTTCAAAAAAAACAAAATAAATCTATCACCATATCCGAAAAAGAATGTTTAGCTTTGCCGGATGCATTTAAAAACAATTATTTACAGATGAAAAAAACCATCATTTTAAGCATAGCCATTGCTTTTACAGTACTTGGCTTTGCCGCGAAGAAAAGCAGATCGTACATCGATTATGTGAATCCGCTTATCGGGTCACAATCGAACTTCGCACTTTCGAACGGAAATACCTACCCGGCCATTGCACGCCCCTGGGGGATGAACTTTTGGGTGCCACAGACTGCAAAAATGGGCGATGGCTGGGTTTACAGCTACGATGCCACACACATACGCGGTTTCAAACAAACGCATCAACCAAGTCCGTGGATCAACGATTACGGACAGTTTTCGCTGATGCCTGTGCAGGGAATGCTGATTGATGAAAATAAACGCAGCAGCTGGTTTTCGCACAAAGCCGAAGTGGCCAAAGCAAACTACTATAGCGTATATCTGGCCGACCACGACATAGTAACCGAACTTACACCGACTGAACGAGCTGCCATTTTCCGCTTTACTTTTCCAAATTCGGACAGTTCGTCGGTAGTCATCGACGCTTTCGATCGTGGATCGTATATCAAGGTCATTCCTTCCGAAAACAAAATTATTGGTTACACAACCCGTAACAGTGGCGGTGTACCCGATAATTTCAAAAACTATTTTGTCATTAAGTTCAACCGCAGGTTCGATTACTCAACCGCATGGAACAATTTCAAACCGGTTTCGGCTGCCGAACTTACCGACAATCATGTAGGTGCAGTGATTGGTTTTAAAACCAAACGCGGACAAGTGGTAGAGGCCCGTGTAGCTTCATCGTTTATCAGTTTCGAACAGGCCGAACGTAACCTGCTCGAAGTGGCCGATAAATCGTTCGATCAGGTGCGTGCCGAAGGAACCGACAGCTGGAACAAAGTGCTGGGCGTAGTTGACATTGAAGCAAATATTGACCAGACACGCACTTTTTATTCGGCGCTTTACCGTTCCACACTTTTCCCACGCATGTTTTACGAATACGATGCCAACGGAAAACCTGTACATTACAGCCCCTACAACGGAAAAGTATTGCCCGGCTATATGTTTACCGACAATGGATTCTGGGATACTTTCCGCGCACAATTTCCGCTGATAAACTTCCTTTATCCTTCGATGAATAAAAAAATTCAGGAAGGTTTGCTCAATACTTTCCTCGAAAGCGGTTTTTTACCTGAATGGGCTTCACCGGGTCACCGCGATTGTATGGTAGGAAACAATTCAGCATCAATTGTTTCTGAGGGAATTCTGAAAGAAATTACACCCCGCGAAATGTGGCTGCCTTTGTACGAGGCCATGCTGAAAACAGCTAATTCAAATCACCCGCAAGTTCGTTCTACCGGACGTTTAGGCGTGGATTATTACAACAAACTGGGTTATGTACCTTACAATGTGGGCATCAACGAAAGTGCCGCCCGTACACTCGAGTATGCTTACAACGACTGGTGTATTTATCAGGTAGGGCTGAAACTGAAACGTCCGGCTGAAGAAATTGAACTGTATAAAAACCGTAGCCGCAACTTTATGCATCTGTTCGATCCTTCGCACAACCTTATGCGTGGTAAAAATGCAGATGGAACCTTTCAGTCTCCATTCAACCCGCTGAAATGGGGTGATGCCTTTACCGAAGGAAACAGTTGGCACTACACATGGTCGGTGTTTCACGATGTGGAAAAACTGAAACAACTGATGGGCGGACGCGAGAAATTTGTAGGAATGCTTGACTCGGTTTTTGCCGTTCCACCTATATTCGACGACAGCTACTACGGTGGTGTGATTCACGAAATACGCGAAATGCAGATTATGAACATGGGCAACTATGCACACGGAAATCAGCCCATTCAGCACATGATTTATCTCTATAATTATGCCGGCGAACCCTGGAAAGCACAATATCATCTGCGCGAAGTAATGGATAAGCTTTATCTTCCTACACCCGATGGTTATTGTGGCGACGAGGACAACGGTCAGACTTCTGCCTGGTATGTATTTTCAAGCCTTGGTTTCTACCCTGTTACGCCTGGTGTTGACGAATACGTAATTGGCTCACCGTTGGTACAAAAAGCAGTGGTGAATCTCGAAAACGGCAAAAAAATTGAAATCAAAGCACAGGACAATAACAAAGCCAACCGCTACGTGCAAAGCATGAAAGTGAACGGCAAAAAACATAGCAAAAACTATTTGAATTACAAAGATTTGCTGAAAGGTGCAAAAATTCAGTTCACTATGGGCAACGAACCCGCCACCAATCGTGGCACTCAGCCTGCCGATCAGCCTTATTCGTTTACGAAATAGTTATTTCGCAAGGAAATAAAAAAAAACGAAACAGCCACAAAATCGCAACTGTGATTTTGTGGCTGTTTTGCATTTATCTACAAACCCTGTGCTATCTTTCTGCTTTCTGAGTCAGTTTCCGGTACTCAATTGGAGTCATTTTATTTTTCTTTCTGAATGCTGTGAAAAAGTATTCATGATTCTCAAACCCAATTGTCAAACCAATTTCCTTGGCCGAAAAAGCTGAATTTGTCAACATTTCCTTTGCTTTTTGCAATCTCAATTCCAGAAGATATTGTGCAGGTGCAAATCCTGTATAATCTTTAAATGTTTTTCGAAACCACGAATAACTCATATTTACAGTTTCAGCAACCTCCTCGGCCTTAATTCCCGAAAAAACATGTTCGGTCATAATAATCTTGGCCTTATTCATCTGATTTATAATCTGAGAGTTTTCAAAAGTCTGATTTTTATCCAACGAATATGTAATGCCCAGCAATTGGTTAACTATTCCGGCCAGCATTTGCTGAAACCCGGCTTTTTGTTCGGTAGCTATCTGAATGGCACTCATGTAAAGTTCCACAAGTTTGTCGCTCAAACCCACATTAAATGCAGGCTTTTGTTTATGAAAAAATCCACTTTCAACCCTGTTGTCGATGTTTATTCCTTTGAAACCTATCCAGTATTCATTCCATCCGGTAGCTTTATCCGGCATGTAGTTATGCCATTCGCCGGGAAACAACAGAAACATAACTCCTTCATGTACTAGCTGTTGTCTGCAACTTTTTGTCATAAACGAACCTTTTCCAGCACTTATATACACCAATTGATATTCGTCCAGAATTCGTCCCTTATTGGTTGAAAAAAGGTATCGCGCAGGATGATTCCCCGGTGGATAGTGTGAGTACGGCGCAATATACTGACAACCCTCTGAATTTACAGTTAGTCCCCACAAAGCATCCTGTTCGTTGGCAATCAGATATTTCAAATGAATATTATTTTCATTCGAAATTGACTGTTTGTTATGCATTAATTGTAACATAATCAATTGTATTAGTTCAAAATCACCGAAAGTATTGCGTTGATACAAAGTAATAGCATTAAATTATGAAACACCTGAAATTATTAACCAGATTTGAAGAATAACTAACCAAAATTGAGATTGCACAGCATTAGTTTTGTATAATCATATTAATTTAGACCCGGAAAATACGACAAAACAATTCAAAACAATGGTTTTAAAATCAATGAAATAATCAAAAAACTGCCCTTACACAATATCCGGAATATTAAAATCAAATTTTCAAATACTTACATCAAAAATTCCAATGAAAACATTTTTCATAAAAATTACTTTTGTACACAACTAAGTACGTTGAAATATTTAGTGATATATTTCAAACACAATAGAACACATAGAAATTATTGAGAAAAAAAGACTTAGTTCACATAGCAAAAAGTATCTGACGATACTTTTATTGCTCTGAAATTATCCCGATATTCGGGATAATCCTATGTATTCTTAGTGTTTTCTGTTGTTTTCAAAACTACTGTGAACTATGTGGTGAAAAACATATCTATAATAATTATCGGTTACTTAAGTATATACATACCTTAAATACACAAACTATTAAATCAAAATGAAACAAATGAAAAAGTCACGAATTTTGTTAGGAGTTTTGCTGATGCTATCCCTTAGCATTATAGCTCAAACTACTCCTAAGGTACAAAATCTCAGAACCGAGTATCTTCAAAATCCCGTTGGGATAGATGTAAAAACGCCAAGATTCAGTTGGGAAATGAGCCACTCCGCACGTGGAGCAAAACAAACAGCTTACGAAATTACGGTATCAACAAATCAATCGGGCGAAAATCCGGTGTGGACATCAGGCAAAGTGGAGTCGGAAAGGTCGGTAAACAATCCTTACAATGGCCCGACATTGGCTCCTTCCACACGTTACTATTGGCATGTGAACATCTGGGATCACACAAACACACAACTTACTTCTACCGAAACAGCATTCTTCGAAACCGGCTTACTCGATTCAGGTTGGGGCGATGCCAAATGGATTAAAGCCACCAACCTGAAACAGGGCGAAACAGCTTCGGAAACGAGCATTACAAACTATACAATAAGTATGGACTTTCAGCTTAACGACATAGCTGCAGGTCCGTGTTTTGGTACAAGAGATGCCAATAACTTTTTTATGTGGCAAATTAATATCGAAACTGGCAGAGCTCGTTTCCGGCCTCATTCATGGTCGAATGGAAATGCGGTTTGCCACGAAAACAAAGACATTCAATCACTTATCAATATTCAAAAAGGAGTAATATACACACTTCGAATTGAAATAAAAGGCGACAAAGCAAGTACATATATCAATGAAATACTGATAGATGCCGACAGAGTAAACCCACGGGGTGGTAATTACGGATTTGGTAATCTTGGCTTTCGCTCGGCTAAAGCTGAAACGAATGAAACGCTTGAATCGGCTTCGTTTGATAACATTAAGGTAACGACCAACGATCAGAATGTTGAAAAAATCCTGTTTGAAGAGCAGTTTGCTAATGCTGCCGATTTTGCATTTACAGCCGGCACGGTAGTGAATGGTCGGTTACTCGTAAACATGGGCAATAATATTGCATGGCAAAAAACCGAAAATGCACGTTTTACATTAGAAACCGACATGACTCTGTTGAACCAGAATGCAGGTATTATTTTTGGAGCAACCGACATTAACAACATGTATATGTGGTCGATAAACACCAAAGATCAGGCCTACCCACTCATTCGCCGACATGTATTTACCGGAAATAACCCTGTGGCTAATGAGGTTTCAATAGCTGCATTTTACTCAAAAGCAGATTTGATAGGAAAAGAACGCCGTGTGAAAATTGATGTGGAAAACAATGTGATTAAAACTTATATTGACAATGTGCTTGTTGACACATACACCGATACAAGAGGCAGTTTGAAAAACGGACATGTAGGATTCAGAGCCTACAACGGCGATAACAGCACTGATGAAATTGCTTTGTACGACAATATTGTACTTACCGATTATGTAAAAAATACAACAACAGGTGTTTTAGAGCCGGTAGTTACATTTTCCGAAAACTTCGAAAATGGTTCAAATGCATTCGAAGGTAGCGAAACTGTGGAAATTTCGGGCAATACAAAACTAAGAATGTCGGCCAAAGGATCGGATTTCAGAGTGCTTCAGGGAATTTCAACCGGAATATCTATGTTCAGAACCACCTTTGATATCGACAAAGAAATAAAATCAGCAAAAATATACAGTTCAGCGCTTGGAGTGTACGATTTGTTTATAAACGGAAGCCGGGTAGGCACTTCAACCGGGGATGGAAAAGTTATTTACGATGAATTAAAACCCGGCTGGACCGACTACAACAAAACTGTATTTTACTCCACTTACGATGTAACAAACATCTTAAAATCAGGCGCAAATGCAATCGGAGCCAACGTAAGTCCCGGTTGGTGGAAGGGAGGCATTGCGCATGGACAATATGGCGATAAAGATATAAGTCTGATTGTCAAACTAATCGTTCAGTACAACGACGGCACAACCAAAACAGTTGTCACCAACCCCGCATGGCTCACAAGCAAAACCGGACCGATACGCATGGGCGATATTTACAACGGCGAAACCTACGATGCACGTAATGAAAGTAACTGGACGAGTCCTGAGTTTAATGATTCAGAATGGCTTCAGACTACCGCATTCACTGGTTTTACCGGCAAAATAAAAGCTACGGTTGGCCCAACTGTGCAGGTTCGTCCCGAATTGAATATTGAACCAAAAACAATTACTATTTACGAAGGAACAAAAGATAATGGAAAAACTCACGGAGCCATCAACGTAATCAACACAATAAATGGCAAAGGAATCATTCAGCTTAAAAAAGGGCAAACGGCCATTTACGATTTTGGTCAGAATATGGCTGGTTGGGTAAAATTCAAAGCAAAAGCAAGCTCAGGAACCAGTTTGAAAATTCGTTTCGGAGAAATTCTGAACGATGATGGTGCTTCATCAAGAGGAAACGACGGCCCTGCCGGAAGTCTCTATACTGCAAATTTGCGAAGTGCAAAAGCCACAATCACTTATATATTTAAAGGCAATGAAGCCGGGGAAATATACAATCCAAGCCATACCTTTTTCGGATTCAGATATTGCGAAATCACAACCAGTGCCGATGTGGAACTTCAATCGCTCATAGCCGAAGTTGTGGGTTCTGCTACTCAGGAAGGTTCATCGTTCAAAACAAGCAACGATTTAGTGAACAAACTGTACAGCAATGTGATTTGGGGACAAAGAAGTAACTTTTTGAGCGTCCCAACCGATTGTCCGCAACGCGATGAACGTCAGGGCTGGGCAGGCGATACACAGATATTCTCAGGTGCAGCAGCTTACAATGCAGATGTGGCTTCATTTTTTCACAAATGGTTGGGCGACATGCGGGATAGTCAACGCGGTGATGGCGCATTTCCGAGTACGGCACCAATTGTTTGGGGTGGATATGGACAAGGTGCCTGGGCCGAAGCCGGTATTATTGTACCATGGAATGTTTATTTGATGTACGACGATGCACGAATTATCGAAGATAATTTTGCTTCGATGGAAAAATATATGCAGTTTTTAGCCACTCAGGCCGGTGGAGGATACAATTACAACGGGGCTGGTGTTGACTTTGGCGATTGGGTTGCTTATGAAGCAATGGATAACAGGTACATCAGTGTTTGTTATTATGCTTACGCTGCACAATTGATGTCGAAAATGTCGAAAGTACTGAGTAAAACCGCCAACGATACCTACGACATTAAAAGCAGAAACTATTCAAATCTGTATAAAAATATCAAGGCTGAATTCCAGACCAGATATGTAAATCCCAATGGCACATTAAAACAGGTATCGCAAACAGCTTATTTGCTGGCTTTAAAACTCGATTTATTCCCAAATGAAACAGCAAAAAACAACGGAATCGCATATCTTAATCAAAAAATTGCCAATAATGGAAATAAACTGAGTACAGGATTTATCGGTACAGGTATTCTGAATCAGACATTGAGTCAGTTTGGCTCAACAAATACAGCCTACAACCTGCTCCTTCAGCGCGGAAATCCATCGTGGTTGTACAGTATTGATCAGGGCGCAACCACTATCTGGGAACGCTGGGACTCATATACCATCGAAAAAGGATTCCAAACCGTAGTAATGAATTCGTTCAACCATTACGCCTATGGAGCAGTTTCAGAATGGATGTATCGGTTTATGGCGGGTATCGAAGCCGATGAAAACACACCGGGGTTCAAACATTTCATTCTGCAACCGAATCCCGATAAGCGAACTAATTTGCCTTCAGGCCAGGAGCGGATTACTTCTGTGGAAGCAAAATACGATTCGTATTACGGCGATATCAAAAGTGAGTGGAAATTACGTGCCGATGGGAACTTAGCTTATACAGCCACAGTGCCGGCAAACAGCACAGCAACACTTTATTTACCATTCGAAAACGAAAATGATGTGATTTACGAAGGAACAATTCCGGCCGAAAATGCCGAAGGAGTAACTTTTGTGAAAAAAGAAAACGGAAAAGCCGTTTATGAGTTGAAATCGGGTTCTTACGAATTTGGCATCGATGTACCGGTAACAGGGACTAAAAAAGTGTTCAAAAAAAAAAGATTCGTTATATATCCAAATCCGGTAAATGATATGCTTACAATTTCGGAATCCAAAACGGATTATATCATTACAGATATGGCAGGTAATCAAATGAAAAATGGTTGCGACACAAATGTATGTGTAAAGGATTTGTATCCGGGGGTTTATTTTGTGAAAACAGAAGATCAAATCAGTAAATTTCTAAAAAACTGAAGCTTAGAATTTTCAGCTATTTTTTAAGCACTTAATCCTAACAGCTCCGTTCTAATAATCAAGACAGCCACAAAATCGTAACTGATTTTGTGGCTGTTATGTTATTAAAAAAAACCTATAAAAATTTGCGCACCTCTCTCCTACTTCTCCATCTGATTAACCGATTCGGCAAGTCTTATAAACTCCCGACGATAACCATTCTGATCATTTACCAGTCCCTTGCGGGCAAGTTCTATCACTTTGGCATATGTTGCAGTGCCTTTGAAATCGGAATCGCGCAGCAACTGACCAAACATGGCCACCGCCATTACAAAATTATAATCGTCGGAAGCTTCTTTGACTGACGCTTTTACAGGCACTTCAATTTTCTGACTGCTGTTGCTTTCGGGCTGTTTATAGCGAAGTTTCACCGTCAGCAATTCGTCGGTCAGCAAAGTGAAGTTGCTTTTTTCCTTTTTGGAAGGCTGATATTTTAAATCGTCCACATTGCCAAAGTTACTTTCCACACCCACAGGTACAATTTCGTAAAGTGCAGTCACCGTATGTCCTGATCCAAGTTCGCCAGCATCTTTGGTATCATCATTAAAGTCCTCCTTGTTCAGCAAGCGGGTTTCGTAACCTACAAGTCGATAAGCATTTACCTGAGCAGGATTGAATTCTACCTGAATTTTCACATCTTTGGCAACCGTAAACATTGTACTTCCGAATTCATTTACCAGTACCTTGTTGGCTTCCTGAATATTATCGATATAAGCATGATTTCCATTGCCTTTTTCGGCCAGTGTCTGCAGTTTTTTATCCTTATAATTACCCATTCCGTAACCAAGCACAGTGAGATATACACCCGTTTTTCGTTTCGATTCAATCAGGGATTCCAACTCTTCCGACGAACTTACGCCCACATTAAAATCGCCATCGGTACACAAAATAATGCGGTTGTTTCCACCATCAATAAAATTCTTTTCAGCAATTTTATAAGCCAGCTGAATACCTGCTCCACCTGCTGTAGAACCGCCTGCCGAAAGATTTTCAATTGCTTCACGAATTTTCTGACGATCGGAACCCGGAGTAGCCGGTAAAACTTCACCCGCAGCTCCTGCATATACCACAATCGAAACTTTGTCCTTTTCGCGCAAATTATTTACCAACAAACGCAGCGACGATTTTACCAAATCGAGTTTCTGTGGTCCCGACATCGAACCCGATACATCAATCAAAAATACAAAATTCGAGGCCGGAAGTTTTTCCGAGGGTATTTCGCGCGCCTTCACGCCAATTCTTACTAATTGATGTTTCGCATTCCAGGGACATACAGCAGCTTCAGTCACAATATTTACAGGATGTTCACCCACAGGTTGCGGATAATCATAACTAAAATAATTGATCAGTTCCTCTACTCTAACCGCATCTTTCTGCGGCATTTGTCCCTGATTAATCATGCGACGGATATTTCCGTACGAAGCCGCATCCACATCCAGCGAAAAAGTAGAAAGCGCTTCAGATTTCACAGGCACAAAACGGTTTTCGCGAAAAGCGCCGTATTCTTCTTTATCTTCAGCAATCGACACATTATAAGGCATCGCAGGAGGATAAATTCTCATTCCACGGTTCTGTTTGCGCGAGCCTGAAAGCCCTGCCAGTCTTCCCTGAAGTGAATTATTCACACTTCCGTAACCCACCATAACCACTTCCTGCAAAGCCTGATGGTCGGGTTGTAATTGTACGTCCAGTCTTGGCCCGGTCACTTTCCGTTCAGTTCGCTGATAACTAATGTATGAAAACACGATGGTTTTGCCTTTGGCCACATTGAGTTTGTATTCTCCGTTCAAATCCGTCACTGTTCCATTTCGTGTTCCTTTCTCCAACACTGTCGCTCCGGCTATTGGCTGAAGGGTTTCGTCGGTCACTTTTCCTTTTACCTCGATGGTTTGAGCACTCAAAACTCCTGAGAAAAACACCATCATGCTCATTACCAATAATAATCTGATTGCTTTCATAATTTCCTGAATTTAATTGTTTATAGTATCAATTTCAATAAAAAATTTCCCATATGCAAAAACCGGAACTCCCCTTTAGAGCTTGCCCGCCGTGGCGGGGGTTGGGGGTAGTTTTAATATCCGGCTTTTGATATATAGAGTAAATTATTCACGAAATTCCATAAGGCCACACAAAATATTTTTCTAATTTTGTGAAATAAGTAATTGTAAGAATATTAAGTGGATATTTTTAATCCCTTTTTGAAATTTAAATCAATACAACCTGGACTGAATATTTTCGGAGAATTAATAACAAAACGATGGTAACTATAAGCCCCTTTAGGGGTTTGGGGCGGTTTTCATAATTTTTTACATAGCCCCACGCCCCTAAAGGGGATGTGGATTACCAAAATTTCAATAATTCTTGATATATTAAATTCAATCTCTAAGATAAATACAAAAGCGAGATTTGCTCATACAACATAATTTCCATTCACATTATAAATCATTGAAAAACAAAGGCAAAATATCGGATTATAGCGACGAGGAATTGCTTCAGGCATTCCGGCAATCGAACGATATGAAGTATTTTGCAGAGCTTTATACGCGGTTTGTGCCAAAGCTTTACGGGCTTTGTCTGAAATATATGGCCGACCGCGAGTCAGCACGCGATGCCGTGATGGATATTTTTCAGCAATTGCCCGAAAAAATTGCGCAGTACGAGATTGCAAACTTTAATTCGTGGCTTTATTCAGTGGCCAAAAATCATTGTTTCAGTCGCCTGAAAAAAGAAAACCAGGTTTATTTTGTAAAAATGGAAGATGCAGTTGTGGAAAATGACACTTTTTTTAGTCATAATGATAAACCGCAATCGGAAGAAGAAGTAGAAGCGCTCGAATATTGCATCGAAACGCTGACCGATGAACAAAAAACAAGCGTAAAACTGTTTTATTTAGAAAATCGCTCTTATGCCGACATTTGCGACATGACAGGCTTTGCACTGAGCAAAGTAAAAAGCTATATTCAGAATGGAAAACGAAATTTAAAAAGCTGTATATTAAAGGTTTTGAAAAACAATAATTAAACACATAATTCTGCTTTGACAGAGAAAATTTGAATTATTTTTTTTTAGACAAAAGTAATTCACATCCCCTTTAGGGGCTTGGGGCAGAGATAAAATTGAATAAGCCCTGATCTCTGTAAAAATGGAAACATTGATTTAGAGACAATTGATTTATTTTCAGAAACAGTTATCTCATTACCTAATAATAAAAATTTCAAGCGACAAGGAAGTCGCTTCTCCTGAAAATGAAACTAAAAGATTACATACAAGGCAAACGACATGGCGAAGAAGCGAACCGACTGGAGCGCGAAGCCATGAACGATCCCTTCCTGAACGACGCCATCGATGGTTTCGATAGCGTGGAAGGCGATCATTTGTCGGTAATCGGCGAACTCGAAAAGCAAATTGCGGGCAAAAACAGAAGTCACAAACCCTTTGTGCAGTACATGATTACAGGCATTGCAGCTTCAATGGCACTTCTTATAGGCTTCAGCATTTTTATGAATCAGGAAAACTCTCCTGCTCCGGAACTGGTACAAACCGAAATTAAAGATACAATCCGGAAAAAAGAAATTGCTCAAAAAGATTTGGCCGCTCAAAAGAATAAACCTGAAGTATCAAAAATAGCGAAAGAAACAGAAAAGCAATTCATTCAGGCAAAAAAAGCAATTCCTGCAGTTCCGAAAGCCATTGCTATGGCAGAAATTTCGATTCAGGAAGAAGAAATCTCTGAACAATTTATCAATGAAGACAAGTCAATGAGTACGGCTCACTTACTTACTGAAATGGAAGTGCCTGTTTTAGCTGCTGCAAAACCCGAAAACTTAGCTACAGCCCTGAGAACGAAAGATCTGCAGGCGGCAAACAATTCAAAACCATATATATTTACAGGCATAATTACCGACGAGGATGGTTTGCCATTGCCAGGAGTCTCTATTCAGGCCGCCAATTCGAACTTCGGCACAATATCGGATATGGATGGAAAATTCAAACTTGAAATACCCGACACCACAAAAACCAAAACATTGCTGGCAAAATATATTGGTTACAATCCTCAAAAAATCGCGTTGAGCAGCGACACACAAACCATTAGAATGAAACCTGACGAACTGGCGCTCAATGAAGTTGTAGGGGTTGGATATGGCCAAAAACGCATTTTTAACAGATCGACAAAAACAACAAGTGTAGACGGGGCCCTTCAGGGTCGTGTGGCGGGTTTGGATACCAATTCGAAAAAAACAACTTTTGGAGAAAGAGAATTCCGTAAATATTTTGAAGAAAACCGCAGAACCGGTATTTGTGCAAGTGGCGAGTTTACACTGAAAGCCCGTTTCCGAATAGATGAAAGCGGAAAACCTACTAATATTGAAATTCTGAATTCAGATTGCGATGAACTGAAAGGCGAGTTTTTGCGTTTAATGGAACAAAGTCCGCTCTGGAGACCTAAAAACCGTGAAATAAGCATCACATTGAAAATTAAGAATTAAGTTATGAGTATTGAGTTCCGGCTGACCAGAACTCAGACTAAATGTCGTAGATCGGAACGGTGCGACATGAAAGTTCATGCCATATTTTTATTATCTTTGCTGAACATTATCAGGACTTACATTCTCCGGAGCGCAAATTGAATTTACCGATATTTGCAAAAAAGATTATGCACACACAAATACAACTCATACTTACACCCGAACAAGCTGAGAAACAGGAACTTTTAATTGTAAAAGTTGCCGAAGCCCTCAAAACAACACCCAAACACATAAACCGCATTCGTACTGTGCGGAAATCTATCGACGCACGCTCATTTCAGGTGAAAATAAATCTGACAGTGGATGTGTATATGGACGAAGAAGCTCCGACCGACCTTTACGAGCCATTCAACTATCCCAATGTATCGGCAGCAAAACCCGTCCTGGTGATTGGTGGCGGCCCTGCCGGACTTTTTGCAGCTTTGAAACTGATCGAAAATGGTCTGAAACCCATCCTGCTCGAAAGAGGTAAAAAAGCCAAGGAACGTGTACACGATATTGCCAAACTTAACCTGAAAAAAGGCTTCAATCCTGAGTCGAATTACTGCTTTGGCGAGGGTGGCGCAGGTACCTTTTCCGACGGAAAACTCTATTCGCGTTCAAAGAAAAAAGGCAATCTTCAAAGGGTTTACGAGATTTTTCATTATCATGGAGCTGCCGAAGACATTTTGTTCGAAGCGCACCCACACATAGGTTCTGACAAACTTCCCACTATTGTCGACAACATAAGCAAAACCATTGAAAACTGCGGAGGCGAAATACATTTCGGACAAAAGCTGGTGGAAATTGTAACCGAAAACAACAAAGTAAAAGGTTGCAAAACCGAAAGCGGTGAGTTTTTCGAAGCCGAAGCGCTGATATTGGCCACAGGACATTCAGCTCACGACATTTACGAAATGCTTCACAACCAAAACATTGCACTTGAACTTAAAGGTTTTGCCATGGGCGTTCGTGTGGAGCATCCGCAAACACTTATCGACAGCATTCAATATCACAGCAAAGAACGCAACGAATATCTGCCTGCTGCCAGCTACAGCCTGGTGGAACAGGTAAACGAACGTGGCGTATATTCGTTTTGTATGTGTCCCGGAGGCCGAATTGTGCCTGCAGGAACTTCAGAAACTGGTATTGTGGTCAACGGAATGTCGGCTTCGCGCCGCAATTCGCCATTTGCCAATTCAGGTATTGTGGTCGAAATCCGTCCCGAAGATATTCCGGAGGAATTTAAAGAATACGGTACGCTCGCCGGGCTCAAATTTCAGCAACACATTGAACATCTGGCTTATCTGAACAATGGAGGACTGGGACAAACAGCTCCTGCACAGCGTATGCTCGACTTTGTAAAAGGAAAGGTTTCGGCCGATTTGCCGGAATGTTCGTATATGCCGGGAATTATTTCATCGCCATTGCATTTCTGGCTACCTGAAATAATTTCGAGCCGGTTAAAAGAAGGGTTCAAAAAATTTGACCGCAAAATGCGCGGTTATCTGACCAACGAAGCTGTGGTGGTAGGTGTGGAAACACGTTCGTCATCGGCTGTGCGTATCCCACGCAATCCCGAGAGCGGTATGCACCCCGATTTACAGGGACTTTTTCCTGCCGGTGAAGGCTCAGGTTTCTCGGGTGGAATCACCTCTTCGGCCATCGATGGTGAGAATGCAGCACTGTCGGTTCTCCGTTATTTTGAAAATGCATGATAATAAAAAAAGTTTTATCCTTATCAAATACTCTCTGTAAATGAAATTTACTAAAAATAATTCTGAAGAAACTGCAACATTCTGGGAACATCTCGAAGTTTTGCGCTGGACTTTTCTTCGCATTTTCGCTGTTCTTTTTGTACTTCTCGTACTTGTTTTTGGATTCAAAGACTTTATTTTCAACAGTATAATTTTCAAACCTCTTAGTTCCGATTTCGCATTCTATCGCCTTTTATGTCTTTTGGGTGATTTGCTCAATTCACCCGGATTTTGTCCCGAGGATTTTAAAATCAATCTGATAAATATCAATCTTGCAGGACAATTTCTTGCACATATAACCTCATCATTCAGCATTGCATTGGTCGCATCTGTACCTTTTCTGTTGTTTGAAATATGGCGTTTTGTGGCTCCTGCGCTTTATCCCGGCGAAAAAAAGAATGTGGGTTTCATATTTTTCAGTTCTTCATTTTTATTTTACCTTGGCGCAGCAGTCAGTTATTTCATTGTTTTCCCTCTGACAATCAGATTCCTGGGCACTTACACAGTTTCCGAACTGGTTCCCAATCAGATTTCGTTACAGTCATACATGAGTACGCTCTACATTTTGGTTTTCTCTATGGGTTTAATGTTCGAAATGCCTGTACTCGCCTATTTTCTTTCGCGAATGGGAATTGTAACCCGCGAGGGACTGAAAAAATTCAGAAATTACGCAGTGGTTGGAGTATTGGTCATTTCTGCCTTTATCACACCAACAACCGATCCGTTTACCATGCTTGTAGTGGCATTCCCGCTGTATGTACTTTATGAAGTCAGCATTCTGGTTTGTCGCAAAGAAACTCCTGAAAAAGACGACGAAGAAGAAACGGAATCATAATACCGTTCCGTTCTCAAAAATGGGATGGTGGAAAATTTTAATTATTTTTGCAGCTGAATTGAATATAAATTCATTTTTACGCACCATTTATTTATAAATCTATGATGCAATATATAAAAAATCTGATTGATCAGTTGCTGAATAACTGGGGGGTATCACCCGATATTGTAGCCCACATAAGATTGCTTATTTTGCTTGTGGTACTTGTATTGGTCTCCTATCTTTCGTACTGGATTACCAAAAAAGTAATTATAAGCTACATTTATAAAATTATCCGTCGTACTCCGGTAAAGTGGGACGACATTCTGGCCGAACGAAAAACCTTTGACGGATTGGCTCACATAGTACCTGCAGTGATTGTAAAACTCGCTGCACCGGTAGTTTTTGCCGACCATTCATCGCTGCTGCCGTTAGTATTCAAAGTAATCGACTCGTATCTGGTTATTGTGGGTCTGATTCTGATACTTTCGTTTCTGAAAGTGATTGAATATAGTTTGTCAAACACTGAAAGTTTTAAGGAAAAACCGCTAACCAGTTATTTTCAGCTTATCCGCATTATTCTGTATCTGGCCACAGGCATTCTTATACTTTCCATTTTGCTTGCCAAATCGCCGCTTTATTTTCTGAGCGCTTTTGGCGCAATGACAGCCATTCTGTTGTTGATTTTTAAAGACACAATACTTGGTTTGGTAGCCAGCGTACAAATTTCTTCAAACGATATGGTGCGCGTGGGCGACTGGATTGAAATGCCAAAGTTCAATGCCGATGGCGATGTGATGGCCATAAATCTGAACACTGTAAAAGTGCAGAATTTCGACCGTACCATTACCACCATTCCAACTTATTATTTTATTTCGGATAGTTTTAAAAACTGGCGCGGAATGGTTGAAAGTGGCGGAAGACGCATTAAAAGAGCCATTTACATCAACGCTCAATCCATTCGATTTGTCGACCCAGAAACACGCGAACGTTATAAAAAATTCAATCTGCTGACAGATTACATTAACAAACGACAGACAGAAATAGATGAATACAACGCGAATAATAATGTCGACACCTCAATTTTGATTAACGGACGACGAATGACAAATATCGGGGTTTTCAGACATTATGTGGAAAATTACCTGAAAAATCATCCGCGCATAAGCAAAGAAATGACGTTAATGGTAAGACAATTAGCCATTGAAGACAGAGGCGTACCCATCGAAATTTACTGTTTTACAAACACTACAAAATGGACTGAATACGAATCGATACAAGCCGATGTATTCGATCATGTGCTATCTGCAGCGGGCTTTTTCGACCTGGAAATTTTCCAGCAACCCAGCGGAAAAGACATTAGCAATGCCATTGATAATTTAAGGAGATTAGCCGACTGAAAAGCCGGCTTTTTTGTTTCATTTCGCCTCACACCGGATTTTGACTATTACTTCTTTTTTTATTTTCGTATTTGATTTATTGTGGCTATATTTGCGATTTAATTTATATAATTAAGCTGCATTTATTATATTATTTTATTATCTATAAAATCCATATAAATTAACCACACATAATCATGACAAAACCAACATCAATTCTTCTTTTAGGCCTTCTGGCTTTGGGAAGTGTAGTCTACGGTAAAGCTCCTGAGGGTTTTCGTTATAGCAACGAAACTGCCCCTACAGGAAAAGAATGGGAGTCACCACAGGACTTATCGCTCAACAAAGAACAGCCAAGAGCCTGGTTCTTTTCGTTTCAGGATACTGAAAATGCCAGAAAAGTGCTTCCTGAAAACTCAGAATACTGGCTTTCGCTCAACGGTACATGGAAATTTAATTGGGTAAAACACCCCGATTTGCGCCCTAAAACTTTTTTCAACCCTGCTTTTGATGTCAGCAAATGGGATGACATTCCTGTTCCCTCAAGCTGGAATATATATGGAATTCAAAAAAATGGCGACCTGAAATACGGAGTGCCCATTTATGTAAACCAGCCTGTCATTTTCCAGCATCGCGTGGCTGTGGACGACTGGCGTGGCGGCGTTATGCGCACTCCTCCAACCCACTGGACAACTTATGAATACCGCAACGAAGTAGGCTCATACCGACGCGAATTCGACATTCCACAAAACTGGAAAGGTCGTGAGGTTTTCATTGACTTCGACGGAGTGGATTCATTTTTCTATTTGTGGATCAATGGTCAATATGTGGGTTTTTCAAAAAATTCAAGAAATACAGCTTCGTTCAACATTACAAAATATTTGAAAAAAGGCAAAAACATTGTGGCTGCCGAAGTGTATCGCAGCTCCGACGGCTCGTTCCTCGAAGCACAGGACATGTTCCGCTTGCCCGGAATTTTTCGTACTGTAGCACTGCGCTCAACACCGAAAGTACATATCCGCGACCTGAAAGTTTTTCCTGATTTGGATAAAAACTATAAGGATGGAACTCTGAAAGTAAAAGCCGACATTCGCAATTTCAACAACAAGAACATCAAAGGTTTGAACATCGTTTATTCCTTGTACGAACATAAACTTTATTCTGACGAAAACAGTCCTGTAAATGGCGTTTCAGCCACAGCAAAACTTCCTGTAGTCAGCAAAAAACAAACTTCAACCATTTCCGAAACAGAATTCGCAGTTCCGAATCCGAACAAATGGTCGGGCGAAAGACCCTATCAGTACACACTGGTGGCCGAACTAAAGGACAGCCGTAATAAAACCATAGAGGTTGTATCCACACGCATCGGATTCGCCAAAGTTGAAATCAAAGACACAAAAGCTGAAGACGACGAATTTGGTCTGGCCGGACGATACTTTTTTGTAAACGGCAAAACTGTAAAACTCAAAGGTGTAAACCGTCACGAAACAAATCCGGCTGTAGGACATGCCATTACACGCAAAATGATGGAGAACGAAATCATGCTTATGAAACGTGCCAATATCAATCATGTGCGTAACTCACACTACACGACCGATCCTTACTGGTATTTCTTATGCAATAAATACGGAATTTATCTCGAAGATGAAGCCAACATCGAATCGCATCAGTATTACTATGGCGAAGCATCGCTTTCGCATCCTGTAGAATGGAAAGCTGCTCACGTAGCTCGCGTACTGGAAATGGTACATGCACACATCAATCATCCTTCTATCGTGATTTGGTCGCTGGGTAACGAAGCCGGTCCGGGTAAAAACTTTGTGAGTGCCTACAACGAACTTAAAGAAGTGGACACAACACGCCCTGTACAATATGAGCGTAACAACGATATTGTGGATATGGGTTCAAATCAATATCCTTCCATCGCATGGGTAAACGGAGCCGTAAAAGGAAAATACAACATCAAATATCCTTTCCACATTTCGGAATATGCTCACTCAATGGGTAATGCCTGTGGTAACCTGGTAGATTACTGGAATGCCATGGAAAGCACCAACTTCTTTATGGGCGGTGCTATCTGGGATTGGGTCGATCAGTCGATGTACAACTACGATAAGCAAACAGGCAAACGCTATCTGGCTTATGGTGGCGATTTTGGCGACACTCCCAACGACGGTCAGTTTGTAATGAACGGTATTGTGTTTGGCGATCTTGAACCAAAACCACAATATTATGAAGTAAAGAAAGTGTATCAACATATTGGTACAGAAGCTGTAGATGTAAAGAAAGGTATTTTTAATGTGTTCAATAAATACTATTTCAAAGATCTTTCCGATTATGAGATCCGCTGGTCGGTTTACGAAAACGGAACTGCAACTCAGGCAGGAGTTTTGAAAAACATCAACGCAAATGCCCGTAAAAAGGTACAATTCAGTATTCCTTTCGATGCTTCAAAACTTAAAGAAAATGCCGAGTATTTTGTAAAAATACAATATCTGCTCAAGGAAAAACAACCCTGGGCTGATAAGCAATTTGTACAGGCCGAAGAACAATTCTTGCTGAAAGAAGCCTCAAAAATATCCACAGTGGCCGAGGCATCAAAAGCCGCGAATGCATCGAAACCAGTTCTGGAAGCCGAGCAAAATGGACGCAGAATTGTAAAAGGAAACGGTTTTGAACTTGCTTTCGATATGAGCACAGGTACAATTTACAGTTTGAAATACGGAAACGAAAACATTATCACCGCCGGTAATGGCCCAAAATTGAATGCATTGCGTGCGTTTGTAAACAACGACAACTGGTTCTACAGTCAATGGTTCGAACGCGGATTGCACAATCTGCAACATCGTGCAGTTTCTTCAAACTTCATGATACAACCCGACGGAACTGTGGTGGCATCGTTTACTGTGGTTTCGCAGGCACCAAACGGAGCCCGCATTCATGGCGGAACAAGTTCAGGTAAAAATACAATTGAAGAACTCAAAGACAGACCATTTGGTGAAGGAGATTTCAAATTCACCACCAACCAAATCTGGACAATTTATCCCGATGGTTCTGTAGAACTACAGGCTGGCATTTCGTCTAATCAGGAAGGTCTTATTCTGCCACGTTTGGGTTATGTAATGAAAGTTCCCGGAAAACTCGAAAACTTCAGTTATTATGGTCGCGGGCCAATCGACAACTACGCCGACCGCAAATCAGGTCAGTTTATCGAATTGCACCGCAACAAAGTGAAGAACGAATTTGTGAACTTCCCAAAACCACAGGATATGGCCAATCACGAAGATGTACGTTGGTGCGCACTTACCGACAACAGTTCGAACGGAGCTGTGTTTGTAGCCGCAAACCGTATGTCGGTCACTGCTCTTCAATACTCTGCACTCGACTTAATTCTGGCTTCACATCCGTATCAGTTACCAGCAGCAACCGACACTTACTTGCATCTCGATGCGGCTGTGACAGGTCTTGGTGGTAATAGTTGCGGACAGGGTGGTCCACTCGAACACGACAGGGTAAAAGCTGTGCAACACGACTTCGGCTTTATTATTCGCCCTGCAGGCAAAAACCTGGCCGAAACAGCCATGGTAAAACCATCAGGCGAAATGCCTATCAGCATTTCGCGCAGCAAAAATGGTGAATTAAAAATAAGCTCAGGTAAAAAAGATGCAGTCATTCTTTACAGCCTGAATAATGGCAAAGCACAGGAATATAAATCAGAGATCCAACTTCGCAATGGTGGAAATGTGACAGCCTGGTACAAGCATAACACTCAGCTGAAAGCAAGTATGACTTTCGAAAAAATTGAAAACATACAAACGAGCGTGATTTTTGCCAGCAGTCAGGAAGCCGGCGAGGGAGATGCCTCACACCTGACCGATGGCAATGTAAATTCCATTTGGCATACCATGTATTCGGTAACAGTGGCAAAACACCCACATTGGGTGGATATGGATGCCGGTGAAGTTAAGAACATCAAAGGCTTCACTTATCTTCCACGTCAGGATGGCGCAAATGGCAATGTAAAGGATTATACTATTCACATCAGCATGGATGGCAAAGAATGGGGCGAACCTGTACACAAAGGCACTTTTGCGCGCAACCAGAGCGAAAAGAAAGTAACGTTCAGCAAATCTGTTCGCGGTCGCTATATTCGTTTTACCGCGCTCAGCGAGCAAAGCGGAAATGACTTTGCTTCTGGTGCTGAAATCACCATTCAGGCCGAGTAAAACCACAAACAAAGAACCTTTTCTTTAGGACATGACAAAATTTTATTGCGATATAATTTTTGTCATGTCCTAAACATTTGTTGAAAATACAATTGTGCTAACCGATCTCAAGCAAAACTGATTGTTTTTATCATAATTCTACGGAAACTTATAGATCTGACATTTTGCGCAAAAAAATAATTACAAATATGAAAAACACAAGCATTTACATCGCTATTATTTCCATTGCGCTTTTCGTATCGTCGTGCGAACAGCGTATATTCGATGAGCTAATATGTTATAATGATTATCAAGTTGAAAACAAATTAGATACAACAATTACCATCCATTTAGTAACGGATGACGATAGGGTTAAAAACGTAAGCTATACTATCCCCGCTTTCGAAACACAATCGATACTACTCTCTACAATTATTGGAGGTAGGAGTTGGACTCCTGCAAACTACAACTATATAACCGTAACTTATAAGTCACATATCATAACAGATAGTTTATTAATCGGGAATAGCCTGAGAGATACACAAGCTTACAAAGAAGTGTCAAAATCGACCTACAAACGGAAACCATTTTACACCTTAGTTTTTTCGATTGACAGCGCCTATATCAAGGAGCATCTTTAAACAAGATTCTTCATTAAAAGTACTGTTTGTCCGCAACGCACATTCAGGTGGGTTTTCCGCCCCGTACCCCAACTTCATTTTTATCTTTGTGCTTAGATCTTTTTCAACAAACTCCGTATTATCATTGCGATAATACGGAGTTTGTATTTTACAAATGCTCAAAAAATCTGTATTCAATCGTATTTAAGTGTAAATATCTTAAAATCATAAACTTTTTCGGAGAACTGCGGTTTAAACATAATAATAATAAAACATTAAAAACATGCAACCCGAAATACAACAATATCCTTTTGGCGCTCGTCCCGATGTAACACGTCCGAATCCTGAATTTCTGACATTTATGGGCGAAAATGGCATTCGTAAACTTGTAAACCGCCATTACGATTTAATGCACAAGAGTAGCATTGCACATCTTTTTCCGACAGATAAAGATGAGTTTGAAGCAGCAAAAAAACGTTCAGCGGATTTCTTTATACAAATTTGTGGCGGACCCGATTATTTCAATCAGAACCGTGGCAAACCGATGCTGATTCGTCGGCATGCCCCCTTTGCCATCGATGCTGCCGGCCGTCAGGTATGGCTTGAGTGTTATCGACAGGCTTTATCCGAATTCAATATTCCCGAACATCTATTCAAATCATTCTGGGAATATATTCAGGTTTTCTCTGCATGGATGATTAATTCGAAGTCTACAGAAGAATAAAATTCAGCACATTTTAACACTGCTAGCCATTACAATATTTGTTCTTTCGCCGTTTTTTGATTAGATTTGTGGTTTTTCCGAAAAAATTTTCTGAAATAAATAAATTTAATCAGGTACAGCACAAAACCACAGCCTTTAAGGAAGGTCTGGGTTAAGAATGCCCCATAAAATATAAACTAAATATGAAACATTTTCCACCTTCAGAGTTGATTATCAACAGCGATGGAAGCATTTTCCACCTTCATTTAAAACCGGAACAACTTGCAGATAATATAATTTTAGTAGGCGACCCCGGTCGTGTAGCACTTGTGGCATCTTATTTCGACAGTCAGGAATTCTCAGTTTCGAGTCGCGAATTCAACACCATCACGGGAAGCTACAAAGGCAAACGTATTTCAGTAATTTCCACCGGAATCGGCACCGACAATATCGACATCGTTGTAAACGAACTGGATGCATTGGCCAATATTGATTTCGAAACACGCACAGAGAAAAAGGAATTCCGCCAGTTGAATATTGTGCGTATCGGAACCTCAGGAGGTATGCAACCCGACATTCCACTGGGAAGTTTTCTGATTTCAGAGAAATCTATCGGATTCGATGGCATGCTGAATTTTTATGCCGGACGCGATTCGGTAAGCGATCTCGAGTTTGAAACTGCTATGTGTAACCATCTCAACTGGAATCCACAACTCGCATCTCCTTACGTGGTGAATGCTAACACAGAACTGATTGAACGTATCGGACGCGATGATATGTTGCGTGGTGTAACCATTTCGGCCAATGGCTTTTATGGACCACAGGGACGGGTTTTACGCATCGACCTTGCCGACATGCATCTGAACGACAAGATTGAATCGTTCCGATTTGGAAAATATAAAATTACGAACTACGAAATGGAAGGTTCGGCCATTGCAGGTCTCGCATTGCTTATGGGTCACAAAGCTATGACTGTGTGCTGTATCATCGCCAATCGCAGAGTTGAGGCTGCAAATACAGACTATAAACCATATATTGAAAAACTGACACAGATAGTGCTGGAAAGAATTTAAGCAAATTCACTAATATATACTGATTACAAACAAATTTCGCTTTGTATGACACAAGAGAAACAAAATTCCGGAGCAAAAACAAATATAGTTATTTACCTGCTACTTGGTCTGATATGTTTAACACCCAACCTATTCTATGCATTTACGGGTTCAACATTTGCTGACAGCCTTACCAAGAAAGCAGCGTATTTGTTTCTTTCGCTGATAGTATTTCTTATACCTTTTTTGTTTCTGAAGAGAAAAACAGCATTTACATTTTCATTGCTTTATGTTATTCTTTCCCCTCTGGAAATCATACATCTCATGATGTATAAAGATGGAGTTAATTCAGGTTTTATGCTTTTGCTGAGACAAACCAACCTGAGCGAAGCCCTCGAACTTACTTCATCTTTTGCAGTGTACGCCATTGTTTGGATTTTTATTATTGTCGTCTACATAATTCTCTTAACCAAAATCAGGAGCAACACTCCACTGTTCAGTTCATTACAAAAGCGCTATTTTCTGATAATTAGTTCAGGAACATTTGTTGGTTTATACCTCTATACACTTTCACTTGGCCTGATTAATTTAACTTTCAAAGAAGCATACCGTTTTTCGAAGGAAGCTTATCCTCAGAAATTTGCAAAACTATACCCTCTCGATATATTTATCGCAACAAAAAATGCAATAAAGACAAGAAACGAAATCAACCGACTCTCGCAGAATATAGCAAATTTCAGGTTCAATGCGAAATCTGGCAATCCGATCACTGACAAAGAAGTATACGTATTGGTAATCGGAGAAACAGCAAGGTATGCAAACTTTGGAATAAACGGCTATCACCGCAACACAAGCCCACATCTGGCCAAAACTTCCAGCTTACATAGTTTCCACGATGTGTATACCGAAGCCAATTTTACAGAGGGAGCACTACCAATAATGCTAACCAGAGCCACAGCTGACAACTTTGAAATCTCAAGAAAAGAGAAATCAATTCTCGAAGCTTTCAAAGAATGTGGTTTTAAAACCTATTGGCTATCTAATCAATCATTTGGAAATCCATTTATCGGGCGAATTACGTCTGAATCCACTGGTAAATACTCCACAGTAAAGGATTATGATTCAGCAAACAACTACGACACATATTTGCTGCCAAATCTGGATAAGGTATTATCATTCAACGATAGAAAACAATTCATTGTGATTCATTCACTGGGCAGTCATTTTCGATACAACTTCAGATACCCTGAAGAGTTTCGCATATTCAGGCCCGACTTTGAAGGAGCATTTGATTATACTGCTATCAAAAGCTCAAACAAGGACAAGCTGATAAACACTTATGACAACACGATGCTATTTACCGATCATTTCCTGTCACAAATCATCGAAAAATTACAAAAAAAATCGTGCATCAGCTATATGTATTATATCTCCGACCATGGCGAAAACTTATTTGACATTGGTGAATCTGTGCTTCATGGAGGACGAATTCCAACAAAATACGATGCTCACATTCCTTTATTTATATGGACATCAAAGGAATTCAACTCCATTTTCCCCGAGAAAATTTTAGCCATACAAAACAATTTACACAAATCCATTACTTCTTCAGTCAGCTTTCATTCTCTGCTCGACCTAGCAAACATATCTGTAGCCGACATGAACTTTCAAAAGAGTATTGCGTCACTAAGTCTAAAATCTGATTCAAACAGAGTCATGTTAAATTCCAATATGGAAACTATAGTTATCAGGTAAATGTTTTTTTACTACAAAAAATAAACTAAAATTCAAATGAACTATTCATCAACAATTTGTGCAATATCCACAGCTCCCGGTATCGGTGGCATTGCGGTTATTCGCTTGTCAGGCCCTGAGACTTTCGCAGTTTGCGAAAAGGTATTCTTCCCTGCGAACAAAAACGCAACAGTCTCTGATGCGAAAAGTCATACCCTTTTGTTTGGTGAGGTACGTGACAATAATGAGTCTATCGACGAAGTAGTATTGAGCATTTTCCGGAATCCGCATTCGTTTACAGGCGAAGATGTAGCCGAAATTTCGTGTCATGGTTCAGTGTATATTCAGCAACGGATTCTGCAACTTCTATTAGCCAATGGCTGCACACTTGCCCGTCCGGGCGAGTTTACACAACGTGCTTTTCTGAATGGAAAAATGGATCTTTCACAGGCTGAAGCTGTTGCCGATTTAATTGCTTCAGGTTCTGCTGCCACCCATCGAATGGCGATGAATCAGATGAGAGGTGGCTTCTCGTCCGAACTTCAGAAACTCCGCACTCAATTGCTTGACTTTGTATCGCTGGTTGAACTTGAACTCGACTTCTCAGAAGAAGATGTGGAATTTGCCGATCGCACGCATCTGAAAACCCTTGTACAAAATATAAGCTCCGAAATTCAAAGGCTTTCGGCTTCGTTCAGTGTTGGAAATGCATTAAAAAGCGGTATTCCTGTGGCTTTGGTCGGAGAAACCAATGTGGGAAAATCCACATTGCTCAATGTATTACTAAACGAAGACAAAGCCATAGTTTCGGATATTCATGGTACCACCCGCGATGTAATCGAAGACTCGGTTAACCTGGGAGGAATCACTTTCCGCTTCATTGACACAGCCGGCATCCGCGACACCCGCGACAAGATAGAAAGTATGGGAATTGAGCGTACTTATCAGAAGATTGAACAGGCGTCAATTGTGCTGTGGATTCTGGATTGTACACAACTCAGCGAACATATGGAATGGCTTACCGATCGGATTGAGAAGAAAGCCGTCGGCAAAAAAATTATTCTGGTTTTCAATAAAATTGATAAAATTCAGGAAGAAGAACGCGAAGTGCTGAACCAGCTATTCAGTCAGTTTGAAGGTGACCGTATATACATTTCAGCTAAAAATAGGATAAATACTTCCGAACTTGAGCAGGCACTTATCAAAGCAGCTCAACTTCCGGACATCAGACCCGGCGATGTGGTGGTTAGTAATATTCGCCATTACGAAGCACTCGAAAATGCACTTAAAGCCATTCAGCGGGTCTCTGAGGGACTTGAAAACCAGATATCAGGAGATTTTCTCTCACAGGACATTCGTGAGTGCATGCACTTCCTGGGTGAAATTACAGGTCAGATTTCAAATGACGAAATTCTGGGAAATATCTTCGGGAAGTTTTGTATCGGGAAATAATACAACATTCCTACTCCAAACAACAAGTCCTGATTATAAGCATTATAATCAGGACTTGTTGTTTGGACATTTTACTTATTTCTGTAAAATTTCAACACATTTTATCAGGCTTTCTTCCCAGTGTGGAATTTCTATATTGTAAGTCGATTTTATCTTCGATTTATTCAGCACGCTATAATGCGGACGGGCTGCAGCTGTGGGATAATCTTTGGTTTCGATAGGATTGACTTTACAGGTTACTCCCGACAACTGGTGAATTTTTTTTGCAAAATCGTACCAACTGCAAACTCCTTCGTTGGAAAAATGATAAATTCCGGTCACAAAACTTTCGGCATTCAGCACCTGTAATATCGCCACAGCCAGATCGGCAGCGTAAGTTGGCGTTCCAACCTGGTCGAAAATCACATTCAGACTTTCGCGTTCCTGTCCCAGACGAATCATCGTTTTTACAAAATTATTTCCAAAAGCAGAATACAACCACGAAGTACGGATAATCGCCACATGATCACAATTTTGCAGAGCCTGCTCCTCTCCTTTGAGTTTCGACTTTCCGTACACACTCACAGGGCAAAGCGGATCTGTTTCGACATAAGGCACATGCTGCGTACCATCGAAAACATAATCGGTTGACACATGAATCAGCTTTGAGCCATTGCTTTGAGCTACCTGAGCGAGGTTTCGCACCGCATCACGATTTATTTTATAACACAAATCCTGGTCTGTTTCAGCTTTATCAACTGCTGTGTAAGCTGCACAATTCACAATGGCATTAAAACCGGCATTTTGTACAAATTCCTCAACTGCAGTCAGATTACAAATATCCAATTCGTCCACATCGGTAAACACAAGTTCTAACTGCGGGAAATTTTTCGCAGCCACCTGCAATTCGTTACCCAACTGACCTTTACTTCCTGTGACTAAAATCTTTTTCATTTGATCAATGTACTTAAAAGTTCATTTCTGCATCGGCAAAAAGCGGATGTTTCATATCTTTATCCGAAATATTTTCTTTTCCGGCCGGAATTTTCCAATCAATTGCAAGCGCAGGGTCGTTGAACATAATACCACGCTCAAGTGTCGGATTGTAAAAATCGTCGCATTTGTATGAGAAGACAGCCATTTCGCTCAACACCGAAAAACCATGTGCAAAACCCTGAGGAATGAGAAATTGCGTGTGATTATCTTCGGTAAGTTCCACTCCGTACCACTGTCCGAAAGTAGGTGAATTCTTACGTAAATCCACAGCCACATCCCATACAGCACCACGAATAACCGAAACAAGTTTCGACTGACTATGCGGATTTAACTGATAATGAAGTCCGCGAATAACGCCATAACCCGATTTTGACTGGTTATCCTGACAAAAACGTATGTCAATGCCATTCTCACGATACATTTTCTCGTTGTACGATTCAAAAAAGAAGCCACGTGCATCGGCAAACACACGGGGCTGAATCACTAAAAGACCTTCAATATTGGTTTTTATAATTTCCATCAACAATTATATTCGTTCCGTAAAAGCAGAATAAGTTTTTATATAAATAACCTCTGAAAATTAGATATTCTCTTTGGCTATTTTAAATAGATACTCACCGTAATGATTTTTCTTCAAAGGTTCAGCCAGTTGAAGCAGTTTTTCTTTGTCGATATAACCATTACGATAGGCAATTTCCTCCAGACAAGCCACTTTCAATCCCTGACGATTTTCGATAGTAGCTATAAAATTCGAAGCCTCAAGCAAACTGTCGTGTGTACCCGTATCGAGCCATGCCATTCCGCGTCCCATCATTTTAAGACTGAGACGACCTTCTTCAAGATAAAGCCGGTTCAGGTCGGTAATTTCAAGTTCACCACGCTTCGATGGTTTCAGACCTTTGGCTTTTTCAACTACATCGTTGCTGTAAAAGTAAAGTCCCGTCACCGCGTAATTTGACTTTGGTTCGGCAGGTTTCTCCTCAATGCTCAGCACTTTCCCTGTTTTATCAAATTCGGCCACTCCATAACGCTCAGGATCATTCACATAATACCCAAATACCATAGCACCATCTTCAAGTTTAGCAGCTTCGCGCAATGTTCTTGAAAAATCGAAACCATAGAAGATATTATCACCCAGAACCATACACACATTATCGTTACCTATAAATTTCTCGCCAATGATAAAGGCCTGTGCAAGTCCATCGGGCGAAGGCTGAATAGCATATTCAAGAGTAATACCCAGATCATCTCCGTTGCCAAGCAGATTTTGGTACAAATGAATATCCTGCGGTGTGGAGATTATGAGTATCTCGCGAATTCCGGCCAGCATAAGCACCGAAAGAGGATAATAAATCATCGGTTTGTCGTATACCGGAATAATTTGCTTCGATATACTTTTGGTAATGGGATATAAACGGGTTCCGGATCCTCCGGCAAGTACGATACCTTTCATATGTTTGTTGTTTTGATTTTTTGTTATCAGATTTAATCCGAATCTCAAATTATGAAATTACGATTTCAAAGGTAGGTAATTTTTAGCACTACAAAAAATTGTACGCTGTCACAATTTGAATTATTATTCCAGATCAAGCTCACCCTCGCGCCATGCTTTGAAGTTTTTAGCCAGTAAAACCAGAAATTTCGATATTTCTGTCTGCGTCTGAGCTGTTTCCGGACTAATTTCCTGCTTTTTCATTCGCAGCATCATTATCCCGTACATAAAATTAAAACACAGCTCAATATCGCCAATACCAGGTTCAGCCTTCATTCGCAACTGATTTACAAACGGAAGTACATGAAAAAACTTGGCATTATACGCTGGTACCTGACCGGAATTCATAAGTTGTAAATGAAAATCGTCGAGCTCAACGATAATATTCTTATTCAGCTGTAAATGTCCTTTCTGTTGCACATTTTCGAGACGCATCATTTCAATCATACTTTCGTACCAGTCGTAAATTTCTTTGCGTTCAGTGTCTGAACTAACCGGAAATTTACTTACCACATTTTCGTTCAGCACATCCATATTCAATCCACAGGCGCGAATCAAATCCTCTATCTGCCACATATAAAGCAGGTACTCACAAATATTTTCTTTCTTTAGTTTTCGGGCTATCTGCATAAAAATTAGCGGTTAAGCATTTCAGGGTTCATCATCAAAATTCCAGTCGCCATCCTCATCCATAAAAACAGGTTCGAAAAGATCATCGAGATCACGACGTTCCTTTTTGGTTGGTCGGCCGGTTCCCCGATCGCGACCCGATTTGGCTGCAATACGCGCAAGTTCAATCAACTCCAGCTGATCGGGTGTAGTCACATCTTCCATAAATCCGGGCACCAGTTTGGCATTCATCCGGTTTTCGGAAAGAGCCAGCACTTTAAACGAAAAAAGTACGGGATTACGACGAATAGCAATCACATCGCCCACTTTTACGTTACGCGAAGGTTTTACCTGCACACCCTGTATAAGAATTTTACCTTTTTTACAGGCTTCAGCTGCCAACGAACGCGTTTTAAACAAGCGCACAGCCCACAACCATTTATCTATCCGAACTTCCGTCTTCATTTCAGTGTATATTCTTTAAAAGGAATTTAGCAAATTTTATCTACCATTAAACTGAGTCATGGTAAGTTGCATTCCGGCCAAACAGAAACTTTTTATGATTTCCACACAACGTTCAGCACGTTCGGGAATTGCAGCAGACTGCTCATCCGACCATTTCCCAAGCACATATTCAACCTGACGACCTTTGGCAAAATCGTTTCCGATACCAAATCGCAGGCGTGCATAATTACTATGACCGAGTATATCCTGAATATTTTTCAATCCGTTATGACCGGCATCCGACCCTTTGGGTTTCAAACGAAGTGTTCCAAAAGGCAGTGCAAGATCATCCACAACTACAAGTACATTTTCAACCGGCACATTTTCTTTCTGCATCCAGTAACGAAGAGCATTGCCACTCAGATTCATAAAAGTGGAAGGTTTAAGCAGCACAAGTGTACGACCCTTCAGTTTTACTTCACAGGTAGCCCCGTAACGGTTCTCTTCAAAAAAAACATTGGACGCCTTAGCAAAAGCGTCCAATATTGTAAAACCTATGTTGTGGCGGGTATCATGATATTCATTGCCGATGTTACCCAGTCCGACAATCAAGTATTTCATCCGAAATTATTTTTTTGAAGCGGCAGCAGCAGCGGCACCACGGGCAGCTCTTGTCAGTTTAACCTGAGCAACTACGGCGTTTTTAGCATTCAGAATTTCGAGATTATCAACGGACACATTACCAACCTGAATTGATTTACCCAAACCAAGTGAGGTTACATCAATCACAATTCTTTCAGGCACATTGGTATACAAACCTTTTACTTTCAGTTTTCGCATTTCGAGCGCAAGTTTTCCCCCGGCTTTCACACCTTCGGCAAGACCTTCAAGCTTCACAGGAATTTCAACGACTACAGGTTTATTTTCCGATACCTCCAGGAAGTCAATGTGCATTACTTTATCAGTTACAGGATGAAACTGAAGAGCTTTCATGATAGCTTTGCATGTTTTACCGGCAATTTCAAGATTTACCACGAATACATCGGGAGAATAAATCAGTTTGCGAAGATCGCTTGCAGAACTTGTAAAGTGTACATTTTCAGCGCCACCATACAATACACATGGTACACTTTCAGCCCCACGGGCAGCTTTGGACGATTTTTTTCCAAGGTCGGCTCTTACCTCACCTTTCAATTCAAATGTTTTCATTTGTTTTTAAAATAAATTTGTGTTACTCAAAATTTAAGCGTTCGTTATTAAGTGATTAGTCGCTTAATTTCCCATCACACTTTCTTTTCCAAAAAAGTGGGGCAAAAATACTCATTTTTCTCCGATTACACAATAGTATATAATTGAACTTTCGCAAGCTCAATTTAACCCGCTTGCGTTAGGTTTTTGAAATTTAAGTATTTTGTAAGTTTTTCATTTTCAGAGAATAATTTCTCCATTAACATTTCGGTTTCTATGTTGAAAATTTCGGACAATTCGGCTATAAGTTCTATGATTATCAGCCATATCTGTTCAGATATGGTAAGTTTTAGTGCATCTTTTTGTGTTGCTCGAAACAGTTCGCCAAGTGTTTCGTAGTCGTTGAAGCGTTTCACGACCGAAAGCAGGTTGTATTGTAGCATACAAAGTGTAGTGGCTGCAATTTGAGCGTCAAAATCTTGTGATTGACATTTACCTAACCCAAGGTGTTGTTTGCTTTCTTTGAAAAACACTTCTACCGACCAGCGGGTCGAGTATATTTTATAGGCTTGTTCGAAAGTCAGTTCCGTATTGGTTGTCATCATGCCGTTCCAATTGCCTTTTTTAGAGGACTTACAGAAAAATAACTTAACCTGTATGCCTTTGAAATCAACGATTGTTTCGGCGTAATAATAGCCAATCAGTTTTGAGCGTTTTGTCATTCTTTTGCGACGAAGCAAATCAACTATTTCTTTAGACGTTAAGCTTTTACCACAAGCATTGTAACGCGTTTTACCCATTTTTATCATACCAATAAAGTGGCATTTAATACGGCGTGAAACAACAAATTTTACTAACTCAAAACACGTAAACCAACTGTCTGTGAGAACGTAATCGAAGCGAATACCTTTTGTTATAGCAAGGCGAATCATGTTAATCAGGGATTCTATCTTGGTCAAAAAATAATCGTCCGTACGCTCACTGCCTTTGCTTGACTTATCGCGCTTTTTGCTGTAACGTTTTTTGCATTGTGCAGGAGTTAATCCAAAAGGCTTGTTTTGGTTTTTGCCTTTTTCACCATGCAGACTAAAGTCTAATGAGAAAAAGCTTTTGCCATCGTGATAGCCCATGAAAAGCCCTTTAAATCCGAGATTGGATGTGTGGGTTACGTGTGAAAAGATTTTGCCAATAAGTTCTATCTGACGACCTGTTTTAGGCAAATCAGTATCGTCAATAATCAAGCAACGTGGATTTGAATTATCCAATTCGCTATTATTCTGAACTTTACGTATTAACTGCATAGTAAGGTTATATGACAAACTACGCCAATCTATCGAGCTATCGTTCATCAAGCGGTAAAAAACGTCTTTACCGCACGATAGTAAGCGAAATAGGGCTGAATCTGCATAGTTCCATGAAGTCTTAATCTCGAAAAAGGGAAATAGTAACAGCAACGCTAATTTGTTGTGATTACTAAATTTGAGATTATTGGCTCCGGAAAAGCCAAGTTTTTTGTCCGAAAATGTCAAAGAGCGCATGAAACTAAAAATTGTTTCCATTGCTTTTTCACTTGAAGTAAAAAAGCTATTTATCTCTGAAAGTATTATTGTATCTTTGTCTCGCAGCATATTATTTGGGTTTTGTTTAGCGACACAAAGTTACTGATTTTCAGCGACTTTACCAAATTAATATGCTGTTATTTTGTTATAAATAAGCAAGTTATCTTACTTGCGAAAGTTGAGTATATAATCTTTTATCAATAATCCCATGCCTGCAGCTAATCCGTAAAAAACATTTTCAAAGAATAAACATCATCCGGCATCTACAACCATCAGAAAAAGAACGCCATAATTTCAATCAGTCATTTTGATAATAATTTGAATTACAGTGCTGCTAATTGAAAAAAATGTATTATATTTGCGCGCTCAAAATCACAAAAGAAAGATTTTATTCACAATTTAATTAAAGGAGGAAACAAGCAATAGCTAAACAATTAATCATCAGACCTCAAAAGGGCCGCGAAAAAGAAATGCCCAACCGTATTAATGAGAAAATCAGAGGTCTAAAAGAAGTACGTTTGGTAGGCGATAACGTCGAACAGGGCATTTATTCTTACGAAGAAGCCATGCGAATCGCTGATCAACTTGAGCTGGATTTGGTAGAAATTTCGCCAAACGCAGCACCACCTGTATGTAAAGTTGTTGATTATCAGAAATTCTTGTATCAACAAAAAAAACGCGAGAAGGAACAAAAAGCAAAAGCTTCGAAAGTTATACTGAAGGAAATTCGTTTCGGACCTCAAACCGACGATCACGATTATAACTTTAAGTTGAAACATGCTGTTGAATTTCTCAAAGAAGGCTGTAAGGTAAAAGCCTATGTATTCTTCAAAGGACGTTCAATTTTGTTTAAAGAGCAGGGCGAAATGCTGCTTGCACGCTTTGCAAACGACCTTGAAGATTATGCAAAAGTAGACCAGCTTCCTGTACTCGAAGGTAAACGCATGATTATCATGTTTTCACCCAAGAAAACCAGCAAATAGGTTATTTTTGCAACAAAACCACGGATTTTTTATAAATTAAATAAATAGTAAAATGCCAAAAATGAAAACTAACTCCGGTGCCAAAAAAAGGTTCACCCTTACCGGAACAGGAAAGATCAAAAGAAAACATGCGTTCAAAAGACACATTCTGACAAAAAAAACTACCAAGCAGAAACGTAATCTTACTCACGATGCACTCGTTGCAAACGTAGATGAGAAAAACGTAAAAGCTATGCTTTGTTTAAGATAATTGTCTGAAGAGTTACTTTTATCACATTTTTCTTAGTCAAAAAATCAGAGTGCTTTAGCTTTAAGACTGCATAATCGCAGCGCTAACATTCACAAATCATTTTTAATTATGCCAAGATCAGTAAATCACGTTGCTTCACGTAAAAGAAGAAAAAGAATTTTAAGTCTCACCAGAGGCTATTATGGTGGTCGTCGTAACGTATGGACCGTTGCCAAAAACACATGGGAAAAAGGTTTGCAATATGCATACCGCGACCGTAAAGCTAAAAAACGTAACTTCCGCGCATTGTGGATTCAGCGTATCAACGCTGCAGCCCGCCTTGAAGGAATGTCATATTCGAAACTGATGGGTGCTTTGCACAAAGCAGGTATCGAAATGAACCGCAAAGTTCTTGCCGATTTAGCAATGAATCACCCCGAAGCTTTCAAAGCTATCGTGATGAAAGCTAAAAACGCGTAAAACTTTCAGCAACTGACTTGTATTTAAAACACAAGCATACAATGACAAAAAAGAAGCAATCACTTTCGTGATTGCTTCTTTTTTTTGCATCTACTATTCATACAAACAAAAAAAAACGGAGATACCTTTTTACAAGGCTCTCCGTTTCAATATATTCTCTTTTAAAGCTTTACAGTTCCCATGCCAGTGCACTCGCACCCAACACAGCTGCATCAGCTTCTTTCAGTTCTGAAAAAAACAATTTGATTTTACCTTTCCACAACGGAAGAAGATTATCCTCCATATTTTCACGAATCGGATTCATAATCAAATCGCCGGCTTTCGAAAGACCTCCAAAAAGCACAATGGCCTCGGGCGCACTAAATGCCACAAAATCGGCCAGACTCTGACCCAGAATCTTTCCAGTAAAAGCAAAAATATCTTTTGCAATTTCGTCGCCTTCCATAGCAGCTTCAAATACATCTTTCGATGTGATGCTATCAACCGGGATATTGCGCAGAAGACTTTCCTGAGTACTCGAAGCAAGAATTTCGCGTGCCGAACGGGCCACACCAGTAGCCGAGCAATAAGTCTCGAGACAGCCTTTTTTACCACAACCACACAAGCGACCGTTTTCGCGGATAGCAGTAGTGTGTCCGAGCTCTCCGGCAAAACCATCGTGACCGTACACCAGTTTGCCGTCAATTACAATACCGCTACCAACTCCGGTACCAAGGGTAATCATAATGAAATTCTTCATTCCACGTGCTACACCATAGGTCATCTCACCAATTGCAGCTGCATTGGCATCATTGGTCAATGCTGCAGGTATTCCGAATTTTTCAGCCATCAGTTTTGCAAAGGGGATTACTCCTTTCCATGGCAGATTGGGTGCAAATTCGATATTTCCGGTATAGTAGTTTCCGTTTGGAGCCCCCACACCAATACCTTTAAATTTCTCTACACCACCAGCCGCGTCGATGAGCTTTATCATTTCGTCGTACAAATCCTGAATATAAAGATTTACATCAGTATGTGTACCTGTTTTAATCGCACTTTTCGAAATCACAGTTCCACGGGCATCCACCACACCAAACACGGTGTTAGTTCCACCCATATCCATTCCTATTACATAAGGTTTTTCCATAATTCAATTTCTGTTTATGATTTCAGGTTTTACGTTTCATGTTGCAACAACACGAAACGTAAAACGCGAAACAATCAATACTTTTATTCTACAGGAATATCTTTGTTTACATTTTTACTTCCAACCAGGGCATAATACAGCAAATATGCCAAACAAGCCACAATTACGAAATAGCTAATCTGATAGTTACTAATATCAGCAATCCAGTTTTGTACCAATGGAAGAATGCCACCACCCACAACCATCATCATAAAGATTCCGGAAGCCTGAGCAGTATATTTTCCAAGTCCTTCAACAGCCAGATTGAAAATGCCACCCCACATAATAGAAGTACAAAGACCGGTAAGTACTAGCAATAATGCACTTATAGGCACCTGCACAGCACTAAACGAAGACCCTGTAAATACGGGCATTGAAGTAGTAATAGTTTTTGGCAATAAAATTGCAGCTAATACAAGCACAATTCCCAAAGCCGATACAGCAGTCATCATTGCCTTACTCGAAACTTTTCCACCAATAAGACTTCCCAAGAAACGACCAATAAGCATCAGGAACCAATAAGTACCAGCCACAAAACCGGCAATAGCAGCAGCGGTTTCAGGATTCAAACCGGCACCTTTATCTGAAATATCAGCAAGATAGAAGTTCAATGTTCCGGGAATACCAATTTCAACACCTACATAAATAAAGATAGCAATTGCTCCCAAAACAAAGTGACGGAAATTCCATGGACTATGCTCGAATACAACTTTGGCACCGGCAGTCTGAGTTTTATGAGGATCAGCAATAGGCACAAAAAGAAGAATCAAAAATGCAGCAGCAAATACGCCCAAAGCAATAAACAATACAGGATTGATATTTGCCATAGTAATCTCTCCCGACAATACACGTTCTTTGGTTACATTTCCGATAAGCGCACCCACAAACATTGGCGTAAGGGTAGCCGACAAAGAGTTGAATGTTCCTCCGGTTTGAATAAGCTGATTTCCTTTATTTCCACCGCCTCCAAGCAGATTGAGCATAGGATTAACTACAGTATTGAGCATACACACCGAGAAACCGGCAATAAATGCACCTAATAAATATACAAAGAAATTAGCCGGCAGCGAGAAAAGTGTATTACCTACCAACACAACACCCGACAAATACTGAGTAAGAACTCCTAAAAATCCAATGCCGATAGCTACCAATGCAGTTTTTTTGTAACCAATTTTAGTGAGCAACTTTCCGGCAGGAATTCCCATAAACAAATAAGCAAGAAAATTCATCATATTTCCTAACATTCCCAAAAAATTCGATCCTTCGAATTCGGGCTGATTTTTCCAGATTACCCCGATAGGAGCTGCAAGATTTGTTACAAACGAAATCATTGCAAAAAGAAAAATCATTGTGACAATAGCCACTACATTTCCATTTTGTTTTTGTGTTGTCATTTTACTCTAATAATTAATTTAGTTTTTGTATTAAATAATTTAGTTTTTATTCTGATTTTTATTTGACCAACAAAAGTACCATTTTTTTTCCGCTGATTAATTAACGTGCAGGGCTAAAAACAAACGCCAAACAATGTTTTAAAACATGAAATAGCCACATAGCAGCATTTTTCGAATATTTATTCCCCAATTTTACAGATTTAAGAATAAAAACTCACTCATACGCGTGTACAAATGTCGGCGCGTTTGTTTACCCAATATACTATGATTTTTATCAGTATATATTTGCATTTCAAACTGTTTTCCTTCTTCAACAAGTTTCTCAGCATACAATAAGCTATTCTGATAATGCACATTATCGTCGGCAGTGCCATGAATAAGCAACAAACGCCCTTCGAGTTTCGAAGCCATTTCAATAGCCGAAGTTTTCTTGTAACCATCGAAATTTTCCTGCGGACGCCGCATAAAACGCTCGGTATAAGCAGTGTTGTAAAGTCGCCAATCGGTAACGGGCGCTACAGCAATTCCCGCTTTAAAAATTTTCTCGCCCGTACTCATCGACCAGAGCGTCATCGAGCCGCCATAGCTCCAACCCCAGATTCCGATACGGTTTTTATCCACAAAGCTTTGTTTAGCGAGATATTTAGCAGTTTCCACCTGATCGCGCGCTTCGAGGATTCCCATTTGCATATAAGTACATTTGCGGAATTCAGAGCCGCGTGCTCCCGTCCCACGACCATCCACACAAACCACCAAATAACCCTTGCTTGCCAGATAATATTCCCAGCCAATGCTCCAGCTATCGAGCGCCTGTTGCGAATCGGGGCCACTGTATTGAACCTGAAGTACAGGATACTGACGATTTGGATCAAAATCCACAGGTTTCAGCATCCAGCCATGGAGTTTAATATTTTCGGATGTCTGAAAAGTGAAAAATTCTTTTGAAGGAAGTTTCAGTGCATCCCATTTTTTTACCAGGGAACTGTTCGACTCCATCTCACGAAGCTGTTTACCGGCCTGATCACGCAGCACAACCTTGTGAGGCACCCTAGCTGACGAAGATACATGTACAAAGTATTTAAAATTCTGACTGAAGTTTGCGCTATGAATACCTTTACCATTGCTCAGACGTACTTTTTTCCCTTTGGCATCCACCATATACACATCGCGCTGTGTAGGTGCTGTTTCGGACGACTGATAGTAAACAACCTTTTTAGTTTCATCGTATCCATAAAAATCGGTCACATCCCACTGTCCTTTTGTAATCTGCTTTACAGGGCTTCCGTTAATACGATATTGCCAAATGTGACGATAACCATCATTTTCAGTTACAGCATAAAAGAACTGATTGTCGGAAGTAAACTGAAGATAATTCAGATTTGAATAATCCACATAATACTTATCTTCCTGACGAAGAATAAGTTTTGAAAGCGTTGATTTAGGATTTGCCGAGAGCATATCGAGACGATTCTGATTGCGGTTGAGTGCAAAAACCATCAATTGTTCCGGATTATTCGACCACATAAGCCTTGGCACATAAAATTCGCCTTCAACTCCTGTAAGTTTCATAAATTTAGTGGTTTTATTGAAATCATCGTACACACAAACAGTCGCTTTTGAATTTGCTTCTCCCGGTTTCGGGTATTTAAACTTCATCATTCCCGGGTACAACACAGGTCGATCGGTTTCGGTTGGAGTACTGAACATCTGAAATCCGAATTCGGGAATAGCAGTCTCATCGAGCTTCACAAAAGCAAGCAACTTACTATCCGGGCTCCAGTTGAAAAGGCGTGTCACTTCAAATTCTTCCTCATAAACCCAATCGGGCAAGCCATTCAGAATTTTACCAACTTCGCCATCCTTTGTAATTGCAATTTCAGTATTGAAGTCGAGCTTTTTCATGTAAAGGTTGTTTTGACGCGCAAACGCAATGTAGCGACTGTCAGGCGAGAACAAAGGCACTTCCTGCTGATTTCCTTCTTCCGAAAGTGGCACAATCTCTTTTCGTTTGAGATCCACCACATAATAATCGGCTGTAAAAGTGCGTCGATAGCGATATTTTACATTATTATAGATCAGCATTTTGGCCTCGTTTGGACTAAACTCGTAGCCGGAAAACGATTTGAGAGGACAATTTTTCAACTGATAAAGACTCATGACAGTATCAACAAAAGCCCCTGTTTTATAATTGTATTTTACAATGGCTGTATTATTCACTTTGAGTGTATAATGTTCGCCATCATTCATCGATCGGGGCATTTCAGGAAGCTGCGAACGGTACTTTCCATCGAGTATATCATAAAGCAATTGGGCATTCACACAAACGACAGCAAAAGCGAAAACAAAAAGGATACTTAAACGTTTCATTAATAAACAGTATTATTTTTTAAAAAGATAATTTACAGACTCTGACAACAGAAAAAAACGGAAAACATTTTCTGTAGTTAAGTAAACGCAAGATCAGCAATAATCATACAAACTGAAATCACATTTTACAAAAACTCATACAAAAATAGTCCATTTTCTTATTTCAGGCTCTTAATTTTAAAAGTTTTTATTCCGTTAACAGCTTTATGGCAAACTAATTTAGCCCAAACAAACAATAATCTACTCAATATATGGGACTGATAAAAGATTTCTTTTTTAGCTCAACCCGAAATGAATCAACGGGTTTATGTTTGAGCGGAGGTGGCGCACTCGGTTTCGCACACATTGGTGTATTGCAATCACTCGAAGATCACGGAATATATCCTGATTACATTGCAGGCACAAGTATGGGAGCCATTATAGGTACGTTTTATGCGGCAGGCTTCACTCCACAGGAAATGCTGCAAATGATAAAAGACGACAAACTGTACAAAATCACCAAGTTGATGACTTTCAGACCCACATTTTTAAAATCGGGTCTGTCAAACCATCATATTCTAAGGCATTTAATACTGGAAATGATCCCTCATAACAGTTTCGATCAATTAAAAAAACGTTTGCAAATATGTGTGGTTAATCTTAGCAAGGCTGAATGGGAAATTATCTCAGAAGGTGAACTGGATAAATGGGTTGCTGCTTCGGCGAGCATACCGGGAGTATTTGAGGCCATCAAGCATGACGAAACTTTTTATGTGGACGGTGGTCTGCTGAACAATGTTCCGGCTCAGGGACTTGAGGAATTTTGCCAGACAATTATCGGAGTGGATGTAATTCCTCACATAGCTCCCGTTGAACTGTCTAAACCAATCGACACTCTGGCAAGTTCAGTGCGTGCTATGCAACATCAGAATTCGAAAGAAGGCAGAGAAATTTGCCGGTATTTAATTGAACCTAAAGCCATTGAAAAGTTTCACGAATTCAGCTTTGATGCTTATCAGGAAATATATCAGTATGGCTATAGTGCCACCACGAAGTATATTGTGGAAAACCCCGAAATTATGTACCTGCGAAAATAAACACAGGATAACACATATAAGTTTGCGGGACTTTCTGACAGATCGTCCTGCTTTTTGTTTCTAAGGCCTTTATTCTATAACTTTGCAAAAAAATAATCGTTCGTACAATTCATTCAAATCATTATTATGCTATCATATTTTCCACAAATTGCAGGTTCGGTTGTAGCCATCGTCGTTGCCGGCACATTAAGAGTCGGTCTACAACTTTTGGTAAACAAATACTTAAAAAGTCATCCTCACCCCGACATTAAAATATCTCACATATCAAGAGTTATAAACCTCATCATCAACAGCCTGGCCATTATAGCCATTCTGATAATCTGGGGCGTTGATACTAAAAATCTTTTTGTTGCCTTAAGTTCTGTATTTGCTGTAATTGGCGTAGCACTCTTTGCACAATGGTCGATACTCAGTAACATCACTGCGGGAATAATTCTGTTTTTCTCAGCACCTTTTCAGATTGGCGACCACATTCGGATATTGGACAAAGATATGCCCATAGAAGCTACCGTAGAAGACATTTTTACCTTTTACACTCATTTACGAACAACAGACGGTGGTTTGCATATTTTTCCTAATTCATTATTACTACAAAAAGCAATTACAGTAGTAAATAATGAGGACAAAGACAACACTGAAATTGAAACCAAATGATATTTTGATTATTTTTACAGATAAATTATAAATCCAAATGAAAAAATACATATTTATGGCTGCGCTGGCCATCACTTTCAGTTCATGTGCCGAACTAATGAAAATTGCTCAGGAAGTAAATATCCCGACATCGTCAGTCAATATTCCTGTGACTAATGCCGAAAATATCTCAGGATTAAAAAGCTCACTCGATGTAGGAATAGAAAAGGCTGTGGGGCTTCTTTCGGTCGAAAATGCATTTTACGGAAACGAAGCCCTGAAAATCCTTTTGCCTGCAGAAGCTAATCAGATTATCGAAAACATTAAACTTATTCCCGGTGGCGAAGATTTGGTGAACAGAGCAGTATTATCACTCAACCGTTCGGCCGAAGATGCGGTAAAGGAAGCTACTCCCATTTTTAAAAATGCAATACGCAACATGAGTATTACCGATGCAGGAAATATCCTTTTCGGCTCCGACTCGGCTGCTACAGCATATCTGCGCCAAGCAACATATCAGGAACTGAAAACAGCTTTTGCTCCCAAAGTAAAAGCATCACTCGACAAACCTTTATTGGCCGGAGTTTCGACCAGCGAAACATGGAACACATTGAGCAACGCTTATAACAAAGTTACCAATACAATGGTAGCCAAAATTGCAGGATTGAAGCCTGTAAATATCAGTCTGGAAGAGTACGCCACTAAAAAAGCACTTGATGCACTATTCGTGAAAGTAGCTGAAGAAGAAAAAGCTATTAGAACCGATCCAGTTGCACGGGTAAATGATATTTTGAAGCGGGTTTTCGGTCAACTCGACAAAAAGTAATCTAAATTCAACAAAATTTTTAATGATTTACTAAACTCCAATTAGTTTTAATAATTCATAAACAGGCAGTAAAAACATAATATCCAAAAAAAATGTCTGTTTAAGTTATCAGAGTCCTGAATACTAATTTAAAACAATTGGATTATGAAAACAAACTCATTCCACATTTATGCTGTGGCGGTTTTGCTTGTTTTATTAGCGTTTCCGCTCGATTCATTGCAGGCCGATCCACCGCGTTGGGCACCTGCACATGGCTACCGCGCTAAAACCAGACAGATTTATTTCCCGGAACAGAACTTTTATTTTGATTTACAGCGAAACGTCTATATTTATTTTGAAAATGGCCGTTGGACATCAAACATCAGACCTCCCCGGATATATGCCAACATCAATTTAATGCTTGCTCCGAAGGTTGAACTGAGCATTACTTCGTCAAAACCCTATTTACACAACAAAACGCATGTCACAATGTACAAGGTAAAAAAGGGGAAAGCGGTAAAAGTGAAAATAAAAAACAAACTGGGAAATAAAAAACATAAAGGAAAATAGTTCAATTATGTTTAATGACGACGAAATCGTATTCGGGCTACAGCTTTAAAACAAGATCAGGGGTGATATTTGAAATATCACCCCTGATTTTATTATGCACCTCAAATTATCTTATTTGATAGCTTCCAAAGCTTTTTCGATAGCTTTCTGAATGCCCGCTGCATTTTTTCCTCCTGCCGAAGCAAAGAATGGTTGTCCGCCACCGCCACCCTGAATTTCTTTGGCTGCTTCGCGAGCAATGTTAGTTGCGTTCAATCCTGTGGCAACGAGGTCGTCGCTCAGAAGCACAGTAAGCGTAGGTTTGCCTTCAATTACGCATCCTGCCACGAAAAATAGCTTTTCGGGGTGCATGTTACGAATCTGGAAAGCTAATGTTTTAACCTGGTCGGCAGGCAAATCGCCTTCGAAGCGAATCACCTTCACTCCATTCACTTCCGAAGCCTGAGCAGTAAGCTTATCGCGCAGGGCGAGGATTTGTATTTGTTGGAACATCTCCATTTTTTTGCGCATTTCGGCAGTTTCTTCAGTGAGTTTTTTCAACGCCACAATCACATCAGGTGTATTGTTCAGAAGTTCTTTTGCATCCGAGATGACATCCTGTTGCTGATCGAGCAAATCTTCCACAGCTTTACCTGTAATGGCTTCGATACGACGGATACCGGCTGCAATAGAACTTTCGGCCACAATGCGAACCATACCGATATTTCCGGTTGAGCTCACGTGTGTTCCACCACAAAGTTCCACCGAACTTCCAAACTGAATCACACGAACTGTTTCGCCATATTTTTCGCCGAACAAGGCCATAGCGCCCATTGCCTGAGCTTCGGCAATTGGAGTATCGCGGCGTTCCTGAAGCGGATAGTTTTCGCGGATTTTGCGGTTGGCGATGGCCTCTACTGCACGGATTTCTTCTTTCGAAAGTTTCTGGAAATGAGAAAAGTCGAAACGCAACGCTTCGGGACTTACATACGAACCTTTTTGCTCGACATGCGTACCTAACACTTCGCGCAAAGCTTCGTGCAGCAAGTGCGTAGCCGAGTGATTACACTCGGTTGCTTTACGTTTTTCAACATCAATAATTGCTGTGAATGTAGCAGTTACATCCGCAGGAAGTTTTTTGGCAATATGCACTGCCAGATTGTTCTCCTTTTTTGTATCGAGAATTTCAACAACTTCGTTTTCTGATTTGAGGCTTCCGCAGTCACCTACCTGTCCACCCATTTCGGCATAGAAAGGTGTTTTTGAAAGCACCAGCTGATAGAATTCCTGATTTTTTTGTTTCACCTTACGATAACGGAGAATTTCAGTATCGTAAGTTGTAAAGTCGTAACCAACAAATGCGCTATCGCCTTCGCGTACAGTTACCCAGTCGCCGGTTTCCATAGCAGCTGCGTTGCGGGCACGGTCTTTCTGAATTTGCATTTCGGCATTAAACTCATCGATATTGGCACTGAAATTATTTTCGCGCAAAATGAGTTCTGTCAAATCCAATGGGAATCCAAAAGTATCGTAAAGTGTAAATACGTCTTTTCCGGCAATAACATTTTTTCCTGATTTTCGCGTTTCATCCATCACTTTATCGAGCAATCGAATACCAGTTTCGAGTGTACGCAGGAATGATTCCTCCTCTTCTTTAATCACTTTTTCGATCAATGATTTTTGCGAAACCAGTTCAGGATAAGCTTTACCCATTACCTCGCAAAGGACATCAATCAATTTATACATAAATGCGTGACGCTGGCCGAGGAAAGTATATCCGTAACGCACTGCACGACGCAAAATACGACGAATTACATAACCTGCTTTGGCATTCGAAGGCAGCTGACCATCGGTAATTGAGAATGAAATGGTACGAATATGGTCGGCAATTACGCGCATAGCCACATCCACTTTTTCATCTTTTCCGTAGGTTGCATCGCAAACACGGCCAATTTCGGCAAGAATCGGGGTAAATACGTCGGTATCGTAATTCGATGTTTTGCCCTGCATAGCCATACAAAGACGTTCGAAGCCCATTCCAGTGTCAATTACCTTGGCAGGAAGTTCTTCGAGCGAGCCATCGGCTTTGCGGTTAAACTGCATAAATACATTATTCCAGATTTCAATCACCTGCGGATGACTTTCGTTTACGAGTGTCAGTCCATCGACCAAAGCACGTTCGCTATCGGGACGAAGGTCAATGTGAATTTCGGAACACGGACCACAGGGACCTGTATCGCCCATTTCCCAAAAATTATCTTTTTTATTTCCGTTGATAATACGATCGGCAGGAAGGAATTGCGCCCATATTCCGGCAGCTTCGTCGTCGCGGCTCAGACCTTCGGCTTCGGAACCTTCGAAAACAGTCACATACAGGCGATTTTTATCGAGTTTGAGCACTTCGGTGAGATATTCCCATGCCCACTCAATGGCTTCTTTTTTGAAATAATCACCAAACGACCAGTTACCAAGCATTTCGAACATGGTGTGGTGATAAGTATCGTGACCCACTTCCTCGAGGTCGTTGTGTTTTCCGCTCACGCGCAAGCATTTCTGCGAGTCGGCCACACGGGGATATTTAATCGGGTCGTTGCCGAGAATAATATTCTTAAACTGATTCATCCCCGCATTGGTAAACATAAGCGTGGGGTCATCCTTAATTACCATAGGAGCCGAAGCTACAATTTTATGGTCTTTCGATGCAAAAAAATCGAGAAATGATTGACGAATTTCCTGTGAAGTCATATTATATTTTGATAATTATACTTTTGGAATGATTAAAAAACAATTATTTTGCTCTTCAATTTGTTAGCATTTATTGTTTTGTCATTATTTGCTGTAAAAAGTCTGCAAAAATACTTCAAAATTATTACTTTTGCATCAAAACCAAAGATAAAAGTTTAGTTTTGCGACCAATTTTAGAGAATAATACATTTATCTAAAGCATTTTTGAAATTTTACACATCTCAGCGGTCAAGACTTCCTACAGCACGATATGGCAAAAAAAACAAAATTCCATTTTAATCCTGAAACTCTGAATTATGAGCCGATAATACATACATTTGCTCACAGACTCAAACAAATCGGACTGCATTTGTTTTCGGGAATTTCATTAGGAGCTTTGTTCTTTTTCGTTTTTGTAACAATATTCGACTCACCTGAAGAAAAACAACTCGGACTTGAGAAAAGCCGTATACAGTCGCAATACAAGGTTTTGGAACGGCAACTCGATGAAATTCAGGACGTACTGACTGACATGCAGGAACGTGACGACAATCTGTATCGCGTAATTTTGCAGGCCGAACCCATACCATTATCAGTACGCAGAGCTATTTCGGCCAATACAGAATATTACGAACAGCTGCTCGACATGACCAACTCAGAGATTGTGGTGGCCACTACAAAAAAAGTAAATGAACTCCGCAAACAACTTTATATTCAGTCGAAATCATACGATGATCTGATTGTACTCTCAAAAAACAAGGAAACCATGCTCGAGCATATTCCTGCTATTCAACCTGTGCTTAACAAGGATTTAAAACGTATGGCTTCGGGATATGGCTGGCGTATCGACCCGGTTTACCGCTCACGAAGATTTCATGCAGGAATGGACTTTACAGCTCCCACAGGAACCGATATCTATGCCACAGGAAATGGCACTGTGCAATCAGCCGGATGGAAACAGGGCTACGGAAACACTGTCGAAATCAATCATGGTTTTGGCTACATAACTCTTTACGGCCACATGCACAAAATCAAAGTAAAAGCCGGACAAAAAGTAAAACGCGGAGATGTAATTGGTCTTGTTGGAAATACAGGCAAATCAACCGGACCGCACCTTCACTACGAAGTACACTTTAAAGGCGAGGTTATGAATCCGGCAAACTATTATTTCCTCGATTTATCGCCTGAAGAGTACGACAGAATGGTACAAATGAGCAATAACTCAGGTATGATGATGGATTAATTTATCTTTTCAGAAGGTGAGAGGTAAGAAAGTAAGAAGCAAGAAGCGCATAGATGGAAAAAGTTGACAACATTTTGGATAAATCATGTCCGATCGGAATTTTCGATTCGGGATATGGCGGACTTACCATACTTGAAAAAATCAGGGAACAATTACCTGATTACGATTACATCTACCTTGGCGACAATGCCCGCACTCCTTATGGAACCCGTTCGTTTGACGTGGTGTACAAATTTACACTCGAATGCGTCACCCAACTTTTCGAAATGGGTTGTCAGCTGGTTATTCTGGCCTGCAACACAGCTTCGGCAAAAGCTTTGAGAAGCATTCAGCAAAACGATCTTCCCCGCATCGATCCGTCACGCAGAGTGCTGGGAGTCATTCGCCCGACTGTAGAAGTAATTGGAAATAAAACTCAGACGCGACACATAGGATTGTTAGCTACACCCGGAACCGTTCAATCAGGTTCGTATCCCCTCGAAATTGCAAAACTCTACAATGACATTACAGTTACTTCCGAGGCTTGTCCGCTTTGGGTGCCTCTGATTGAAAACAACGAACACCGCAACGAAGGAGCCGATTTTTTTATCAGGAAAAATATTGAAAACTTATTGAAGAATGACCCGAAGATAGACACTGTAATGCTTGGCTGTACACATTATCCGCTTATTCAGGACAGAATAGCCGCCTTTTTACCTGAAGGAATAAAAGTTATTTCGCAGGGAGAACTTGTGGCAAGCAGTCTGGCTGACTACCTTTTGAGACATCCTGAAATAGAAACAAAATGTTCGAAAAACGGCCAGGTAATTTACCTTACAACCGAATCGGTAGAAAAATTCAGCGCATCGGCCTCCGTTTTTTTGAAAAACAAAGTTGAAGCTCAGCACATCGACATTGGCTAAAACCTGCGCCGAAATTCTGCACACACAAGCGCAGTTGCCACAGCCACATTGAGCGATTCGGAAGTTTCGCTTCCCAACGGATAGTTCGGGATAAGCAATCGTTTATTCACTTTTTGCTCAATGGCCGCCGAAATACCGTTTCCTTCGTTACCCATTACAATAATTCCGTTGGGTGTAATTTTTTCGGAATAAATATTTTCGCCATCCATAAATGTGCCGTAAACAGGCATATCGGCAGGCAAACCGGCAAGAAATGTATTCAGGTTGAGATAATGTATTTTTACCCGTGCCAGTGCGCCCATCGTAGCCTGAACAGTTTTTGGTCCGTAAGCATCAGCACAAAACTCCGAACAGAAAATATCTTCCACACCAAACCAGTCGGCAATACGAATAATTGTACCCAGATTTCCGGGATCCTGCACATCGTCCAGTGCAAGGCTGAGTTTTCCGTTCAGTTGTTTCAAATCGAAATGGTTTTCGCGTTTCCTGAACACAGCCAGCACTCCCTGTGGTGATTTCTGATTCGAAATTTTACGAAGTTCTTCCTCGGTTGCAGTTACAAATCCTGAAATATCATGCGCTGCATTACGGGCTTTCCAGTCTTCGGTAGCAAATGCATTTACACATTCAAAAGCGGGCATAAGGTCGAGTACAAGTTTTGTTCCTTCGGCAATGAACATGCCGTTTTCGTCTCTGAATTTCTTTTGCGACAAGGAGCCAATAAACTTTATTTGATTTTTCGAAATCATAAAAATGCAGTCAGGTGAATTAATGAAATAACTGATATTTTGATGCAATAACACTGACAAAACTAACAAAGTTTTGGGACACATACAAAGTTTACAACATCATAAGAAAATTAATTTGTATAAAAACAAGTACAATTTTTGCATCAACGAATTATAGATTATCAATTTAAAGTATATTTGCATTGAAAAAGAAAAATTACTCTTACCTGTTTATGAATAGAATAAGAATCGTTGGTATTTTATTGTCAGTTGCGCTCATGTGGTCGTGTAATGTAACCAAACACGTTCCCGAAGGACAGCACCTGTTACATAAAGTACATATTCAGAGCGATGTAAAAGACATACAGGTTACCGAACTCGACGATTATCTGCGACAGACTCCTAACTCAAAAGTATTCGGACTGTTCAGAATGCAATTGGGAATTTACAATCTGGCCGGAAAAGATACTACCCGAAAAGTGAACCGCCTGCTCATGCGACTTGGCGACCCTCCTGTTCTTTACGACGAAAGTCAAACCACTATTTCGGCACAACAAATTCAGAAACTGATGGTCAACAAAGGCTATATGAACGCCAAAGTTACAGATACAGTGAAACTTAAAAACAAAAAAGCTATTGTCAGTTATCTGATAAAATCCAACCAGCCTTATCTGCTACGCAATTACAATGTCAATATTGATTATCCTGTTTTACAAAGAATTGCTTCCGACACAGCGCGCTCGCTTATCAGAAACGGGATGCTTTTCGATACCGATGTGCTCGATCAGGAAAGAGAAAGAGTAGCTTCACGTTTTCGCGAAAGAGGTTTTTATAATTTCAATAAAGAATTTCTGGTTTATAAAGCCGACAGTTCATTCAACGAGAATAAAGTTGATCTGACACTTGATTTACGCGAATATCTGAAAACGGGAAAAGATTCAGTGAATCAGATTATTTTCAAACAGTACCGTATTGGCAATGTGTATTATTACAGCAACAACACCTTGAATATCAACAGCAATACCGACAATCAGGGAAAACCGGACACCACCATTTACAAAAACTTTTCGCTCATTAGTCCGACAGGCAAATTTATATCCCTGAATGCACTGATTCACAACACACACATTGAACCCAACGAGCTTTACAGCGACCTCAGTGTGGAGCGCACCTATGCAAGTCTGAACTCGCTGGCTCCGGTGAAATATGTGGATATTACGTTTAAGGAATCATCGGACAGTACGCTCGATTGCCAGATTGTAATTGTACCTGCCAAAACTATTTCGCTTTCGGCAGACATTGAAGGTACATTTACCGAAACAAACAACGGGCTGTTTTGGGGAGGAGCTACAAGCCTTACATGGATGAATAAAAACACCTTTGGAGGAGCAGAATCGCTCAGTGTGCAGGCAAAAGCAGCCCTTGAATGGCAAAACGGCATTTGGGCACAGGAACTTGGATCGCAGATAAACCTGCGCTTTCCAAAGTTCGTATTTCCTGTGGGAAGCTTCGACTTTAAACGCGGAATACATGCCAATACCGATTTCAGAACAAACTTTCTGTACCAGTATCGTCCCGGTGAATTTACCTCTACAAATCTGAGTGGTGCCCTCAATTATTCGTGGTTGCGTCGTCGTATACGTCATAATCTCGACCTGGTAAATCTCAGTTACGTGTATTTTCCTTTTATAGATACAAATTTTAAAAATAATTATATCAATACCGGACGATACAATAAATACAATTACGAGAATCACTTTATTATGCGGGCTTCGTACAATGCTGCATTCAGCACTTTCAACGCAAACCGCCCAATGCGTAATTATTCAAACTACAGTTTCAGTATTGAATCGGCCGGAAACCTGCTTTACGGATTGAATCATCTGTTGAATTCTGAAGTAAGTCCTGATGGTTCATACAAACTTTTCGACATTCGTTATGCGCAATATCTCAGGGGTGAATACAACGCATCGTACAATCAGATCATCGACAAAAACAATAAGTTTGTTTACCACATGGGATTAGGTTTGGGAATTCCTTATGGAAATGCCGACATTATTCCGTTTGAACGTCGTTTTTACAGTGGTGGAGCAAACAGCGTGCGTGGCTGGGGCGAAAGTCGCCTCGGACCGGGTGTATACGTGGAACGACAGGATGTGCCCACACGCGACTACAACCAGGTAGGCGATATCAAGCTTGATCTGAACATGGAGTACCGTGTAAAACTGTTCTGGTTACTGGAAGGCGCACTTTTTCTGGATGGAGGAAATATCTGGACGATAAAAGATTATCCTGAACAGCCGGGTGGTGCATTCAAACTCGACTCGTTTATGAATCAGATTGCCATTGCTTACGGAGCAGGCATCCGCATGGACTTTTCTTTCTTCGTAGCTCGTCTGGACATGGGTGTAAGACTATTTAACCCGGCACTTTCGCGACGTGAACAATGGCGCATAAATCCTGTCAGCGACGATTTTGCATTCCACATTGCCATTGGATATCCATTCTGACAATAATAAAATTCCAAACTGCGGTTTATAATTTTCTGTAAAGCTTACTCAAAATTATCAACGAATTTTGAGAGCCGTAAATTAATTGGTAATTTTGCGACCAATTAATTGAAAACCTGAATTCAGAATCAGCATTTTCGTACTCAGAACATTTAATGAACCGGACTATTCTTTTATTTATCGTGCTTACGGGCACATTTGTTTCAGCTCTTGCGTCTCCGGGAGATTCAGTAAAAACCTATTATAAGGACGGATACTTTAGCACATACTGTAAAGTGTGGGTAAATGCTCCGAGAAATGTTGTCAACGAAGTAATCGATGATTTTGTCGAACAATCGAAATTCGACCTCGATCAACTCTTCGAATGGGGACTGAAAGACATGAAATTACGGACTGAAGAGGATAAGCTTATCGTTTTCAATTTTAAATCGGCTACATACGATGCCAAAAACGATCTGATAAAATGTGTAGGTGATGTAAAAATTCCGGGTATCATAAGTTTCCCCGACATACACGTCGATAGCCGCATGACAAAATCGTATCTCAAAAACGGGAATATGCGCGTACGTATCGATGTTATGTATTCGGATGCATTTCTCAGAGAAACTTCAGGCTTGTTTTATGCCATTCCCGAGAAAGAAAAAGGTTACTGGATTACCCTCGAAACGAAAGTAAAGTTTGGGTGGTTTTTCAATGTATTTATTACTCAACCCATGTTTCGAAGTATAATGGAATGGCGCTTTCATCAAATGATGATCAATATCAGGAACGAAGCCGAGAACAGAACAAAAGCTATCAAAACCAGACAAAACACTGGCAAAACACCAGCTATCAAGCATTAAGATAAAAAATGACAGAAACATCATTGCTCGACAAATTAGAAGGGCTTCAACACAAGTTCGAAGAGATTTCGACACTTATTACCGACCCTTCAGTAATTTCAGATCAGAAAAGATACGTGAAGCTCAACAAAGAATATCACGATCTTGAAAAAATTCTGAATGCCAAAAACGAATATCAGCTTGCATTGGCACACATAGCCGAAGCCCGCAGCATTCTCGACACCGAGAATGATCCCGAAATGCGCGAAATGGCAAAAGCCGAGCTTGACGAAATTGAGCCTCGTATTCCTGAGATGGAGGAAAACATTAAGCTTCTGCTGATTCCTGCCGATCCCGAGGATAACAAAAACTCCATTGTGGAAATTCGCGGAGGAACGGGTGGTGACGAAGCTGCTATTTTTGCAGGCGACCTGTTCAAAATGTACACTAAATATTGTGAATCGAAAGGCTGGCGTCTGGAGATCACCAATATTAGCGAAGGAACTTCAGGTGGTTTTAAGGAAATCATTTTCACCGTTTCCGGCGAAAATGTATATGGCACGCTGAAATACGAATCGGGTGTACACCGCGTGCAGCGTGTTCCACAGACCGAAACGCAGGGACGTGTGCACACTTCGGCTGCCACAGTAGCTGTGCTTCCCGAAGCTGACGAGGTGGATTTTGAACTCAATCCGGCCGATGTGGAAATGCAGACTTCACGTTCGGGAGGTGCCGGTGGTCAGAATGTAAACAAAGTGGAAACAAAGGTACAGCTCACGCATAAACCCACAGGAATGGTCGTGGTTTGTCAGCAGGCACGTACGCAGCTTGCCAACCGCGAACTTGCCATGCAAATGCTTCGCTCCAAACTTTACGAAATAGAAGTTACCAAGCATCAGGAAGCCATTGCATCGCGACGCAAAACAATGGTTTCTACCGGCGACCGTTCAGCAAAAATACGCACTTACAACTATCCTCAGGGCCGTGTGACTGATCACCGCATCAACTACACCATGTACAATCTGAATGCCTTTGTAAATGGCGATATTCAGGAAGTAATTGACAAATTGATTGTGGCCGAAAACACTGAGCGAATGAAAGAAAGTGAACTGTAAATACCATAGCAGATAAAGAAAAACAAACAAGATATTTTCAAGTCATGACCAAACAAGAATTATTCGAACAAATACAGGCAAAAAAATCATTTCTTTGCGTGGGACTCGATACCGATGTGAATAAAATTCCGGAATTTATGTTCGACGAATACGAAGATCCAATTTTCGAATTCAACAAAGCCATTATCGACGCTACTGCCGATCTTTGTGTAGCATATAAGCCAAATCTGGCTTTCTACGAAAGTATGGGTCTTTCGGGTTGGGATGTCCTCGACCGTACTGTGGATTATATCCGCACCAAGTATCCCGAGCAATTTATTATTGCCGATGCAAAACGTGGTGATATCGGAAATACTTCGGCCATGTACGCCCGTACCTTTTTGGGTAATATGAATTTCGATGCCATTACTGTAGCTCCTTATATGGGCGAAGATTCGGTGACTCCTTTTCTGACTTACGAAGACAAGTGGGTGATATTACTTGCACTTACTTCGAACAAAGGCGCTTTCGATTTTCAGTTTATCCGCGATGCCGAAACCGGCGAACGACTTTTTGAAAAAACGCTGAAAGCTTCGCAGCAATGGGGCAACGACGAAAATATGATGTATGTGGTTGGCGCCACCAAAGCCGATATGCTGACCGATATTCGTCAGATTGTGCCTGATCATTTTCTGCTCGTTCCGGGCGTAGGTGCTCAGGGTGGAAGTCTTGAGGAAGTGGCTAAATATGGCATGAACAGCACCTGCGGACTGCTTGTCAACTCGTCGCGACAGATTATTTATGCTTCATCCGAAAGTGATTATGCAAAAGCTGCGCGTCGCGAAGCTGAGAAAGTGCAAACTGAAATGGAGTTCCTGCTGAAACAGGCAGAATTAATCTGATTTTCGCTGAATAAAAAATTGCAGAAATGGATGTAAAAATTGAACCTTTGTGGAAAGAAGCGCTGAAAGAGGAATTTGAAAAAGACTATTTCGGAAAGCTTACCGACTTTGTAAAAGCAGAATATAGCATAAAGCAGATTTTCCCTGCCGGTTCGCAAATTTTCAATGCTTTCGACCAGTGTCCGTTCAACAAGGTAAAAGTAGTGATTATTGGTCAGGATCCTTATCACGGACCCGGTCAGGCACACGGACTTTGTTTTTCGGTAAACGATGGTGTAGCCTTCCCTCCTTCTCTGCTGAATATTTTCAAGGAAATTGAGCGCGACCTCGGAATTCCATCACCCAAAAGTGGGAATCTGACACGCTGGGCACAACAGGGCGTTCTTTTGCTCAATGCCACACTTACCGTGGAAGCACACAAAGCAGGTTCGCATCAGGGCAAAGGCTGGGAAACATTTACCGATGCTGCCATCAGAAAATTAGCCACCGAAAAACAAAACATTGTGTTTATGCTTTGGGGAAGTTACGCACAACAAAAAGGAGCAATGATCGACGCCTCGAAACATCTCGTTCTGAAATCGGTGCATCCTTCTCCCCTTTCAGCTTACCGGGGTTTTATTGGTTGCGGACATTTTTCGCAGGCTAATCAGTTTCTTGAAGCAAAAGGACTCGATAAAATTCGTTGGTAAACAGATAAAAATGAACAAAAACGATGGTTTTTTGCTTGTATTTTAATACTTTTGCAAACCCGAAAAAAACAATATAGTATTTCATTATAAAATTAAGATAAACTCATGGGAAGAGCGTTTGAATACCGTAAAGCGACAAAAATGAAACGTTGGGGAAATATGGCCCGCGTATTTACAAAATTAGGAAAACAAATTACCATAGCTGTCCGTGAGGGCGGATCCGAGCCTGATACCAACCCGCGTCTGCGCGTACTGATACAACAGTCGAAAAAGGAAAATATGCCCAAGGAAAATGTGGAGCGTGCCATTAAAAAAGCTACTTCGAAAGATGAAGCCGATTACAAGGAAATGGTGTACGAAGGTTACGGCCCCAATGGCATCGCTATTGTGGTAGAAACTGCAACCGACAATCCCACACGTACCGTGGCTAATATCCGCAGCTATTTCAACCGCTACGGAGGCTCGCTTGGCACCACAGGATCACTACAGTTTTTGTTCGACCATAAATGCGTTTTCAAAATTGCTGCAAAAGACGGCGTTTCGCTCGAAGACCTGGAACTTGAACTGATTGATTATGGCGTGGACGAACTGGTGGAAGACGAAGATAGCATTATTCTTTACGGCGAATTCCAGTCATATTCAGCCATTCAGAAATATCTCGAAGAAAACAGTTTTGAAATTTTCAGCGCTGAGTTCGAGCGTATTCCTAACGACATGAAAGAACTCAACGAAGAGCAAAAAGCACAGGTAAATAAGCTTCTCGAAAAAATTGAAGACGACGAAGATGTGCAGAACGTATTCCACAACATGGCTGAATAGTCATTTTCAAAAGCACAAAAAAGTCCGGATTGAAAATTCAATCCGGACTTTTTTGTATCAATCAAATTAATCAGTTACACGATACCTGCAAATCCCATAAAAGCCATGGCCAACAAACCGGCTGTAAGCAGCGCTGTAGGAGTTCCTTCCATTGCTTTTGGCAACTTCACCATACTTAGTTGTTCACGAATACCGGCAAAAAGTATCAGAGCCAAACCAAAGCCAATGGCTGTGGAAATGGCAAACACCACGCTTTCGAGCATCGACAAATCTTTTTGAATAACCATAATGGCAACACCCAGAATAGCGCAGTTTGTGGTAATAAGCGGGAGAAATACACCCAACGCCTGATAAAGGGCAGGCGATACTTTTTTCAGAATAATTTCCACCATTTGTACCAATGCGGCAATAATCAGAATGAACGTAATGGTTTGCAGAAAGCCAATGCCGAAAGGTTCGAGCACTGTTTTTTGAATAATATAAGTAATCAACGTGGCAATAGTCATTACAAAAGCCACAGCACCACTCATTCCAAGAGCTGTTTCAATTTTTTTCGATACGCCCAGAAACGGACAAATACCCAAAAACTGCGACAATACGATATTATTTACAAAAACAGCGCTGATAAATATCAGAATATATGTCATAACGATTTAATTTTATCGGTTTTACAATGTGTGAGTTACAATATGTCAGGCTTTGCGCAGTTTGTTGAACACTGCAATAAGGTAGCCCAAGGCTATAAATGCACCAGGAGCAAGCACAAAGAGCAACATGCCGTAGTTTTCGGGGAAAACCGACAAACTAAACACTTTGCCCGTACCCATTAGTTCTCGCGTAGCTCCCAACAGCGTGAGCGCCATGCTGAAACCAAGTCCCATACCCAAACCATCGAACATGGAGCTGAATACTGTATTTTTAGCTGCATAAGCTTCGGCGCGTCCAAGCACAATACAGTTTACCACAATAAGCGGAATAAAGAGTCCCAGACTTTCGTACAAAGCAGGTAAATAAGCCTGCATTGCCATTTCCACTACAGTCACAAAGGTAGCAATCACCACAATAAAAGCAGGAATACGCACTTTGTCGGGAATCATGTTTTTTATCAGTGCAATCACCACATTCGAAGCCACCAGCACAAAAGTAGTTGCCAATCCCATGCCCAGTCCATTGATGGCCGAGGAGGTTGTACCTAGCGTGGGACACATACCCAGCAACAATACGAACACCGGGTTTTCTTTAATAATTCCGTTGAACAGAACTTTTACATTCGAAACTTTACTCATATCTGTTTTTCCCTTCGTATTAATTATTAGTAACTGCTACTGTCGTAGAATCGGCTGCCTCTTGTTTTGCTGTGGCACCGCTTGTCATGTCAGGCGCATCTGGATTATTGGAATAGGCTGCATATGCCAGCTGTACAGCCTCAAGAAAAGCACGCGAGCTAATGGTTGCTGCAGTAATAGCATCCACTTCGCCACCATCCTTACTCACTGTAAGTTTGTTTTTGGCCGGATTCTTTCCTTTGATATTCTGATTGTTTTTGTCGGTCTTAAACCAGTCCAGCATTTTGGTACCAAGCCCCGGCGTTTCTTTCTGCTCGAGTACCGAATAATCCACAATACTTCCTTCCACATCGAAACCGACCATTATTTTTATCTCGCCACTGAAACCGTTTTTCGAAAAAGATTCCACAGCCGCCCCAACAAATTTATCGGCTTTGTCGTAAGCCTTGTAAACTTTGAAAGCACCTGATCCCTCTACTGTAACCTCCTCCACATCGGCAATGCGCTCGAAAGGAGGCAGCACAGCTTTGATGGCACTTTCCTGTTTTGCTTTTTTCGAGGCGGCAATAGGCGCTTCGGTAAGTTTGTACATTGAGCCCAGCGTCAGCGCCGAGAACAATGAGATACCCGCCAGCACCAGCAACATATTTTTAAAACTCGATTCTAATTTAGCCATTGTTTTATATCGTAATTCAACTTTCGCAAGCTTCATTTAACCCGCTTGCGGTAGGTTTTTGAAATTTAAGTATTTTGTAAGTTTTTCATTTTCAGAGAACAATTTTTCCAT
>SAAO01000027.1 GCA_009929375.1 Bacteroidia bacterium
TTTTCCATCAGGGCAAGGGGGAGTTAGTCCTCCTGGCTCTGAAAAAAACAAACTTTCCTATTTTGTCTGCAAAGTTGCATTTACTAATTGAATTTTCAAATATTTATTTATGGAAAATAAAAAAACCTCCGGATTGCTCCGAAGGTTATCATATATTACAGTATAAATATCAGAAATTCAGTTCATAAACATTTTTTCCACCTGCTTTTTCGGTAAATCCCATTTTAAGCAGGTATTTACGATGTTCAGCATTTTCAGTATTACAAACAACCTGACGAATACCCGCTTCTTTAAAGAGTTGCGCATTTTGTTTGTAAATAAACTCTCCCGGCTTCAGATCGCGGTAAGGCGCCGACACAAAATCGAGGTGCAAATAAAGAATCTGATTATTTTTCACTCCGAAGAAAACTCCGGCTACAACAGCATTGCGAAGCAAAAAAAGCGTAAAAGCTTTCCCTTCCCCAACAGCTTCGTTAAGCAGGGTTTTGTCGAAACGTGGAAAAAAATTCTGAATCTGATCTTTGTGAAAATCCACGAAATACTCGAGGTAAGGATCGTTGGCTTCTACTTTCAAAACCTTGAAAGACTCCCGAACCGAATACATTCCCCGCAAATAGTAAATATTAGCAAGTACGATAAACAAATTGAGGACACCCACAGGATAAGCCTGAATAGCAAATCCATAGAATGAAAAAATGGCTGCTCCCACCAGATTATACCAACGGAGTTTCTTAATGGAACTCATTGTAAGCGACACCGCCACAAGCACAGAACTTACATAACCGACCCATTCGAGCCATGAAATATTGAAAAGCATAGTTTTTTAGTTTTTAAATTGAAAAATCATTCTGAAAATCAAATAATATTTTCAGACTTAGTTACACATTTCAGAACAAACTCAGTTGTTCTGCATCTCTTTCTTCATCAGTCTTTTTTGAACCTGTAATATCATCCGGAAGAATTTCATTGTCAACATCAGGTACCACAGCCTTCTTTGTAGCTGGTTTTGACTTCACAACAACTTCGGGTACTTCAGAGTCTGTAGTTTCTTCCGCATCAGCTGTCATCTCATCCACTGCAGTTTCGTTATCCTCATTCAAATCACTTTCATCTGCATTGGCTGCTTCAGGCTCTTCTTCCCTGAAACGTACAGGCTCAAGTTCGTTAATAGCTTCCACTTCGAAAGTCGTGAGACGTTTTCCTTTTGCCTTAAAGCTTTTTACACCAATAAATTCCTCTGCATCAATCACCAACGCCTCACGATAAGCATCGTTTCCTCCAAACACCACTTCGAAGCGTGGATAGTCGGCATCGGAAATCAGCTGCAATTTCGACTCGGGGTTTTCTCCTAAGAAACTTTGTGTTTTCTGACTCGCTTCGAGTTGGAAACGTTTCAGATAGAAGTATTTCTGATCAGCATCGTAAAGCGCAACCGACCACACTTTGTGCGGATCGAACTTTTCGATAATCATAATGTCCTTTTCGTAATGGTTGGCAAGATCGAAACTGGTGGTAAAAAAGTCACCTTTCGACGTCACAACCAGAATCAAATCCTCGCTCTGGAATTCGCCCAGATACTCACCACGGTTATCGTAGTTCAGACGCAACACATCGCGATCGAACCAAACCTGACGGCCACCCAGTGTTGAACCACCTTTTTGTTTCAGCGTAATTTTGTGCACATCATTTTTGGACAGGATATTTCCCATGGACTGACGCCCTTTGATGGCAATATCGCTGAAATCTTTTTCGAAAACCAGTTTGAACAAACGTGGTTTCGGTTTCAGTGCCACACGTATTACTTCGGCTTCGCCATTAGGATTCGCTGTAAAATAAATCACTTTCGAACCGGCAGTACCCTGTGTAATATCGTATTCTTTGTCGCGCGTGATACCCGTCACAATAAAACGCTTAATGTAATAAGGACCTGTTTTCCCATCGCGATAAACAGCGTTATACACTGTGCGTTTGTCGTTTTTCTTAAACACAGCCAAATGCAGAATATTTTTACCCACAAAAAGCTTATCAGCCACTTTTACGATTTTATATTTTCCATCCTTAAAGAAAATAATAATATCGTCGATGTCAGAGCAATTACACACAAACTCGTCCTTACGAAGCGCAGTCCCTATGAAACCTTCTTCATAATTGACATAAAGTTTTTCGTTGGCTTCCACCACTTTAGCAGCTACAATAGTTTCAAAATTACGTATTTCGGTGCGACGCGGAAAATCTTTTCCGTATTTGTTTTTGAGATTTTCGAACCAGAAAATCGTGTAATCCACCAGATTATTCAACTGATAGTTTACTTCGTCAATCTTTTTCTGAAGCGAAATAAGCGTATCGTTAGCCTTGTCGCTATCGAAACGTGTGATACGCATCATTTTGATTTCGAGCAATTTCAGAATATCCTCACGCGTCACTTCACGAATAAAATCCGGTTTAAACGGATCGAGACGCTTGTCAATGTGCGCAATTACTTCGTCCTGTGTAGTGCTATCCTCAAAACCTTTGTCTTTGTAAATACGGTTTTCGATGAATATTTTTTCAAGCGAAGTAAAGAACAGTTGCTCCAGCAATTCACTTTTCTGAATCTCAAGTTCGGCCTGCAGCAAATCTTTGGTATGATCGCAACTTACGCGCAACATATCGCTCACACCCATAAAGCGTGGCTTGTTGTCGTGAATCACACAGCAGTTTGGCGAAATACTCAGTTCACAATCCGAAAATGCATACAGCGCATCGATGGTTTTGTCCGATGAAACACCCGGTTGCAGGTGCACCAGAATTTCCACATTGGCCGAAGTATTATCGTCGACCTTACGGATCTTAATCTTACCTTTTTCGCTGGCTTTTATGATAGAGTCGATCAGTTTCGAAGTATTTGTACCAAAAGGTATTTCGGTGATCGATAGCGTTTTATTGTCAATTTTGCTGATTTTAGCACGAATTTTTACCGAACCACCACGTTCTCCATCGTTGTATTTCGACACATCAATGGAACCTCCTGTCTGGAAATCAGGAAAAAGCACAAATTCTTCACCATGCAAATGAGCCACACAGGCATCGCAAAGTTCATTAAAATTATGCGGTAGGATTTTGGAGTTCAAACCCACAGCAATACCTTCGACACCCTGCGCAAGCAAAAGCGGAAATTTCACCGGAAGCGCTATCGGCTCTTTGTTTCGACCATCGTAAGATGCTTTCCACTCTGTTGTTTTAGGATTAAAAACCGTTTCGAGTGCAAATTTCGAAAGTCGTGCTTCGATATAACGGGGAGCAGCAGCACTGTCGCCGGTAAGTATATTTCCCCAGTTTCCCTGACAGTCGATCAGCAAATCCTTTTGTCCGAGCTGCACCAGCGCATCGCCGATAGAAGCATCACCGTGCGGGTGAAACTGCATGGTATGACCCACAATGTTCGCTACTTTGTTGTAACGACCATCGTCTAACCGTTTCATAGAGTGAAGGATGCGGCGCTGAACAGGTTTCAGACCGTCGTAAATATCAGGTACTGCACGTTCCAGAATAACGTACGAAGCATAGTCGAGAAACCAGTTTTGGTACATTCCCGACAAATGATGTTTTACAGCGTCGTCCGATATTTTGGGTACTTTATAAGCTGAATGTCCGGCAGGAGCGTCATTTCCAACTTCTTCCTGTCCGGTTATTTCTTCTGCCTCGTTTTCTGCATCAATTATTTCGTCCGTACTCATAATTTTTCTAAGCAGTCATTATAGAATGACCTCATCTGATAGTTTGAAAATTGCAAATGATTGAAAAAAAGTTTGTTGAATAAAGGCCTATTCACGTATTTTACTTTTTTCAACCTACAAAAATACAAAAAAAACAGTAACTTTGCATTCCTTTTTTGGTTATCGCAAAATATAAAATTCAGAGGAAGAATTTGACAATTATTTTTCCTGCTTTTCAAAAAAAATCATTTATAAATCAACATATTAAATGATTTTGAATGCAATTATTCGAGACTAAATCAGACTTGAAAATTAAAATTCAGGCCTTACAAAAAGATTTTTTCTTCAAAACGGAAATTGTAAACTGTAGATATATAAATTGTAAATATAAATATATGGCTTCACAGGAAGATGTTTTTAAAAAACTGATTGCTCATTGCAAGGAATACGGTTTTGTGTTTCCTTCGAGTGAAATTTACGACGGCCTCGGTGCTGTGTACGACTACGGTCAGAATGGTGTTGAACTGAAAAACAACATTAAAAAATACTGGTGGGACAGCATGGTGCTTCTCAACGAAAACGTGGTGGGTATTGATGCTGCTATCTTTATGCATCCAACAACATGGAAGGCTTCGGGTCACGTGGATGCTTTCAACGATCCGTTGATTGACAACAAAGACAGCAAAAAACGCTATCGCGCCGACGTGCTGATCGAAGAATTGCTCGCCAAATACGACGACAAAATGAACAAAGAAGTGGAAAAGGCTGCCAAACGTTTTGGCGAAAGCTTCGACGAAGCTGTTTTCCGCTCAACCAACGAACGTGTGCTCGAAAATCAGGCAAAACGCGATGAGATTCATGCACGTTTTGTAAAAGCGCTGAACGATTCTGATCTAGCTGAACTAAAAGCTATTATCGAAGATTACGAAGTGGTTTGCCCAATTAGCGGAACCCGCAACTGGACAGATGTGCGTCAGTTCAACCTGATGTTCTCAACCGAAATGGGCTCCACATCCGATGGCGCTATGAAGATTTATCTTCGCCCCGAAACTGCACAGGGAATTTTTGTAAACTTCCTGAATGTACAGAAAACAGGCCGTATGAAAATTCCTTTCGGTATTGCACAAATTGGTAAAGCTTTCCGTAACGAAATTGTAGCGCGTCAGTTTATTTTCCGTATGCGCGAATTCGAACAAATGGAAATGCAGTTCTTCGTTCGTCCGGGCGACGAAATGAAATGGTTCGAGCACTGGAAAGAATTCCGTCTGAAATGGCACAAAGCCCTCGGACTTGGCGACCACAAATATCGTTTTCATGACCACGACAAACTGGCTCATTACGCTAATGCAGCTACCGATATTGAATTTGAAATGCCTTTTGGATTCAAAGAAGTGGAAGGTATTCACTCGCGTACCGACTTCGACCTGAGCAGCCACGAAAAATTCTCGGGAAAAAACATCAAATACTTCGACCCTGAACTTAATCAGTCGTATGTGCCTTACGTGGTGGAAACTTCGATTGGCCTCGACCGTACTTTCCTTTCGATTATGGCATCGTCGTACAAAGAAGAAGTACTCGAAGGAGGCGACAGCCGCGTGGTACTTGCTTTACCACCCGTACTTGCTCCGGTAAAAGCCTGTGTTATGCCTTTGGTGAAAAAAGACGGATTGCCTGAAAAAGCGCGCGAAGTAATCAATGCATTGAAATTCGATTTCAAATGTGCTTACGACGAAAAAGATTCTATCGGAAAACGCTATCGTCGTCAGGATGCAGTGGGAACACCTTTCTGTATCACTGTGGATCATCAAACACTCGAAGACAACACTGTAACCATTCGTCACCGCGACAGCATGCAGCAGGATCGTGTGGCTATCAGTGAGCTACAGGGAATTATTGATGCACAGGTAAATATGAAAAACCTGTTTAAGAAAATTGTAGGTTAAGCCTAATATTTAAAATAGTTGAACGCAAATTACATAATAGCTTTTATGTAATTTGCGTTCTTTTTTTGATCATTTGAAGTTGATTTTCTTCACTTTATAGCCTTCTTTTATCAAAAGATCGGCAATTTTCACCCTGAAATCGCCCTGAATCAGAATTTCTCCATCGCGCGAAGATCCTCCTGCGCCACACTTCAGTTTCAATACACGCGCAAGCTCTTTTAACTCCTCGTCCGACCCCAGAAATTCGGTAATCAAAGTCGCCGGTTTGCCGTTACGTTTATCGAGTTCCACACGTAAAGGATCTTTTTGTTTTTTAGGTTTTTCGTCATTCTGAATGACTTCCGGTTTATCTCCCTCAGGAAGTTCAGCCTTCAGTCCGCTAAGTTTATCTCTCCAGTCCATTAAATTATTTACTATTTATTCATTTACCATTTACTATTTCATCTTCTCATCAAATCATCAAATCATCACATTATCATATCATCACATCATCACATCACCATATCATCTCATTATCTCATCATCATATCAGCCCCCAACCCCCTAAAGGGGACTGTAACCTCGTGCAGTTGTATCATTCTTACATTAAACAACTAACAGGATACTTAAAATCCGAATGGTTCCAAATTATCTCATCATCATATCATCTCATCTTCACATCATCACATCATCTCATCATCTCATCATCTCATCATCATATTACCACATCAACACATTATCACATCAACACATCATCCAATTTTTCTGAAAAACTCCCAGATCACAATACCGGCAGTTACACTTACATTGAGTGAATGTTTGGTACCAAACTGCGGAATTTCGATACAGCCATCGCAGGCATCAACGACCGATTGCTGAACGCCTTTCACTTCATTTCCAAGTACCACAGCATATTTTGTTCCGGGTTTTGTATTGAAATCGGGTAACATGGTGCTTCCTTGGGCCTGCTCAATGGCAAAAACCGAATATCCGGCAGCTTTTATTTCATTCAGAGCATCATGAGTGTCTTCAAAGTATTTCCAGTTCACACTATCCTCGGCGCCAAGAGCTGTTTTGTGAATTTCAGCATGCGGAGGCGTACTAGTAATTCCGCAAAGATACACAGCTTCGATCAGAAATGCATCGCCGGTGCGAAACACCGAACCTACATTGTGTAAACTGCGTACATTATCGAGCACAACCACAAGGGGCGTTTTCTCACTTTGCTTGAACTTTTCCGGACTAATCCGGTTCATTTCAGTTATTTTTAATTTTCTCATTTTCAAATTCTTTTCTTTAACTCTTTCACAGCCATTTCAATAATTGAATCTACACCACGATCCATATCTTCAACACTCATATCCACCTTTATATGCGGATCGATGCCCCATTCGATATGGTCTTTGTTAGCATCGTACATGGGAACTGACGAAAAACGCACCATCCAACCGTTCGGAATTTCGCTCGACATGGGCAAGCCGCCACCACCACCCGATTTATCGCCCACCAGAATGGCATTCGGGACCATTTTCATTCTGCTGATAAACGAATTCGTAGCACTGTATGACATTCGGTTAGTGAGCACAGCCACAGGTCTACGCCACTGAATAGTTTTGTGCGATGGTGTTTTCAGCTCTTTCATTTCTGAAAAATCGCTGTGTCCGCTGCCTGCTTTATGCTGAATATATCCCGTGATCATTTCTTGTTCGAAAAAATAGGATGCCAGTTGTTCAGACAAATTCAGATAGCCACCGCCATTGTTTCGCACATCTACAATCAGGGCTTTACAATCGCTCAGATATTTGAAGATATATGAGATATTATTATCTGAAAACTGATCGGAGAAGTCGCCGTAATAAATGTAGCCAATGCTGTCACCGGCAATTTTTCCGTATCTCATGCCACCTGCCACGTAATAATTGTCGCCCAGATAGCGGTCGGAATACACAATGCCCGAACTGAAATTGGCAGGATAGTCGGAAAACCATTTCCAGTAACGGCTCCGGTTAAAGTCGGAATAAAGGTTGACATGTCCGTCCTTTAGTTCACCCAGCATTTCGCCCAGCAAATCGAAAAACTGATATTCAGTCATATTTGTGTCCACACGTGCCTTATACACAGTATGCACCGAATCCCAGTTGATATTTTTATAATCGAGATAGCAATATCTCGTATCAATGATTTTCCACAAAGCCTCAAAATTACTTTCGTAAGTATTTTTAGGTGCTTCGGGCTCGTTTATGCAGGCATTCAGCGAAAGCACAAGTGGCAGTATCAGTAAAAATATTTTTTTCATGCTAATGGCTGTTGTTATTGTTTTACACTGATAAAATTATGGGGAGGAAGGTTTTTACGGCCTCTGAAAATATACAAATCGTAGGTGTAGCCCACATTGAAATTGTAATTATTTTGTTTGAAGAACATATCATTGGCTTCGTATTTCAGTTTTGTAGTACTGACTCCGATATGCCAGGTGGAATTTTTCGTTGGAATTTCAAGTTTCAGACCGCTTGTTCGTGCCAAACGGTTGTGCAATGAGCTGAAATGCAAAGTATTCGAAAGATCGCCACCGGTAAACATTTCGTAATAAGATGCTCCCTGCATCGGAATGTACATCATTCCCAAAAGCGGAAATTCGAGTTGAAAACTGACCGTAAATTTTTTCCGCCACAATGAAAAATCGTAATTTGCAATTCCAGAAAAACCCAGATCCAGAGCCGCATCCACATTTACCGGATTATTTACGTTGCGCTCATTCGACTTTACTGCCATCAAAAGTCCGGTATTTCCTCCAACAAGCAAACGCAACCCATCCAATGGTCTGAAATGGTAATGCATACCCCACTGATATTGACCACCCACGTAATTCATGGAGCTGCTGTACTGAGGATTATAGGTATTAGCGGCAAGAATGGAAAATCGTGATTCGTGCGACATTTTCCCGATATGCCTTTTAAAGTACTTCATATCAGAATGCTGATACCCCACGCCCACACCTGTGTAAACAAGTGGCGAAAGATAAGGATCGAGCAAATCAATGGCTGTAAGACTCACATTTTCAGTAGAAGTAGTTAGCAAATACGGCCTGACTGAATCGGTTTGGCCCGAAAGAGTCAGAATGGAAAAGCAAAGCCAACTAAACAGAAATAAAATTCTTTTCATAATGATTTTTTTGAGTATAATCCGGCAACCGGCATATTTCAATAAAACAAGTTTACAAAAATAGCAAAAATATATGCGAACCTGAAATGAGGGTTAATTTTCTTTTGTATCTTTGTCGCATTAAATCAATAATTCATTCGTAAAGAAATTATTATGAGAAATATTTTAAAAGTTTCAACAATTTTGGCCATACTCACTCTGAGCATGTTTTCGTGCGAATTACCTCTGAACAACGACGAACCCAACGCTGATTATCAGATAAAAGGCATGGTCACCGATAGTGTTACAGGCAATGTTCTGCCGGGCATAAGAGTAATTCTCGAATGTCCTGAGCAAGCCGGAAATTGCGATACAATTTTCACCGATTCAAAAGGGAAATATGATTTTTCGTTCAATAACTATCCTTTTGATGTTCCCGTATTTAAAATAAAAATCGACGATGTGGATGGAGCTGAAAATAAAGGTGATTTTGCATCGAGATCGATTGAGGTTCAGATCACAAACACCGATTGGGTGGATGATGGCGATGACTATAATTATTATGGAAAAGCCGTAAAAACAGTGGATGTAAAACTAAAAGCCAAAGTATTCTAAGCTTCATTATTCAACATAAAAGAAAGTCTGCAAATCAGAAAAGATTTGCAGACTTTTTTTATTGTAGAGTAATCATTTCCAATCGTAAATTGTAAATGATTAAATTGTAAATCAATTAAAGAGTTTTTCTTCAGTAAATTTCCCTACCAACTGATAATTTTTGTACAGTTCAAGATATTGTTTGTGATTTTCAGCATTGGGATAATATTCATGTGCGAAACCCTGCCCCATGGCTTTCTGAGCATCTTCCACCTTTGCATACACACCGGCAGCCACAGCCGCAAACATGGCTGTACCAAATGCACAGGCCTGTTCGGCTTTCGCCACTTTGATAGGCATGTTGAGTACATCGGCAAGCGTTTGCATCACAAAAGGCGACTTCAGCGAAATACCTCCGATACCTATAATCTCTTTAATTTCCACTCCGTTTTCCACAAAGCGATCCACAATGGCTTTCGAACCATAGGCTGTAGCTTCGACCAATGCACGGAAAATAAGCGGAGCAGAGCTTCCCAGATTGAGCCCGGTAATTGTACCTTTTACTTTCTGATTGGCATCCGGTGTGCGACGGCCATTCATCCAGTCGGTAGCCAGAATCGTCGATTCTTCTACAGGGACTTTAGCAGCCTCTTCCGACAAAGCAGGAATGATTTTATCCAGCGTTTCGGCCATGAGTTTTTGTTTGGTTTCTTCGTCGATCAAAGTGGTATTGGCCAAAATATTTTCCACAGGCCAGGCCACCAATCGTTTAAACCATGCATATACGTCGCCAAAAGCCGACTGACCAGCTTCGAGACCTACCATACCGGGAATAACCGAACCATCCACCTGTCCGCAAATGCCGGGAATCAGTTTGTCGCCCATTTCGTCGTAGCTCGACACCATAATGTCGCAGGTTGAAGTTCCGATAATACGAACCAGAGCTCCGGGTTTAACTTCGGCACCCACAGCGCCCATGTGCGCATCGAAAGCACCTACAGCCACAGCTACATTGGTGGTAAGTCCGAGACGATCTGCCCATTCGGGAGTCAGATTGCCAACTTTTGTATCACTTGAACAGGTTTCTGTATAAAGACGATCGCGAAAACCGGCCAATACAGGATCGAGTGCGACAAGAAATTCTTCGGAAGGAAGTCCACCCCATTGCTCCAGCCACATGGCTTTATGTCCCGAAGCACAACGGCTACGATACATATTTTCAGGTTTTTCGGTGTTGGTAATCAGCGCAGGCATCCAGTCGCAATGTTCTACAATTGAATAAGCTGCTTTGCGAACTTTTTCGTCGGCGCGCAACACATGCAAAGCTTTTGCCCAAAACCATTCCGACGAATAAATTCCACCCTCGTACGAAGTATAATCGGTATCCCATTTGGCCGCAAGTTCGTTGATTTCTTCAGCTTCCTGAATAGCCGTGTGATCTTTCCAGAGCACGAACATGGCATTGGGGTTTTCAGCAAATTCTGGCAACATGGCCAGCGGAACTCCGTTTTTGTCGGTAAACACAGGTGTACTTCCGGTAGTATCAAATCCAATTCCCACTACATTTTCGGCTGTACCGGAAGGACATTTGCTCAATGCATCTTTTACAGTATATTCCAATACATCAATATAATCCTGCGGATGCTGACGATACTGATTAATAGTTGGTTTACAGTATTTACCCTCCATCCAGCGGGGATAATACTTTACCGACGAAGCTATTTCGGCACCTGTTTCGGCATTTACCACCACAGCACGCGCCGAGTCGCTTCCATAATCTAATCCTATTACGTATTTCATTTTTTTTCAGTATGTAAGAGGCAAGAAGGCAAGAGGTAAGTACTCGCCTCTTACCTCTCACTCCTTGCTTCTGATTATTTATCTCAACGCTTTATTCAGCATATAATACACTTCGTTGTTGCGGATATTTTGTTTGAATTCGCGGATATTGGTATTTTTGTCAATAATCAGCATTTCGATATCAGCAATTTCGGCATAATCTTCCATCATTTCGGTTGTAACAGCATACGAGAAGCTTGAGTGGTGAGTTCCACCAGCCAGAATCCATGCACCTGCACCAATTTCGAGGTTGGGCTGAGGAATCCACAAACCGCATGCAACGGGCAATTTAGGCAAAGCGTTTGGCTCAATTACTTCTACTTCGTTTACAATCATGCGGAAACGGTTACCCATATCGATAATAGTAGCTGCAATACCTTCGCCTTTGTGAGCCTGGAAAACCAGACGGGCACAAACACCTGCATCGCCAATTCCGAGGAAATGTACTTCGATGCGTGGTTTCTGAGCTGCAATTTCAGGATTAATTTCGAGCATGTGAGCCTGAAGAATAGAACTCTGGGCTCCATTGAAGTTTAACACATAATCTTCGAGGAATGAACATCCACCAGGCAAGCCCTGCGACATTACCCACATAGTGCGTGTCAGAGCAGCAGTTTTCCAGTCACCTTCAGCACCAAAACCAAAACCTTCAGCCATGAGTCGCTGCGACGCGAATCCCATCAGTTGACTCATACCTTCAAGTTCGTTAAAGCTGGTGGTGAATGCAGTTGCTTTCTGATCGTTGAGAAAACGACGTAATCCGATTTCCTGTGCAGCTGCCTGACGAACAGAAATATGTTTCTCAGCACCACGTTTGCAATCATCAGCAAAATCGTAGAGTTTTTCGTATTCAGCAATCAAAGCATCTATTTCAGCTTCGGTAACTGCTTCTACATAAGGAACCAGTTTAGCAATAGGTGCATTGTCCACATGATAGCCCAAACGGATTTCAGCCTCTACTTTATCGCCATCAGTTACAGCCACATTGTTCATATTGTCGCCAAAACGGATAATACGCATGTTCTGCGAATCAGCCCAACCGGCACAAACGCGCATCCAACCCGAAATTTTATCGTGAGTAGATTTATCTTTCCAGTAACCAACCACCACTTTGCGTGGTTTGCGTAAGCGGGCAGTAATGTGTCCGAACTCACGGTCGCCATGGGCAGACTGGTTGAGGTTCATATAGTCCATGTCGATTTCCGACCATGGAATTTGTTCGTCGAACTGAGTGTGAAGGTGCAGAAGCGGTTTTTTGTAGTCCATCAAACCATGAATCCATATTTTAGCAGGCGAAAATGTGTGCATCCAGGTAATCATACCAATACATTTGGTATCGCCATTGGCAGCACGCATAATGTCCGAAATTTCGGTTGATGAGTTAGCTGTGCCTTTATAAACCACTTTCACAGGCAGATTGCCCGATTCGTTAAGACCTTTTACCATTGCGTTTGAGTGCGCATCCACTTTTACTACTGCGTCACCACCATAAAGCAACTGGGCTCCGGTGATAAACCATACTTCATAATTTTTGAATTCCATATCTTTTTGATTTACAATTTATTATTTTACAATTTAATATTATTACAGGTTTTACTGTCCGTAATACGCACCCGGACCATGTTTACGGAAGAAATGTTTTTTGATCAGATGAGGATTCATCTGTAAACCGGGATTTGCAGCAAACGCTATAGAGGCCATTTTGGCGCATTGCTCCATCACAACAGCGTTGTGAACAGCATCGTGCGCATCGTCGCCCCACGAAAATGGTCCGTGATTGCACACCAATGCTCCGGGCACATGACGCGGATTAATTCCTTTAAAACGCTCCACAATTACATTTCCGGTTTCAAGTTCGTATGCACCTTCCACTTCGGCCTGTGTCATCATGCGTGTGCAGGGAATATCCTGTGCAAAATAGTCGGCATGTGTCGTTCCGATGTTCGGAATATCTCGACCGGCCTGAGCCCATGCAGTTGCATAGGTAGAATGTGTATGCACAATGCCTCCGATTTCGGGGAACGCCTTGTACAAAACCACGTGAGTAGCTGTGTCCGACGAAGGTTTCAGTTTTCCTTCCACCACTTTGCCTTCAAGATCGACCACCACCATTTGCTCGGCTTTCATATCGTCGTACGATACACCCGAAGGTTTGATAACCACCAGACCCGACTCTCGGTCGATCGCACTCACATTTCCCCATGTGAAAATCACCAGGCCGTGTTTTACCAAATCGAGATTGGCACGAAACACTTTTTCTTTTAAAGACTCTAACATAGCTTTTTATATTTATTTGAAAACCAGCTCTTTTAGTTTATTTTTGAGTAAATTTTCAGGACAGATATTTTAAGTGTTTATATTACACTTATTGTTCTGCACAAAAGTAGAGATATTTGCTTAATTTGCAACATGGTGTTCGTATGTTTTACAACATAATTTTTTACATAAGTATTCAACTTTTGCCTTAAAAGTTTATTATGGATTTAAATTTTGCTTGTTTCATAGCATATTATCCTGAAATATGCAAAAAATATGTTTTACAACATTTTTAGTGTATCACATACACTTTTTATTTTGTCAAAAGAATTATTTAAAATACTTTTGAAGCAGAATTTTGGCTAAATCCGTGTCATGAAAAACAACTGACACAGAAAAGCCTTAGTAATCAATTTATTTTAAATGCATTACAAAATGAAAAAATTACTTTATGGTATGCTGGCTCTGGCTCTGATTTTCCAGGGTTGTCAGAAAAAAGAAGAAAAAACCGCTTCGGGTCTTTTACGTTCAAACTTTCAGACAGTGATCGAAGGCGATTCGACCGATCTGTATGTGCTGAAAAATGCAGCAGGAATGGAAGTGTGTATCACAAACTTTGGTGGCCGCATTGTGTCGGTGCTGGTACCCGATAAAGATGGAAAAATGCAGGATGTGGTATTGGGCTTCGATTCAATTGCTGACTATATCAACGTACCCAGCGATTTTGGCGCCACTATTGGTCGTTATGCAAACCGCATCAACCAGGGACGTATTGTAATTGACGGGGACACCATTCAGTTACCACAAAACAACTTCGGACATTGTTTGCACGGAGGACCGAAAGGCTGGCAGTACAAAGTATTCCAGACAGTCAATCAACTCAATGACAGCACCATTGAAATGGAGCTTTTCTCGCCCGATAACGATGAAAATTTCCCCGGCAATATGACTGCAAAAGTTACTTTTGCACTTACTGCCGATAATGCTATCGATATGACTTTCGAAGCAACCACCGACAAGAAAACTGTGATCAACATGTGTAATCACTCGTATTTTAACCTGTCGGGAAATGCAAATAACACAGTACTTGATGATATTATGTATATCAATGCTGACCGCTACACACCGGTTGACAGTACATTTATGACTACAGGAGCTATTGACTCTGTAAAAAATACTCCAATGGATTTTACAACTCCTAAAGCTATTGGTCTCGACATCAACAAATATGATTTCGTTCAGCTTAAAAACGGAAATGGCTACGACCATAACTGGGTATTGAACACTGCAGGCGATGTGGCTCAACTCGCAGCAAAAGTAAGTTCACCTGCTTCGGGCATCAGCCTTGAAGTTTATACCAACGAACCCGGCATTCAGGTGTACACCGGAAACTTCCTCGATGGTACTGTGACTGGCAAAAAAGGAATTGTATATAAACAAAGAACCGGTGTTTGTCTCGAAACGCAACATTATCCTGACAGTCCGAACAAACCCGAATGGCCTTCGGTAATTCTTGAACCGGGCCAGAAGTACAACAGCCGTTGTATCTACAAATTTGGCATCGAAAAATAAATAACTGTAATATATAAAATGATTAAATTATGAACTGGAATTCACATGAATTTATTTGGCTCGACTGGGTGATTATCGTAGTCGGTATTCTGGCTGTAGGCTGGGCTGTCTGGCGTTCGGTACAAAAGGATAAACGTTTGCAACAGGGTGCCAACAGCGAAGATTATTTATTTGGTAAGGGAGAACCATGGTATATTATCGGTGCTGCAATTTTTGCCGCTAACATTGGCTCTGAACACCTTGTAGGTCTTGCAGGCACTGGAGCAAAAGCCGGTGTAGGTATGGCTCACTGGGAAATGCAGGGTTGGATGATCCTGATTCTGGGTTGGCTCTTCGTACCTTTCTATCAGTTGATGAACAACAAACTGGGCAAAATCATTACCATGCCCGACTTCCTGAAAGCCCGTTACACTCCAGCAACCGGATCGTGGCTTTCCATCATTACACTTATCGCCTACGTACTTACGAAAGTAAGTGTAACTGCATTTACCGGAGGTATTTTCATGGAAAGTCTTCTCGGGCTTCCATTCTGGTACGGAGCCATTGGCCTTATTGTACTAACTGGTATTTTCACAGTATTCGGAGGAATGAAAGGCGTAATGACACTTTCAGCCATACAAACACCAATTCTGATTCTCGGATCATTCCTCGTTCTCTTCCTGGGACTTTCGGCTCTTGGATACGGAAGTATTGCCGATGGTTGGACAGCCATGATAGATTATGCCAAAACACTGAATGTGGGTGAAGATGGTGTTGCTTACGGAACCAATCACATGTTCCACTTCGAAACCGGTGATCCACTGTACGACGATTATCCCGGATTCTGGGTATTTATAGGAGCTTCTATCATTGGTTTGTGGTACTGGGCAACCGACCAGCACATTGTACAACGTGTTTTGGGACAAACAAAAGGTGAACCTAACGACGTGGTTATGAAACGCGCCCGCAGAGGTACAATTGCTGCAGGTTATTTCAAATTGCTTCCTGTTTTTATGTTCCTTATCCCCGGAATGGTGGCTGCAGCACTCGCTGCCCGCCCAGACAGCGGATTTACACTCAGCGACCCTGACACAGCGTTCGGATCGATGGTTAAATTTGTACTTCCTGCCGGTGTAAAAGGTATTGTAACCATTGGTTTTATTTCGGCTCTGGTAGCGTCGCTGGCTGCATTTTTCAACTCATGCGCCACTTTATTTACCGAAGACTTCTACAAACCAATGTTCAAAAACAAAAGCGAATCCACTTACGTGCTCGTTGGTCGTATCGCCACCATTGTTGTCGTCATACTGGGTATTGTCTGGATTCCGGTCATGATGAGTCTTGGTAGCTTGTACGATTACCTGCAGGGTATTCAGTCGCTCCTGGCTCCTGCCATGGTTGCTGTATTCGTAATGGGTATTTTTTCCAAAAAAATCACTCCGAAAGCAGGCGAAGCAGGTATGATTATCGGTTTTATTCTGGGTATGGTTCGTTTGCTCACAAACATTCTGACAAACAGTGGAAAAGATGTAATGACAGGTTGGTTGTGGGAAAACACAGGCTGGTTCTGGCAAACAAACTGGCTTATCTTCGAAATATGGCTGCTTGTGTTTATCATGGTAATGATGGTAGTGGTATCGTTGTTTACTCCGAAACCAACTGCAGAACAGGTGGATGCAATCACATTTACCGGTGACTACAAAGCTCTTATCAGAAAGAGCTGGAACAAGTGGGATGTAATCGCATCACTCGGTGTGGTAATACTTTGCGCTCTGTTCTACTGGTATTTCTGGTAGTTTTCAATCAAAATAATGATTAACTTTGCCGGGCCAAAATGGTTTCCGGCAAAGTTTTTATATAAATTGACTATATGAGTCCGAATTCAAATTATTACAGCCTTCAGGATCCTGTTCTTGTGGCTGTGGATTGTATTATACTGGGTTTCAAAGACAACGATATTAAATTATTGGTTCACAACCGAATTATGGAACCGGCTAAAGGTGGATTGTCTCTGATGGGAGGTTTTGTAAAGAAAGAAGAATCGCTCAACAATGCAGCGATTCGCGTACTGACAAGCCTTACTGGTCTCGAAAATATTTTCATGGAACAGGTGGGAATGTATGGTGAAGTGGATCGTGATCCCGGAGAACGTGTAATTTCCTGCGCTTACTATGCGTTGATTGATGTAAGTGCACAGGATGAATCACTGCTCGAAAAGCACAATGCTTATTGGGTGAACATAAGCCGCGCTAACGAACTGATTTTCGACCATGCTCAAATGGTAAAAGATGCTATTCATATTCTGCGACGCAAAGCATCAATTCAGCCTATCGGTTTGAATCTGTTGCCCGAGAAGTTTACGCTCACACATTTGCAATCGCTTTACGAAGCTATTTACGGCGAGCCAGTTGACAAACGTAATTTCCGCAAGCGCATGCTAAGCTTTGACTTTCTCGAAAAACTCGACGAGGTCGATAAATCCGGCTCCAAAAAAGGAGCATACTATTATAAACTTAAAGACGACAGAAATTTATTGCTCGATGCAGCATATACTTTCTGAAAATTTCTTATTCTCAAAATAATTAAAATGAAGCAGACGATTTTGTTCTCTATAATATGCTTTTTATCGGTGGCGACTTTTGCAGCCCCCAAAAAGTTAGTCCTCACTTCGCCCGATGGCACAGTTGCTGTCGAAGCTTCGCTCAATCCTTCGGGAACTTTGATTTATGAAGTAAAAAAGAGTGGTGTGAATGTAATTGAACCCTCTAAAATGGGTATTGATGGTGATTTAGGTTTCGTTTCCGGTTTGAAGATAGCTTCGATAAGCAAAGCAAAATTATTCACCGAAAGTTATTACTCGCCTAACGAAAAACGCACAAACCGTAGCTTCACTTTCCGCGAATCCACGATAAAACTCAAAAACAAAGCAGGAAAAACGCTGAACGTGGATTTTCGTGCCACCAACGAAGGCGTTGCATTTCGTTATTCCACAAAAGCTCCGAAAGCAGTCGCTGTAAAATCGGAACAAACCACTTTCCATTTCAACGCTTCGGCGCGTGCATGGCTTCATCCGCATGCCGATGCTGAAACCGGTTGGGCCGAAACACAGCCGAGCTACGAGGAACAGTACGAATACGACATGCCTGTAGGAACAAAAGCTCCGCAAAAAGCCGGTTGGTCATTTCCTGCACTTTTTAAAACAGGAAATAACTGGGTGCTGATTACCGAAGCAGGACTTACCCCCGACTATGTGGGAACACGTTTGGCACAGGAATCACCCAATGGCGAATACAGCATTGGCTTTCCGCAAAAAGGTGAAATGGTGGACGACAACGATCTGAATTATGTAATTTCAAAAAATCCTGTTTCGCCCTGGCGCGTCATTGTGGTTGGCTCGCTGGCCACAGTGGTTGAATCGCAAATGGTAAGCGATATGGCACCCGCAGCTGACAAAAAAGCTGATTTCAGTTGGGTAAAACCCGGAAAATCATCGTGGAGCTGGGGATTGCTCAAGGATGACTATACCACTTTTCCGGTTCAACAAAAATTTATTGAGTATGCTTCGAAAATGAACTGGCAGTACTGTTTAGTTGATGCTGATTGGGACAAAAAAATTGGTTACGAAAAAGTGGCTGAGCTTATTGCACAGGCAAATAAACAGAATGTGGGCGTATTGCTCTGGTACAATTCGTCAGGAGTATGGAACAGCACCACTTATTCACCAAAAGGAGCACTCGTAGAGCGGGATGCACGTCGCAAGGAATTTGAGCGTATCAGTAAAATGGGTGTAAAAGGTGTGAAAGTGGATTTCTGGCCGGGCGATGGACAAAGTTCGATTCAGTATTATTACGACATGCTGAAGGATGCGGCCGATTACAAACTCATGATTAACTTTCACGGAACCACCGTACCACGTGGTTGGTCGCGCACTTTTCCGAATTTGATGACTATGGAGTCGATTCGTGGTTACGAGTTTATCACATTCAATCAGAGTGATGCCGACATGGCTGCAAAGCACCTCACCATGATGAGTTTCGCACGTAATGTGGTAGGTCCGATGGACTTTACTCCGCTTTGTTTGGGTGACATTCCCGGTAAAAAACGCCAAACAGGAAACGGACTCGAACTGGCAACTACAGTTGTTTTGCAATCAGGTATTCAGCATTTTGTGGAAATTCCCGAAGTGATGGACAAACAACCCGATTATGTAAAGACTTTCCTTCGTGAAGTGCCTGCTCAGTGGGACGATGTAAAACTATTGGATGGATATCCCGGAAAATATGTGGTCATTGCACGTCGTTCCGGCAATAAATGGTATGTGGGTTGTATTAATTCAGGCAAAGAAAAACGCACTTTTGTGATCGACCTTTCGTTTGCAGGAAAATCCGGTCTGAACACAGCGACCATTATTACCGAAGGTGATACCAAACAATCGTTCTCGCAAAAAGAACTTCCGGTACAAAACAACCGCATCGCAGTGGAAATTCTTCCCGAAGGAGGATTTGTAACTGTGATTTGATTCTACTTTGACAGATTAGAAGATTAATTTATACAGAAAGATATTCAAAAAGATAGTAACGCAGATTTAACGGACAAAGCAGATTAAGGCAGATCTAAATTGAATAAAAACAGATTTTAATCGGATTTAAATTTTGACAAGTCAAAATTAGGATGAAATAAAGAGACGCAATAACATCATTCGCAAATTTCATTTATGAAATTTCATAATCCGTATAGAAATCAGTTTTTTAATTAAAAATAATCCGCTAAATCCGCGTTACTATTTCTTTTAATACTCAGAAATTAATTTCCGATACACAAACGGGGAGCTTTGGTGAACAAACTGTTGTTGCAAAGTTCCCCGTTTATTTTTTTGCTTATAGCTCTTTAATTCTTCAGTTCGCCACCGCCAAACACGCACGAACCTGTAATCACCAATCGGCGCGTTGGATCAAGTGGTTCAACCAATGCTCTTTTATCCTCGAAACCACCAAACACGGCGTCCATATTTGACTCTACATGCCATTCGCGCGGAACAAAAATTGTCACTCCGCCAAACACAGCATTCACTTCGAGGCGCGTTTCACCCACCGGTAGATTTGTCTTGCGCAGATCGAGTGTAATTCCACCGAAAACAGCATTTATCTCACCACCTTTAAATTCCGGATCGAGCACAATGTGTTCGCCACTTCCGAAAACTGCATTTTTTTCGAAAGAGCCGGTTGCTCCCTGTGACCGACTGTATTGTTTGTTGCCATAGCTCTGATGATCCCATTCAGCAAATCCCCATTTGTTTCCAAACATTTTGCTCAGAATCAGCAAAAGACCACCGGCTATAAGCAATAAAGGCCAGTAAGTGTGCGTAAAATCACCATTTACACCCGGGAATGCTTCGGGATATGCATTGATTATTCTTGGGAAAATAAAAAATGCACCAATGATAAAAAGCACAGTTCCCGAAAAAGGTTTGCGTTTTATCCAGTTGACGACTCCCAGAAAAATCAGTAACATAGGCCAAGAGAAAATAACCCATTTCAGCGCAGCCGGTAAAATCCCGAAATTAAAGCCCAGAAATAGTACACCTATCAACATTAAGGTAATTCCAAAACCAAGGCCTTTTCCATAGCCTCTGTTGAATGAATTTTTCATTTCTTTTTCCATTTTATTTTGAGTTTTAAATTTTATGCTGCAAAATTATGGTTATCAGCATACCGATACAACCTGAAATCGTTTAGAACCGGCCAATTCCCGACGAAACAAAGTTTTTTATCCGACAAAACGGATCGGATTCGTTTCCTAAACAAAAAATATTACCCACTGAGTAAAAATATTTGAAACATGTTGCCTGTTGATTTTAAGGACTTTCCACATTAAAAACAAAAATTTATTGCGTTTTGCGTAAAATTTATCGATAAACGATGTAATATTATTTTATTTCAATCGTCATATGATAAAACAACAATCAATCTCAAATTAAAAACGAATAAAAAACAATCAAATAATTGTACTGAAATGAAAGCAATCATCTTAAAATTCTGTTTTGCCACTTTTTTGATACTTCAGACAGGAATTATCAATGCAGCAACAAATTTTAACACTATTAAAGGGAAAGTAACCGATGAAAAAAATCAGCCTGTGGAATTTGCCACAGCCGCACTTATAAGCCCCAAAACACAGGAAATTGTAAAAGGGGAAGTTTGTAACGAAAAAGGAGAATTTATAATTCCGAAAATCGAAAAGGGAGAATATATTTTATCTGTCAGCATGGTAGGCTACGAACGCATCGAAACTGAAAAGGTGCTGGTTGACGGACGACATGAAGTGATAGAAAAAAACATAGTGCTCCGCGAAAACACTGAAACACTCAACGAACTTGTGGTGGTGGGAAACAAAAACTTCATCGAACAAACGGTTGATAAAATGGTGATTAATCCTGAAGCTTCGGCTACAGCAGGATCCGAAAATGTGTTTGAGATTTTGAAAAAACTACCGGGTGTAAATGTCGACAACAGCGACAATATCACTCTGAAAGGGATGACAGGCGTAAAAGTGCTTATCGACGACAAGCCAACCTATTTATCCTCAAGTCAGCTGGCAGCAATGCTCAAAGGCATGCAGGGCAAAAATGTGGACAGAATTGAAATCATCGAAAACCCATCGGCACGATACGATGCGGAAGGAAACTCCGGCATTATCAACATTAAAACCAAACACGTAAAAGCTCCCGGATTCAACGGAAATGTCAACGTAGGTGCGACTCAGGCAAACCGTTTTGGATGGAACGGAGGTGTCGACCTGAATATGAATTACGGAAAACTGAATCTTTACGGTAATTATTCAAACTACAATTGGTCTGGCATTAACGGGCTTGAAGGCACACGTCGCTTTACTTCGCCCGAAATGGATGGAGCATTACAAATTATCTCAAATCAGGGAAATTATACCGGAAGTTCGCACAATTATAAGTTTGGAGCTGATTATTATCTGGCTAAAAATCATGTTCTCAGCGCTATGTTTCGCGGCAATACAGGGTCAAACGATATAACTGACGACAGCCGTACCACGTTTGCCGATAAATTCAGAAATGCAGATTCAACGCTTATCACCACTTCAGTATCAGGCAACCATTGGAAAAATGGCACTTACAACCTGAATTACAAATGGGACATCGACAGTCTGGGACAAAATCTCTCGTTTGACGTGGATTATGCGAACTTCCGCTTCAACAGCGGTGCTGATCAAGATGGAAATTATTACAATGCTCAGAATCAACCCCTCAACAATTCAATCAACGTAAATACAAATCAGGGAAATGATATTTATATTCTGACTTCGAAACTCGATTATATTCTCCCTCTGAATAAGAAATATAATTTTGAAGCCGGACTGAAAGCAAGTTATGTAAAAACCGACAATTACATTGACATGAACGGCTATCTGACACAAAGTGACAACTTCCTTTACGAGGAAAATATTCAGGCAGCCTACGTCAATGGTCGTGCACAGTTTGATAAAACTACACTTCAACTCGGACTGCGACTCGAAAACACCATATCGAAAGGAACTTCGGTGGCTACTAACCATGTAAACGACACTTCGTATCTGAAACTTTTCCCTTCGTTTTTTGTGCAGCAACAACTGAACGACAACCACAATCTGAACTTCAAATACAGCTATCGTATTGGCCGTCCGAGTTATCACAACCTCAATCCATTCAAGTGGATGGTCGACCCCTATACATACAATGTGGGAAATCCGTACCTGAAACCTCAGTTTACGCACTCGCTCGGACTTACACACAGCTATAAGGGTATGTTTATCACAACTGTGGGAATGAATTACACCAAAAATTTATTTACCGATGTTCTTGAACAGGACGATGAAGCGCGCGCATTGTACCAAACAGTCAAAAACCTGCACAATGCAATGGATCTGAATATTTCTGAAACATTCCAGTTGAAACCTACAAAATGGTGGAATCTGAACGGTACTGTCACTGCAATGTACAAAACCGTTGTGCTTGATGCCAATAGCGATGACATGCTTCAGCGACCGGGTTTAATGGCCAACCTGACCAACAATTTTGAATTGCCATGGAAAATAAACATGGAACTCAGCGGACGATACATGTCGGGCATACTTGTCAGCAACCTGATTACTCACCCGAGATATTATGCCGATCTGGGCTTTCAGAGAAAGGTTTTTGGAGATAAAGGTTCAGTAAAACTTTCGTTCAGCGATATTTTCAACACCAACAAAGGTGGTGGATACGTAAAATACAAAAATACCGACATCACAGTGCTCAACACCTGGGATGCACAAAGAGTAAGTCTGACATTTAATTACCGTTTCGGAAACGACAATATTAAAACCCGTGCAAACCGCTCAACTTCGTCAGGCGAAGAGCAAAGCCGGAGTTCGAAATAAAAAGAATTGTGTTTTTTGATTTCTAAATTGGATTAGTTTTTTTTTCAGAAAAAGAGGAAAGTCCATCGTGAGATGGAAAATGCTGAAAAATGGGCGTTAATTCTCATAAATTTTCATTTAATTTGCGCAATAAATTAAGCATACACCCATGAGAAAATTTTTCATCAGCATTTTCCTCTTTTTTATTTTTCTTAACAGTACTTCCGCACAGGATTACGACCGCTTTTTCAACGATAAAGCCTGCCGTATCGACTTTCAGTTCTGTGGCGACAACAAAACAACCACAGCCTGGCTTGATCACTTAAGCGAAGAGCCTCTTTGGGGAGGTCGTCGTGCCCGGCTTTCCACCGATCTGAATCTTGGACAGAACCGCATTCAGGTTTTCGATTCACTCAGCAATCAGCTAATTTACACCGAGGGTTTCAGCACTCTGTATTTCGAATGGCAAACCACACCCGAAGCGCTTAAAACAAAAAAAAGTTTTGAACAAACAGTGCAAATTCCTTATCCGAAAAATACCGTAAGAGTGCAAATCGACAAACGAACCGGTTTCGGGAGTTGGGAAACGCTCCTCACATTCCACATTGACCCCAACGATAAACTTATTCGCAGAAACCACCAGCCCAAAGCTGTTGTCAGGGAAATACAGAAAAACACAACTCCCGATAAAGCTGTGGATATTGTGGTGATAGCCGAAGGATATACCGCATCCGAACAGGAAAAATTTTTCAGCGATGCAACCCGACTTGCCGATCAACTTTTTACGCACGAACCTTTCATCAAACATCGTAACCGCATTAATGTATATGCTGTGGCTGCGATATCTGAACAAAGCGGTATCAGCATGCCTCACAAGGACAAATGGCTGAACACTGCAGTTCGTTCGCATTATTATACTTTTTACGAACCGCGCTATCTTACCTCGCCGGCCAATTATCTTATTCGCGACTACGCCGGGCTTGTACCTTACGATGCAATTTACGTGCTTGCAAACACACCGGAATATGGCGGAGGTGGCATTTATAACTTTTATGCTTTTGCGTCAGCCGACAGCAAGCGCGCACAGGCCGAAGTGGTGGTTCACGAATTCGGACATTCGTTTGCCGGGTTGGGTGATGAGTATTTCCGCGAAGGAGCTGACGTACTCGACGGTATGTACAATCTGAAAGAAGAACCATGGGAACCCAACATCACTTCGCTGGTAAATTTCGATGCCAAATGGAAGAATATGTTGCCAAAAGGAACAGCTGTTCCAACGCCTGTAACCGACAAAAATAAAACGGGTGGTATTGGAGTTTTCGAAGGTGGTGGCTATCTTACTAAAGGAATGTATCGTCCATCGTACGACTGCCGAATGCGCACCAACGAAGCCAGGGAGTTTTGTCCGGTTTGTCAGAAAGCAGTCGAAAAAGTGATTCTGCATTTGACCGAAAAGTGATATTTCGGAGCCTTTTCGTTCAAATTTCTTACAAAATGCTTATTTCGACCCTGTTCAGCAAACCGAACAGGGTCGTTTTTTATTGAAATAGCGTTATCTTTGCACTCAAAATCAACAAACAATGAATTTAAGATCGATACCCGAAAACCGCATCCTTATCTTGGATGGTGCAATGGGAACCATGATTCAACGTCACAAACTGGCAGAGAAGGATTATCGTGGCTCACGCTTTGCAGACAGCGAAATTTTACAGAAGGGAAATAATGACCTTCTGGTGCTTACCCAACCTGAGATTATTTACGGCATTCATTGCAAATATCTCGAAGCAGGCGCCGACATTATTGAAACCAATACATTCAATGCCCAGCGAATCTCGATGGAAGATTACGGCATGGGGCATTTGGTTACTGAAATAAATACCGAAGCTGCGCGTCTGGCACGCAAAGCAGCCGATGAATATACCGCAAAAAATCCTCAAAAACCGCGTTTTGTGGCTGGTGCTGTTGGCCCGACCAACAAAACAGCCTCCATGTCGCCCGATGTAAACAATCCTGCTTATCGTGCTGTGAGTTTCGACGACCTGGTGTTGGCTTACAAGGAACAGATACTTGCGTTGATTGAAGGTGGTGTGGATGCGCTGCTTATCGAAACCATTTTCGATACCCTGAATGCCAAAGCCGCCATTTTTGCAGCTGAAGAAGCTATGGCCGAACTTGGTAAACGTGTGGAAATTATGCTGTCGGCTACTGTGGCCGACACCAGCGGACGTACGCTTTCGGGACAAACCATACGGGCATTTCTGGCTTCGGTGAGCCATGCTAAACTGTTTTCCATTGGTTTGAACTGTTCGTTCGGAGCAAAGGATTTAAAACCTTATCTTGAGGAAATCAGCGCGCATGCAGCCTGTTTTGTAAGTGCCTACCCGAATGCAGGACTTCCCAACCAGTTTGGCGAATATGACGAAACACCGGAAACGATGGCCGCTCAGGTAAAGGATTATTTCGACGAAAAACTGGTAAACATAATAGGCGGTTGCTGTGGTACAACACCCGATCACATTGCCGAATACCAGAAACTGATTGAAGGAAGAGAAGTGAGGAAACCTGCTCAGGCTGCCACCGACCTTCAGCTATCAGGACTTGAAGCCCTTATTCTCAACGACGCTTCCTTATTCACTAACATTGGCGAGCGTTGCAATGTAGCCGGCTCAAAGATGTTCCTCCGTTTGATAAACGAAAAAAAATACGAAGAGGCACTTTCAATTGCACGTAAACAGGTAGAAGATGGAGCTCAGGTTATCGACATCAATATGGACGATGCCATGCTCGAATCGAAACAGGAAATGATTACATTCCTGAACTATGTGGCTTCCGAACCTGAAATTTCTCGTGTACCTATTATGATCGATTCCTCAAAATGGGAAGTGATCGAAGCAGGACTGAAATGCGTACAGGGAAAATGCATTGTAAACTCAATCAGCCTCAAAGAAGGAGAAGAGGATTTTCTGGAAAAAGCACGAAAAATCCGCGCTTATGGCGCTGCTGTGGTAGTTATGGCTTTCGACGAGAAAGGGCAGGCTGACAGTTTCGAACGCAAAACACAGATTTGTGAACGCGCATACCGTCTGCTTGTCGACAAAGTTGGTTTTCCTCCACAGGACATTATTTTCGACCCCAACGTGCTGGCCATTGCCACAGGCATCGAGGAACACAACAATTACGGAGTAGATTTTATAAATGCTACCCGCTGGATAAAACAAAACCTGCCTTATGCAAAAGTAAGCGGAGGAGTAAGTAATCTTTCGTTTTCGTTCAGGGGAAACAATGTGGTGCGCGAAGCTATTCACTCGGTATTTCTGTATTATGCCATTAAAGAAGGCATGGATATGGGAATTGTGAATGCCGGTATGCTCCAGATTTACGAAGACATTGAACCCGAACTGCTTGCTCATGTGGAAGATGTGGTACTTAACCGTCGCCCGGATGCCACAGAACGTATGATTACTTTTGCCGAGCAGGTAAAGCAACAGACTACAGGCGAGAAAGTGGAAAAAGTCGACGAATGGCGTTCGCGCGATCTGCAGGGACGACTCGAATACGCTTTAATAAAAGGTATCAGCGATTATCTCGACGAAGATTTGGCCGAAGCTCTGACAGCGTATAGTTCGCCCATTGAAATTATTGAGAAGCCACTTATGAGCGGAATGAATATCGTTGGAGAGTTGTTTGGAGCCGGAAAAATGTTCCTGCCTCAGGTAGTAAAAACAGCCCGTACCATGAAAAAAGCAGTAGCCATCCTTCAACCCGAAATTGAAAAAACAAAAATTCCGGGTCAAAGCAGCTCTGCCGGTAAATTCCTGATTGCCACAGTAAAAGGCGACGTACATGATATTGGAAAAAACATTGTAGCCGTGGTACTTGCCTGCAATAATTTCGAAGTGATCGACCTTGGCGTAATGACACCCACTGAAAAAATCATTGAAACAGCCATTCGCGAAAAAGTGGATATTATCGGTTTAAGTGGTCTGATTACTCCTTCGCTCGAAGAAATGACGGTTGTTGCTGCCGCAATGGAAAAAGCCGGTCTGAAAATTCCTTTATTGATTGGTGGTGCCACTACTTCGAAAATTCACACAGCAGTGAAAATTGCACCAAATTACAAAGGACCAGTGGTTTATGTAAAAGATGCTTCGATCAACACTTTTATCGTCTCGCAACTTATGAGCGAAAAATCGCATTACAATTTTGTAGCCGAAATTGAAGCCGAATATAAAACACTTCGTGAGAAACAGACCAAGAAAGTGGATTTGCTCAGCATGGAAGAAGCAAAAAAACGCAAGCCAAATTTATTCGATTAAAAAAAACAAAGTGGCAAAAATGTTGATAATAACATTCTTGCCACTTTTGTATTATATGGTATGTAACAAAAAGAGTTAATCAGCTCTACCAGTTGCAGTTGCAACCTTTCAGCCTGCGATTCCCATCCGATATCTGGTAAGAAACCACCAGCGAAAGCGTCGAAAAAGCATCGTGAGGCATTCCTCCTTTTTTGCCTTCAAGCATGTCCGAAAAACTGTAATGCATATCAAACTCAGCACCAAGCGAAAAACGATCGAAAAGTTCGTGTTTGTATCCAATTCCGAGAGGAATAACCGGAGCTATGGCACTACCCAACAGAGTTTCGCGCGGAGCAATTAATCTATCGGTAATATAGCCACTGTACAAAAAGCCTAATCCTCCAAAGAGATACAAAGATTTTACCCTGGGATAATAAGCTGTAAAAATATTGTACTCAACACGTCCGGTAAATTCAAAAGCACTTGCACGAAACGAATAATTATCGTCGTTCCGATCGTAAATGCCTGCATGAACAGCAACTTTATAAGCCCAACGCTCAGTCATTGATTGATGAAAACCCACTGAAATCATCGAATTTGCCGACATTACCTGATCGAAACGATTACGTGTGAAAAGATAATTCTCAAGAAAAGGGTCACCAATATCTCCCAGAAACAGCGTCGAAGGCCCGGCAGTAATATCTATCGACGATTCGCCAAACGACACTCCGTTCCTCTGAGCAAACATTGTGACAGAAAGAAAACATATCAATATAACATTCAGCAATTTATGCATACAATCAACAGATTACCACCAGTTACAATTACAATTTCCGGCATTGGGAACACCGCCGTAAACCTTGTACGTAAATGTGAAATTTAAATTCGACAATACATCATTACTTCGTGAGTTGAGTGTTGACATACCATCGAGAAAATCGGTAAAAGTATATCGCCAGCCAAATTCAGCGCCAATAGCAAATCGTGGAGAAACCTGATACTGATATCCGATTCCAAAGGGCATTACAGGGGTAAGGCCACCTGTTCCGAGAATATCGGTCGGACGGGGGCCACCCACTCTGATAAGATTGGGACGATAGCTCAACACACCGGCACCGGCAAAAACATACAAGAGATTCGGTGTGCGAATTTTAGAGTACGGGCCTCCAAACAAAGTATATTCACTTTGAATCGAAAGCTCGGTAATATCAGAAGTAAACGAATAACCACGTGTGGGATTTGAAGTCCCTTCGTCCGTTCCCGCAAACTGACCATATGCAAGTGTAGCTTTGAGTCCGAAATTGTTTGGAAAAAGCTGACGAAAACCTATTGAATACAAGAAACGGGTTTTAGCCATATCCCAATCAGTATTTCCCAAGAATAACTGATCCTGAACCTGGCCACCCACATCACCAAACAAATATGCCGGACCGACACCCGACAGCATAATAGAAAACACGCCGGGTAAATCGTGACCAAAACGTCCGTTCGAACGCTTTTGGCCAGAAACAAAATGGGTTATACTTAATAGAAAAATAAGATATATTGATATTTTTCTCATCTAATTTCAGAAAATAATTGACAAAGATACATTTTAGAGATCAATAAATCAAACGGAAAATCTACATTAATAGTATTATCGGGAAAAATTAATACCTGAAACTACTTCCTCCCACAAACTCGCGCAACAGCGATGTAGGTGGAATTTCGCGCTCGGGAATCGATACAAAATAATTCAGAAACTTAATAAGCCTGTGTGTTTCGGTATACTCATCGCAGTATTTTGGCACTTCGGCAAGTATCGGTTCGGCATGTTTTTTCAACACAGCAAGTTCGAACAACAAGGCTGAATTAAACATCACATCGGCATTTTCCTGAAAAGGGAAAATCCATTTCTCCTCACCTCTGCGAACACTTGGCCAACGCGCAATGGTTTCACGGGCCGAATAATTCCGGAAACGGAAATCACGGATGATGCGTCGCAACAATCGGGTATCGGTGGTTGGAATCCAGTTATGATTATCAATTGAAATTGTGGTCAGCGCCGACACATAAATTTTAAAGGTAAAATCCTGTGGAATTTCCGGAATAAGCTGAGGATTCAAAGCATGAATACCCTCCATTATCAGAATACTGTCATTATCCAGCTTTAGCTTTTCACCTTTAAAGTAGCGTTTACCATCTTCAAAATTAAAGAATGGTATTTCAATTTCCTCGCCTGCAAGCAATTGTTTCAGATGTTTATTAAACAATTCAAGATCAAGCGCATGAAGATGTTCAAAATCCCATTCACCATTTTCGTCGAGCGGAGTGTCTTCACGGTTTACAAAATAGTTGTCCAGCGAAAGTGCCACAGGTTTAAGCCCGCTAACCATCAGCTGAATTGACAATCGTTTGCTGAAAGTTGTTTTACCCGATGAAGATGGACCCGATATCAGCACAAACTTCACTTTGTCAGTTCTCTGCGAAATCATATCGGCTATCGAAGCCACTTTTTTCTCGTGAAGTGCTTCGGAAACTTTAATCAAATTGAACGACTGATTGTTTTTGCAGGCCACGTTAAATTCGCCGACATTATTGAGATTCATGATTTTGTTCCAACCCACATATTCTTTAAAAATATCGAACATTTTGGGAAGATACATCATTTCTTCAAGTTCCACAGGATTATCCCTATTGGGTACACGCAGCAGCATTCCATCGTAATAAGGCACCAGATCGAAAAGATTCAGATATCCGGTTGATGGTAAAAGTACTCCGTTGAAATAATCGTAATATTCACCCATCCTGAAATAGCGACAATAAGGAGTACCAAAGGTTTCGAACAACGAAATTTTATCCTTCTGGTTCATTTGCTTAGCAAATAGCTCCTTCACTACTTTGGTTTGCTTTTCCTCACACACAATCACCTCATTGCGCACAATTATATCTTTTACCTTTTCCTTAATGTTATTTATAATTTCAGAAGTCAGTGCATTGCCAAAAGAATCAATTGTACAATAATATCCTTTAGAAATCGGGTGTTCAATACGCAATGCTGCATTAGGATACAATTCTGAAATTGCCTTACCGAGCACCATACTCAGCGAGCGAACGTATACACGCATACCCGAAGGGGAACTAACATCAATAAACTCTATATCTTTAGGCTTGTATACCAAAAAGTTAAGATCTTCAACCTTGTAATTCACCCTGGCCGCTACTACCTGATATTTTAGCTTTATACCTAAATCATTATATATTTCGATGAGTGAAGTTCCGAAAGAATATTGGTGATACGAACCGGTATTTTTACAGTAAATCGTTACTTTTTTTTCCATAAAATGCAAATACAGCGATGAATAATTTTAAATCCGACGTAAAATTACGTATTTTTTTTAGATGTATTTATTTGAGTGTCTCTGATTTTTGAATTACTTTTGCAACAAACTTTTCAAAAAAGACAGAATGGAATATTCATTTTACGATTTTCTGACACTTATCGGCGCATTAGGATTGTTCCTTTACGGAATGAAAATAATGAGCGAAGGTCTACAAAAAGCTGCCGGAAACAAGCTCAGGGCTATACTTGCAGCAATGACTAAGAATCGCGTGGCAGGCGTTTTCACCGGAGTACTTATCACCGCTCTGATACAATCATCCTCGGCAACAACTGTAATGGTTGTAAGTTTTGTAAACGCAGGCTTGCTGAGTTTATTGCAGTCGGTTACCGTGATAATGGGTGCAAATATCGGTACAACGATTACGGCATGGATCATCTCACTGTTCGGATTTAAGGTTAGTATTGCCGCCTTCTCGCTGCCAATGATCGCAGTATCTATTCCTTTTATTTTTTCGGCAAAAAGTAAACGCAAATCTATAGGTGAATTTATCCTTGGGTTTGCGTTATTATTTATGGGACTCGACCTTCTGAAAAATTCGGTTCCCGATTTGAAGGCAAATCCTGAAATGCTTGAATTTCTGACTCAATACACAACTTCCGGTTTTGGCTCAGTACTTATATTTTTATTTATTGGTACCGTACTTACTATTGTGGTTCAATCGTCGAGTGCCACAATGGCTATTACTTTAATCATGGTAAGTAAAGGCTGGATTTCGTACGAACTGGGGGCAGCAATGGTTCTTGGCGAAAATATCGGGACCACCATCACTGCCAACATCGCAGCAATTCCGGCCAATGTATCAGCCAAGAGAGCAGCTCTGGCACACACCACTTTCAATATATTTGGTGTTATCTGGATGCTGTTTTTGTTTTTCCCATTCCTGCGAATGATCACCTATCTGGTTTCTAATTTCGGACCCGGCGATCCAACGCAACTTACAGCATTTACCTCCGGAATTGACGCAAATACGCTTAAGGTTATTACCTCTGACAAGGATGGATTAACTGCAAGCCAAGAAGTGCTAAAAGCTCAACTTTTCGATTATCAAATGGCAACATCGTACGGCTTATCGCTTTTCCATACCATGTTCAACCTTATCAATACGTTTATAATGATTTGGTTTGCCAATATTATCACCAAACTTGTTTCATTTGTAGTAAAAAAGAAAGAATCGGACGAAGAATTCCAGCTCAAATATATTTCCACAGGTATGCTTTCCACATCCGAACTTTCGTTATTGCAGGCTTGGAAAGAGTTGAAAGTATACAGCGAACGTACAACCCGCATGTTTAAACTGGTGCGAGACCTGTATTACGAAGAAAACGAAAATGAATTTGTAAAGAAATTCAGCCGTATTCAGAAGTACGAAAACATCAGCGACCGCATGGAAGTTGAAATTGCCAAATATCTCACAAAAGTTGCAGAAGGCCGCCTGAGCGAGGATAGTAAGCACCAATTACAAACCATGCTTCGTGTAGTTTCCGAAATTGAAAGCGTAGGCGACAGCTGTTACAACCTGGCACGTACTATTATGCGCAAACGCGAAGATAAATCGGTTTACAACAGCGAAATGAATGCAAACATCGATCTGATGATGAATCTGGTAGAAGGCGCTATTCACCAAATGAACGAATCGCTCGAAAACAACCACATCAGCAACGAAGAAGTAAACCGCTCGGTAAACATCGAAAACGAAATAAACAACTTCCGCAATCAGCTTAAATTACAAAATGTGGAAGATGTAAAAGGTAAAAAGTATAGCTATCAGGCCAGTGTAACTTACATGGATATCATTGTGGAGTGTGAGAAAATGGGCGATTACATAATTAATGTGGTCGAAGCACTGAACGAAGCTACAGTTAAAAACTGAGATTATAAGATTTAAGACAATAACTGATTCGGGTGGATATAATTAGTCAGCCCGAATTTGTTGTGTATATAGAATATTATGGACTATTTATTAATTCTTGTTGGATTTATTATCCTGATTGTTGGCGCTCACTTTTTGGTGGACGGTGCATCGGGTATGGCTAAGCGCTTCAATGTTTCCAATTTGATAATCGGGCTAACAGTTGTTGCATTTGGCACCTCAGCCCCCGAACTTGTAGTAAACTTGGTAGCTGCACTTAATCCCGGAACTACTGATATTGCGCTCACAAACATTATTGGGAGCAATATGATAAACACCTATGTCATCCTGGGTGTCGCAGCTTTGATATATCCAATCGTCTCACAAAAAAGCTCCAGACGTTTTGATATGCCTCTTAGCTTAATGGCTCCGGTAGCCGTTTTACTTTTGGTCTGGGGAATGAATGGTCAGGTGAACAGAGCAGGTGGACTGATATTGCTGTTGTTTTTCATTTGGTTTATGACAGTAATGATTCGTAAAGCTATGAAACATCCGGAAGAAGCCGAAGAAGATTTCAAACCAATGAAAATATGGCTTGCAATCATTATGATTTTGGGCGGACTCGGTGGACTCATAGGGGGAGCGCAACTAATTGTACCTTCAGCGACACGCATAGCAGAGTCGTGGGGCGTAAGCCAGTCGGTAATCGGGCTTACAATAGTTGCACTGGGCACATCGCTACCCGAACTGGCCACATCAGCAGTGGCTGCTTTTAAGAAAAACTCTGACATTGCTCTGGGAAATGTGGTTGGTTCGAATATATTCAACGTCTTCTTCGTTTTGGCTGTAAGCGCAATTATCAGACCTTTACCTGCATACTCCAATATATACACCGACTTAATTATTACGGCTTTAGGAAGTTTACTTATACTGATTTTTGTTTACACAAATAAAACACACAGCATAAAACGCTGGGGCGGAGTTACCTTACTCCTTATTTATTCAGCTTTTTTATACTGGATGATTGCTGGCTAGCAATCAGATAAACAGAACATTATAACAACAAAAAGATAAAACAATTCACAATGGATTTATTTAACGTTTACCCGCTGTTTGATATTGAAATAGAAAAAGGTGTAAATTGCCGTACTTACGACAAACAAGGCATTGAATATCTTGATCTTTACGGGGGTCATGCTGTCATTTCGATTGGGCACTCGCATCCGTACTATGTACAGAAAATTGCGCAACAATCTGAAAAACTTGTATTTTACTCAAACTCCATTGTAAACAAACTTCAGGAAGAACTGGCTCTTAAACTCGGAAAAATTTCGGGGTACGAGGACTATTCGCTGTTTCTGGTAAACTCAGGCGCAGAAGCAAACGAAAACGCATTGAAACTGGCTTCGTTTCACAACGGCAGAAAAAAAGTGATTGCTTTTCAGAAAAGTTTTCATGGCCGCACATCAGCAGCGGTAAGAGTGACCGACAATCCCAAAATAAATGCGCCTATCAACGAAGGCTTCGATGTGGACTTTCTGCCTTTGAATGATATTGAGGCTGTGCGCAAATCGCTTTCGAATGGTGACGTGTGTGCGGTAATTATCGAAGGAATTCAGGGCGTGGGAGGTATTCGTATTCCCGAACCTGCATTTTTGCAGGCCCTGAGCGAAGAATGTAAAAAATACAACACCATACTCATTCTCGACGAAGTGCAGTCGGGTTATGGCCGCAGCGGAAAATTTTTCGCACATCAGCACGCAGGCATTCGTCCCGACCTGATCACAGTGGCAAAAGGCATGGGCAACGGATTCCCGATTGGCGGTGTACTTATCAGTCCAAAATTCGAAGCATCTTACGGACTTCTGGGGACTACATTTGGTGGAAGTCATTTAGCCTGTGTGGCAGCAATCGCTGTGCTCGATGTGCTCAAAGCCGATCATTTGATTGAAAATGCCGGCAAAACAGGAGATTACATAATGCAGGAACTGAAAAAAATTCCCGGAATTAAGGACGTTCGTGGTCTTGGATTAATGATAGGCATTGAGTTTGCTGAGCCTGTGACCGAATTACGTAAGAAACTCCTTTTCGAAAAGAAAATTTTCACAGGAGTGAGCGGAAACAACATAATACGCCTTTTGCCTCCTTTGTGCCTTACAAAAGCGGATGCTGATACATTTATCGAAAAACTAAAACAACTGCTTTAAATGTCAGGTCTCCCGTTCAAAATATTGCTCATCGCATTGGTAGTAACATTTCTTACTCCCTTCTCAGCATTTTCACAAAATACTGTTTCCGAGAGAGTTGTTTTGAAATCGGGCAAAAGCTATACAGGAGAAATTATTTTACGAAACGAAGAAGTTCTGATTTTGAAGCTCAGCGATGGAACGCGTTTTCAGTTTTCCATTCAGGATATCGAAAAAATTGAAGCCGTCAGCAGCTCCGAAGAGCCACAGACAGAACAAGATGAAAAAGAACCTGAGCATATATTATCAGGAATTATCGAACTATCGGGCGGAGTATCGGCGGCGCAATACAAAACAACCGCCGTTCCGTTTACAAGTGCGGGCATTACTTTCGGGTCCGATCAGTTTGGCGATGGAACTTTCTTTATGGGTTTGGGAGCAGCATTTCATTCAGCATTTTTGCCAGCACCGGAAATTGCCATAAGTTTTATACCTGTATATCTGAAAGGCCGTAAAATATTCAAAAGGAGCATTACCAGTCCATATATTTCACTTGATCTGGGTTATGCATTTGCAGCTCAGAAAGACTATTCCGGAGGAATATATTCCAAAATCAACCTTGGCATTCAGAAACGGCTCTCATACAAAACCTCGTTCTTTGCAGGTGTGTATGCCGGAGCCACTGGATTTGGAGGCGAACTTACCGAGCAACTAAACAACAACACTTATACCTTTAGCGGAAAAACAGCATTTGTCAGTGGCGGACTGAGTCTGGGACTTCAGTTCTGAACGCCGCACATTAATACCGACTAAAATCAGACAAAAAACATTTATATGCAAATCAACAATTTATCAGAAAACAACTCCATTCTGAATCATTACCTCAAAGAAATCCGCTCAGTAGAGATTCAGGGCGACCCAATGCGCTTCCGACGAAACATGGAACGTATTGGCGAAATTATGGCATATGAAATAAGCAAAACCATGAAATTCGAAAATGAAGATGTGAAAACTCCTCTTGGTATTGCTCCCACCAATGTAATAAGTGAGAAAGTGGTAATTTCCACTATTTTACGTGCCGGCCTCCCCTTTCACCAGGGTTTTCTCAGCTATTTCGACCGCGCTGAAAATGCTTTCGTTTCGGCTTACCGCAAATACAAGGATGCGCTGAAGTTCGATATTTTTATTGAATACATTGCTTCGCCCGACCTTACCGGCAAAACACTGATTATTACCGATCCGATGCTTGCCACCGGAGGCTCAATGGAACTGGCTTATGGCGCATTGCTTACCAAAGGAACTCCTGCTCACATTCATGTGGCTACAGTTATATCGAGTCAGCCGGCCATCGATTATATAGCATCGCACTTCCCTGCTTCCAAAACCACCGTCTGGGCTGCTGCTATTGATCCTGAACTTAACGATCATTCGTACATTGTACCGGGTTTGGGCGATGCTGGTGATTTGGCTTATGGCGTAAAGCTATAATTTTCAAACTCATTTACATAAAAAGGTCTGAAACAAAAAACAAGTTTCAGACCTTTTCTCATTTTATCAGACAGTCTAATAAATTTTCGATACCATCCATATTTTCAGCCTTGCAGGCAACCAGTTACCAAGCAGGCAAATCAGTTTATAATCAATTCGCGGAACTACCACAGCCTTCATTCTCTTTCGGTAAACCTGCTGCACAATAGCCTTTGATATTTTTTCAGGAGGCATTCCATTCTGCTCATCTTTTTCCATTTTACCAACCGATATTTTCATTTGCTGATAATACGGTGAATCCGGCTGTTGGGCTTTCACTGAATATTTACGGGCTGAGGTAAAAGCTGTTTTTGTATCGCCCGGAAGTATGGTAGAACATTGAATATGAAACGGTTTAAGTTCTATAGCCAGCGCCTGCATAAGCATAAGCAAAGCAGCTTTTACCGATGAATAATAAGCCTGATAAGGAATCGGAATCACAGCTGCAACCGACGAAACAGCAATTACACGTCCGTAACCCTGACTGCGGAAAACGGGTAAACAGGCCTGAATTGTTTTTACCACACCAAAAAAGTTTGTTTCAAACTGATATTTCACCTCTTCGGAACTGGCATCTTCCACCGAACCAGCCAAACCATTTCCGGCATTTGCCACCACCACATTCAGACAGCCACGTTCTTCAACAATACGCTGCACAGCTCTTCCGAGCTGTATTTCGTCATTTACATCCAACTGTACGGGAACAAATTCGCCACCACTTTGTTGGTTTTGATAAGCCTGAGCTGCACGGCGCGAAGCTCCGTACACCACAGCACCGGCATCGACAAGCATTTTTGCCGTTGCTTCACCAATTCCGGCACTTGCTCCGGTCAGAAATACAATTTGTTTCATTTTTTGTTTCAATTAATGCCACAAAGATATATTCAGATTTGCATAAAACAGACAATTTATCGTAAAAACAAACTGAGTTTAGAAACAAATATATTATTTTTATCACTACAATTCGCAAAACTAAAAACAGAAAAACAATCTGAAATGGCTCACAATCAAATAAAAACATACACATTTGCCGAAAGTGGAAGCGAAAATCCAATGTTCATACTGAAACGAATGGAAGATATTTACTTTAATGGCGATGGAGAATCGGACTCGCCACACCGGCACGATTATTATGCCATCATTCTGGTTGAAAAGGGCAAAGGTGTACATTATGTCGATTTTGAAAAATACGACATCAGCGACCATAGCGTATATTTCATTTTGCCGGGACAAATGCACCAAGTAGTGCTCAGCGAAGCACCCAAAGGATGGGTACTGGCTTTTACCGATGAATTTCTGATCAGCAACTCCATTTCGGAAAAACTCATCAATGACATTTATCTGTTCAACGATTACGGACAATCGCCGCCACTACCGCTCAATGAAACACAGATGGAAGTATATAAAAGTCTGATTGCTCAGATGGAACATTTTTCGGTGAGTCTGAAAAACTATTCAGGCGAAGCCACAGGGTCATTGCTGAAACTTTTTCTGATACAAAGCAACAATCATTGCAGCCTCGTAAAGGAAAACAATCCGCAGTTTATCGAAACCACGAATCATTTACTTCGTTCGTTCAAGCAACTGCTCGACAGACATTACAAAACCAAACACAAAGTGTCCGATTATGCCGATATGCTTGCAGTGACGGCCGATTATCTCAATAAAACAGTAAAAAACATCACCGGAAAACCGGCCAAAGAACATATTCAGAGCAAATTAATTGTGGAAGCAAAACGTACACTGCTGTTTTCGAACATCAGCAGCAAGGAACTTTCGTACGAGCTGGGATTTGACGAATCGGCCCATTTCAACAATTTTTTCAAGAAAACAACCGGTTTCACGCCTTCTGAATTCCGCAGCACTGTGCGTTTGTCCTGATTTTTGCAATCATGCTCCTGATTTCTTTAATTTTCGCAGTATTTTGTCGCCGTATCTTTGCATTATCAAAATTAAACAATGGCAAACACCATATTTTGCCACTGAAATAATGTAAAACAGGCAGTTGAAACGCTGCATTTAAATTTAAAGAAAAAGAATATGAACACAATTATCAAGAAATTTTTCGCAACCGACACACAATCGTGGTCACTGTTAATCTCACGTTTAGCACTGGGAATTGTAATTTTACCTCATGGTATGCAAAAAGCTTTAGGCATGTATGGCGGATACGGATTCGAAGGCACACTCGGATTTTTCCAAAGCATGGGAATGCCCCTTCTTCTGGGAGTTTTAGTTATCCTTGCTGAATTTGTAGGTGCTATCGGTGTCATTCTGGGAGCCGGAACACGCTTTATGGCATTCTCCATTTTCCTGACTTTAGGAGGTGCAATGTTCCTTGGCGGACACGTAGATAACGGATTTTTCATGAACTGGTTCGGCGCTCAGGCAGGCGAAGGTATAGAATATTTCCTTTTGGTACTTGGTTTGGCAGCTTCGCTGATGATAAGCGGTGGTGGAAAGTTTTCAGTTGATGGTTTTGTATCAGAAAAACTTAAATAATTTCAACCAACCGCTATACTTAAATAACTGCTGATTAATATTGAGATATTTTTCAACACATAGTTCACAGTGGTTTTGAAAATAAAAGAAAAGACTAAGAACACATAGGATTACCCCGAAAATCGGGGTAATTTCAAAATCAAAAAAGTATCGTGAGATACTTTTACTATGTGAACTAAGTCTTTCTCTTCAATAATTTCTATGTGTTCTACTGTGTTAGAAATATATCATTCAATATTTCAACCCTTTTACTTTTCAATAGTTGTGTAGCTCAACGTTTATAAAATAGGGCTAAATCCGGAAATCATACGGATTTAGTCCTTGTTATTTTCAGGCCATCAAAGCCTTTCGGCCTTCGGAGGTCTCCGGATTTGTCACTCAGCGATAATGGTCTGTATTTCAGAACCCGCACATTCGCAATATTTTAGCGAAAAAGATTGCAGGTCGTCATTTTTTTTGTACCTTTGCAGCCCTGAATATGCCCGAGGCTCACAATGGTCAAAAGCATTGATTCACAACAATCCGCAGCAATAATTGCTATCAAAACAGTTATCAGAAAATATCGGAAATAAATAAACATTATGAACATCGTCAGAAAAGACATCGATCAGAACAACGCAATTCTCACATTGCAAATCGAAAAAAATGATTACGCCGAAAGAGTAGAAAAAACCCTTCGTGATTACCGCAAAAAAGCCAACATACCTGGTTTCCGTCCCGGAATGGTTCCTGTAGGCCTTATCAAAAAAATGTATGGAAAAGCTGTAGCTGCCGAAGAAATCAACAAAATGATTTCAGACGAACTGTACAAATACATTCGCGAAAACAACATCAACATGTTGGGCGAACCACTCCCAAACGAAACCGAGCAGAAAGAACTTGACCTCAACAGCGACGAAACACTCGAATTCGTTTTCGATCTTGGTATTGCTCCTGAGTTCGAAGTGGAACTGAACAAAAAAGACAAAGTAAAATACTATCAGATTGCCGTGAGCGACGAAATGATCGAAAATCAGATCAAATCGTACACCGGACGTTATGGTAAATATGTGCAGGAAGACACCGTAGAAGAAAAAGACATGGTTAAAGGCAGCCTGCTCGAAATGGCCAACGGAAAAGTAAACGAAGATGGCATTAAAGTGAAAGATGCTGTACTGACTCCTGCATACATCAAAGACGAAGCTGTAAAAGCTCAGTTTACAGGAGCTAAAAAAGGTGACACCATCACTTTCAACCCTGCAACTGCACTTGTGGATGCTGCCGAAATCAGCTCACTGCTGAAAATTTCGAAAGATGAAGCCAAAGAAATCACTGCCGATTTCAGCATGACCATCGATGGCATTACCCGCTACCACGAAGCTGAAGTAAATCAGGAATTGTTCGATAAAGTATATGGCGAAGGCGTTGTAACTTCGGAAGAAGACTTCAAAGCGCGCATCAAAGCCAATATTGAACAAACACTTGCAGCCGACAGCGATTACAAATTCGGAATCGATGCACGCGAAGTGGTTCTCGCTAAATTCGACGGACTGACTTTCCCGGATGCATTCCTGAAACGCTGGGTAAAAACAACCAACGAAAATCTGACCGACGAAACCCTCGAAGCCGATTATCCAAAAATGATTGCCGATCTGAAATGGCAGCTTATCAAGGATAAAATTGCAAAAGCAAACGATATCAAAATCGAAAACGCTGATGTGGAAGCTTATGCTGAAAAAATCACCCGCGCTCAGTTTGCTCAGTACGGAATGGTTGGTATCGACGACGAAATTGTACAAAACTATGCCAAAGATATGCTGAAAAAAGAGGACACTCTGAAAAGCATTATCGAAAAAGTAGCTGAAGAAAAAGTATTCGAAGTAATCAAAAACACTGTAAAACTTGACACTAAAGAAGTTTCGGTGGAAGATTTCAACAAAATGTTTGAGAACTAACCGTTAAGGATTATTCCCAAATCACAATATTTCATAGCGAAAAGGCTTTTATCCCGGCTGAATTAAACAAAAAAATTATACCTTTGTTTGATTTTCCGTAAGGATTAAAAGCCTTTTTCGGCTAAGTTAAAATACACTCGAATAAAAATAAAAAACTACCACTATGGACATGAATAACGAATTCCGCAAATACGCCACCAAACATCTTGGTATGAATGGCCTGTCGCTCGAAAAATATGCGAACATCACAAGCAACTACATTTCGCCTTCGATTCTTGAAGAACGTCAGCTGAATGTAACTCAAATGGACGTTTTCTCGCGCTTGATGATGGATCGAATTATCTTCCTGGGCACTCAGGTCGACGATTATACAGCCAATGTCATTCAGGCACAGCTGCTTTTTCTGGACTCATCCGATCCCGGCAAAGACATCTCAATTTATCTGAACACTCCCGGCGGATCTGTTTACGCTGGTCTTGGCATTTACGACACTATGCAGTTTATCGGATCTGATGTGGCTACTATCTGTACCGGAATGGCCGCTTCGATGGGAGCTGTACTGCTTGTAGCAGGAGCACAGGGAAAACGCTCGGCACTGAAACACTCACGCGTCATGATTCACCAACCTATGGGAGGTGCTCAGGGTCAGGCTTCTGATATTGAAATCACTGCGCGCGAAATACAGAAACTCAAAAAAGAACTTTACACTATCATCGCCGACCATTCGAACAACACATTCGAACGAATCGAAAAAGATTCCGATCGCGACTACTGGATGATATCACAGGAGGCGCTGGAATATGGCATGATCGACAGAATTCTTATCAACGAGAAGAAAAAATAATCAACTGAACAACAACCTTTTCAGTAGAAAAGTAATATCGCTCTATGGCAAAAAACCAAAAACACTGCAGTTTTTGCGGACGTCCGGAATCGCAGGTCGATTTCTTTATTATGGGACAGGATGGGGCTCACATTTGCAACGAATGTGCCATTCAGGCTTCCGAAATAGTAAAGGAAAACACATCGCTGCGATCAAAACCTATGTCTTTACAAAAAGACCAGGTTCCAAAACCGATTGAAATAAAAGAATATCTTGATCAGTATGTGATTGGTCAGGATGAAGCCAAAAAATTTCTATCGGTAGCTGTGTATAACCACTACAAAAGATTAATGCAGAAAAAGTCCAAAGATGATGTGGAAATCGAAAAGTCGAACATCATTATGGTGGGCTATACCGGCACCGGAAAAACCCTTCTGGCCCGTACCATTGCAAAGAAACTGCATGTTCCTTTTACCATTGTCGATGCTACTGTACTTACCGAAGCCGGTTATGTGGGCGAGGATATCGAAAGTATCCTTACACGTCTGCTGCAGGTGGCCGATTACGATGTAAAAGCTGCTGAACGGGGAATCGTGTTTATCGACGAGATTGATAAAATTGCACGCAAAGGCGACAACCCGAGCATTACACGCGACGTAAGTGGCGAAGGTGTACAGCAGGGACTTCTCAAACTGCTTGAAGGTTCGGTTGTAAACGTACCACCTCAGGGCGGTCGCAAACATCCTGATCAGAAAATGATTGCCGTGAACACTCAGAACATTCTGTTTATCTGCGGTGGTGCTTTCGATGGCATTGAAAAGAAAATCGCTTCACGACTCAACACACGTGTGGTTGGTTACGGTGCTGCACTCGAAAACGATCAGGTGGACAAAAACAATCTGTTGCAGTACATTGCGCCACAGGACCTGAAATCGTTCGGTCTGATACCCGAAATCATCGGTCGTCTGCCCATTCTGACCTATCTTGAGCCGCTTGACCGCAAAGCATTGCGACGCATACTTACAGAACCGAAAAATTCGATTGTAAAGCAATACGTCAAACTTTTCAAAATGGATCATATTGATCTGGTATTCGACGACGAAGTTCTCGATTATATTGTGGACAAGGCCATCGAATTTAAACTCGGTGCCCGCGGTCTCCGTTCGATCACCGAAACCATAATCATGGACAAAATGTACGAGATGCCCTCAGCGCACGAGCCATCGCTGCATATAAGCATTGATTACGCACAGAGCAAAATTGAAAAGACCAATGTAAACCGGCTGAAAATAGCCTGACAAAAAACATAAAGGTTTAAAAAACAAATATTTATTCAACAAAACCGGATAATCAACAAATTATTTTGTGATTATCCGGTTTTTTTTTCGAAAAGGGCTTGTATATTTGAAATCTGTTTATAATTTTGTTTGATGAATAGAACAAATGTAGCATTCTGCGCAAAAAAGACGAAAAAAATTCTATCCTGAATGCGGGAATCTCAACAATATGTACTACTTTCGCAAACCAATTTTTGATTAAAAATAGCGGTATGGCCACACATTCTGTATTGACCGAACATTTGAAAAAACACTTTGGCTTCGATGGTTTCAAAGGCAATCAGGAGGCAATTATTCAAAATGTTCTGGAAGGAAGAGATACCTTTGTACTTATGCCCACAGGAGGGGGTAAGTCACTGTGTTATCAGCTTCCATCGCTTTTGATGGATGGAACGGCCATAGTTATTTCGCCACTCATTGCCCTGATGAAAAATCAGGTAGATGCCATGCGGAATTTCAGCGAGGAAGATGGAATTGCTCATTTTATCAATTCATCGCTCACACGTCAGGCCATCGATCAGGTAAAGGCCGACATTGTTTCGGGAAAAACAAAACTGCTTTATGTAGCCCCCGAATCGCTTACAAAAGAAGAAAACATTGAGTTTCTTAAACAACTGAAAATATCGTTTTACGCGGTGGACGAAGCACACTGTATTTCGGAATGGGGACACGATTTCCGGCCCGAATACCGCAGAATACGACCCATTATCAACGAAATAGGTCACGCGCCACTGATTGCGCTTACAGCTACTGCCACTCCAAAGGTACAACACGATATACAGAAGAACCTCGGCATGCTAAACGCCAATGTGTTCAAATCGTCGTTCAACAGGGCCAATCTTTATTACGAAGTGCGCCCAAAAACGAAAGATGTAGAAAAAGATTTAATTAAATATATTCGCTCTCAGGCAAATAAATCGGGTATTATTTATTGTCTGAGTCGCAAAAAAGTGGAAGAGCTGGCCGAAACGCTCAGCATGAATGGCATATCCTGCCTTCCTTATCACGCCGGAATGGATTCGGCTGTAAGAAGTGAAAATCAGGACAAGTTCCTGATGGAAAAAGTGCAGGTTATAGTGGCCACCATAGCTTTTGGAATGGGTATCGACAAACCTGATGTGCGTTTTGTGATTCATTACGACATGCCCAAAAGCCTCGAAGGCTACTATCAGGAAACCGGCCGCGGTGGACGTGATGGAGGCGAAGGTCAGTGTATTGCATTTTATGCATACAAGGATCTGGACAAACTTCGTAAATTTATGCAGGGTAAACCTGTAGCTGAACAGGAAATAGGCAACCAGTTATTGCTGGAAACACAGGCCTATGCCGAGTCATCAGTATGCAGAAGAAAGTTGCTGTTACACTATTTTGGAGAAGAGTATGAAAATGATAACTGTGCATGTTGTGATAACTGTATGAAACCAAAGAAAACAATTGAAGGACAAGAGCTCCTTACACTGGTTTTTGAAACCATTCTGGCTGTTCGTGAAAAGTTTAAAGCCGAACACATTGTTGACATTTTAAAAGGAAATGAAACTTCGGATGTAAAATCGTATCAACACGACGAACTCGAAACTTTTTCCTCAGCATCCGACGAAGACGAAAAGCTGCTTCATGCTGTTATTCGTCAGGCTATGCTGGCCGGATTCCTTTCGAAAGATATTGAAAATTACGGTCTGCTGAAAATAACAGCAGCAGGTAAAGCCTACATAAAAAAACCAACGCCTTTCCCTGTGGTGAAAGACAATGAGTTTGAAGATGAGGACGAAGAAACTACTGTAAAAAGCAGTGGCGGCACCTGTGCTGCCGACGATGTACTTTTCTCAATTCTGAAAGATTTGAGAAAAAAGCTTTCGAAGAAATTAGAAGTACCACCATTTGTAATCTTCCAGGATCCATCGCTCGAAGCAATGGCTACCACCTACCCTATTTCAATGGACGAACTTCAGAACATTCCGGGTGTGGGCGCAGGAAAAGCCAAACGTTACGGCGAGGAATTCCTGAAAGTCATCAAAGAACATGTGCGCGAAAACGAAATTATTCGCCCCGAAGACCTGCGTGTACGCACAGTAGCCAACAAATCGAAGCTTAAAGTATCTATTATACAGTCTATCGATCGCAAAATTGCGCTCGACGACATAGCAATGGCCAAAGGTCTTGAAATATCAGAATTGCTCGACGAAATTGAAGCCATTGTATATTCGGGAACCAAAATCAACATCGACTACTTCCTCGACGAAGTAATGGACCCCGATCGTGTGGATGAAATTTTTGAGTATTTCAATTCTGCCGAAACAGACAAAATTGAACCAGCTCTTCGTGAGCTTGGCGAAGATGATTTCAGCGAAGAAGAAATCCGCCTTGTACGCATTAAATTCCTTTCCGAGATAGGAAACTAATTATTCATGAGAAACGTCAAAGAAAAGCCCTGAAATCATATGATTTCAGGGCTTCATTTTATCTGTTGCTACTTCCGGCAATTATTTCTGCTGTTCCTTAGCCCAGCTGTCTTTCAGCGACACGGTACGGTTGAAAACGAGCTGTCCGGGTTTTGTATCTGGATCCACATTGAAGTAACCAATTCGCTGGAACTGGAAATGATCGAGTGCTTTGGCATTAGCCAGCGAAGGTTCCACATAGCATTCGGTCAACACTTTCAGCGAATCGGGATTCAGCAAATCGCGGAAGTCACGCGGATCGGCCGAAGGATTCTCCACACTGAACAAACGGTCATACAAACGAACCTCAGCTTTCAGCGCATGCGCAGCCGAAACCCAGTGAAGCGTACCTTTTACCTTGCGGTTTGCATCGGGCATACCACTTCTGGTTTGATCATCGTACTCGCAATAAATTTCTTCGATATTGCCTTCAGCATCCTTTTTACAGCCTGTACATTTTACAATATATGCACTTTTCAGACGCACTTCCTGACCGGGAGTCATACGGAAGAATTTCTTCGGAGCATCTTCCATAAAGTCCTCACGCTCTATGTACAATTCGCGACTGAACGGAATCTGACGTGAACCTGCACTTTCATCCTCGGGATTGTTGATAGTATCCATCATCTCGGTTTTACCTTCGGGATAATTGGTTACAATCAGTTTGACAGGATTAATCACAGCATTTACGCGGGTTGCTGTTTTGTTCAGACTTTCGCGCACAGCATGTTCGAGCAGACCTATATCGTTCTGAGCTTCGAATTTGGTATAACCGATTTTGTCGATAAAATTATGTATGGCATCAGGCGAATAACCGCGACGACGCAAACCACCGATAGTCGGCATGCGGGGATCGTCCCAACCGCGTACCAGTCCTTCCTGCACGAGCTGAAGCATTTTACGCTTACTCATTACAGTATAAGTGAGGTTCAGACGGTTGAATTCAATCTGACGGGGGCGATAATCCGAATCCTTGAACTGATCGATAAACCAGTCGTAGAGCGGACGATGCACCTCAAACTCAAGCGTACAAAGCGAGTGAGTTACTCCTTCGAAATAGTCCGACTGACCATGCGCATAGTCATACATTGGATAAGCTTTCCATGTATATCCGGTGCGGTGGTGTGGATGCGAAGTAATCACACGGTACATAATAGGATCGCGGAAGTGCATATTTGATGAAGCCATGTCGATTTTGGCACGCAACACCATAGCACCTTCGGGAATTTCACCCTTATTCATTTTTTCGAAAAGCGCGAGATTCTCTTCTACAGGACGATTGCGGTAAGGACTTTCAGTACCGGGTACTGTGGGAGTTCCTTTTTGTTTTGCAATATCCTCAGCCGATTGTTCGTCGACATACGCTTTTCCTTTTTTGATAAGTTCAACAGCAAGATCCCAGAGTTGCTGGAAATAGTCCGAAGCATAATAAATGTTCGCCCACTGGTAGCCGAGCCACTGGATATCTTCCTGAATGGACTCCACATACTCCACATCCTCTTTTACAGGATTTGTATCGTCGAAGCGAAGGTTACAAATACCTCCGTAGTTACGTGCAATACCGAAATCGAGGCAAATAGCCTTGGCATGTCCGATATGCAGGTAGCCGTTGGGCTCCGGCGGAAAACGGGTCTGAATACGTCCACCGTTTTTACCTTCCTTCAAATCCTGCTCCACAAAAGTCTCAATAAAATTCAGACTTTTCTTTGGTGCTTCTTCGTTTTTAATTTCCATATTTATTTAATTCTGAGATAAAAAGACTTTTTCAGAGATTATTTTTCGAAATAACCTTTCAGTATTCCACGTGGTGAGTTTTTGATAAAGAGAAGAATCTCGTCACGTTCCTTGGTGGCAGGAAGTTCAGTCATAATGCGTTCAACCGCATTGCTGGTATTCATTCCCGAAAGGAAAATATAGCGATATACATCCTGAATATCACGAATCTGCTCGTTGGTATATCCGCGACGACGCAGACCAATAGAGTTGATACCTGCATACGAAAGCGGATCACGACCGGCAGTAATAAACGGAGGTACATCCTTGGTGACACGTGAGCCACCCTGAATCATTACGTGAGCTCCGATACGTGTAAACTGATGCACCAGAATGCCACCGCTCAGGATAGCATAATCATCAACCTCCACTTCACCAGCCAGTTGAGTGGCATTCGACATGATCACATGATTACCCACCACACAATCGTGTGCCACATGACAATAAGCCATCAGCAGACAGTTGTCACCAACCACAGTTTTTCCTTTGGCTGCTGTACCACGGTTAATAGTCACACATTCGCGCAATGTGGTGTTGTCACCAATAACGGCCAGTGTATCTTCACCTTTGAATTTCAGGTCCTGTGGAATAGCACCCACTACAGCACCCGGAAAGATAGTACAGTTTTTACCGATGCGTGAACCTTCGAGAATAGTTACGTTGGGACCGATACGGGTTCCTTCGCCGATTTCCACATTTTTATCGATGGTTACAAAAGGCTCAATAACTACCGAGGGAGCAATTTTTGCGTCAGGGTGAATATATGCAAGAGGTTGTTTCATTCTTTAGTCCGGTTTTTATATAATTAAGTTATTCGTTTACTTTTTTAGTTGATCAGTTGATTCGGGGCAGAAGCTTACTTTACCGGAAAAATCCCGTTTGCAAAGCTCCTGTTTTATTTTTCTATTTATTTTTAATGATCTGAGCCATAAATTCAGCTTCGGCCACAATTTTACCCCCCACAAAGGCATGACCTTTCATTATGGCACAACCACGACGCATGGGTTCGGGCATTTCGAGGCGGAAAATAAGCGTATCGCCGGGCACCACTTTCTGACGGAACTTCACATTGTCGATTTTCATGAAGTAAGTGGAGTACTTTTCAGCATCTTCGAGTCCGTTGAGAATCATTATTCCTCCGGTCTGAGCCATAGCTTCGACCAGTAAAACACCGGGCATTACAGGTTCTTCGGGAAAATGTCCCTGAAAGAATGTTTCGTTACCTGTTACATTTTTCACGCCCACCACCACATTGCTGCGAATTTCAATTACCTTATCCACCAACAGGAAAGGCCAGCGGTGAGGTAAAAGCTTTTTGATGCCGTTGATATCGAGTACAGGAGCCAGCGTGTCGTCGTAAACGGGCGCCATCACTTCCTGTTTTTTAATTTCTTTACGGATAAGTTTAGCCATATCGGTATTCACCTTATGACCGGGATAACGGGCAATCACTTTGCCCTTGATAGGTTTTCCGATAAGCGAGAGGTCGCCAATCACGTCGAGCAGTTTGTGACGGGCAGGCTCGTTTTCGTAGTTGAGTTCGCGGAGATAACCGGGTTTCGAAGCATCAATCTTATCCTGATGCAGTTTTTCGGTCAGCGCATCCATGCGGTCCTGTGGCATTACTTCATCGTAAATAACCATGGCGTTTTTCAGATCACCGCCCTTGATCAGGTTCATATTGAGCAAAGGTTCAATTTCGCGAACGAAGACGAAGGTACGGGCTGAAGCGATTTCGGTGGCAAAATCTTCGAGATTGTCGAGCGAGGCAAACTGATTGCCAAGTACAGGTGATTTAAAGCCGATATGCACATCGAGACTGAAAGTGTCGTCGGGCAACAGTGTTATTTTCGAGCCCGTTTCGGGGATGGTATATTCAATTTTTTTGCGTACAATAAAATAATCTTTTTCGGCAGCTTGCTCTTGAACACCCGCTTCCTGTATTTTTTGAACAAAGAATTTCGCACTACCGTCGAGAATAGGAAATTCGGGAGCATTGACCTCGAGTAAGCAATTGTCAATACCGAAAGCATGCAATGCTGCCAGAGCGTGTTCTACGGTACTTACCTGCACATCGCCTTTTTGCAATACAGTGCCACGCACAGTGTGAGTCACATTTTCGGCCAATGCTTCGATAATGGTTTGTTCAGGCAAATCGACACGTTTGATTTTGATGCCGTGGTTTTCGGGTGCCGGTACAAACGTCAGAATGATATCAAGACCCGTATGCAATCCTTTTCCTTCGAACGAAAAGGACGATTTTAATGTTTTTTGTTTCGACATATTTTGAATAATAACCGGTTCGTTGGCTTGCCATTTCCGGTTCTGCTCTTATTTGTTTTTATTCTCGAGTTCGGCCACTTTCTTTTGCAGTTCGAAAACTGTTTTCTGGAGCTCGGGCAGATTTTTGTACACCACTGTGGAACGTCTGAAGTTTCCCACAGCTATGGCGGGATAACCCTGCCATGCCTGTCCTCCGGCTTTTATGGAATTAGCCACACCTGTCTGCGCTCCAAGAATTGTGCCATCGGCAATCTGCAGGTGACCAGCCACACCGGTTTGCCCTGCAAATATACATTGTTTGCCTATTTTTGTAGAACCAGCCACACCGCTCTGTGAAGCAATCACAGTATTTTCGCCAATTTCCACGTTATGGGCAATCTGCACCAGATTGTCGAGCTTCACGCCCTTTCTGATCATCGTGCTTCCCAGCGTGGCGCGATCTATGGTAGTGTTGGCACCAATTTCCACATCGTCTTCAATCACCACATTACCCATTTGAGGTATTTTGCGGTACGAACCATCTTCCGAAGGAGCAAAGCCAAAACCATCCGAACCAATCACTACGCCCGAATGAAATATGCAGTTATTTCCTATTTTACAATCCTGATATACATGCACACCGGCATATAGTTTTACATTATCGCCCAACTGCACATTGTCGCCCAGGGTGCTGCCCGACAGAATTTGTACATTTTTGCCTATGCGAACACCATCGCCCACACTTACAAAAGGAGCGATATAAGCATTCTCACCTATCTGCGCCGACTCCGACACAAATGCCTGTGGCGAGATACCCGATTTGCGGGGTTTAGCCTGTTCTACTACCGAAAGCAGAAAAGCCAGTGACTCGTAAGCATTTGCAACCCTTATCAGTGTGGCTTTCACCGCACGTTCGGGCACAAAATCGTTGTTTACAAGTATAATACTTGCATTGCTGTCGTAAATATACTGGCTGTATTTTGGATTCGATAAGAAACTGAGTGTACCGGGTTGCCCCTCTTCAATCTTCGAAAAATTGCTTACGCGAACTGTCGCATCGCCCTCTACTTTTCCCTGTATAAAATCAGCAATTTGTTGAGCTGTAAACTCCATATATAAAAATTTGGGTGCAAAAGTACTAAACTATTTCCAATTTTGTGACAATTTGTTTATTGGAAATGAAGTTTTTGTTAATTATTAAATAAAAATAAAACGGAATGACAGAATATTCACCATTTTGTGTTTCGCGTTTCGCGTTCCGTGTTCCGCGTTTTGTGTTTCGTGTTTCGTGTTTCGTATCTCAAGAGATTTGAAAATTTGGAATTTGAGATTTGAAGATTTTGAGTTTCATAAGTGAATCTCAATTAATCAAGCGACCCTCATTATCAATTGTCAATTTTCCATTATCAACTATCAACTGTCAACTGAATTTGTAATAACAAAAGAAATGCTTCTCCACTCTTTTGGTCAGCACACTAATGTTCAGCATATCCGAAGCATCAGTCACATCCATTATTGTTCCATCCTTCATCAGAATATTGATGTTTTCATCTTCGGGGCTGTAAGTATCAGTACTTACAAGCTCATCACCCATAAAATACTGTGCTTCCTTTTTATTAACGCCAAAGTGCTGCATGTATTGCTGAAGATATTCATTTTGCTTTTCTTGAGTGAGTGCTTCAGCATTAATTTCCACCTTAAAGAGCCTGCGGTTTGTAAAGTCGCGGCAAAGAGTGGACAAGACCATGTCATCATGACTACTCCATACCTTTATGGCGCACACCAGATCTGAATCGTCGAGCAGGGCAAACATTTCCAGTGCTTTATCCGATTGCCGGAAGCTGCCCCTGTCGAAAGTATTATACAGAAAAAACCGCAACGCAGGCGATCCGAAGAGGTCGTGACCTGCAGCAGCCAGTTCTTTGGCACGTTTCAGTATATTCACCAGCATTTTTTCGGCAGCAACCGATGTTTTGTGCAGATAAACCTGCCAGTACATCAGGCGGCGGGCCACCAGAAATTTTTCAATCGAATAAATACCCTTCACATCCACCACCAGTTTATCGTCGTGCACATTCAGCATTTTGATAATGCGTGCAGCGCCGATAATGCCCTCGCTCACGCCCGAGAAGAAACTGTCGCGGCTCAGATAATCGAGGCGGTCCATATCGAGCTGACCGGACACTAACTGGTGCAGAAACTTTTTCGAATATTCATTTTTAAAAATACTCATGGCCATTTCAAGTTTCCCCTCAAGATGGTCGTTGAGTTTTTGCATCATCAGCAGCGATATTTCTTCGTGACTGATACCTTCGACCAGACTATGCTCCAGTGCATGCGAAAACGGCCCGTGTCCTATGTCGTGCAAGAGGATACAGGCGCGCACAGCTTCGGCTTCGGGAGGCGTAATTTCATGTCCCTGCTGACGGAGCTGCGTAATAGCTTCGCCCATTAGATGCATTGCACCCAAAGAATGTTGCATGCGGGTATGTTGTGCTCCGGGATATACGAACGACGAAAGTCCTAACTGCTTGATGCGGTGCAATCTCTGAAAATACGGATGCTGAATAATATCGTACAGAAAATCGTTAGGAATATTGATAAACCCGAATACCGGGTCGTTGATAATTTTTCGTTTGTTGGGCTTCTTCATTGAATATGAATTATGAACCTGCAAAAATAGTGATAATATTTTGGATGCGATATTTTCAGGAACTTATAATGCCATTGGTTTTGTAAATATAACAAAGCAGCACTACCGGAGAGCGAACTCCTGTAGTGCTGCAAGGTTAACTAAACGGCACAATCTGTTTTACGCGAGTGGCAGGTAAACCGATTTGGTTACTTTGCTGCCATCGGCACGTGTAGCAAACAGATACACACCCAGGACGTCGTCGGCAACCACACCTTCCATCGGAATCAGAATAGTTGCCTCAGCATCTTCACCACGCGGCTGACGCTCAATCCACAATTCACCTGTACGGGTAAGTGCCAGCGCCACCATAATGTCGGTGCTACGATTCACCTGATTTTTGAGCGATGGCTTGTAGCCAATGCGAACACCCTCAGCCGAAATGCTTGCCGACTTTACAATCAGCGGAGCCATAGTGCCATTTGCCACCACCAGCTTTGAGTAATCCACAGCAGCCTCAGTGCCGCTCTTGTCAATTGCCGACTTCAGATTGACTGCCATAAAAGCAGCAAATACTGAAGTTTCAGAGTCACGCTGTACAAATCCCTCTTCAGGAATACTGCCCAGCATGGGGAACAGTTGGCCGATAAGTTTAAATCCTCCGCGCTGCATTTGCTGCGCTTCCGAATTTGCGTCCCGACCTCCGAACGCTTTCGCCCGTACAACGTTTTTCGAACCCAATGACGAAGTAACAAAGTTACCCATCGTACCGGACATTTTTCCAGTCATCGGATTCTGACTTATAGCCATCTTTTTGGCATATTTTGTCTTAAACATTACGTTGCAAAGGTAGGGTAGCCGCAACGCTCTGTCATTAACCTAATGTTGAACCTAACCTGAGAAATACATATCCGGCACAAAACAAAAGCGCTAAATGTCTTTTTTATAGACATTTAGCGCCGAAAGAGATTTCATATTTTTAATCTGTTATTTTACTTACTATAATTGAAATACCAAGGAATGCCAAAGTTACTGACGTAATATGAGTACTTATTTCCTCCGATTTCGGCATATCCGGTATGAATTGTCATAGTAGCGCCCTTATCAAGGCCTTTGCTATCGTACACCCATGAAGCTCTGTAATCATTATTCTTCCTGTAAATATATAAATCGTCCGACTCACCTGTCGATTTCTTATAACATACAGTACTACTGTGATAACTATAATCCCTTGTGGATACGTCATCATCACCAGAGGTCGAACCTCCCGATCCGGAATCATTTGAAATAAAAATCCATTCACCTTTATAGTCAGGATACTCAACCACCTCAGTAGAGGTATCCACCGGATAGTATGCAACCGGGGTACCATTTGTACAACCAAGATACTTTATTGTACACTTCAGGTTCTCTCGCACCTCCCGGCCATCGGTAATGTCATTCTGAGTTCTGAATTCCTGATATGTGTCCCACTCCACTATGGCCGAATAGTAAGCATAAAAGCTATGGGTCACTGTATAGTAATGCTTTGTATCAAAAATCTGATAATACTCCTGGGTTTGGTAGGAGTACACCAACCTGCGGATATCCGGTTTTTTTACAACAGAAGGAATAAATGCCCAGCTGTATTCCCAGACTGAAGACTGCGATATAACAGCATATTCATTTGTCTCGTAAAGATTGGCACTCGCAGCATCTGTAAAGCCCACCTGATACGAAAAATGCTCAGGTGTAGTACTATAGTATTTTACTTCCTTACCCTCGGGACCCTCGGGATCATCGGTATCACAGGCACAAAGTGTCAGCAATGCTAAAAGAAAAATAATTGACTTTTTCATGACTATGTTTTTTTTAAAATGAATAATTCAGGGTAAGATAAGCGAAAGGAAACTGATTTTCAGGAACACCAACCGACAGGCTTAACCTCCGGACCTGCAAATAAACAAAAGTCGGACAGGAACAATGGCAACTGCCACAAAGGAGGCTACATGTTGAATAAAAGCACAGAGCATCTTTGCGCCTTCATGAAGAATATGGAAGGTAGTGAAAAAATTAGCTGCCCTGTATGGTTGACGGGCTGTGAAAACGGAGTATCTGAAAATTGCCGTCATAATTAAACCGATAAATGAGTTTCGCAAAGCGAAATTCAATTACAACACAGCAAAATTAAACACATTACTGAATAGAAACACTAAAAACCAGAACTTTAACACTCAATTAACAGTCTTTTAGCACTTCACTTCATTTTCATCGAAACTGATGAGGAATTCAGCGAACTGAATATATTCGCTTCAAATCATCGTATCGGATTTTCATTTGTTTCATTTATATCTTTATCCCGTAGGGATTACAAATTTATAGCATTTGTTTGGGTGACAACATTATTCGACCCCATCGGGGTCGTATCGTCATCTTTATCCGGTTTTTACGCCCCAAGCCCCCACCACGGCGGGCAAGCTCTAAAGGGGATGTGAGATTACCATCGTCTCGATATGCTTACGCCTCGTCAAATTTACACAAACCTCCCGCATACCACTCTTTAAGCCTCTCAGGGGTTTGGGGAAGAATTTTATTTTGAAACTGTTGCGTTATGCTACCGCATTTTCATTCACTCTATCAATCAATTGTATCAGTTGTATTTGTGTTTCATCATCAAACAAGCCTGCAATTCCATTTGAGTTTATATCCGTAAAAGGAGGCTCAAATAACATCGCAGGATCTATAGTTCCATTTACAACAAAGAAATTTATAATTGTGTCGATAAAGCGTATTTGCTGCGAATTGAGGGTTTTGTTTATCAGCACTTCGCCAAAAGCCAGTTTGGCAGCATTGGCATCCAGTCCCATGATGTTACGGATAAACTTACCTAAGGGTTGTTCGCCAAAGGCTTTTATAAATTCTGCTTTCGTACCCAAACTACCTTGATCAAACAGCATTTTTTCCAACTCCTCCAGTTCGCTATGTGTAATCTGTACGTTATTTCGGAGTTTGTAAATTGTAATATGATTACTGTGTTCTTTCAGGTATTGTTCTACTTTCTTTTTGTATGCTGCTAATTCGTTTACATTGTATACTACAGGAAATTCAGATACTCTCTCTCCAATTTCATCTTCAAATGCGGTATAGTAAATAGCCTTATTTTCGGAGTCAAGAAACTTGAGCAAGTCGCGTAAATCAATACGAACCCTTTCGATGGCCAAAATACTTCCTGCTTCCCAGAACAGCTTGTTCTGCACTTCGTTTATAGTATCCATTTGCTTAGCTACTGCCGGGATAGAGGCTTTTTTACTAAGCTTTTGGGCAGTTGTTATTACTTTCTGTATTAATCCGACTTGCTTTTTCTCTCCTTTCAGAATGCAGAGCTGCAAGTCAAGCATGAGTGCATCAAACCGTTTTGCCATTTCGTCGGATTCTGTTTCAACAACTATTGGGGCAATATGGTCAAACAGTTCTTTAATATCCAAATCCGACAATGCATTCCAGGCGTTGTCATCGCGGTATTTCTCTACCACTTCCCAATGCTGACGGACAATAAAACTATCGCCATTCAACTCCTGAGTTTGCAGAACCAGGACGTCAATAAGTGACTTTCCATACTCTTTCAGTTCCACATCCTCTTGCGCCAACAACACAAATGCCAGGCGTAAGCGCAGTTCAAACAATCGCTGACTGATGGATTTTGAGTTACCCAATTCTATCCCTTTCGGGTTGATATTGAAAAATTCGAAGTTCTCGCAAAAGTCGAATATCAGGAACTCTTCCTTATCAGCTTCGGGTCCGAATAAATCCTTACATAATCGCGTTCCACGTCCTATCATCTGCCAGAATTTGGTACTACTGCGCACCGGCTTAAAGAAAACCAGGTTGCACACTTCGGGCACATCAATACCCGTATCGAGCATATCTACCGACACCGCTATCTGTGGCATCTTGGATTTATCTTTAAACTTATTCAGCAGGTCGTATTTGTATTCTTCCTGATAATCTATTACCTTCAAAAACTCTCCTTTGTACCCGGGATATTGCAGATTGAAGCGTTCTTCAATAAATTTAGCATGTTGGTGCGAGCGGGCAAACACCATCGTTTTCGCCAGTTTATCGCCTCCTTCCACTTTGATACCATTTTGCATCAAATGTCCGATGACCTTATCCACCGTATCGGTATTGAAAAGCCAGCTATTGAGAGCCGTGGCATCTATTTCGTCAGGATATTCTCCCGTAACCGGGTCGGTAAACAGCTCCTCGTAGGCCTGTTTTTCCTCATCGCTCAGCTCTGCATATTTTATTCCCTGTCGCTGAAATTTAAGCGGTACGGAAATAGCTTTGGGCGGAACTAAAAATTTATCATTAACTGCTTGCTCCAGCTCATAAGCGTAAGTAGGGTTGTGCGGTTCCATATCGAACAAACCATAGGTATCGCGGTCGGCTTCGGAGCGTGGAGTAGCGGTGAGTCCTATGCGTATGCCATCGAAATACCTGAAAATATGACGGTAGCGGTTATATACACTCCGGTGTATCTCATCAAAAATAATTAAGTCGAAATGACCCACACCATAGTAGCGATTATTACCATCCACTTCGCCATCGATCATATTGATAATGGTCTGATAGGTAGAAAATACTATGCGGCTACTCTCGTCTTCTTTTTCTTTGGTCAGGTCTACGGCCGGAAGATTCGGTAAATAATCGTTCAGATTGACCTTCGCCTGATGTATCAGTGCATTGCGGTCGGCCAGAAACAAAATGCGTTTTGCCCAATTGGCTTTGCTAAGCAAATCGACAATGGATGCGGACACACGGGTTTTACCAGTTCCGGTAGCCATTACGAGCAAAGCATTTCGACGAAAGTCCTCCAGTGCTTCGGTCACTTTCCTGATTCCTTCGTGTTGATAGTAGCGATCGGTAATACTATCATTAATAGTTTGTTTACTCAGATCCTTTCTGTAGGTGCGGCGCTGAACCAACAACTGTAACTCATCCTTGCTGTAAAACCCGAATACAGTACGGGGTGGATAATTCAAATCGTCCCACATCCATGTATTGAAGCCGTTAGAATAATAGATAACAGGCCGTTGTCCGTATTCTTTTTCCAGCCCATCAGCATAGAGCTTTGCCTGATGCTGACCTACGCGCGGGTCGCGGCGGGTGCGTTTGGCTTCTACCACTGCCAAAGGTTTGCCATCATCGCCCCACAAAACATAATCTACAAAACCATCGGTCAACGTGCCGTCGGCTTTAGGCATGCAATTTTTCAGCGGAAACTCAGGCACATTCGTACCACTCGGATTCCAACCAGCTTCGCGCAACAACGTATCGATATAGATTTTACGTGTCAGGTCTTCGTTAGGGTCTATCGGAGGCGGAATAAACGCAATGTTTTGGTCCTTAATAGCCTTAATGGCAGCCAGTTCCTCTTCCAGTTTTTGCAGTTTATCCTGCTGGGCATGAAACTCTTTTTCGAGTTTCTGTAATTCTTCTTTACTCTTGTCCTTTCCGGGTTCTTTTTCTATCAGACTGACATCAAAAGCCGGGATTTCCAACTTTTCTTCGCCATATACCTGTACTAACCAAACAACAAAGCCGTACAACAGTTTCAGGCTGTGTAAGGCTTCCAACGGTTTCATGGTGGCAGAGGTATGCACCGCAGCATTTCCCTGCTTGCGTATCAGGTTTATTTGATTAAACTGTATAGGAGCAACTATTTTCTGAAATCCCTGATCGTGAATCAGCGAACTAAGCGAAGTGTCATAAGGCAACACCAAATCCGGGTCGTGCTCGTACATCCACCGTACCCATTCTTCCAGGCTCTTGCGACATAGCATAGCGCAGTAAAGCGGAGCTCCATACACATGTTTCTCGGCTTCCCGTGGTGCTTCCGCCAATTGCGCCCATTGGGCTGGGATAAAATTGAAGTTGCTCATGTCATTTCAATCTATATAAAAGTAATCTGTATTTTATTATCGGCTTTAATACCGATTTGTGCTTACTATCGTTTATTTTGCCTATATAATAAATTGATTAATTAGCAGCCCTATCAGTATGGCGCATCCAAAACTAAGTAATGTACCAACAAGAATATATTCGTTTTTCTGTGGACTATTAAACCTTAGAATAGATTTAGCGGCAATAATTAATCCTACAGCTCCATATTGACCTGCCAGAATAAGTCCTAATGCCATAAAGCGTTCCACTATTCCAATGACTTTACCCGCATTTTCCAGCTCTTTTTCGGAAGTGCTATCGGTTGTTCCGGTAGCAGGTTGTTTTGCAATAGTCAATCCAAACAAGCCAAATGTGTATTTGATAAATATATTAGCTGGTTTTGCACAAAACAGAAAAGCAGCAAGAGCAGCAATGATTTTTGTGTTTAAATTAAACTCAAAGAAATAGTTAGGTGTGTAGTGCTTTAGATAAATCCATGATACCAAGCTTAACACCATAACATGCAACAATTGATCTATATAAAATATTGATGCTATTTTATCCTTTCTATGGAGGATCAAATAGCTTTTTAATGCGTCAATCAACAAATGGGAAACCCCGATAATTAGCGCAGAAATACCAAAATACCAATCAAAAGAAAATACATAAGCCGAAAGAGAGACTACAGCAGCATGTAAAAAATGCTGTTTGGATAGTATGTGCTTTTCCTTTTCTTCGCACCATTTCTCAGACTGTAACAGAAAGTCAGCCACTAAATGTGCTATCAATTGCATGAGTATAAGTTGGAAAACTGTCATACGATGTGATTTTCAAAATGAATTACAGATTTTTCGATAGCATTCCAGCTTGCTGCCGACGAGTGTTGACTTATAGTAGATTGATTTTTTCCCGTTTTCTCAGATATTTCTTTTTCGGTTAAACCGGATAATTTGTAAAACAATACCTCACATTGCTTTTGCGAACACTTTGATATAATAGAATCGAGCAAACAAATCATGGCATCGTAATTGTCTTGCTGTTCCGCATCCAACGATCTGAAAAACATAGTTTCTTTCATTACAACCTTTCTTTTATCAGAAGTGCTCATGTTTTTTATCGTCCGTCCCGAAAGGTAAATTGCTTCCCCATCAATTATCCCCTTTTCGGGGTTTAAATCTATAAGTGGTGCCACTGCTATGGCTATCCGAATACCATATTCTCTGAAATACTTTATACGCCTATCATTAGTGTCAGATACTTCTACCGATTTTACAAGGGTTTTGAGTAATAATGCAGTCCGTAAAGCATATTTTGGCGAAAGCATTGCACATTCTACATAATCACCCTGTGCAATACGACCAAAAAATTGTTCGGCGTTGTATTTCTCAGTCAAATCTGATAATAAGGCCTGAATCTTCAAATTCAAATGCTCTTTGTCTTTTGCCGACAATGACGTATAGGATATAATATCGGCCGAAATTGTAGTTGCGTTCATAGCTGATTTCTTTTGCTAATTATGAAAATATCGGCAAATATACTAATAATTGCGGTTTATTGGTAAAATAACCGATAAATAATACTTTTCAAGCTTCTAATATTCTTTTCACTTCTTCAATAATCTTTTTCAAATAGCCTTTCCACTTTCCGTTTTCATCTTCACGCATTAAGATACCCGGGTGTGGACAAGCAAAGTAGCTGTATGTATGGCCGTTTAATTTATACTCAAACGGCTGACACGCTTCTATGGCTTTTGTTGCCGAAGCAACCGACATGTCGAGCATCACCGCATTTACCTCAGCACCCAAACCTAAAATTACAGATGGCTTACAGAGCTCAATCTCCTGTTGAATAAACTTACGGTTTTCCTCCTGTTTTGCAAATTTCATAAAATCTTCCCGATGTACCAAATCAGCCGTACAATCTTCAAGATTCAGCGTTTTTGTCAACCGGTTGTATTTCTGTTTATGACCGTCCTTGAATAAGAAAATCTTTACAAGGTCGGTTATCCATGTTTTATCACGACTTATGCCTAATGGTTTCAAAAACAGCTCTTCCAACTCCCTTCCCGAATCTACTTCCCGTATGCGAGAACCGTCAAAATACAATTCATTACTAAATGGATATAAATGATCTTCCACCGGCACATCACGCTCCGAACCGATTGCATTAAAATGAGCAGTTGGGTAGGCGCCAATAATCATCACTCCACCACAAGCCACATCCACAGGAACATGTACCTTTACCGGATGGCCATACAAATACCTGTAACTGGGCGAAATGCCCAGTTTTTCTTTGTAGGTTTTCCAGCAGTGTTGCTGATAGTCGGATACTGATTTATTCATACATATTCAAATTAGGTACATAGTACAGTGATTTTTGTAGCGGCAGAGCCGCGAAAAATTTGTAGAAACCACATTCATACCAAGCCCATAGGTGCAGAGCACCGGAATGTCACATTTCCTACCATTCATTTCCTCTCTATATTTCGGGTCCCCGACCCTCCTAATGGGGTTGGTGGTATCCGAGAGCTACAAATATATCGGGGCGCTGCCCCTAAAAACCACAAGCCCTATTTTACCAACTCTCCTTTAAAGGCTTGTTGAAGAAGGGAATCGAAGAGTGTTTTCGAATAATCCGAGTTCTTGTTTGTTTTCATTAAATTGATTTTCTCAATCATCGAAACATATTTATCCTGTAAATCCAATGGGATATCATACATCGGTATGCTTCTAACAGCATCTTTTGTTATTGTTTTTGTTACAGCGCCAAAAACTCGCTTACTTATCTCATATTCTCCAAATTGTGAAGTAAGAAAATAGTAGGCGAAGACTGGATTCATTTTATTATTCAGCCTTAATAAAAATGAGTTCATTCCCAATGAAACAGGTCTATTCAAATAAGGCATTAAATAGACCTTACCTGCACTACCAATTTTATTGACAATGATCTCACCTCCAAACACTTTGGATTTTTCCAAATGTTCATATGCTTCTTTAGTTATATAATTTACATCATCTTCAAAATTATTTTTCTCCAAATCAGTTGTTCTAACCATTAAAGCATAATCAGGTGTTGTTTTTAATTGAACATGATCCCTTAAAGTTTCATAGCTCCCATTTGAATGATAATCAGTCAATACATTAATGTAGTCTCCAAATTTCTTCACCTCCCACCCTTTCTCATTCTTCACCGGGTCACCAAACATATCAATAAAAATAGCCTGTGCCAGCTCGTCGTATTTGCGGAGTAACTCCTGGTCTTTACGGCGCAAAGCATCCGCTGCATCCAGTATTTCAGCTATACGCTTTTGAATAGGGAGAGGGGGAAGTGGGATTTTAATTTCTTTTAAATCAGTGACTGAAACATTGTTAACCAATGCCCATTTCCCCATTTTCTCAATTTCAAGAATAATGTTATTTATTTGCCAATAAAACCACCTATGATCTACACCATTATTTGGAATTAGTTTTACAATGCGTTGATTTAAAAGTGCATCTTCACCCTTCCATGTGTCAATTTTAATTGAACCGGATAAACTCAACAATAAATCACCAGCATGGATAACAAACTTATTATCATACTTATCATCCCACCAAATGAATTTTTCATTTTCGTTATTACCTAGATTTTGTATTCTAATTATTGGTATTTTACCTGAATCTTTAAATTTTGAAGCAGACCAAGCATTACCAGATAACATAGTACAAATTGAATCCAATCTTACTTTTTTCCAACTCATCCCAACATCTCCTTTAATTGTTTCAACAATTCAGCCCGTTGGTTATCCAAATCTTCTATTTCGGCAATAATGGTAGTTGGAGCAGCATAGGTCTTTTCTTCGTACACCACTTCTTTGTAGCGGTTAATGCTCAGGTCGTATTTCTTGTCGCGTATTTCCTGTACGGGTACAAGGAAGCTTTTGTCGGTACGGCTGCGCAAGGTTTCTGCACTCAGGTTTTGGTAACGACTTACAATATCCGGTATATCATTTGCCTCTATCTTGTTACGTTTGTCATCCAGACTACGACCGTCGGCCTGCATATCGTAAAACCACACTTTGTCGGTACCGCCGTCGTTGGTTTTCGTGAAAATCAGCACGGCCGTACTTACTCCGGCATAGGGTTTAAACACACCGCTGGGCATAGAAATAACGGCTTCCAACTTGTGTCGGTCAATAAGTTCCTTGCGTATCTGCATGTGTGCTTTGCTGCTGCCAAAGAGTACGCCATCGGGTACAATCACTGCAGCGCGTCCACCCAGCTTGAGCCCTTTTAAAATCAAAGCCAGAAAAAGTAATTCGGTTTTCTTGCTGTCCACCACGCTCAATATCTTGCCATCTACCGCTTCGCGGTCGAGACTGCCTTTAAAGGGCGGATTGGCCAGTACTATGCTGGCTTTTTCGGTAAAGCCTGTATTGGCTTCGCTTAGCGAGTCCACATCCAGCAGCACCGGGTTTTCGATGCCGTGCAGCATCAGGTTCATCCCGCCGATGCGTATCATGGTCGGGTCGAACTCCATGCCCATAAACATCTTGCTTTGGAAATGTTCTTTTACTTCAGGTTTGTACAACTCGGTTTCGTAATGCTCGCGAATATATTCGCCGGCTACAGTCAGGAATCCCGCTGTACCGCAACTCGGGTCGCATATCACATCTTCCACCGTTGGCTGCACCATATCCACCATCATGCGTATAATGTGGCGCGGCGTGCGGAACTGTCCGTTTTGTCCGGCGGTAGCTATCTTGCTCAACAGGTATTCGTACACATCTCCCTTGGTATCGCGGTCGTTCATGTCAATGTTCGACAGCATCTCCACCACCTGCGCCAACAGGCGCGGCGTTGGAATCATAAAGGTAGCGCCTTTCATAAACTTACTAAAGGCAGCACTACGGTTGCCCACATTACGCAGGAAATCGAACACGCCATCCTGTTTGGTAAACATCTTGTGCATTACCTCCGGGTCCATATTCTTAAACCGGCTCCAGCGCAATTCGTATTCCGATTCGTTATACAACGGCTCTTCAATCGGTTTCTTTAGCAAGTTGGCTTTCTGTTCTTTCTGCGTCTGCAGCTCATCCAGTCGGCGAATAAACAGCAAATAGGTCATCTGCTCAATTACCGTCAGCGGATTCGACAGTCCTCCTGTCCAAAACGCTTCCCACACTTTATCTATCTGCGATTTTAATTCTCCTGTGATCATATTTCTGTTATTTGTTTTCTTAGTATGTGTTTTTTTTGAACCATAATAAAATGGCATCAATAAACGTCTCAATCAGCTCAACTGCAAAGTAAATACTTCATAACTTATCCAAAGTCTGATACCGTATGATTGCGTGTTTGTTTGTAGCCATATTTCATTTTTCCTAACCTACAAAACTACAAAAAATAATTCACAGTTCCTCATTCATCCCGAAGACAGCCGACCCTCTTTCAATCAATATCCAGGTATTTTCTGGAGGCTTTTTTAAGTTCTTCGAAGGGTTTCAGAAACACATCGGGGCTTTTGTCCTTGGCCTGTGAGAGGTTGGTGCTGTAGCTTTTGAAATCGTCGCCCAGCATTTCGGCTATGGCATCCATCAATTGCTGTTTGTTGGTAAGGGGCATATGGTTGCCATCGGTAAACCATTTCAGGTCGTACATGGCTGAGAATACTTTGATTACATCCAGTTTTTTACGCGAGGCTATGCGTATTTTGGGCGTAGGAGTGCCGGCGTTTAGAGCAGTCTCATTTTTAGGCAAAGTATTAAGCACAGCCTTCCAGCGTTCAATCTCCAGGCGGCACATATCTTCAAATTTCGGATAAAGGCGGGATGTAATTATATATTGTTGATCTTTGCTTACCGCAAATGAATTATATCCATCATTAGCCTTTTGCCATTGCAAAAAATCAAAAAGACGTTGCTGTACAATCTCTAACTTTTCAGTTGGTGCTAGCTCCTGCTTATCGATCTCAGCTTTTAGGTTTTTAAAAACAAAAAGTGGGTTAGGCGTATCGTTGTCTGTTTCCTCCTCATCTTCGGTATCTTTCGTTGTGAGTCGTTTGTAATACTCTTTAGTAAAATCGGCATAATCAACATCCAGCGTATCGGCAATTCTATTGATAAACAGAAAATTATCATTGAGTTGATCATGAAGTTTCAAAAGGAACTCCACTTCATAATCATTTTTTATAATATTATCTGTGATCTCAAGATTTACATTTTCCCAACGAATAATATCACTAAACGTCGTTTTTAAATAAGAACATATAAAGTTGAAGTTTTCGTAATTATCGCAATTATCACGCACTTCATCTTCAAACTTTTGATAAGAATCTTCAATCGCTTCGGGGCTGTATTTTCGTTTTAGCTTTTTGAGTTCAGCAGGTGGCATGGTGTTCTTTTGCTCCATTATATCTATAAAAGCCTGCTGTGCTTCAATCAGATGTTTTTTATACGCTAATGCTTTTTTCTTTTCCATAGATTCACAGTATTATTTAAGGGAATTATAATTTCAATACTTCGCTATAAAAACAAAAATATAATTTTACTCAACTTTCGCAAGTTCTGATAAGGGGCTTCCGCCCCAAACCCCGACTTACTTTTTGTCTTGATACAAAAAGTAAGCAAAAACATCAAGACTTCGCC
>SAAO01000002.1 GCA_009929375.1 Bacteroidia bacterium
TGCTTATAGCTTTTTACCTAAGAAACCATCGATTAATGCCGAAAGAGTTGACTCATTTCAACTCCAATTATTTTAATTCTTATATCGAACTCACGTTAACTTATATATTCATTAATAATACTCAGATTGCTCAGGAGGAGAATTCCCAACGGTATGTAAAAATAATATGAACATTTGTGTAATAATTATGTTCAAAAATTTATCTTTGCAAAGATATAGAATCCTTTCTGTAATTATCAAATTATTAAGTTGAATTTTTCTGTTGCTTTATGAATAAATCTTCGTTGTTTACAGGTTTTTTCAGATATTTGAATTCTGTTTTAGCTACGGTGCTTGTGCTGTATTTATCTTTCGCCTCGCCCAATGAGTTCAAAAAACTGCCATCTTTTCAAATTCCCCACGCCGACAAAATTGTGCATTTTGCCATGTGCTTTTTGCTCGCTGCTGCACTTTGTTACGACTTTTTGAGAACTCACCGGAATGTACGTTTCTCAAAAATTGTTTTTTTGTCGGTTTGTGTCATATATCCTGTTGCCTTGGGTGGGATTATTGAATTTGCACAGGAAGCATGGTTTTTCCCGCGTTCGGCTGAATGGCTCGATTGGTTGGCTGATATTATAGGTGTTGGTGTTGCTGTTTTCGCCTTTTTGTTCCTGAGAAAGAAAGGAATCCTGGTATGAATTACGATCAATTGCAATACCGGATTGCAGTGACGCTAATCAGGGGAATAGGGCCAAATCTGGCTAAAAACCTGATTGCATATCTGGGGAATGAACAGGCAATATTCAAAGAAAAGGCTCAGAATTTGTCTAAAATTCCCGGTATCGGCGATGTTTTATCCAGAGAAATTGTAAATCAGAATGTGCTGAAAAGAGCCGAAGAGGAGGTGAACTTTGTCATTAAAAACAAGATACAACCATTATATTTTACCGATCGCGATTATCCCTATCGTCTGAAAGAATGTTCCGATTCACCCATAATGCTTTATAGTCGTGGTAATTGCGATGTAAATGCCGGTCGATTTGTGGCAATTGTTGGCACGCGAAATGCCACTGATGCCGGGAAGGATGTTTGTAAAAAACTTATTACTGAACTTGCTTCGTTGGAGCCTCGTTGTGTAATTGTGAGTGGTTTGGCTTATGGTGTGGATATTTGTGCACACAAAGCTGCGGTCGATACCGGTATGCCAACCATTGGAATTGTCGGGCACGGACTCGACCGGATTTATCCCTCGGTGCATCGGCCTGTAGCTAAAAAAATGGTTGAAAATGGTTTGCTGCTAACCGAATATATCAGTGGAACAAATCCCGACCGACAGAATTTTGTGCAACGAAACCGCATTATTGCAGGAATCAGCGATGTGACTGTTGTGGTTGAGTCGGCAGCACGCGGAGGCGCACTTATTACTGCTGAAGCAGCCAACGAATATAACCGTGATGTGTTTGCATTTCCCGGGCGCGTGACCGATGAGTTTTCGGCTGGTTGCAATGCGCTTATCAAAAGCAATAAAGCAGCATTGATCGAATCAGCGGCAGACTTAATCAGATTTATGAGTTGGGAAAACAAAACAGGTATGGAAAATTTGCCTGTGCAGACAGCGCTTTTTGTTGATTTAACGCCTCAAGAACAAAGTATTATCGGTATTTTACGGCAACATCAGGATGGTTTGCAAATGAATGAACTGGCTGTGAAAATGGAGCAATCGGTGAGTAAAACTTCTGCCATGTTGCTCGAACTTGAATTTAAGGGAGCTGTAAAATGCCTTCCCGGAAATGTTTATAAAATTATTAAATAGAATGCGTTACGTGTTCCGTGTTTCGTGTTATCACCACATCGACATATCATCACATTATCACATTATCACATCACCACATCACCAAATCATCACATCAACTAAATGTACACAAGAGAAGAATTAAGACAATTAAAGAAAGAATTCTGGGAAGGCTTCGGGTTATTTTGCAGCGAAGTACCGGCTTTGAAAAGGCGTAAAAGTAAATTTATGCTTTACAATACCAAAATGAAAGGTGTAGAGCTGAAGTTTGATGCAACGCGTGAAGGAGCCTTTGTGATTCTTGAAATAAATCACTCTGATGCAGCGAGGCGTTTTGAATTGTATGAGCAGTTTGAGCAATATAAAGTGTTGATGGAAAAGAATTTTCCTGACGGCTTGATATGGGATTTTGCATATATACGTGAATGTGGAACCGAAGTTTGCCGCATTTATACCCACAAGCCCGGCATCGATATTCACAGGCGGATTCATTGGTTAGAGTTTTACCGGTTTATGTCGTCGGAAATGCTGAAACTCGAAAAAGCTTTCAGACAGGTGAAGGAAGCGATTGAATAAAAATTTTTTGAGAATATCTTATCATGTTTTGATTAAAATATCTCAAATCATGTTTGATGCGATGATCCGAAACTATTGCTTCGAAAAGCCTGAAAAGCCTGACTTTTCAAACAACTTTTTTCACGTATCATTTTCAAAATGACAGTTTTTTTAGCTTGATTAAACCAATGTTTTTTTGTAGTTTTGCATCCCATAATCAAACGTAAAAACGGAATATGGAACGCAAACAAATCAAAAAAGCTTTAGTGTCTGTTTATCAGAAGGATAAACTCGATGTGATAATTAAAAAACTTCATTCTGAAGGAGTGGAATTTATTTCTACTGGCGGAACACAAACTTTTATTGAATCGCTTGATATTCCGTGTAGTGCAGTTGAAGATTTAACCGGATATCCTTCCATTTTGGGAGGTCGCGTAAAAACACTGCACCCGAAAGTGTTCGGAGGAATTCTTTCGCGTCGTGATTTTGAAAAAGACAATGAGCAAATCGCAGAATACGAAATACCTGAAATCGATCTCGTAATTGTGGATCTTTATCCTTTCGAAGCCACTGTGGCTGCCGGAGCTGATGAGCCTACCACTATCGAGAAAATTGATATAGGTGGAATTTCGCTGATTCGTGCAGCTGCCAAAAACTACAAAGATGTGGTTATTGTTGCTTCGCAGGATCAGTATCAGCCTTTGTTCGAAGTGCTTGAGGCTTATGGTGCACAAACAACCATCGAAGAACGCCGCTGGTTTGCAAAAGAAGCTTTTGCCGTTTCGTCGCACTACGATTCAGCAATATTTAATTATTTTGATGGAGATGAGAAATCGCATTTCCGTTTGACTCAAAATAATGCAAAATCGCTTCGTTACGGCGAAAATCCACATCAGCGTGGTATGTTTTTCGGAAAATTCGACGAAATGTTCGAACAGCTTCAGGGAAAAGAAATTTCGTACAACAACCTGCTCGATATTGATGCAGCTGTAAATCTGATCAACGATTTCGACGATATTACTTTTGCTGTACTGAAACATAACAATGCCTGTGGTATTGCCTCGCGACCAGTATTGGTGGATGCGTGGAATGCAGCTTTGGCCGGTGATCCGGTTTCGGCATTTGGTGGAGTACTTATCACAAATGCCATTGTGGATAAAGAAACTGCCGAAGAAATGAATAAAATTTTCTTCGAAGTGGTGATTGCTCCCGATTATGATCTGGAAGCAATTGAAATTCTGAGTCAGAAGAAAAACAGAATTATTTTGATTCTGAAAAATGCAAAATTGCAAAAACAACAAATGCGCACATTGCTCAACGGAGTATTGATGCAGGACAAAGATTTGCATACCGAGACAGCCGAAGACCTGAAGGTGGTGACTGAAGCAAGTCCGACTGAACTGGAAATTGAAGATCTTATTTTTGCAAATAAAGTAGTAAAACACACAAAATCGAACGCCATTGTGCTTGCCAAAAATAAACAAATGTGCGCCAGTGGAGTAGGACAAACCTCGCGTGTGGATGCGTTGGTACATGCTATCGAAAAAGCCGAATCGTTCAATTTCGATCTGAAAGGTGCGGTAATGGCTTCGGATGCATTTTTCCCATTCCCCGATTGTGTGCAAATTGCTGCAGAAGCTGGTGTTACTGCAGTTATTCAACCCGGTGGTTCTATCAACGATCAGAAATCAATTGATACCTGTAACGAAAAAGGACTTTCGATGGTGACAACCGGATTCAGACATTTTAAACATTAATTAATGTGATGATGTGGTGATGTGGTGATGTGATGATGTGCTAATAACACGGAACACGGAACACGGAACACGAAACACAAAACACAAAATATAAACATGGGATTATTTTCATTTACACAGGAAATAGCGATTGACTTAGGAACAGCCAATACTATTATCATACACAACGACAAAATTGTGGTTGATGAACCTTCGGTGGTTGCACTCGACCGTCGTACCGACAAACTGATTGCCATTGGAGAACGTGCCCGCCAAATGCAGGGAAAAGAAAACGAAGGTATCCGTATTGTGCGTCCTTTGCGCGATGGTGTGATTGCCGATTTCTATGCTGCTGAACTTATGATTCGCGGCATGATCAAAATGATTCCTACAAAAAGTCAGCTTTTTTCTCCTTCACTCAAAATGGTCGTGTGTATTCCTTCAGGAAGTACCGAAGTGGAAATTCGTGCCGTTCGCGACTCGTCGGAACATGCCGGAGGACGTGAAGTGTATATGATTTATGAACCCATGGCTGCTGCAATTGGTATTGGTATCGACGTGGAAGCGCCTACCGGATGTATGATTGTGGATATCGGTGGTGGTACTACCGAAATTGCCGTGATTTCGCTGGGTGGTATTGTGTCGAATAAATCGATTCGTATTGCCGGTGACGACCTCACGCTGGACATTGTGGAATACATGGGACGTATGCACAACATAAAAGTGGGTGAGCGTACTGCCGAGCTTATCAAAATCAATGTGGGAGCTGCGCTTACCGACCTGGAAGATGCTCCTGAGGATTTTATTGTGCGTGGTCCGAATCGTATGACTGCTTTGCCAATGGAAGTGCCGGTTTCGTATCAGGAAATTGCACATTGCCTCGAAAAATCGATTTCGAAAATTGAAGCAGCTATTCTGAGTGCTCTCGAACAAACACCTCCTGAATTGTATGCCGATATTGTTGAAAAAGGTATTTACCTTGCCGGTGGTGGAGCATTGTTGCGCGGACTCGATAAACGTCTGACTGATAAGCTTAATATCCAGTTCCACATTGCCGAGGATCCATTGCGTGCTGTAGCCCGTGGAACTGGTATTGCACTGAAAAACGTAGATAAATTCTCGTTCCTGATTCGTTAATATAACATTAAAATATCCGGTGAGTGTAAGCAGTCGACATTAGTTTACTGCTTGTACTTACCGTTTTTTTTCTAAAACAGATTTATTCTTTTATGAAGAACCTGATCAATTTTTTAATCCAATACAGTGTTGTGTTTTTATTTCTGTTACTGGAAATAATCTCATTCACTTTAATTGTAAAAAATCAGGGTTATCAGAAAAGTGTGTTCTTATCCTCAAGTAATTCTGTTGTATCCGGATTGTATGAAGTCAGTAATTCGGTGTTTGAATTTTTCAAACTCAGTGCTGCGAACGAAAGTCTCTCGGAAGAAAATACTGCATTGAAGAATCAGATTATTCATCTGCAAAATGAGCTTACTGCCTTAAAGCCGGAAGTAAACAAGGATAGTCTGAATTTCAAAATTCCACCCGAAATGGAATATGAACTTATTTCGGCAAAGGTGATTAATAATTCCACTCATAAACTTCAGAACTACATTACGCTCAACAAAGGATCACGCGACGGAATTCATGCTGACATGGGAGTTGTAAGCGAAAATGGTGTGGTGGGCATTGTGAAAACTGTATCGGAGAAATTTTCGGTGGTCATTCCTGTGCTGAATCAGAATATAAAAATCAACAGCAAGTTTAAGAAAAACAATTATAGTGGTCCGCTTGTATGGAACGGAAGGGATTACCGCTTTGCAAACCTGACCGATATTGCGCGACATGTGGAGTTTTCGCTTGGCGATACATTGATTACGAGTGGCTTTACAAGTACTTTCCCTGAAGGAATTCCGGTAGGGGTGATCAATGATTTCGATATAAAGGAAAGCGATCCGTATTATAACATCCAGGTAAAACTTGCGGTGAATTTCCGTACTTTGTCGCATGTAAAAGTGATAAATTATCTGAACTATAAAGAACAGCGGGCTATTGAACAAGCTGCCGAAAAATAAATCATGCTTATAGTCGTTCAAAATATCATATCATTTATATTGTTGGTGCTTGTGCAGGTGCTGGCACTGAATAATATTCAGTTTTTGGGATATATTAATCCCTATATTTATATTCTGTTTATTCTTTCGCTGCCTGTGAGATTGCCGCAGTGGGTCACATTGCTGTTGGGCTTTTTACTCGGGATTACTATCGATGCGTTTTCGAATACAATGGGTACCCATGCCTTTGCCACGGTGCTTATTGCTTTTTTGCGCAATGGTATAATCAAACTCTTTACATCTATTGAAGAAGGAAATAACCCTGTGCCTTCGTTCTATACTTTTGGAGTGGGTGCTTATGTAAAATATGTGATTTTGATGACATTGGTACATCACACCACACTGTTTTTTCTCGAAGCATTTTCCTTCTCGCTTTTTTGGGTGGTATTTTTCAAGGTAATTTTAAGTTCCATTGTGACAATTCTGATTATTCTCGGAATTCGATCTTTTTACCGGAAATAACCAAATGATCTGAGTCTGAATTAAAAATATGATTAACGACACTTTACAAAACCGGAGATTTGTGATTGCAGGTGTGATTACTGCCATCGTGCTTTTGTATATAGTGCGGTTGTTTTCGCTCCAGATTCTCGACGACAGGTATAAGGAAGGTGCTGATAGTAATGCTTTTCTGAAAAAAACGCAATACCCTCCACGTGGACTCATCTACGACAGAAACAATACTCTGCTTGTGTATAATAAACCGGCTTACGACATTACTCTTATTATGAGAGAAATACGTGATCTGGATACGCTCTCTTTTTGCAGGGCTCTGAATATTGATAAAAAGTTTTTTATCAAGCGAATTGCCGAGATTAAAGACCGCAAGCGTAACTACGGATATTCGTCGTACACACCGCAGGTATTTATGACTCAGCTCAGTATAGAGGATATTGCCACTATTCAGCAGTCGATGTATAAGTATCCCGGTTTCTATATTCAGAACAGAACACTTCGTGAGTATGCATTTCCTCACGCTGCGCATGTGCTTGGAAGCATCGGTGAAGTATCCCAAAAACGCATCGAAAGTGACAGCTACTACAAGTCAGGCGACTATGCCGGTCGAGATGGGGTGGAATATACTTACGAAAAATCGTTGCGTGGCGAAAAAGGTGTTGAAATTCTGCTGCGCGATGCAAAAGGTCGTATCAAAGGTAAATACGAGGATGGAAGAATGGATGTAGCTCCGAAAGCTGGGAGCAACCTTATTCTGACAATTGATATTCAGCTTCAGGTGCTGGCCGAAAAACTACTTGATGGAAAAATCGGTAGCGTGGTAGCCATTGAACCTAAAACGGGTGAGATTCTTGCCCTGGTTTCGAATCCTACATTTAATCCCGCTTTGCTTGTTGGTCGTCAGCGTTCGAAGAATTACGCTGAATTGGTACGCGACCCGACTAAGCCACTTATGAATCGTGCCACTCAGGCGCAATATTCTCCCGGCTCCACTTTTAAGCCTATTCAGGCACTTGTAACGCTCGAACTTGGTGGGATTAATGAACATACACGTTTTAGTTGTAGTGGAAAAGGCTCTACACCCATTAAATGCACCCACTCGCACGGTTCGCCGGTCGATCTGCTGAATGCCATTGAGCAAAGTTGCAACCCCTATTTCTGGCAAGCCTTCCGTTCGACAATTGAAAAGGACGGTTATGGTGAGAAAAATAAAAATTTCAAACACAGTTTCGATCAATGGCGTGAGGCTGTGTTGAGTTTCGGTTTCGGACATAAGTTCGAAGACAGCGATGTATATGAACAAACACGGGGAAATATTCCAAGCGAGAAGTTCTACAACAGATATTTCGGCGAAACAGGATGGAGAGCAATGACAATTCGTTCGCTTTCCATCGGGCAGGGTGAAATTCTGGCCACACCGCTTCAGTTGGCTAACTCGATGGCTGCTATTGCTAACGAGGGTTTTTACATTACTCCTCACCTGAATAAAAACGACACGATGCAAAAACGCATTCATACTGTAATGGTCGATAAAAAGCACTTTCCCATTGTGAATGAAGGTATGTGGCGTGTGTTCGAATTTGGCACCGGACGGAGAACGAAAATCCCGGATGTGTCGATGTGTGGAAAAACAGGAACTGTACAAAACAATCACGGTAAGGATCACTCGCTTTTTGTGGGTTTTGCACCGCGCGAGAATCCTAAAATTGCCATTGCAGTGGTGGTGGAAAATGCAGGTTTTGGTGCTACATGGGCTGCTCCTATTTCGAGTCTGTTGATGGAGCAATATCTCAATGGAAAAGTAGCACGAACGGAGATGTACGATCATATTATTATGTCAACAACAAATAGTGATGTCAAAAAACGTTAGTATAAAATACGCACTCGACTGGACAACTGTCGCCTATTTTGTGCTGCTGGTCTTTATGGGCTGGATAAGCATTTACGGTGCAAGTTACGATTTCGACCAAACCAGCATCCTCGATTGGGATCAGCGTGCCGGTAAGCAGTTTGTGTGGATACTGACAGCCTTTGGAATCGGTGGAATGTTACTGTTGGTGGATTATAAAATGTATAACTTCTTTGCGTATATTATTTACGCTGCTGTAATCTTACTTCTGATAGTCACTATTTTTGTGGCGCCCGATATCAAAGGTTCCCGGTCGTGGTTAGTGCTCGGGCCGGTGAGTTTTCAGCCTGCCGAACTTGCTAAAATGGCGACTGCACTTGCTTTATCGCGGTTTATGAGTGCTTATAATTACAGGATTAAGAACTGGAAAGATCTCATTCCTTTGATGATGTTTATTCTGTTGCCTTTTACGCTCATTATTCTGCAGAAGGAGACAGGCTCTGCGTTGGTTTTTCTGGCATTTACTCTAATGCTTTACCGCGAAGGTATGAACGGAATTATCCTTTTACTCGGGGTTTTTGCAATTCTTCTTTTTGTGGTGGTCATTAAATACAGTATAATACCTATAGGAATCGAACAGGGGACTTTGGGAATTCTGCTTGCTTCTGCTTTAATACTATTGGTGCAGCTGGGTTATGCTTTGTTTTTTTCAAAGCATCGTCGCGATGCGCTAATTTTACTTGCCGGTGTAGCCGGAGTTGTGGTAATTGCTGTTGTTGTAAATATCTGGTACAAAATTAATTTTAACTATGTGGCGGTGTTTGCGGTATTGGCATCGTCGGTTTACTGGTCGTTTGTGGCGTTATTCAAGCGATTCAAAAAATACTGGATGCTTGCTGCCATTAGTTTTGGAGCAATTTTGTTTAGTTATTCAGCCGATTATCTTTTCGAAAAAGTACTTGAGCCGCATCAACAGATTCGTATCAAAGTGCTTCTGAATATGGAAGATGACCCGACAGGAGCCGGATACAATGTAAATCAATCGAAAATTGCCATTGGCTCGGGTGGACTATGGGGAAAAGGTTTTTTGAACGGAACGCAGACAAAACTCAAATATGTACCCGAACAGGATACTGATTTTATCTTTTGTACCGTAGGTGAGGAACATGGTTTCTGGGGCTCAACGCTCGTATTGGTTGTTTACTGGCTGCTTTTGATGCGATTATTGCGCATAGCCGAACGTCAGCGGGAGTCATTTAATCGCATTTATGCATACTGTGTGACCAGTATTTTCTTCTTTCACCTTATGATCAACATTGGTATGGTGCTTGGAATTATGCCTGTAATTGGTATTCCTTTGCCATTTTTTAGTTATGGAGGATCTTCGCTTTGGGGATTCACAATTTTACTGTTTATTCTTTTACGTCTCGATGCTTCACGTCTCGAACGTATGCATTAAGATCGTTTTTGTTCAGAAATTCCATTTCAAAAGCATTCTGAAATCAGATTTTTGGTTGCCATAACTCATTTCCTGACCTGTACCAACGCTTTCTCTTCCGTCGGAATAAATTGTTTGGGCAAACTTAAACCACAACGAAAAGCTATCGGACAGTTCATATTTCAAATTGCAGTAAAAACGGCTTCCCTGACCGTAAAAAGCAGGAATTGAAAATGCGTAAAGGATATCTTTTTCGTATGTGTAAAAACGGTTTTCGTAATCTCTGGCATCAAATATCATGTAACGGAAATCTATTTTAAGCGGGATTTTCTCGAAATCATAAGTTAGATCCTGTAATGCAGCAAATCCGTAACTTTTCTCGATAGCTTTGTAAAATTGCATTTCGAGCATTGTACGAATGCTTATTCTTCCATTTATAAAGCTGAGCTGATATCTGATCATGCCATCTTTTTCTGCGACTGAAACAGGTGCAGGCATATTTTCAGGTAAATAATCATCGGGTTTTTCTTCAAATTTTCCACGTAAAAACATGTTCAGATACCGGTTGTGTTGATAATCTATCTGCAGTAAATAATCGCGACCCCACGAAGGAGTACTGACGTTGTAGCGGGCATACGGAAATCTGTAGCTGTCAGCATAAGCCGATATTCTCCATTTCCGATAAGGTCTTACTTCTATACCGCTATAAAGTCCGGATTCGTTATTGATTCGCGTGTTTTCGGAAAATGCGGATGCGAAAAAAGTGTCGTAAGCTGGCGAATAGTAGCGATAAAGCAAAACCATATTCACCAATGAATGCGGCATGAAAGATACATTATGTATTGTGGCCAAAGCCATTTTCTGGTTTAAAGCAGCTTCTCCGCTAAAAAGAAATTTGTCGAGTCGTGTCCTGTAAAATAATCCCGCAACTGTTTGTGTTTTTCCGCGAAAGTAAAACTTGTTGTACAGTTCCGGTGCAGGCTGAAGTGAGTGCTCCAGACTGGTATGTGCAATGTTGATACCGGCTCGAAAGTTTGTGCGGATATATTCAGCATTAAAACCCAGGGTCGACTGGTAGGTTTTTCTTTCTTTGAAGAGGTCATTGGCTGTGCGATGAAGTCCGGTTTTATTGATGGAACTGATTATGCCGTCGCGAACTTCAGCATCGAGTTTTCGGCCAGAGAAAAATGCTGAAATTTCAGTGCTTTTCAATTTGATAGTGGCTCCTCCGCCTCTCAGAAAACCGTATTCGTTGGTTGAGCTGTATTTTTTTAGTCCTGTGCTGCGCGTGTTTACACTTGTGACCAACGATGATTTTCCGGAACCAAATGAATTTCCGAAAACCAATCCCTGACCAAACGAAGCCCTGTAATCGCCCAAAACAATTGTTTTGAAAATCCCTGTATTGTTGAGTTGAAAATGTGCTGAGACGAAATCGTAAGTATTGTTTGAACCCGTAAAAAATGCTTCACCTGCATCTTTTTCAAAAGTGACACCCGCATAGATCCGGTCTTTGAAGTGGTATTTGTATTTCAGCGCGTTGTAAAAAGGCGGACCTTCGTAAGGAATAGAATCCGGAAATTCATCGGAAACAGCCATATAACCTTTCTTCAGGGGCGCACCGAAATCAAGTCTGAAATGAATTTCGTTTTTGCCATATTTTGTGATGTCATGTATGTTTAAGGCAGAAGGTTTCTTTTCAATAGTTTCGATTTTTATAAATGGCAACATACGTCTGATATCTGTCATGTCAAGTCCATCAATCAGTTGCAGTTCGTAAATGGTGTTGAGCGTTCCGAATTTATAGATGTAGTATAATATATTTTCGATTTGTAAGTCGTTCAGGAACAATAGTTTTTCTAGTTGTTCCCTGGCAGCCTTGTTCAGATTTACCGGCTCTTCAGTGAGCGTAATCAGTTCGTTGTAGAAAGTTTCGTAATCAATTTCATCGCCCGTTTCAGCTGTGTATTGTTCGAATATATCAGCTATGAGCTGGTCCATTTCGCTTTCAGGTTGCTGTGCCATGAGCGTGCTTCCAAAGAGCACGATAATCGCAATTACAGAAAACTTTCTCATAAGCTGTCAATTTATCGCGAATGAAAACTGTAGCGAACGGCTGCTGAACTTACAAGACCCAGTAGTGGATGAAGGCCAGCATTCAGATCGAGTCTCAACTTACCTGTGAGCACTCCGAATCCGAGATTGGGAATTATAAAGCCCACATCTTCAATGCCTGCTTTAACCTGAAGCTTTTCGAGCATTGTGTACTCAATTCCACACGCAAAACGATAGTTGCTGCTGACTTCCTTGTCGGCCTGAATCCTGAGAACGAGTGCATCGGAGAAAAAATATGATCCACCCAAACTAAATACTGAGGGCAAACGTTTAATATTTTGTTCATACACAATATGCGACTGAAAAGGATTAAATACCGAAAATCCAAGATGTATGGACGGCGTAAGTCGGGTTTGAAGCCCTATTTGTGGAAATAATATACCTGAATAGCGGCTTGATTCTGCAAAATATGTACTGAAATAATTGAATGCCACACCAAAAGAGAAGTGTGACGAAAAGTCACGGGCGAAGCTGACTCCCACCAGTATCTCGTGATAAGTGGCAAATCCGAAATGTGAAGCTGATAATCCTGTAGTCAGATACTTCAGAGGAAGTGCAAAATCAAGACTTTTTGTTGAAAGTTCGCTAAGCATATAGCGGTTTTCGAAGGAAATGCCAGCTTCAGGGACTTCGGCTGAACATAGTGCTGCCGGATTTGCAAATGCCGACCACCGTTGCATGTCCGAAACACCAGCATCTGCAGTGCTTTGAGAATTTGGTACGACATTTGATATTTGTGCCTGCACAGATGTAAACAACAGGACGCAGAGGGATAATGTAATTTTTTTCATAAGCAGGTTTTCTTGTTAGTTTTATGAAGTGTCCCAACTTCTTAATATAAAACGCTTCAAATATAGATAAAATTTTACATAACTAATATAATTTCTGAAATAAATTTTACAGACTGACATATTATTTACTACAAGGTCTCAAATGTCTGCTTGTAAGAGTTTTATGGAGTAATGCTCTCAATATGAAAAAGTGCTTTTTGTTTCTGAAAGTATTTTTAAAACAATGATTATATTTAAAATATTTCACTATTTTTGTCAAAAGATGAAACGTATTTTATACTTAACTTTAGCATTGCTGTTTTTTGTGTCCACGGAAAATACATATGCACAGAATGATGGCCGAAACGAATTCGTGCCTCATGGCGGAGCCCGTTTAATGGTGCAAATAAACGGTAACGATACGATTTTAATGGCGTTTTTGCACGACTTGTGGGTTTTCCCGCGCAATACATTTAAAAACAAACGACAGGAACAGTATTTCTGGCGCACTGTACGCGATGTAAAGAAAACACTCCCGTATGCAAAGTTAGTTGCATCTGAGCTGAATATGGTGAATATGAAGCTTGTGGATATGAAAAACGAAAAAGACAGAAAGAAATATCTGAATGAATATGAAAAGGCTCTGTTTAAGAGACATGAAGCTGATTTGAAAAAAATGACTGTGAATCAGGGACGAATGCTGATGAAATTAATTGACCGGGAATGTGAGCGGACATCCTATGATTTAATTAAAAATTACAGAGGAAGTGTATCTGCATTTTTCTGGCAGGGTGTAGCCCGGGTTTTTGGCTCCAGTCTGAAGTCGGAATATGATGCACAGAAGGATGATAAGGTCCTCGAAAGGGTTATTTTATTGGTAGAGGCCGGTCAACTATAGATACTTTCCATTTTTCTTTCTTCTGTTTGATATAAATGTTCTGTGATATAAACTTTTAACATAAAAATGCTTGCTTATGAATAAATTGGGTTCTATTCTCAGTTCTCTGACAGGAGGGAAGAAAAAAACAGTGGTAGTGTCGGAAAAACAGAAAATCAGAAATTATATACGTCAGCGTAAAGAAGTGGTATCTGAAACAGATAAATCGCTTGATGCACAAAGAGTTTTTGATAAAATAGAACTTCTGCCCGAGTTCGAGGAAGCACAAACAATTTTACTTTACTGGTCGATGCCCGACGAGCTACCCACGCATAACTTTATCGTAAAGTGGAGCAAACGTAAGCAAATTTTACTCCCTGTAGTAAAAGATGATGATATGCTCATTAAGCCATTTTCAGGAAAAGAGGATTTAAAAAGAAGCACTTATGGTATTTGGGAGCCCGATTCGCAAAAGGAATATATGAGCAAAATTGATTTAGTGATTGCTCCGGGTATTGCTTTCGATAAAAATAAAAGCCGTTTAGGACGTGGCAAAGGTTACTACGACAGGTTTTTTATCAATAAACGGATTGTGAAAATCGGGGTCGGTTTTGATTTTCAGTTGCTTGAAAGTATTCCGGTGAATCAATTCGATATCAAAATGGATAAAATTATTACTCCTTCATTTAGTATTGAGTAACAATCAAATCAATCTTCTTTATCATCAGCGGGGGTAAGTTCAGCTTCACCCTTGCGGTAATAGTAAATAAGTCCGTATGACTTGCATTTCTGAAGCCTTGCAAAAGGCTTCTCGTCTTTAAAACGGGCTTCTACCTGATTCCATATGTCCAGAATAATGGCATCGCCTTTTTCTCTGAGCGATACTAACTCTTCCCAGCTACGTGTGGTCGTGGTTTGATGAATTTTTTGAGTGGATTTGTATTCCTTAAATACTTCGTAGTGCACCTGCACTTTCGCAATTGCCGGATTATAAATCGGAAACCCTCCGTTTCTTACTCTTTCGTTTTCACCATCGATAATGCATTTTCCCCAGTGAAGTAATGAGGTCTCTGTGGTAAGATCAGGAACTGTATGAACATGCGGGTCGAGTTGGTAAAAAATCTTGTGATCTTTCTTTATATCGCCTCTGATGACTGCTAAGTTCAGAACCTGAATGAAATGTGAAATGTATAACCGTGCATTGTGTACGATTTGCTGGTAGCGCTTATTTGCCGATACCTGATTGTCGAGAGTTTGTTGATAGTGAGTGAGTTGTTTCTCGAAGACGGTGAGGTAGCTTTTCGCCTCGTGAATAGTTTTGAATGAAATAACCTGGTCGGCAAAGTTTTGTTTTTCTGCTTGTTGCACAGCAGCACGCAATGCCCTTAAACGGGCCTGATCGGTATTTGGTAAACGGCGATAAGGCATACTATTCAGAGTTAGAGTTTTTCGGCTTTTTGTTTAATATTTTATTGTTATGAATATTAAAAAATCAATTAAAAGCCTGAAAAATCATTATTTGCCTACAAAGATAAAAAAATTAATCGTTTCGCGACATTAATTTTTCGGCTAATTTTCTCAATTCATGCTTTTTATTCGCATTAACACCTACTTTTTCCAACGATGCGATTGCCTTTTCATAAAAATCCAACATCTTGTCTTCGCATATTTTTTTCACACCCAAAGTGTTATAAATATTTGTGACAGCTTCAATTTTTTCTTCCGGCTTAAATTCTCTGCCAGAAAGCCAGTAATTAAGTTGGTCTGCATTGGCATTTTTTGCAAGGTTGAGTGCATGTATGAGCAGATATGTTTTTTTATTTGACAGGATATCACCTCCGATTTTCTTTCCAAAACTGGCTTCGTTGCCATAAACATCTAGTAAATCATCTTTTAATTGAAATGCAAGACCGATATTAATACCAAAGTCGTAAAGTGTATCGGCGTCGAAACTGTTGGCACCTCCCGCTATTGCACCCGTTTTAAGTGCACAACCAATCAATACTGCAGTTTTCAGTCTGATCATTTCGAGATATTCGTCGGCTGCCACATTGTCACGATTTTCAAAATCCACATCGTATTGCTGACCTTCGCAAATTTCCACAGCGGTTTTCGAAAACAAGTCGAGAATTTCTTTTAAATGCAAAGCCGGACTTTGAGCAATAAGTTGGTAAGCAGCTATTTGCATTACGTCGCCAGAAAGTATGGCTGTGTTGTCGTCCCATTTGATATGTACGGTTGGTTTTCCACGCCGGATAGGAGCTTTGTCCATAATATCGTCGTGAAGTAAAGTGAAGTTATGAAAGACCTCAAGTCCGAGAGCCGGAGCCACAGCAGCGGTCACATCGTCGGTGTAAAGATTGCAGGCCATGAGTGTCAGCGCCGGGCGAATTCTTTTACCTCCTAATGAAAGAACATATGAAATTGGCTCGTAAAGTCCGCGCGGCTCACGATTCCAGTTTAATTTCTCTATTTCGAGACTTACTATTTCTGTAATTTCTTCAAAAGTTTTCATTCGTTTGAGTTTGTTGGTTTTAATTGTGGTTCTGAAGCTCATTCTCAATAATTTCGGTCATTACATCACTGATGTCAAGACCAGCAGCTTTAACCTGTTGAGGAATAAAGCTTGTTGCTGTCATTCCGGGTGTTGTGTTCACTTCGAGTAAATTTATAACATCTCCTTCCGAAATGATATAATCGATACGTACAATTCCTTTGCAGTTTAGTATGTCGTAGATATGTGCTGTGAGTTTTTGCACTTTGGTAGTCAGTTCTTCGCTGATACGCGCAGGAGTAATTTCCTGTACCTGACCTTTGTATTTTGCATCAAAATCGAAAAATTCATTTTCAGGAACAACCTCGGTTACAGGGAATACTACTGTTTTCCGGCTGGTTTTGTACATTCCACAGGTAATTTCAGTGCCCTGCATGAATGCTTCTATCATTACTTCCTTACCTTCGGCAAATGCCTTTTCGATAGCTGGTTGCAATTCGCTTTCGGTTTTCACTTTGGTAACTCCAAAACTGCTTCCACCTACGTTAGGTTTTACAAAGCAGGGGTAACCAATACGTTTGGTTATTTCTTTGCCTGTAATTGTTTGTCCGGCACGCAAAACTACTGATTCTGAAACTTTTATACCAAAACTTTTAAGGTATTGATTGCAGGTGAATTTGTTGAAAGTGATGGCAGCTGCAAGTACATCGCAGCATGAATAGGGAAGTCCGATTAACTCAAAATAACCCTGAAGGATACCATTTTCACCGGGAGTTCCGTGTATAGTAATGTAAGCAAAGTCGAAAACTGTTTTTTCTCCGTTTCGGGTAAAGCTGAAGTCGTTACGGTCGATGGTAATTTTTTCCTCGTCCGACCATTCGACCTGCCATGTTTGTCCCGAAATATTGACAATAAATACATTGTAGCGATTTTTATCCATAAAGGAATAAAGTCCAGCTGCACTTTTAAGAGACACTACGACTTCGGATGAGTCGCCACCGGCTACGATAGCAATATTCTTCTTCATATTCAACAGAAGCAAAGTAAATTGTACTTTTAATAAATTGTATTTGTTGTTTACACCAAATAACTGTGATTTCTGATCCTCAAATCTTCAAATTCTCAAATTCTCAAATCTCTTCAATGGTAATTTTTATGAAATTATAAACCCAAATGTTCTTTTCCGTATTCGCGCCACATTCTGATCAGTTCCTGAAGGTCGTGTGGAAGTTCGCTGTCGAAATGCATGTATTCGCCTGTGGTTGGATGTACGAATCCAAGGGTTTTCGCATGAAGAGCCTGGCGTGGACAAGCAAAAAAGCAGTTCTTTACAAACAACTTATAATAGGCTGAAGTACTTCCGCGCAGTATGACATTTCCACCGTATCTTTCGTCGTTGAACAATGTGTGGCCAATATGTTTCATGTGCACACGAATCTGATGTGTCCTTCCGGTTTCGAGCTGACATTCCACAAGGGTAACAAATCCAAAGCGTTCGATGACTTTGTAGTGTGTTACTGCATGTTTGGCGTATGGATTTTGTCCTTCGGGAAAAACTGTAAACTGCATTCGGTCGCGCGGGTCACGGGCAAGGTCGCCACGGATTGTTCCTTCGTCTTCCTTTACATTTCCCCATACCATTGCGTAGTAGCGCCTGTGTGTGGTTTTGTCGAAAAACTGTTTGCCCAGATGCATCTTTGCATGTTCGGTTTTGGCTATCAGCAGCAAACCCGATGTGTCTTTATCGATGCGATGTACCAATCCTATGCGGGAATCGTTTGGATCAAAGTCCGGATTATCTTTCAGATGCCAGGCAATAGCATTCAGCAGTGTACCATCGAAATTTCCAAAGCCGGGATGTACCACAAGTCCGGGTTGTTTATTTACAAGAATGATATCATCATCCTCGTACACAATGTCAATGGGAATGTCCTGTGGAAAAATTTCGAAATGCGAAGGCGGATATGCCAAATGTATGGTAATTACATCGAAAGGTTTTACCCTGTAATTCGATTTTACGGGCTTGTCATTCACCCTGATATGACCTACATCGGCAGCTTCCTGAATACGGTTACGCGAAGTGGCAGCCATGCAGTTAACCAGATACTTATCGATACGTACCAAAGCTTGTCCTTTATCTACCACAAACCTGAAATGTTCGTAAATATCCTGTTCCTGACCGACAATCTCTTCTACATCGGTATCTTCTATATCTTCAAAGTAATCGTTGTTCTCCATTTCGTTGTAAAGGGATTATCAGAAAAATTGTTCGTCTTCTTCTGTATTCTCTTCTTCCTCAAAACTCTTGTTTTGTAGCGATTTGTCTTTAGAAAGCCATACATCGATTCTGCTTCCGGCATCTACACCTTGTCCTGCTGAAGGGCGCTGGCGGTAAATGAAATACTCCTGCTCATCTCCACTGGGTTGAACATCGTATTGTATAGCTCCGATAATAACTGAAGCAGAGATAGTTTCCGTGCGTGCATCCTCCAGTGTCAAACCTTTAAGTGATGGGACGCTAACTGTTTCATCGCCAACACCACTTCCAACGACTAATGTCAGATAGCTGTTTTCAGGAATACGTGTTCCCGGGTCGAGGCTTTTTCCGCGATATTTGATGTCGATAACCAGATCTTTATATTCCGAAGGTTTGTAATCGACGCCAGATACGTTCAAACCAACGGCTTTTAACATAGCATCGGCTTGTCTGAAAGATACATCAGTTACATCAGGTACGGGGATTTTGCGAACCTGCCGTGAGTTAATTATGATATAGATTGGTCTGTCTTTTTTGACAGTTGAGTTTGGAATTGGTGTTTGCTCGATAATAGTTCCCAGTTTTTTGTTACGTACATAAACCGAGTCGATAACCTGCGGATAAAGTCCCTGATTAGAAAGCAGAAGCTGTGCTTCTTCCACATACATGCCTCTCAGGTCGGGAACAACTTCGAATTCGCCGTGACGCGTATATTGATCCACAATCAAAAGCGTGATCCATGCAAGCGCAACAAATATGGTAATAGCCAGCAATACCCGTTTTACAACAAACCCGGCAAGACTTTCGTTCCAGAACTTTTTAAAATCCATTTTCAGTAAATAATTTATTGCTTGAATAGGTTATAATTACCTCAGAGGTTTATAGTCAGCAAATAGCTTCCAAAAATAATGAAAAAAAACGACTTATAGCATTAAACACTGAAAAATGCCTTTGTTGCCATAATCGCAGAAGGCCTGTGCCGATGAAGGGTAAACAAAAAAAGTAAAAACTTCCGGAGAGGTTTTTACTTTCTTTATACTGTTTGTTCAGCGGATTCGTTACCTTTTGTGACGACCTTCATCGGCAACTGTAAGCTTTGCTCTACCTTTGGCACGACGTGCTGCTAATACCCGGCGACCGTTGGCAGTTGCCATTCTTTCACGGAATCCGTGTTTGTTTCTTCTTTTTCTTTGCGAAGGTTGGAATGTCCTTTTCATTGCGTATGATGTTTTTTGTTATTATTTCTGCTGCTTTGGAATTCGGACTGCAAAAATAGCTGTTTTTTTTGAACTGGCAAACTGTTGATAACTTTTTCTTCGATTAAAAAATCTAATTGTATCAAAGATTTTTAAAAGTTTTAATTCATAGTTTCGTTTTAAACTCTAACTTTGCAAATATAAACATACATTTGGTGCCTCACTAAATGTTTTTCAGAAAAAGGAATCGTTATGTTTCGACTATTGATTGTGTTTTTGAATCTTATTACCCGCATGCCCCTGAGCGTGTTGTATTTGTTGTCCGATATTTTGGCGCCGCTCATTTATCATGTGGTAAGATATCGTCGAAAGGTGGTGAGGCGAAATCTGATAAAATCATTTCCGGAAAAAAGCATTTCTGAAATAAAGAAAATTGAGCGAAAATTTTATCGTTATTTTTGCGATTTATTCATCGAAGCACTTTATCAGTTGAATATGTCGGAAGAGGAAATGTGTCGCAGGGTTGAGTTTGTGAACAAAGAGCTTATTACAGAACAATACGACAAAGGCAAAAGTGTGATGATGTTTACTGCACATTATGGTAACTGGGAGTGGATGGCCTCTCTTTCGCTGTGGTTACCAAAGGACAAACCGGCATGTAATGTGTACAAAAAACTCAAAGCTGATAACTTCGATAAGTTTATGTACAATCTGCGTATGCGTTTCGGAAGCCGCAACATCGAAACTCAGCAGACTTTTCGCTCTTTGCTGAGTCTTAAGAATAATGGTCAATCGGCTACTTTCGGAATGATTTCAGATCAAACACCAACTGCTGCAGGTACACGTCACTGGATGACTTTTCTGAATCAGGACACGCCGGTGCTGGTAGGCGCAGAGCAGCTTGCACGAAAGTTTGATTACCCTGTAATGTTTGGAAGCGTGAGCAGGGTGAAGCGTGGCTATTATCGCTGCGAATTCATAATGCTCGACGAAAATCCAAAATCAGCTCCTGAGTTTGAAATTACTGAAAAGTATATGAGACTCCTCGAAACCAAAATAAACGAATCACCGGAATTCTGGCTTTGGACGCACAAACGGTGGAAACACCGAAAGCCTGCAGGACTATAAGTATTCAGGCAACGCGGCGTTTGCCTTCTGTTCTTTTTCCATCCAAACGCACAGGAGTGAAAAGAATGAGAGTGTCAGCACTCCATCGCCTCTTCCGAGCATGGCTTCGGTTAGCAGATTAAAAGCTATGAGTAAAGAGAAATAAAAAGCAAAACGGCGTGCATTTCCTGTAAGAAAACGGTGATACAGGAAGAAAAATGCAATCAGGTATAAAGCCCCCGCTACACCTAGTTCCATCATTGCCGCAAAATACTGATTGTGTGCGCCGTACCTTCGATTAATGAATATCTCCGGGAAATTATTTGCCTTGTGTTTTTCAACCAGATAGTTTGTGCTATTTCCTGCTCCCAATCCGTATGCAATATAATCCGAAGGTTTCTCGAATACAGCATGCCAGATAAGTAAGCGCGGCTCAATCAGTTCATTGTCTGTCTTTCCTGTTTTAAGTGCTTCGAAATCGTCCGACTTAAAATTCTTCATACGGGGATGATATTCCACGAAAATAAACACTCCGATAGCCACAATCATAAATGCCGATAAGCTAACCCACAACCTGTGTTTTTTATCAATATATCGCCATACAGCCACAGCCATAATAAGTATTAAAGCCAGAATCATACTGCGTGAACCAGTGAAATAAAGCATGGCTAACATAGCTACAGCTGCCACGAGGATAATTACTGCAGTGAGGTATTTTCCGTACCGGGAAGCGTATTTTTTATACAAAAAAGGAAGTGAGAAAATGGCTACAACAAGTATTGTGTTGTAGTATAAACGATGTTTAATATGCGAAATCCATACTGAAAAATTTTCAGCATTAAATCCTTTCCAGAATGCTTTGTCACCTGAATTCAGAAAGTATTCCACATTGTTGAGATAAAGAAGTGTCATTGAATACGACAGCACAGAAACCAACACCCCCACTACCAGACTTACTAGTATTGTAGAGGTTTTATAATATCGGTTGACACCAAAAAGTGCCACAGGTACTATGGCCAGAAAGGACATTTGTCTTTCGAGTATTGAGAGGCCGGCTTTCTTGTCCTCAGCCCATAGAATTGAAACTGCTTCCCAAATATAGAAACCGGCAAGCATCAAAATGATTATTTTGGATTTGTCGAACGAAAAATTACTTTTTTTCAAAAAACGGCCTTCCAATAGCCAGGTAGCCAACCATGCCACCCATAAAATATTGAAAATACGATTCGGGAATGCTGCCGAAAAGGCCACAGCCAACACCAGCAGATAGTTTGTAAGACTGATGATTTGTTGATATTTATCCGAAATTTTACTCAATTCCATATTTTTATCCGTAATAGCCTGTGAGTGTAAGTAACGACTTGAAAATTCTTGTGTGTAATTTATTGAATTTGTTCCGGTTTCCGGATGTTACAAAATCTGTTCCGGGCTGATGATATCTAAGTGTTTCTCTTGTTCGTAAATAATCTTTCCAGGAGTTTCCTTTTTCATGGCTAAACGATCCACAGCCTTCTTCACGGGCCTTTTTACGAACTCCAAAGCGTTTTTCCATTTGCTGCGGAGATCTGAACTGATAATGCAGTACCCTGATTTGTTTAGGGTATGTGAGTCCGCATGGCTGAGGTTTAAACTGATCGATATTCCATTTGAGTCTTTTGCTGTGGCGCAGAAAACGAACTTCGGCCCATGTCTGCGGGTTGTGATACCGGATTTTGTCTTTGTCGGTTTCAAAGTTACCACTGAATTCAAGTTCGCCCACATCTTCCTTTGTAATATGGAAATCGATACTGGCCTTCGAAACCTGTTTGAAGCGTTTTGGAATATTTTGCAAAAATTCGCGGGGCGATTCCACGAAAAATTCATCGGCATCCATGCGAATACACCACCAGTCTTCGTCTGTCATTTCGTGCTTAAAAGCATCGAACATGAGTGCGCGCAAACCAATCCGGAAAGGTCGTCCTTCCTGAGCAAAGGGAATAATGCAGGGATAAAGAGCAGCCATTTCGTTCACAATTTTCCATGTGCGGTCGGTGCTGCCATTGTCGAATACGATGAGTTTGTCGCTCCACTCCGCAGCGGCTCTGAGGGTGGAAGCAATGATGTCTTCCTCGTTTTTTACCAGCATTAAACTGTATATTTTCATTGGGCGGTTGATTGTTTTTCTATTCCGTTTGTGCAAATATACTCGTTGTTTTCTTTTTTCTTTTGCATTATGGCTGCATTTTCCAATTGACTAATCCAGTTTTCCTTGTGGTGCAAGTGGTATTGTACAGCCAGATTTCGTACAGATTTATGTTTAAATCCGGCCATTTCGAAACGCCAGCTCAGGTCAATGTCTTCGCCAATAGCCGGCAAAATATAATCTTCGTCGAAACCATTGATGGTCATAATCATATTTTTCGAGAACGACATATTGCAACCTTTCAAATAATTCAGTTTTCTCATTTTAGGCAAAAAGCCCCAAAATCCATAAGGTGAAATAAACAAACCTTCTTCGGTAAACTTCATTCCCTTGCGAATGCCGAAAAATGCCTGACGAATTCGACCGCGCACAGTCTCGATGCTTATTTGGCCTGAAAGATAGTCGTTTGTGGTTTTCGGATCGAGCTTTACGCGTTTTCCACTCAGGATTTTTCCTTCACCGGCATTGGCTAAATGCATTTCCACGAATCGCGGGTGTAGTATACAATCGCCATCGATAAAAATCAACCAATTGGCGTTCGCAGCTTTAACAGCGGCATTGAGTGCTTTGTTTTTTCGCCAGCCCTCGTCGGGTTGCGTCAAATGCTGATATGGATGGTTGAATGAATAATTTTCGATAAATGACTTCATTTCCGGCGAATCGCCATCTTCCGTAATAATAATCTCGAAATCGGATTCGGTTTGATATTTTGTTGAATCGAGCACAGCTTTCAGGAACTCAGTGTTTTTGTAAACAGCCACTATCAGCGAAACTTTTGGCTTTGCCGAATTTTGCTTACGAATGAAATATCCGCGTGTTTTTCCCAAAAATCCTGTTTTTTCGTAATAACCGATTGCGTTTGCATCAGCTTTGTAGTTTTTTTCGGCTGTCGGCGATTTTGCTGAACCATAAAAACTCAATACTTCGAGTTTCTCGTTTTGCCACTCGAATGTACGTATCCCGGTTTCGCCCTGTGTGGTTTCGAAATTTTCAGTAATGTTATACACAAACTCCTCATAACCCGGCTTTGATACAATACGTTCAGGCTCAAATATATGTTTGATTCTGTTGTAAGCTTCGGACCATGTACGGCTTTTATGCAACGGGCCTCCCAATTGCTTGTAAAAAAACACTTTGTGTCTGCAGTTAAGCTGCGCAATAAGTTCTGATTTCAGATGTCGGGTGCGTTTACGCTTCGAATCCGGGCGAACTCTGTAGTAAAGACCCACCTCGGGCAGACGATACATTTCTCCACCGGTTTTCAGCATGCTGATCCAGAAATCCCAATCTTCGCGGCCCAGAATTTCTTCGCAATAGCCTCCGGCTTTCTCCCAGTCGGTTTTGCGGTACATGGCGCAGTTATCCATTAGATTACGACGCGCTAACAACTTCAGACTGAATTCAGGAAGTTTCCAACGACCTGTTTTACCTCCGAAAAACTCAGCTTCGCAACTCACAATTTTTACCTGCGGATTTTTTTCGAGTACGGCCACGCATTTCTCAATATAATCTGCAGCAATCAGATTATCGGCATCTACCGGCAATATGTAAGTTCCTGTGGCATTTCGGATGCCAGTATTGCGGGCTACCGAGGCACCACCGTTGCGTTGTTGTATAAAACGAACGCGGCTGTCCGCTTTGGCGTACTGAGCACAAATATCGGCTGAGTTGTCGGTCGAACCATCGTCTACCAACAGCACTTCGAAATTCGGGTAAGTGCTTTTAAGCACCGAATCGAGTGTTTCAGCCAGAAACAGCTGCATATTATATACCGGCACAACGACCGACACAAGCGGATAATCCATTCTCTCTCAGATTTTGTCTTTGTTGTTTATCAGTTTACGCCAATAATATTTTAAAGGATTACTGTATTTCAGATGTTTCCAGGGGCGACTACTGTGTGGCATGTGCAACACCGGCAGGTTTGTGAACAGGTAATTATTGAATCCGAGTTCCACACTTTTGTGCGAAATAAATACATCGTACCACGATTTTGTGGGATCGAGTTGTTCGAAACTGAATGTTTTCAGTAAGTTATTGCTGAGTAATGTACAGCAAAAACTCAATCTTTTTCGGGTGTTGTTTACCCCGGCTGGTAATTTGTCTGCGTAAAGATAGGGGAAGTTAATTCTTTTGGTTTTATCCACAGTCACAGCAGCCAGCATTCCCGGTTTGTCGAGTGTCGATGCATAATTGGCCAATGCCTGCAAAGTGTTTTTTTCGACAACCACATCCGATTCCACAATGATCAGATGTGCATTGTCTGCAATTGCTTTTTGCTGTGCAGTTTGTAGCACAAGCAGATAGTTGGGTGATGGATGTGTAGTGAGGTCGGCAAGATTGATATGTTCGAAACCCAGCTCTTCTGCTTTTCTCTGAAGTAATTCAGTGGTTTCTTCAGTGCTGAAGTCATTGTAAATGAAGTACGAAAAATCCACAGCAATCTCCGAACTCATTATGCTATCTATGGCTCTCAGAGTTGTTTCGGGTGAATCCTTGACAGGTGTTATAATATGTAGTTTATTCATTCTTCAAATTTTAATTTTCACACTCACTGTTTCTTTTCTTAAAGATTTTCAGTGGAAAATGCAGACATCTCATCAGGTAAATTTCAGGCTTTATCCACAATTTTCTTAAAGCCGGAAAACGGAGTTTCAGTGTGTTGCTAAAGTATGTTATTTCTGTGGCTATTTCGTTTACCGGCATGTTTCGGCGTACCATTTTGCAAAGCAGTTTGGTAAGACCTCGGCAATCAATCCAGCCAATTCTTCTGATTATGCCGGGTTTTACTTCCCTGCTGAATAAAGGTAAGCTGTTTTTCCATTTTCTGAAAACCTTTATCAGGGCTCTGTAATAGTCTGCATTCGGATTTCCACGCGAAAAATGCTCCATAACGATGTCGTACATCACATAGTTTTGATATCCATGTACAGCAGATTGTATACAAATGTCGAAATCGTAACCGTGAAAACCACCAATGCTCTCGTCGAAACTTATTTTCTCAAAAATATCTTTTCGGCAACACATAATCACTCCATCGAGTGTAATTACTTCACGAAGCGGATTTTTATAATCTCCGGGTATGAGTTTACGTCGTGTGCGTCTGATACCGAGTTTGTCCGATTGAATTATATTAACTCCGGATAACTTTTTATTCCATGCCGCCGGTACTTTCGAAACAAAATCGCGACCGGCAACACCACAAATTCCCACATTGGGAGTTTGAAGATGTTCAATAATTTTTTTGCCCCAGTCTTTAGAGTGAAAATGCACATCTTCATGCAAAAAACACAGATTATCGTATTTACACAGTTTGACACCTTCGTTGTAAGCTTTATAAATACTGTATTTTGTATCCGAATTATCAATATGTACAAGTTCGTACTCCGACCCGATCGTGTTTGCGATATTTTTCACAAAGTCAGGAGCAAGCATTCTATTTTTTGAACATATGATAACAGATAGCATAATTACGTGCGTTTTTTCATTAAGGTACTTGTCTGTTATTTCACAAACTTATTGATATAAGGTATTTTATTCAATGGAAAATCTCTTTTTACCACTAAAGTCAGAAATGCAATTAACAAAACTGTTTTCAATAACAGATCCACTGCAAGGTATGATGTATTTATGAGGTAACTCGTTGCAAACAGCACTAAAGCTGTGCCTGTATAAATTCCAATTGATTTCAGGTCGTATTTGATAGGCATGTGTTTCTGACCTACGAAGTAAGATAAACACATAATTACAAAATAGCACACAAAAGCGGCCCATGCCGAAGCCATATAACTGAATACCGGAACGAAAATCAGATTAATCGCCAGTGTAATGATACTTCCTACAATGGAAAAGATTGCGCCATACACGGTTTTGTCGGTGAGTTTATACCAAAGCGAAAGATTGAAAAATACGCCCTGAAAAATATACGAAAAAAGCACCACAGGTACCACACGAAGCCCTTCCCAGTAATCGTTTCGAATTACAAACTTGAAAATATCAAGATAAAAAACCATACCCAGAAAAATGAGCAACGAGAAAATAATAAAATACTTCATGGCATCGGCATACGCTGCAAGGCTGTTTTTATCTTTGTGTTGTGCAAAAATAAAAGGTTCGTATGCATAGCGGAATGCCTGTGTGAACATCATCATTACCATTGCCACTTTAAAGCAGGCACCATAAATACCAAGTTCCGACTTTGCAAAATCGGGATCGTCGAACAAATATGGAAAGATAATTTTGTCGAGTGTCTGATTCATAATGCCGGCAATTCCCAAAATGAGCAGAGGCAACGAATAGCGGAGCATTTTGCGCAGCAGAGCAGAATCGAAACTGAACTTTTCAGCTGTAATTTCGGGAAACAGAGCCAGTGTAACTATTCCGGTGGAAAATAAATTGGCCACAAATACATAACCTACGCCATAATCGGGATTGTAGAACCAGGAGATGGTTTCGGGGGCATTTTTGGCAAGCCAGGGACACGCCACAAGGAAAAATATGTTGAAAATGATATTGGCAAAAACCATTAGCAATTTCAACGAGGCGAATTTTATCGGACGGTTTTTGTAACGCAGATATGCAAAAGGAATGGAGCCGAATGCATCCATTGCCACTACAACGCCAAGCATTGCAATGTATTCAGGATTATCGCTATAATTAAGCCAACCGGCAATTTTTCCTGAAAACAAAAAGACCAAAAGTACGAACAACAGAGAGGTGGAACCTACCGAAATCAGCGTAGTGCTGTAAACCTTTCCGGCCTGTTCACGATCTTTGTTGGCAAAACGAAAAAAACCGGTTTCCATACCATAAGTCAATACGACGAGCAGAAAAGCTGTCCATGCGTAAAGGTTGGTTACCACGCCGTATTCCGACGAATCTGTGAGTACATATGTGTAAAGAGGCACTAACAGCCAGTTCAGAAAGCGACCGGCAATGCTGCTGATACCGTAAATGGCCGTATCCTGGGCCAGTTTCTTCATTTGCTTTTTTTGAGGCATAGGATGCTTGAGTATGTCAGAGATTACTGGAAAATGCTTTTGATTTTGTTGATTACTTTTTCGGCCCAGCGAAATTCAGGGGAACTCTCCATATCTTCAGGTTTAATGTAACCTCCTTCTATAAGTAGTTGAATAGCTTCATCTAACTGCCCGGCGCGTACCTGTAATTTTACACCGCCATTTACATTGGCTAGATAGGCCCGGTTGGTGAGTTCATCTTTACCGAAACATTCAATGCCGCAGGATTCGAGATAAGCTTTTACCATTTCAAAATCCACTGAACTGCTGAATGTCCTGACTGTAATTCTTTCTTCCATAATCGTTTATTTTAGGAACGGTTGTTTTATACGGAAATTATACAAAGCTTCTGTCTTTTTTTAGCTGCTCGTAGGCCTCGTTGATAGCCCGGAATTTTTCGGTGGCCGATTTTTTTACATCTTCGCCCAGAGAATTTACTTTGTCGGGATGATATTTCATAGCCATTCTGCGGTAGGCTTTTTTAATTTCGTCGATTGTTGCCGAAGGCTCAATTTCAAGTGCTTTATAAGCCCAGTCTTTATCTACATTTTTTACGTAAGGTGCTTTCAGCGATTCAAAATCGGCGGCGGTTATTCTGAAAATACTTGCGATGGTTTGTATTACCCGGAGTTCAGCAGCATTTACGTGACCATCCGAGTATGCCACATCGAACAGAAAATGAACCAGCTGCAGTTTTGCCGAATAATTCATAAACTGGTTGATCTGCATGGCCATTTCTCTTTCGTTCAGAGGTTGATCGAGGAGGCGTTTGAGAATTTGCAATGCTTCGAGTGCGCCATCTTCGCCGAAATTAGTAACCAGGAAACGTTTTACAACATTCAGTTCTGCTTTTTGTACATTGCCGTCAGCTTTCATTACGCAGGCAATCATCACAAGAAGACTCATTTTAAAATCGCCTTCTGAGGTGCTGCGTGTAGTGCGTGAGTGAGTACCCTGCTGTGAACTACTGGTGCTGCTGCCTTCGAACAATGAGCCAAGCGCAAAGCCGATAATTGCTCCCATAGGTCCTCCGAGTACAAGTCCCAATCCACCAGCCAGCCATTTTCCAAATCCTGCCATAAGATTATTTCTTTTTTATGAATTTGCAAAGATACAAAAAAACAGTTCTAGTTGATAAAATTTTAATTTTCTATGCGGCTGATTTTCTAATCATCAGATAAAAAAATGCCCGGCTGATAATTTAATCAGTCGGGCATGAATTTTTATTTTGAAATCAGGACTTTACATTTCCCATTGTTCACACGAATCAATCAGATCGTCGAAAGTTTTAATCTTCGACTTAGCCTGAATTTCGTGAATCTGATTTACAACAGCTTCGTCGTAGCTTTCTGCTTCCACATTGCGGATAACACCCAAAGCGACAGGGAAGTCAGGACCTTCCATCAACGCAAGTTTCAGTTGAAGAGTTGAATCCTGACATTTTGCATCGTGTACCAAAATGTCATTTTCAGTAATTCCGTTTTCACCAATCGTAACCACTTTAAGGTTGAATCCGTCGAGAACAAGACCTTTGTCGTTATTTGCTCCGAAAATCATGGGTTTACCATGTTCCAGGATAATCACTCGGTCGTAACGGGTTGCTTTTTCCGATAACCAGTTATGAGCTCCATCGTTGAAAATTACACAATTTACAAGCGTTTCCACTATCGATGTGCCTTTGTGTTGCGCTGCGGCCATCATGGTCATGTGCGACGATTTAAGATCGACATCGAGTACACGGCCAAAGAATGTACCACCTGCACCAAAAGTCAACTCTGCCGGGCGGAAAGGACGTTCAATCGTTCCGAATGGCGACGATTTGGTTACATAGCCTTTTTTAGTGGTTGGTGAATATTGTCCTTTGGTCAGACCATAAATCTGATTATTGAAAAGCAATACATTGATATCGATGTTACGGCGAACACTGTGAATAAAGTGATTTCCTCCAATGGCCAGACAGTCGCCATCGCCGGTGATTTGCCATACGGTAAGAGCCGGGTTCGCTACTTTAACTCCGGTGGCCACAGCAGCTCCACGTCCGTGAATGCTGTGAAAGCCGTATCCGCTCACATAATAAGGCAAACGCGATGAGCAGCCAATACCTGAAATAACGGCAGTATTGTGAGGGGCAACTCCCAGTTCGGCCATTACTTTTTGCATTGTGTTGAGAACAGCATAGTCGCCACAACCAGGACACCAGCGTACAGCCTGATCGCTTTTAAAGTCCTTGAGTGTATATTGAATTGTTTTTGTTTCCATATCTCTAATGATTTTTCCGGTATTGACTTACAGAATTGTTTCCAAATGCGATTCGATTTCCGAAACGGTGAAAGGTTGACCCTGCACTTTGTTGTATTGCAGATATTCGCCGGGAACTTTCGAACGCAGGTATGTGGCAAACTGTCCGTTGTTGAGTTCGCAAACAATTACTTTTTTGAATTTTTTAATCACTTCCTCAGTGTTTTTCGGAAGTGGATTAATATAGTTGAAGTGTGCGAGAGCCACTTTTTTCCCTTTTTTGTTCAGAGAATTCACGGCAGTCATCAAATGTCCGTGTGTTGTTCCCCAACCAATTACCAGTAAGTCAGCCGATGCATCGCCTTCCACTACAAGCTCAGGAATAACGTTGCTGATATAATCCACTTTTGCCTGACGTGTATCCACCATTTTCTGGTGATTTGCAGCGTCGGTAGAAATTGAGCCGCTGTTGTAGTCTTTTTCAAGTCCACCGTTGCGGTGATTAAATCCTTCAATGCCGGGGACGCTCCAGTAACGTGCTTTTGTTTCTTCGTTGCGGGCAGTTACATTCAGACCTTCCATGCCCGGTTGTGCAAAATTGGGTTTGATTTCAGGAAGTTCTGCAAGTTTTGGCAGTTTCCACAGCGAAGTTCCGTTGCCGATAAAAGCATCGGTAAGCAGAATAACCGGAGTCATGTGTTCCAACGCAATTTTCGAAGCCATAAAGGCATAATGAAAACAATCGGCAGGTGTGCTCGCTGCAATAACTACAGCGGGACTTTCACCGTTACGTCCGTAAAGAGCCTGAAGTAAGTCGGTTTGCTCGGTTTTGGTAGGCAGACCTGTTGATGGACCTCCACGCATCACATCTACAATTACAATAGGAAGCTCGGCCATTACGGCAAGCCCGATAGCTTCTGACTTTAATGCAAGTCCGGGGCCGGATGTGCTTGTGGCAGCCAGAGCTCCTGCGAATGAAGCACCAAGAGCAGTGGTAATCCCTGCAATTTCGTCTTCAGCCTGAATTACTTTTACGCCTAAATCTTTGCGCAGTGCAAGTTCCTGCATAATGTCGGTGGCCGGAGTGATAGGGTAGCTGCCAAGGAAAAGCTCGAGACCGGCTTTTTTCGATGCAGCAATCAGACCCCACGCAGTGGCTTTATTTCCGTTTATGCTGGTGTATTTTCCTTTAGGTACATCGTGCGATTTTTCAATTTTATAAGTGTTTACACTCAGGTGCAAATTTCCACCATAGTTGAAACCATCGGTAAGTACTTTTATGTTGGCTTCGAGAATGCTTTTCTTTTTCGAGAATTTATTTTCAAGGAAATGCACAGCCTGATCGACAGGACGATTGAACAACCAGCAGATAAGGCCGAGTGCAAACATATTTTTGCTACGCAGAATAGATTTTGCATCCATTTCGAAACCTTCGAGACTGCTTTGCGTCATCGACGAAAGCGGTGCCGGAATAAGCTGAATAGTTTCAGAAATATTGAGTTCTTCAAAAGGATTTTCGGTTTTAAAACCGGCTTTTTCCATATCCGATTTTCGGAACGAATCTTCATCGAAAATAATTACGCCACCTTTTTTTACTCCTTTTGCATTCACTTTCAGCGCTGCGGGATTCATGGCTACCAATACATCGGCATCATCACCCGGAGTGTAGATTTTTCCTGCCCCCAAATGAACCTGAAATCCTGATACGCCACCCAGTGTACCCTGTGGAGCTCTGATTTCAGATGGGAAATCGGGGAAAGTAGAAATTTCATTTCCCAGAATAGCCGAAAGATTCGAAAACAGGGTTCCGGTAAGTTGCATTCCATCGCCCGAGTCGCCGCTGAAACGTACTACAACGTTTTCCATTTCGGTTGTTTTTGTACTGCTCATTATGATTAGATTGAAAAGTTATGTTTTTATTTTTACAGGCATATTTCAGCCGGGAAATAGAACAAATTAAAACTCTGCATTGTTCGGTGTGCGCGGGAAAGGAATCACGTCGCGAATATTGGTCATACCGGTTACGAAAAGCAACAGACGCTCAAACCCAAGTCCAAAGCCCGAGTGTGGTGCAGTTCCGAAACGGCGTGTGTCGAGATACCACCAAATGTCTTTGGTAGGTACGCCCATTTCGTCGGCACGTTTCTGAAGTTTTTCAAAATCTTCCTCACGTTGCGAGCCTCCGATAATTTCACCAATTTTCGGGAAAAGTACATCCATGGCGCGCACGGTTTTTCCATCGTCGTTCTGTTTCATGTAGAACGATTTTATTTCTTTCGGATAATCGGTAAGAATTACCGGTTTTTTGAAATGATCTTCTACAAGGTAACGTTCGTGTTCCGATTGCAGGTCGGTACCCCAGCCCACAGGGAATTCAAATTTGTGTCCGTTTGCCACAGCAGCTTCCAGAATTGCAATTCCTTCAGTGTATGTCAGGCGTTTAAAGTCGTTGTTTACCACAAAGTTGAGTCGTTCGTACAATTCCTTGTCGTACATATTGCTCAGGAAGTCAAGATCGTCCTTGCAATTGTCGAGTGCCCAGCGGATACAGTACTGAATAAAGTCCTGAGCCAGTTGCATGTTTTCTTCTATTTCGTTGAAAGCCACTTCAGGTTCAACCATCCAGAATTCAGCAAGGTGGCGTGGTGTGTTCGAATTTTCGGCACGGAAAGTCGGGCCAAATGTATAAATTGAACCCATCGACATGGCTGCAAGTTCCCCTTCGAGCTGCCCCGAAACAGTAAGGCTTGTTTGTTTGCCAAAGAAATCGTTGTCGTAATCAATCGATCCGTTTTCGTCTTTTTTCAGATCATAAAGATTCATGGTTGTGACCTGGAACATTTGTCCTGCACCCTCACAATCCGAAGCTGTAAGTATCGGTGTGTGAAAATAGAAGAATCCTCTGTCGTGGAAAAAACGGTGAATGGCCATTGCCATATGATGACGAATGCGGAAAACAGCTCCAAATGTATTCGTGCGCGGACGAAGGTGAGCTATTTCACGTAAGAATTCGAGTGTATGACCCTTTTTCTGTAAAGGATATGTTTCAGGATCGGCTGTGCCGTAGATTTCAATTTCGTTGGCCTGTATTTCAACGGTCTGACCTTTACCGAGCGATTCCACCAAAGTTCCGGTCACGCTGATACATGCTCCGGTAGTGATGGGTTTCAGATATTCGTCGCCAAACTTTTCGTTGTCGGCTACCACCTGAATATTATGAATGGTTGAACCATCGTTCAACGCAATGAAACTCACGTTTTTGTTTCCTCTGCGGGTGCGTACCCAACCTTTTATGTTCACTTCTGCACCAAAATCAGTACTTTTCAGTGCATCCACAATTTTTGTTCTCATCATAATCATTATATGGTATTTTATACTGTTTCAATTAAGTCTGCAAAATTACTAATTTCTGCTGAGATTCTCAGCCTTTATGTAATAAAAAAGCACCGGGTCCAATACAGTCCGGTGCTTTTAATGATATTCATAAACAGTAATTTATTTTTTCTGTTCAATGTTGCCAATCATGCTCATGGCGCAACGGAAACCTATGTCGTTTGCTGCTTTGTTCTGATCGAGATAACGACGTGTGGAAGGATTCAGCCAGTAAACGCGGTCTTTCCATGAACCACCTTTGTAAACGCGGGTGTTTTTTGAAATTACCGGACGAAGAATGTCTGTAATATCCATTGTGTCGCGGGCCAGCAGATTGGCATTCGCAAGGCTGAAATTAATCTGCGACTGAGGATCACCATCTTTAAAATCACGGAAGTCGATGCTGTCGTTGGCAATACGGCCAAGTGAATCAATCTGATAAACATTGCGACCAAACTGATCTTTTCCGGTTGCACGCGGTGTAAGATATACGTTGCCACGGAATGAGTTATACTCGGCTACAACTTCGTAACTTGTAGGACGATATACGTCAAGTACCCACTCGTTTACGTTTCCGGCCATGTTGTAAAGTCCGAAATCGTTAGGATAGTATGAATTTACCACTTCGGTAATGGTGGCACGGTCGTTCAGACTTCCGGATGTTCCCATCATATCACCACGTCCGCGAACAAAGTTTGCCTGCATTTGTCCGAGTTGTTTTTTTGTTGGATTACGCATTTGAGCACCCGACCATGGATATATTTTTCCTTCAGGAACCATACCATCGGCACCGGCTTTAATAGCATATGCTGCAAATTCCCATTCAGCTTCAGTCGGAAGACGGAAGTCGGAGAAAAGGATTCCGTCAGACATATCCACTTTGCGAACCTGACCACCAAGGTTTGTTTTCGGACGTTTTCCGGCCTGTGGCTGATATGTACTCTGGAGCAGATATTTTTGAGTGTTGAAAACAAAATTATCACGAATAGAGTCGTAAGGCATGTTTTCAAGTTTTGCAAAGTCGGGAGGAGTAATAATACCTGCACGTATCAGCGCAAGTTCATTTACACGGTCGGTACGCCATGCACAATAGTCCATAGCCTGTTCCCATGTTACACCAACTACGGGATACTGGTCGAAAGCCGGATGTGTAAAGTAATTCTGCAAATAAGGTTCGTTGTATGCAAGCTCTTCGCGCCAGATTTGTTTGTTGGGTTGTGCTTTTTCTACAAGCTGTGGGGCTGTACGTGCAAAAACAACCTCCATCCAGTTGGTATATTCGCGCCAGTCAACGTTACGGATTTCATATTGATCCATGAAAAACGAACTTACAGTAATTCTGCGGCGTTTGTTGTCGCGTGGTGCAGTTACGAATTCACCTTTTTCACCAATAGTGAACGAACCACCTTCGATGGCCACCATTCCTATGGGTGTTTGCAGTTTATAGCCCGGTTTTACTGTAAAGCCGGTGCTGTTTTTATCGTTGTATTTCCAACCGGTAACACTTGAGGTGCTTTGGTTGGGTTTTTTACTAAAGGCCACTATGACACTTATTCCTACCAGGAAAAAACCGATTTTTGTTATTGTTTTGATTTTCATAAAAGGTATGAAATATTACAAATGAACTTTTTAAATTACTGAATAACTCTGCAAAAATAGTATTTTTTTTGCTTTTCGCCCTGTTTGATGCTTATTTTTTCGGCATTTAAGTCAAAACAGGTACTATTATAACTTATTTTTCGACTAAAACGTATATGTGTTTTCAAAAAATATTCATTTGGCTAGCTTTTAAATAATTGTAATGTGTGATGACCCGGATCAGTTGTGTTTGCAGCTGTTTTGTCATTACCCCGGATAATTCACAATCACTAACCCACTTCTGAATTTTTACTTACCCTCAGCACTCTTATGTTTTTATATTGTTGTCGTTATTTTTTCTTACATTTGCAGTTGTTTTTTGGTTTTGATTGTTACAAATTGCTCATTTTCTATGCAAATTAAAATAAATGACCGTTTGGCCGATCTTTCGGTTCCCCGTGTAATGGGTATTGTAAATGTGACGCCCGATTCCTTCTATCCTGCTTCACGTTATCAGAAAGAGAAAAGCATTATTCACGTAGTTGAAAAAATGATTCAGGACGGTGTTTTTATTCTCGATCTGGGAGCTTATTCAACACGTCCCGGGGCTGAAGCGGTAAGTGCTGCTGAAGAAATTGAACGGCTTTCGTATGCGCTTGAAATTATTGTAAAACGTTTTCCTGATTTGCCTGTGTCGGTTGATACTTACAGGGCACAGGTTGCCCGGCATGTGGTGACGGAATTTGGGGTGGGTATGATCAATGATGTGAGCGGAGGAACGCTCGATGCTGAAATGTTCGAAACCATTGCCGATCTTCAGGTGGCTTATGTGTTGATGCATATGCGTGGAACGCCTCAGGACATGCAGACATATACCGAATACGAAAATATCACTTCCGAAGTGCTTGGGTTTTTGCAAAAGCGTATCGCTCAGCTTCACCTTTTAGGCGTAAACGATGTGATTGCCGACCCTGGGTTCGGATTTGCTAAAACAACAGAGCAAAATTTCAGACTTTTGCGTGAGATGCATTATCTGAAAGAGCTGAATGTACCATTGCTGGCTGGTATGTCACGAAAATCGATGATTTACAAAACACTTGGCATTGAAGCAACTGAGGCGTTAAACGGTACAACTGCTCTTAATATGCTGGCATTACTTAACGGAGCTGCCATTCTCAGAGTTCACGATGTAAAAGAGGCTGTGGAAACAATAAAACTGTTTACGCAATACCTCAATGCCTGATTTTTTAAAACAAACTGAATAAATTATGGGTTTTCAGATAGGAATAAAAGATATTGTCGACATTGTTCTGGTGGCAATTTTGCTATACGAAATGTTCAAGCTGCTGAAGCGTTCGGGAGCCGCCAATGTGTTTTTTGGCATAATGGCATTTCTGACAGTTTGGTTTCTGGTGTCGTATGTTTTTCGCCTTGAATTGCTCGGAGGTATCTTCGATCGGGTGGTTAGCGTGGGTGCTTTCGGAATGATAGTGCTTTTTCAGGACGAAATACGCCGCTTTTTTTCTAAAATCGGGTCACATCGTCGCTGGGGTTCTTTCAGTTTTTTGAAACGTTTTTTCAGCAATAATTCCGACGAGAAGGAGAAAACCAATATTCACCTGATACAAATTGTACTGGCCTGCCGGAATATGGCCAAAACAAAAACGGGAGCACTTATAATACTTTGCCGCAATTCCGATCTGGATACCTATTCGCATTCAGGCGAGCAAATTAATGCAACTATTAGCTCGCGTCTGATTGAAAATATATTTTTTAAAAATTCGCCCCTGCACGATGGTGCCATGATTATCACCAACGAAAAAATTAAGGCGGCTTCGTGCATTCTTCCCATTTCCAAAAATCAGACGATACCCAAACAACTCGGGTTGCGACACCGCGCGGCTCTGGGTATTACCGAGCAATCCGATGCCATTGCCATTATTGTGTCCGAAGAAACCGGTCATATCTCGTGGGCTGTCAACGGGCAGTTAACTTCCAATGTAAAACCCGAAGAACTTGAGCATTTCCTTTCGGAGGAAACAACCAACTAATGCTCGTCTTTTCTGTTTTTTAATTCCTCAGCATAATTTTTAGGAGCTGCTTTTTCAACTTTATGCTTTCCTGTTTGTTATAATCACTCAATAACAAATAAAATAGTTATAACTTATGGGAAAAATTTCAGAAGTAGTAAAGCCCGGTGTGGTAACCGGAGCCGATCTTCAATTTATTTTTAAAGTAGCCAAAGAAAAAGGATTTGCCATTCCGGCTGTGAACGTTGTGGGTTCGTCTACCGTGAATGCTGTAATGGAAGCTGCCAAAGTAGCTAATGCTCCTGTGATTATACAGTTTTCGAACGGTGGTGCTGCCTTTAACGCAGGTAAAGGCCTGAAACTCGACGGACAACAAGCTGCCATTCTGGGCGCTGTGGCCGGAGCTAAGCATATTCACACGCTGGCCGAAGCTTATGGTGTGCGTGTGATTCTTCATACCGACCATGCCGCCAAGAAACTGCTTCCCTGGATCGACGGATTGCTCGATGCCAGCGAAAAAAACTTTGCTGAAACAGGCAAGCCACTTTTCAGCTCGCACATGCTCGATTTATCGGAAGAACCTCTCGAAGAAAACATCGAAATCAGCAAAAAATATCTTGCCCGCATGAGCAAAATGGGTATGACCCTCGAAATCGAACTCGGCATTACCGGTGGCGAAGAAGATGGTGTGGACAACAGTGGCGTGGACAACAGTTTGCTTTACACTCAGCCCGAAGATGTGTATTATGCATACAGCGAACTTAGCAAAGTATCGCCAAACTTCACAGTGGCTGCTTCGTTTGGTAATGTGCACGGTGTTTACAAACCCGGAAATGTGAAACTGGAGCCGAAGATTCTGAAAAACTCACAGGAATATATCAAAGCCAAAGATGGTTTGAGCGATGATATGCCGGTAAGTTTTGTGTTCCACGGAGGTTCAGGTTCGTCGCACGAAGAAATTCGTGAAGCCATTAGTTATGGTGTGGTGAAAATGAACATCGATACCGATACTCAGTGGGCTTATTGGGATGGCGTTCGTCAGTTCGAAGCAGCCAATCACGATTATCTGCAGGGCCAAATCGGAAATCCGGAAGGAGCCGAAAAACCAAACAAAAAATTCTACGATCCCCGCGTTTGGATTCGCAAAGGTGAGGAGTCGATAATTAAACGTTTACAGGTTGCATTCGACGATTTGAATGCGATCAATAGTCTGTAACAGAAGAAAACCGCAAACTTTTTTTTGAATAACGACTAAAAACGAAACAAGCTGTCGGGTTTTAATACCGGACAGCTTGTTTTTTTTATGGAACTCGTCTTGACTTTTCATAATGTCGCTCCTACGGAGCTATTTAGCAAAAGGGACTAATAATAGCTACCATAATTATGCTCCTAACGGAGCAATTTCTTAGCTTCGGAGAAGCGATATTATATTGTTTATAAAAAGGCAAGACAACTTCATGTTTTAGTTTGGAAAAAAGATTATCCGTAGATAATATTTCCGTTCTCGTCTTTAAACTCGTCGAAGCTTTTGTTGTACTGCTCCATGGCGCGGAAGCTCATACCCATGCTCGAAAATCCGCCATCGTGGAACAGGTTCTGCATGGTCACTTTGCGGGTCAGATCGCTGAACATTACCACGCAATAGTCGGCACAGTCCTGAGCTGTAGCATTTCCCAGAGGCGACATACGGTCGGAGAAATCCACCAGCGAATCGAAACCTTTGATACCGCTACCGGCAGTTGTCATTGTCGGCGATTGCGAAATGGTGTTGATGCGAACGCCTTTTTCGCGACCGTAAATGTATCCGAAGCTGCGGGCAATCGATTCGAGCATCGATTTGGCGTCAGCCATGTCGTTGTATCCGAAAAGCGTGCGCTGAGCAGCCACATACGACAAAGCAAGTACCGAACCACCTTCGCTGATTGCATCCATTTTTTTGGCTACCTGCAGCATTTTGTGGAACGAAATAGCCGAAATGTCGAGCGTAGTCATCAGTAAATCGTAGTCGAGATTGTCGTAAGTGCGTTTTTTGCGAACGTTAGGCGACATACCTATCGAGTGTAACACAAAGTCGATTTTACCACCAAGTGCTTCCATCGACTGAGCGAAAACCTGTTCGAGGTCTTCCACACTTGTGGCGTCGGCCGGAATAAGTTTGGCATTCAGCTTTTCTGCCAGTTCGTTGGTTGTTCCCATACGCACAGCGAGCGGAGTGTTCGACAAAGTAATCACTGCACCTTCTTCTACCACGCGTTCAGCTACTTTCCATGCAATCGACATATCGTTGAGAGCACCGAAAACAATACCTCTTTTTCCTTTTAATAAATTATTACCCATGTGTTCTTTTTAAATGTTTTTAATCAGAATAATCTGTAATTTGTACCTTAAAAAATTCAATTTCGGCACAAAGATACGAAAAATGTGCCGAAATGGACTTTTTTAATAAAATGCTTTGAAGCCGGAGTTTGTTCATTGTGGTGAAAATTAGCTTCCGAAATAGTGTTTTTTATGAATATTATCCGACTTTGAACGCTCGGGCTGAATCTTTGAATCCTTTTGATTTGAAAATGAATAAAAAAGCATTGAATTCGGATAAAAAACATCCGCCTTTGAATGTCTGAGATACTTTTTTGAATCCTTTTGATTTGAAATTGATTAAAAAAGCATTGAAATTGAATGAAAACCATCCGACTTTGAATGTCAGAGATACTTTATTGAATCCTTTTGGTTTGAAATTGAGTAAAAAAGCATTGAAATCGGTTGAAAAACATCCGACTTTGGATGTCAGAGACACTTCTTTGAGTCTTTTTGATTTGAAATTGAATAAAAAAGCTTTGAAATCGAATGAAAAACATTCGAATTTGGATATTTGAGATACTATTTTGGTTCTGTTGGGTTCAGAGACTGTGCAGAAAACTGTGTTAATAAGGAGTTGCAAAGAAACTGATTAATCTGTTTCCGGATTATTACTTGCTTTTATAAAATTTCCATGCCAAATGAACTGACAGATTCGATAGCATATTGTCTTCTATTACAATATTACCGTAAACAGATTTGTAAACATCTCTGAAATAATTGTATCTGAGACCTATGCTTAGCATTGAATAGTCAATGTCGGCACCCACTGCAAATCCTCCCTGAACCTTTTTGTTTTTATATACATTAAAACGTGGTTGAAGTCCGGCCAGAGCGTTTATTCTTATTTTGTCTGAATAAAAAACATTATATCCAACAAGAACAGGTGTGGATATGTGGTGCGACAGGAATGGTTCTATCCTTGTTGAGGGAGTCTGCGTAAAATAGTCAATATATTCTTCTGATGATTCTCCCCACTCTCTGTTTAAAATTAACTCAGGTTGAAAAAGAACTCTTCCAATATAATAGCGTCCGAATAAGCCCAGACCGCAACCTGTGTAAGAAATAATCGTTAATTCAGGCTGGTTTGTTTTGTATGATGTAAAAGCAATACCTTTTATACCAGCTTCCACATGACCTATCCACTTTCGCTCTTTGCTGGCTTTGATATTGGCTGGGGCTTCCGGATCGTTTATTTTAGATAAGTTTCCAACGGCATTTCCCATGTACTTATTTATACTATCGGGTGATATCTTTTGAAGAAAATTTTCAATCTCATTTTCAGAAGAAAAAATAATTTTGAACCCTGCTGAGCGAATGTTATTGTTTGTAGTTGATTTTAATTCGCCTGTTCTTATTGCCAGAAAACATGTGCCGGCTCTATCAGGGCTTTTTTCCAGACTGAGACTCAGAAACGCAGTGTTGTGATAATGTAATGTCTGATCTCTGAAATATGCATCTGTTTGTATCTCAATATTTAAGGGCTTTAATCCTTTCTTGAACTTTTGCTCCGTTGTGTCATTTATCCATTTATGATATTCGGCTTTGGCAGTTTTTATCCCATTGTAAAACTGCTTGTACATGCTTTCTTTTACTACTAATCCCCCTGCCTCAAACTCACTACCCGAGTGCATTGCACTGATCCATAAGCTGAACTGGCCATATTTGCTACTAATCATTATTGGGTTGTCGTATTCGTGAGCAATGTTGCTGTAAACCGTAAACTGATCCTGTGCTTTGAGTTGGCTAAAGCTGAATGAGAGGAGTAAAAGCAGGTATATTACTGATCTTTTTGTGAGGAGTTGCATTTAGCGGATCGTTATTATGGTTTTGATAATTAAGTATGTCTGTTTTTTTTAATATTGCAAATGTAAAAAATAATTTCTTTGTACATACAATGTTATTGGTTAAAAAACATGTTTGGTTTGAGATAATCGGATATTTTCCCTTCCTGTAAGTTTTTCTTTTACATTACCCTTATTTATGCATAAATATTTTATATTTTTGTCGTTAATAATAAAACAAATTTAAAATGCTGTCTTTGTGGAAATTGAAAATTTTTTACTGACAGTATGAAAACACCTCAATTATTTAGTAATGAAAAGAATACTTGTTCTGATGCTTTCGGTGATACTCTTTACCGGAGTGCGTGCCGATGAGGGAATGTGGATGTTGCCTCTGATCGAAAAACTAAACATCCAGAAAATGAACGGCATGGGTTGCACGCTTACGGCCGAGGATATTTACAGTGATAGCAAATCAAGTCTGAAAGATGCGGTAATCGTATTCGGAAATGGTTGTACCGGAATTATGGTTTCAAATCAGGGACTTTTGTTTACCAACCACCATTGCGGATACGGTGCTATTCAGCAACTGAGTTCGGTGGATCATAATTATCTGAAAAATGGTTTTACTGCCAAAGAACTGACTGACGAAATTCATGCTCCGGGGCTGACTGTGAAATTTCTGGTAAGTGTGGAAGATGTAACCGAGCGTGTGATTTCGCAACTTCCATGGGAAATGATGGGTGAGGAGCGCAGCAAAAAACAGGATTCAATTCTTTCGGCTATTCGTGCCGAAAAAAGCAAAGACACTCATTATCAGATTCAGGTGAAATCATTCTATTCGGGAAACGAATTTTATGTGTTTACTTTCGAAGAATTTAAAGATGTACGTTTGGCTTACACACCTCCTACTTCGATTGGAAAGTTTGGTGGCGATACCGATAACTGGATGTGGCCTCGTCATACCGGCGATTTCTCGGTATTCCGTGTGTACTCGGATGCCGATGGAAAACCAGCTGCGTACTCGAAAGATAACGTTCCTTACACACCGAAACGTTTTGCAAAAATTTCGAACAAAGGTTATATGCCCGGCGATTATGCCATGATTATGGGAAATCCGGGTTCCACAAGCCGTTACCTTACTTCGTGGGGAATTGAAAACCGCACCAATGCCACTAACCGTGCGCGTATCGACGTGCGTGGAGCCAAACAGGAAGTGTGGAAATCGTATATGGTAGCCAGCGAAGCTATTAATATTGCTTATGCCAGCAAATTTGCAGGAAGTTCGAACTACTGGAAAAACAGTATCGGAATGAATACTGCTGTGGAGAAACTGAAAATTGTGGAACGTAAACGCGAAGGCGAACAGGCTTTTGCCGAATGGATAAAAGTAACACCCGAACGTCAGCAAAAATACGGCAAGGTGCTCAACCAACTCGAAGAATCGAACAAAACGGCTTTCCCTTATCTGCATGCCATTAGCTTCCTGAGCGAATCGCTGATTTCGGGTGTGGAAATGCCCCGTATTGCAGCACGTATCCGTAGCTTATCGACAAAAAATCTGCCTAAAGATGAAATGGTAAAACAAGGACGCGAAATTTACAGGGATTATTATCAGGAAGTGGACGAAGAAACTTTTGCTGTAATGCTTAAAGTATATCGTAAGGCTGTGAATGCCGATGCATTACCTGAATTCTACAAAACCATCGACAAAAAGTTTAAGGGAGATTACAGTCGCTATGCCAAAAGTATTTTTGCTAAATCGGCTTTCAGTAATGCTGATAAATTTGAAAAAGCTGTGCGATCAGGCAAGCTGAAATTTGAAAAAGATGCTGCACTTTTGTTTATCGACGAAGTGTATGCTACAGCCAAAGAAATTCAGAACGACGAATTTAAAGATGCAATGGCCCGTATTGACGATGCCGAACGTCTTTACGAAGCCGGAATGAAGGAAATGGCCGAAGAAAAATCGCAGCCTATGTATCCGGATGCTAATTTCACTATGCGACTCACTTATGGAACCATCAAAGGTTATAAACCTGCCGATGCCATTGAGTACAAATATTATTCGACCACAAAAGGTATTCTGGAAAAAGAAAAACCGGGCGATTACGAATTTGATGTGCCTGCCGAACTGAAACAGGCTATTTTGAAAAAAGATTTTGGTGCTTATGTCGACAAGCAAACAGGCGAATTGCATGTAGCATTCCTTAGCAACAACGATATCACTGGTGGTAACTCGGGAAGTCCGATTTTCAATGCCAAAGGTGAACTGATTGGTTTGGCTTTCGACGGTAACTGGGAAGCCATGAGTGGCGATATTGTGTTTGAGCCGGACCTGCAACGTACTATTAATGTGGATATTCGTTATGTGCTTTGGGTAATGGAAAAAGTAGGTGGCGCTCAGAGACTGATCGATGAGTTGACCGTCGAAAACTAAGCTCTTGATTTATGATATAAAAAGGTTTGTCTGAGTTGTCAGGCAAGCCTTTTTTGTTTTTTCTATGTAATGCTTTCTGAATGATAACAAAAAAAACACTATTTTCGTAACTCAAACAATAATAAGCTCACTATGGATGAAAAAGTAATAAAAGAGAATTTTTTGAAAAGGATTTATCAAAAAATCAGAGAAATATCGAATCTTCACGACGATACCAATATTGAAGCCACTATAGCTTCAATCACCAAAGATATTGAGTTTAAGGGTGCCAATGTGTGGATTTTGTTTTTGGCAGTGATTGTGGCTTCGGTAGGGTTAAATGTAAACTCTACAGCTGTGATTATCGGCGCCATGCTTATTTCGCCGCTGATGGGACCTATCAACGGTGTGGGTCTGGCCATTGGTATCGATGACAATGTGTTGCTTCGGAGTTCATTGCGAAATTTGCTGATCATGGTGATTATTAGTTTGACGGCATCCACCACTTATTTCCTGGTTAGCCCACTCAGCGATGCGCAGTCGGAATTGCTTGCGCGTACCACGCCCACTATTTTTGATGTGCTGATAGCTTTTTTTGGAGGTATGGCTGGCATTGTGGCTGCTTCGCGTAAGGAAGGTAAAATCACAATTATCTCCGGTGTAGCCATTGCCACAGCACTTATGCCTCCGCTTTGTACGGCTGGTTACGGACTTGCTACCGGACAGTTCAGTTATTTCTTTGGCGCTTTTTACCTTTTCTTTATCAATTCTTTCTTTATAGCATTGGCTACCTTTATTGTGGTTCGATATCTGCATTTCCCTGTGAAAGAAATTGTGGATCCTGTGAAACGTCGTGTGCAGCGTCGGAATATTACCATTTTCTCGGTATTGATGATAGTGCCCAGCGTGTATATGGCATGGAATGTGGTGGGCGAAACACGCTTTAATTCACAAGCTATTAAGTACGTGCAAACCATACAAAACGAGGTGATGTTCGAGGATGTGGAAATCCTGAATGTGCGTCGCGAGTATGATGGGAAAAAGAAAGCAATACACATTTCGTTGGTCGGAAATGCCCTGACCGACAGTCAGATTAGAAGGCTCGAGAACCGTTTGGTCGAATTTGGACTCGAAAATACAGCCCTGAAAATTAAACAAACGTCAGGTTCGCTCGATTTGGGTGCTCAGGCAGGTGTTATCAGTAAATTACTTGAGAAAAAAGATGAAGAATTAGAGGCCAAGGAAGCTGAGAATTTTAAACTTCGTACTGAACTGCAAAAACTCAACGACATTGCGGGTGAACGACAAAATCTGGGGAAAGAGCTGAGTATTCAGTATCCTGAAGTAGTTGGGTTTTCGGTGTCGCGCAGTATATTTTACGATAATCTGAAAAACACTACCGATACCATTCCTGTATTTTATGCTGAGTTTAGCACGCTTCCCGATGCTAATCGCGAACAGCAGTTGCTGCAATGGCTCAGGGTAAGATTGCAGTATAAAAATCTGAAACTGATTAAGGTGGAAAAAGAGAAGTGATAGTTCCTGTTGTGTCCTGATATTAAGAAAACAGAGAGGCTGATTCAAACTATATTTTGAATCAGCCTCTTTTCATTATTCTGCTTTCGCAGCTATTTGTTTTACTTCACTATTTTGCGAACAACATTACCAACCTGAACGATATAAACGCCTGAGTTGTTCAGTTCTACTTTTTCTACAGTTGAGTTTGCTTTGGCATTTACCAGCATTGCGCCCATTGTATTGTAAACCGAATAAGTTTCGCCAATATTCAAACCTTCAATTACAATGGCATTGGTGCGGTTGTAAATTCTTATCTCAGAGCCGGGGTTGTTTATGTCTGTGCTTGCCGAAACGGGCTCGAACTGGAACAGGAAGCGGAAACGTGTAGCAGGGGCATTGCTCATAAGTATAGCGCCTGTGTTTGTTCCTGCATCGTAGGTGTCAATCTCAAGTCCTTTTCCGGTTGAAGTCACTATATTATACAGAAAGTACGTATCCTCAGCTGCCATTATTAAACCATATTGACTGCTTCCTTCGGGAGTTGTGTAATTCATGGCCGTTTCCGACATTGTGATGCCGTTGAGATAAGTGCCTGAACTGATGTTTTTGAAAGTATAACTGCCGGTTGATACTTCAGCGATTTCCCATTGTGAGTTCGTGCTGGTTAGTGCAGCATTGTCGGTCGTGGCATATTTCAGATTACCTGTGCCATCAGCATAAAGAATATTCTTCACAGTGCCACCATCTCCGTTATCCACTCCGTAAGAATAAATTTTATAATTAGTCGTGGTTGTAGGTGCAATGCGTGGCTGAGCGTTGAAAGTTGACAATGCGGTTTCGAGCTCAGTTTTTGCAGAGTTCAGTTGTGTAGCTGTTGTTCCGTTTGTCAGTGCAGTTTCTGCAGAAGTTTTTGCTTCCGTAAGCGACGTGACATTTGCTGTAGGGTACATTAAAAACTGTCCGTTTCCTTTGCGGGGATCAACTACGCTTAAGCGTGTAGCCACCGCTGAAATCTGTGTTTCGAGGGCTGCATATGCAGGAATGTCGCTGTTGTATTGAGCGTAGGCTGTTTCAAGTGCAGTTTTAGCAGATGTGATGTCGGTCAGTTCGGCGATTGTGGTTCGTGCATTATTTGCATTACCAATAGCCGAATTTAGTGTGCCTTTTACGGTGGTAATAAAAGTAGCTGTGCGCATTTCAGCATCGTAGCTAGCTTGTACAGTATTTATGTATGCTGTGAAATCATTGTAAGGAGCCATTCCGCTTGTAAAAGCAGTTTCTCCGGCTTTCAGATTATCAAGTGCAGTCACGGCTTCCGAAATAGTTGCTTCGGTGTTGTCAATTAAAGTCTGTCCGGCATTCACTAAACCGGTAAGTGTTGCTTTCAGGTTTGTGATATAGCCATTGTTGTCGGTTACAGCTGTCATTAAGTTATTGGCAACAATAATTTCGTCGGCAATTGTCGATTTCAATCCGGCTACTGAAAGCGCTTTCAAATTTACTGTTTTTGTCAAAGTACTACTTTGATAAACTGCCTGAAGTGTAATTGTGGCATCGGCCGAAATGCTACCTGCTGATAAAGTAGCTTTCCCAAAATCAGTAGTACTGCGGGTCAGACTTACTTTTGCCTGATCTTCGGTGCTTAGTGTACCCCAGTCGGAAATGCTCCAGGTAATATCCACATCTTTCGATGACATTGCATTGTTTTGTTCCATGCAATATGCAAATGCTGTGACAGCATATTCTGCATCGACATAGCTTCCGGATATGGTTTGAATATTCTCAACACCAGTCATATTTTCTATCCCATCGGCCAATAACGATCCAAAAGTGGTGTTATCGAGTCCACCGGCTTCATAACCTTTAAATGCAGTAAAAAGGAATGTCTTTACATCTCCTCCGGCAGCTAATGCAATATTGCTGAAAGTTTTGGTGACACCATTGTAGGTTAGATTTTGTTTTATTAACTTATTGTTATCAAGGTCGATAATCAACTCAATATTCGACCAGTTAGCGCGGTTTCCCATTGCCACTGTAGCGTTGTTAGCTCCGGTAGTCCACAGTGCTACTCCAGCGGTGTTGTTTGAACCTCCGAATTCGAACACTATATTTCCGGCGGTGTTCTTCAGCGTGTAGGTAGTTCCATTGGTACAATGATAGAATGAAGTTTTTACATATAACAACCCGGTCAGTGTGTTTTCAAGTGTTTTGTATGCACCACGATTACCGCTCTGTGATGTTTCACCAAATGCTGTTGTTCCGTTGAATGAAAATCCCAGAACTTTTCCGGTAGCGCTACCCATTGTCGGGGATACAACTGTTTGTACAACTACTGCCGGAGAACCTCCTGCATCAGTCCAGTTGGTTTTTAAACTTGTGCCTGCTGTAAAGCTTTCGAAAGTTTCGTTGTTGTACCAGGCAGTTGTGGTGTTAACGCCGTTTGAACTGGGTACCGGAATCGCCTTTTGAGCAAAAATCCCCGATGTAAAAGCTGTAGCAAACAGCGATAAAAGCAGTGTAATTTTTTTCATGATTTATTAGAATTTTATTTGTGGTTTATGTACTCTGAATGAATAAAATACATTCGTCGTTTACAGTGCAAAAAAAGTGTATTCTACAGAGTTTATCAATAGAAATTTATACCATAGCATAGATTTTTATGCAAATGTGAAAGTCAGTGATATCTCTTTGCATTAATTTTAATTAAGTATATGCTAAGTGCTTATCACAATGTTTTTTAGTATTTTTGCCGTTCTGAAAATTGAATTTTAAACAAATAAAACTTTTTTTGAATGGGAAAATTCTCTAAAGCTTTCTGGGTGGCTAATTCGGTTGAGTTACTCGAGCGTCTGGCTTATTATGCTGTATTTATTGTCATTACCTTATATCTCTCGAATGTGTGGGGATTCTCAGACGTGGAAGCCGGTATGATATCCGGTACTTTTTCGGCTTTTCTATATCTACTACCTACTTTTGCCGGTGCTTTTGCCGATAAAATTGGTTTTCGGTCGGCCATTATCCTGGCTTTTGCCCTGCTTACGCTTGGATACGGTGGGTTGGGGCTTTTGCCCACTATGCTCGAAGGAGCAGGATTGGTAAACTACGAAATGACTACTACCTTTAGCGGTCTCGAAAACAGTTATTTGCGTTGGTCCATTGTGCCTGTACTGGTGTTGATTGTACTGGGAGGGTCGTTTATCAAAGCGGTTATTTCGGGTACCGTGGCTCGCGAAACAACTACTGAAACTCGTGCAAGAGGTTATGCCGTTTTTTATATGATGGTCAATATCGGTGCTTTTACCGGAAAAACAGTTGTCGATCCGCTTCGTAAAAGTATGGGTGATCAGGGACTTGTATATTTGAACTTTTTCTCAGCTGCCATGACTCTGTTAGCGCTTGTAGCTGTGTTTTTCTTTTATAAATCGGCCAAAACCGAAGGTCAGGGAAAAAGCTTTACTGAAATTGGTCGCGGAATGTGGAAAGTGCTAACCAATGCTCGTTTGATGATTTTGATATTGATTATCAGTGGTTTTTGGATGATACAAAGTCAGATGTATGCTACCATGCCTAAATATGTGATTCGCCTGATTGGGGAGGATGCTTCGCCGGGTTGGTATGCCAATGTGAATCCGCTGATTGTGTTTGTACTCGTAAATTTCATTACGTCGTTTATGAAAAAACGTACGGCTATCACCTCTATGACCATCGGAATGCTGATCATTCCGCTTTCGGCGCTTGTGATGGCAGGAGGAACGCTCGTGGGTACCGATTATATTTTGGGATTGCACCCGGTAGCGTTTATGATGATAGTGGGAATTGCCATGCAAGCGGTGGCCGAATGTTTTATTTCGCCACGTTTTCTTGAGTATTTCTCATTGCAGTCGCCCAAAGGCGAGGAGGGGCTTTATCTCGGATTCAGTCATCTGCATTCTTTCTTTTCCTATCTGTTTGCGTTTGGTTTGTCAGGCTTTTTGCTCGAAAAATATCTTCCTGATCCACGTGGTTTTGCATCGCCCGAAGCTTATGCAGCAGCCACGCAAAATGCTCATTACATTTGGTTTGTATTTGTAGGAATCGGTCTTGTTTCGGCTGTGGCCCTGCTTATTTATGGCTATGTAACCCGCAAAATGGACCAAAAGAAAGTTGTAAATTAATTTTGGGGTTTCGGAAGCTCAGGTAGTTGTTGGGACAGAATAATCATCCGGAAATAGATAATCCGTATAATTTCTACCATTTTTTGTATTATTTCAGAAAACATATATCGCTTTTTAAGTACTTGAATCTAAAAATTAAATTTCTATGGAAATTGAACAAATTCAGCAAAAGATCTTCGAGATTCGCGGACAAAAAGTAATGTTGGATCGTGACTTAGCCGAAATGTATGGTGTAGAAACTAAGCGTTTGAATGAACAAATCAAACGTAACATGAAACGATTCCCTGAAGATTTCATGTTCCAACTTACAAAAGAAGAATTTCAAAACTTGAAGTCGCAATTTGCGACTTCAAGTTGGGGCGGTACGAGAAAACTACCATACGTTTTCACTGAACTTGGTGTAGCAATGTTGAGTAGCGTATTGAATTCCGATATTGCAATAGAAATCAATATGGACATTATGCGCGCATTTATTACCATTCGCCATCATGTATTGAATTTGCCAAATAATAAAGTAGAAGAAATTAAAAATGAGCTTTTTGAGCTAAAGGCTTATCTCGAAGAGGTTTTTACTGATCAAAACGATCTCAACGAAGATACACGCATGCAAATTGAGCTGATAAATCAGTCTTTGGCAGAGCTGCAAGCCGAAAAAATGACTACTAAAAAACCTCTGAGGCGAATAGGATACATAAGGGATGATGAATGAGAGCAATGATTCAAGCACCACATTGCTGAAATGCATATTTACGGCTCTGTGCGCCATGAATTAGATGAAAAAATGTGTTTGACTGCTGAATAAAATTTTTACGGAATAAGATTCCGTTATCAAAATGCTGAAAATTATCAAAAGCTACATGATGCCCATTGCCATGACGTTGGGTGTCGTATTTCACAATCAGGTGGGAATCCTTTCATTTATGATTCCCTACCTGATTTTTATCATGTTGCTGTTTACCTACAGCAAACTCTCGCTTTCGGGATTACGTTTTACCCGAATGCATTTCTATCTTATTGCCTTTCAGATAGTGGGAAGTGTGGCGGTTTACCTGGCACTTCGGCCTGTCAACGAAATTCTGGCTCAGGGTGTGATGATTTGCGTACTTGCACCTACAGCAACAGCTGCACCCGTTATTGCCGGAATGTTGCGTGGAAATGTGGCAAGTCTCACTGCTTATAGCCTTATCAGCAATTTTACAGTCGCTTTTTTTGCGCCGCTTTTCTTTTCGTTTGTGGGTTACAACGAACTTCCTTTTTTCGAGTCGGTGTTAGAGATTTCGAAAAAAGTAGCTGTTTTGCTCATTACTCCTTTTGTGGCGGCTCTGCTTATCAATAAATTTCTTCCCGCAACCGGAAAAGTTATACGTCGTTTTTCAGGTGCGTCGTTCTACCTTTGGAGTCTGGCACTTATAGTGGTTACGGGGCGCACGGTGCAGTTTGTCATCGATCAGGGAATGGATCACTTTTGGGTGGAAGTAGCTATGGGCGTGTTGGCGCTGGTGGTTTGTCTCACACAGTTTCTCACAGGCCGGAGAATTGGTCGCAAATACGACGACACGGTGGCCGGCGGTCAGGGACTCGGTCAGAAAAACACCGTGCTGGCTATTTGGATGGCTCAGACTTTTCTGAATCCCATTTCATCCATTGCGCCCGGTGCTTATGTGCTCTGGCAAAATATGTTTAACTCGTGGCAGGTGTGGCGAGCCCGCAAAACACTCTGAATTATTGTGTTTTGCGGTAACTTATCACAGCCCATGTATTGAAAAACACTGCAAATAGAACAAGTACAATCAGTTCTTTCATTAACCCTCCAAATCCACTTCCTTTCAGGTAGATGGCTCGCATAACATCCGTTAAGTGTTTCAATGGATTAAAGGCAGCTATCCATTGCGCCCACTCGGGCATGCTTTGTACCGGAGTATAAAGTCCACTCAGCATAATAAAAATCATCATAAAGAAAAATACGATGAAAAATGCCTGCTGCATGGTGTGCGCATAGTTCGAAATGATAATGCCAAGTCCCGAAATGCCAAATACATATACAATTGTAAATCCGTAAAGCACATAAAAATGTCCGGCAGGAATTAATCCATACACCAGCCACGCAATTATGATGCCGATGCTTATGGCAATGATCCCAACAATCCAGTAAGGAATCAGTTTGGCAATAATAAAGGTGAATTTCGGAACGGGTGTCACATTCATTTGCTCCATTGTACCCAGTTCTTTTTCGAACACAATAGATGCTGCCGGGAAAAATCCACACACCAAAGTGAGAATCATGACCATAAGCGCAGGAACCATAAAAACCTGATAATTGAGGTGCTTATTGAAACGATATTGCTCGTCGATCTGAATAGGCATAAGCCCGTTTTTGGCACCCTGCGGAAACTGTTTCGAAAGATTCGACTGATTGAAATTTGAAATAATGCCCGAAATATAAGTCATTCCCACACTTCCTTTCATCCCATTTACCGCATTGGCCGAAATCATTACCTTTACACCTGTACCTGTTGTAATATCTTTTTCGAAATGCTGGGGAATCTCGATAATCAAATCCGATTCGTTTTTTTCAATGCTTTTCAGCGCGTCATTGTAGCCATTCGATACATTGGTAATTTTGAAATACCCCGAAGCTGTAATGGCCTCCACAAGTTGATGCGACATTCTGCTGTGGTCGTTGTCGATCACGCTCAGGTTCAGATTGCTGATTTCGTAGCTCGCCGCCCACGGAAAAACCAGCAACACCATTATCGGAAACATGAAAATCATTTTTGGCATAAACGGATGCCTTATGATTTGCCGGAACTCTTTTTTTAATAAATATTTTATCATAATTGTTTTCTAATTTGGTGTTTGGTGGAATTCATTTAGTGACAAGTCTCGACTTGTCACTACTCCAGTCGCACTTTAAACTTCTTTACACTTGCAATTACAAGCAATACGGCCATTACGCTCAGCACAGCCACATCGGTTCCCACATCGGTGATGCTCAAACCTTTTATCATTATGGTTTTTACAGCGTCGATATACCAGCGGGCAGGAACAAAATTGGAGATAAACCGCAGTATGCCCGGCATGTTTTCAATGGGAAAAATCATGCCCGAAAGCAGCATTACGGGGAGCATTAAACCCATTCCCGAAATAAACATAGCTGCAAGCTGCGTACTGGTAATGGTTGAAATAAGCAGTCCAAGTGCCAGCGAAACAAATATATAAAGCAGCGAAATGAAAACCAGACTTATAAAACTTCCTGACACGGGCACATGAAGTACATATACCGAAAGCAGCATGATGGTTGCAAAGTTGATGACCGACAGCACAAAATAGGGAGCAATTTTCGACAGCATGGTGTAAATGGGCTTCATAGGCGAAACGAGCAGAATTTCCATCGTTCCCATTTCTTTTTCACGTACAATGGCAATGGAAGTCATCATTGCACAAATAAGCAGCATAATCATGCCCAGTACGCCCGGTACAAAATTATAGGCGCTGATCATTTGCGGATTGTAGAGCATTTTAACCTCAGGTTGGATCATTCCGGCCGCGCTTTGCACGGGCATTAATTCCTGCCGGTAACTGTTGATAATGTTTCCCGCATAAAATACAAACGAGGTGGCTGCATTCGGGTCTGTCGCATCGGCAATCAGTTGAATATGCGCTTTCCCATCGTGTGTAAGTTTTTTCGAAAAACCATTTTCGAAAATGATTGCCAGTTTGGCTGTTCCATCCCTGAAGGCATTGTCGATGTCACCGGAGTTGTGCGCAATCACGGCTATTTCAAAATACTGACTCGCATCAATTCTTTCGATCAACTGATGTGTTACCTCATCGGCCTGATTGGCAAGAACCACTACTTTGGTATTTTTTACCTCGGTGGACATGGCAAATCCAAACAGAATAATTTGAATCACAGGCATCAGCAACAGTATCATAACTGTTGTTTTATCTCTGAAGATATGTCGGAATTCCTTTCGGATAAATGATAAAAGTTGTTTCATGGGTAGTTAATTGACAGTTGATAGTTGACAATGCATAATTGTCAATTGTCCACTGTCCACTATCAATTGTTTTTGTTTTTCTTCGATGTTTTAATAATACTTATCAGAAGCTTAATAATTTCCCTGCAATCTTCAACCACAGATTCAAATACCTTAGACTCCAGGTAATCGCTGTCGTGAAGTAGCATGAGCCAATACTCCGTTTCATTTGCTTCTTTAAGGGCTATATTCATTTTGTGGATGAAGTCAGCTTTCGACTCACCATGTTCTGCTTCTTTGATTAAGGCTCCAATCGCAGTCCCGCTTCTCAGCAGTTGCTTTGATAAAACAAATTCTTTCTGTTCTGTACTCAAAAATCTGTATGCTTTTATTATTCTTAATGCAAAAGCGTATGATTTATTTTTTACTGTATTTTCCATAATATGCCGGTTGTAAGATTGTTTAAGGTTTCTTCTGTTTCCTGAATTTGTCAACTGTGCATTATCAACTATGCATTGCCAATTATCAACTTACCATTGTGCATTGTCAACTGTCAACTATCCACTCTTTTGGCTTTTCGTGCCAGTTGCTGAAAAACTCCATCCATGTTGCGGGCATTGTATTGTTCTTTAAGGTTTGCCGGAGAATCGAGTGCTTCGATACGGCCATCGACCATAATGGAAACCCGGTCGCAATACTCGGCCTCGTCCATATAGTGCGTGGTGACAAATACTGTAATTCCGCTAGCGGCAGCTTCGTAAATCATTTCCCAGAATTTACGACGGGTAATTGGATCGACACCTCCTGTGGGTTCGTCGAGAAATACCACTTTGGGCGTATGAAAAATGGAAACCGAGAATGCAAGCTTTTGTTTGAAGCCTAAAGGCAACGATTTTACGAGATTGTCTCGTTCGCTTTCGAAATTTAATCTGCCCATTAATTCGTCGGTTTTGAGTTTTATCTCATTGTCCGTCATGCCGTAAATACCTCCGAAAAGTTCGATATTTTCCCAAACTTTAAGGTCGTCGTACAGCGAAAACTTCTGACTCATATAGCCGATATTCTTTTTGACCATTTCCGGTTGTTTATGAATATCGAAACCCGCTACAGTTCCTTCACCCGAAGTCGGTTTGCTGAGTCCGCACAGCATTCGCATGGCAGTGGTTTTTCCGGCGCCATTGGCACCCAGAAAACCAAAAATCTCACCACGGTTCACCTCAAACGAAATATGATCGACCGCAGTAAAGTGTCCGAACTTTTTAGTCAGGTTTTCCGTAACAATAACCTTTTCCAACGATGGTTTTATTATTTCAGTCATAATTTCTCACCTCTCATTTACTTACCTCTTACTTTCTTACTATCTCACTCCTGTTTTGCTCAGCTCCATAAAACAATCTTCAATGCCGGGTTTAATAGTTCTGATACTGATGCCTGTATGTCCTTTAGCCTCAAGCTCATGTCTAAGTTCTTCGGTTTTGTAATCTTCGTTCAGCGTAATATGAACCGAATCACCGAATGCAAAACTGCTTTTTACCTGTATGTTGCTTCTCAGGTCAGTCAGAAGTTTATTCATATTTTTGCTGTGAGCAGCCCATAATTGCTGTCCGAAGCCGGCAATGATTTCCTCCGGTGTGTCTATAGTCAGGAAACTGCCGTTTTGAATCAGTCCAATGCGATCGCACAGGCTTGCTTCGTCCATGTAGGGAGTTGAAACCAGTATGGTTATGCCCTGTTTTTTCAGATTTTTCAGCATTCCCCAAAACTCTTTGCGCGACACGGGATCGACACCTGTGGTTGGCTCGTCGAGAAAAAGCACAGCCGGTTTATGGATTAACGCGCAGCTCAGGGCCAGTTTTTGCTTCATTCCACCCGACAGTTTTCCTGCCCGTCGTGTTTTGAAAGGCTCGATCTGTACATAGATGTCTTTAATCAAATCGTAATTTTCTGCAATGCTGGTATTGAATACGGTAGCAAAAAACTCCAGATTTTCCTCCACCGTCAAATCCTGATAAAGCGAGAATTTTCCGGGCATATAACCCACACATTCGCGAATATTTTTGTAGTTTTTCACCACATCGAAACCATTCACCGTTGCGTTGCCATTGTCGGCCAGAATCAGTGTGGTAAGTATGCGGAAAAGACTTGTTTTGCCAGCCCCATCCGGTCCGATAATTCCGAAAATTTCTCCTTTCGATACTTCGAAACTTACATTCTTCAGAGCCTGCACTTTTTTGTAATGTTTCGAAATGCCCGCACACGAAACGGCAATGTCGGATATGTTATTTTGATTTGTCATTAATTTTCAATTATACACTGTCAACTGTCAATTAAACCTCACATTCCCATACATACCAATCTTTAAATAGCCATCGTTTTTTACGCTAACTTTAATGGCATACACCAGGTTTGCACGTTCATCGCGTGTTTGAATGGTTTTGGGCGTAAATTCCGATTTGGCCGAAACCCAACTTATTGTTCCTTCGTATTGCTTTTGTTCTTCACCGAAATCAGCTGTCACTGTTACTTTTTGTCCGATTTTGATTTGTGTCAGCTGTTCGTTGGTAATGTACGCACGGAGTATCATGTTGTCGATATTGGCTACTTTGAACAATGCTTTTCCGGCCCCGGCCAGTTCGCCTTTTTCGGCATATTTTGTAAGCACTACGCCTGTAGCCGGACTTACAATACGGCATTTTGCCAATTGATCTTCAAGTTGTTGTATCTGAATATCCAGCGCTTTGTTGTCGCTGCTCATACCTTCGTCAGTCGATTCGAGAGTTGTTTTGCTCGCTGCGAGTTGTTTTTCGAGCACGGCAATTTGTGCATTCACATCGTCGAGTTGTTTGGCGGTAGCTGCATTGGCCTTCAGCAGATTTTCCACACGTTTTTTCTCGGTTTTTGCTGTCGCAATTTGCTGTTCGAGTACTGCCATTTGTTTTCTAATATCGGGACGTCGGCTTTGCAGACCTTTTTGAGATGCGATAAGTTGCTCCTTTTTCAGAAAAAGTTGTGTGCTGTCGATATATCCAACAATCTGATTTTCGGTCACTGATTGTCCTTCTTCAATGTCGAACTGCATAATGCGACCCTGAGCTTCGGCCGAAACAAGAATTTCGGTAGTTTCGAACGAACCTGCTGCATCGAAATCACTATCGGTTTTTCCACACGATATAAATAAAAGAACGATGAATGCTGTGGTGAATATTTTAGCTGTTTTCATATTTATGAATGCTTTTTACCTCTAAGCCCTGCCCCCTAACCCCCTAAAGGGGGAATAAGAAGTAAGAAAAGAGGTTTGTTGATGTTTTTTAGTTGTTGGTATTGTTTTTTAATTGATAAACAGTCATGTAAAGTTGAATCTCGTGCAGCGAACGATTTTGTCGTGCCTGATTTTCGTTGTTGATATCGCGCAAAAGGTCGGTGACAGTCATGGTCCCGTTGGCTACTTTTGCTTCTGATGCTTTTTTGATATTGCTTCGGAGTTGAATAATCTCGTCGTCGGTTTTTAATGTGTTTTTCAGTTTTTCAATCTCATTGAAAATTTGTATGTTAGCCAGGTTGTTGTTGAATAGGAAAGTTTCTTTCTGAACATCGATGGATTTCTTCGCTGTTTCAATTTTTTGGAAATTATTTTTTTGCGAATAAAAACCACTCAGGTTCCACGAAAAACGCAAACCTCCGATAATGAATGGTGAAAATTCAGCATCGAACATATTCAGTCCCGGTCGGCCATAACCGCCCTGTGCAAAAAGCCCGATTCTGGGCATATTGGCTGCATTGAGCGTGCTTTTTTGCGAATCGAGTACTTTGCTTTGCGCGTCTAAATACAAGATTTCGTGTCGCTTGTTTTCGGCTGCAATCGTTGTTTCAGGCAATGCAGGTTTTTCAAAAATGCTGTTTTCGTCAAGTTTTTCTCCTGTAAATGCCGATAACATCATCACATAAGTTCTGAGTACGCTTTTCAGGTCGGTTTCTTTCTGATTGGCATTCAGAAGTTCTACTTTTACAGCATCAAGATCCGAACGCTGGGCAAGTCCGTTTTGCAGATATGCTTCTACTTTTCTGACGTTCTCCCTCAGTTCGTTCTGAAGCATTTTTACCTGATCGAGTTGTTCTTTGATAAGCATAATGCCAAAAAACAGGTTGTTGACGCGTTCGTTCAGTGCATAAAGATCCGCTTCTGTTTTCTGTTTGTCGGCTTCGGCGCTTGCTTTGATACTTTTTTTCTGAGCAGAGGTGATGCCGCCATCCCAAATCATCTGATTCATTTCCACAACTGCCTGATACTGATCTTTACTCATTGAGGGGAACGAAAATGGCTGGCCACTCATTTGCGAAATTACCTGTCCGAGTGATTCCGGAATTTCCGTCACATCCGACTGGTAACTGGCTTTTACAGCTACGCTAAACTGTGGCAGATAGGCTTTGTTGGCATTCGAAATGTTGAAAGCAGCTGTTTTGTCAATCAGGTCGTACTGTTTCAAAAGCGGATAGTTGGCACGCGCTTTTTCGCGGCAAAAATCCAGTGTAATGTTTTGTGCAACAGACTGCTGAACGAATAGCACCGCAAAGGCGATATAAATAAAAATTTGCTTCATAATAGTTTTAAAATCAGGGTTGAAGGTATTTCAGGATGATTTCTACATTTTCGTTACGTCTGTAGGCGAGCATCGCATTTTGTTGTTCATCATCTATTTTAAGGGCTTGCGACGCCACAGGTAAAAGTGTGAATAATGACACATTGAGCGAGACCATGGTGATTACCACATCCATAAAACTCACATTCCGAATTCGACCTGCTTTAATTTCGGCCTGCATATCTTTTTCCATCATCTCAAAAAGTTTTTCGGGGAGCACATGCAGTTTTTCGCGTAATAGTGCAATGTGTTCAGGTCGTCGCGATAATTCGTTGAGAATAAGCATGGGTATTTTAGGATTTTCGTTTAGTAAATCGAAATGAGACTCACAGATATGCCTTATTTTTTGAGAAAAGCTTAACTGTGCAAGTTGATTTGTATCGAAAATAACCTGAAAGAAATCGCCGAATTTTTTCTCGAAGATCCTGTTGAATAAATTATCCTTTGTTCTGAAATAATAATGTACAAGCGCCTGATTACAACCTACTTCCTTTGCAATTTGAGTGGTGGAAGTGGCAGCAAACCCTTTTTCGAGAAATAATTTTTCAGCTGCATCCAAAATGGATTGCTCCATTGAATTTTCGGAATTAATATCCATATTTAATTTTACTATTTAATAGACTTATTAATCGGATTGCAAAGTAAAGCATTTCTTCCGGAATTAATGCAGAAATAGAAGATTTTTTTGAAATAAATAATGTGAATCAGGAGTAAAAATGATTAGAAGGTGAGTCTGTTTTGTATCATTTAATATATGTTCAGATATCAGGGCTAAACCCTGCATTTAAATCTTCTCATTTTTTATGCTACTTAGTAACAATTAGTATTTAGTGATATATTTCGAATCCGTAGGATTCAAATGTATATAGATATTATTTTGATACAATAATACGACCCCAACGGGGTCGTATGTGTATGTTGTAATTTTTGTTCTATAAATATGTTATCCCTCCGGGATAAATAAAGTGATTAATAATACCTTATAAGATGTCCTGTAAAATCACCTGATCAGTTATCTCAAAGCACTGAAAGCCAGACTTAATCCTCCGATAATATCACCGGCAATTAAAGTTTCTCCGGTTTCGGTGTTGAGTGCGAGATCGCCGGCGAGTCCATGAAGAAAAACTGATATAAGTGCTGCATCTTCTGGTTGATAGCCCTGTGCCAGTAATCCGGCCATAATTCCTGTCAGCACATCACCTGAGCCGGCTGTAGCCATGCCTGCATTTCCGGTGCTGTTGAAATAAATCTTTCCATTGGGCATGAAGATTTGTGTGTGAGCGCCTTTCAGTATAATGATGATTTTGTGAGTTTGAGCAATTGTGGAAGCCTTTTGCAGGCGATCGTAGCTGTTTGTGCTTTTGCCGAAAAGTCTTTCAAATTCTTTTGGATGAGGAGTAAGGATGCTGTTTTCAGGAGTTAAATGCATTAAATCTTTGTTTGCAGCAATGATATTTAACGCATCGGCATCGAGCACAACCGGATTTTCGCAGGTTGCAAGTATGTCTTTTATAAACGCTGCAGTTTCGTTGGCCTGATTTATTCCGGGGCCAATGGCTATTGCATTGTATTTTTTAAGATCGCGAAATTCTGAAATGTAATTTTCGTTATTGTCCGACTCAAAAATTACTTCGGGGACGGCTGTTTGCAAAATAATGCGGTTGCACGAAGCGCTGTGAACAGTTACCAGACCAGCGCCACTGCGCAAAGCAGCTTCCGACGAAAGCACAGCTGCACCGGCCATATCTCTGCTTCCTGCAAATATCAACGCATGTCCGTAAGTGCCTTTGTGCGAAAACTTTTCACGTTTCTTTATTTTGGGTTGAATGTCTTTTTTTTCAATAAAAAAATAGGGCGTATCGGTTTGCGAAATGGCTTCGGGATGAATGCCGATTTCCAGTACCGACCAGTTTCCTGAGAAAAAGCCGGTTTCGGGAAGCAGGAAAGCCAGTTTGGGGAATTGCAGTGTAAATGTGCGTGTGGCTTTTACAATTGGGACTGAAATATCAGGATTGTGTTCGCCATTTAAACCTGATGGAACATCGATGCTCGCTACTTCGCAGCCTGAACGGTTGATGTGTTCGATGGATTCTGCAAAAATGCCTTCGGCAGGTCGCGAAAGTCCCGAGCCGAAAATGCCATCCACAATTACTGTTTCTTTATTGATATTGGGAAACACAAATGAATCCGTAATTTCGGTGATAATCTCAGCTTTCAGGTTGCGCAGACTTTGCAGATTTGTTTCGCAGTCGGGCGAGAGTTTTCCATTGTGCAATAACAAAACCTGCACATCTGTATTTACCCAAACCAGAATCCGGGCGAGAGCAAGCGCATCGCCTCCGTTATTTCCCGGTCCGACCACAATCAGTGCAGGGCGTTGCAGATCGAAGGACTTTGCATACGCTTCGAAAATTGTCTGAGCAGCGCGCTCCATTAAATCAATGGAAGCAACAGGTTCATGTTCAATGGTATATGCGTCGAGCGAACGGACTTGCGAAGTGCTGAAAATTTTCATTGCGGGTAAGTTTTGCGTTTAGCTCACAAATATATGAAAATTTGTGCGTAGCCATAGAAATTATAAATCAAACTATTTGACAGGGAGGTTGTTTTGAAATAACATAGCACACAATATAAATACAATGAAATTCAATTTCGACAATACATATTTATCACTTCCGGGCGAATTGTTTACAGTTTGTCGGCCCACAACCGTATCGCAACCGCAATTAGTGACATTCAACGACAGTCTTGCTAATCAACTTGGTCTTAGCACTGCGAATATGCAGCCCGACGAACTTGCTTCTATTTTTAGTGGCAACGTTTTACCAAAAGGTGCAGCATCGCTTGCTCAGGCTTACAGCGGGCATCAGTTCGGACATTTTGCGCGGCTCGGCGACGGACGGGCTTTGCTTTTGGGTGAACAAATTACGCGCGATGGTCGCCGCTTCGATTTGCAGTTAAAAGGTTCTGGTCCCACGCCTTATTCGCGTCGTGGTGATGGACTTGCAACGCTGAGTGCCATGCTGCGCGAATATCTGATCAGCGAAGCTATGTATGCGCTGGGAATTCCCACAACCCGCAGTCTGGCTGTAGTGGTGACAGGCGAAGCTGTATATCGTGGGCAGATTCAGCCCGGTGCTGTGCTTACACGTGTGGCCGAAAGTCATATCCGCGTGGGCACTTTTGAGCATATTTCGCAGTTCTCATCGGTTGAAACGCTGAAAGTTTTTACGGAATACGTTATAAAAAGACATTATCCGGAGCTTTTACAAACTGAAAACCCGGCTTTGTCGTTCCTCCGGAAAGTGATTGAAAAACAGACTGATCTGATTGTGAACTGGATGCGTGTTGGATTTATTCATGGCGTAATGAATACCGACAATATGGCTGTTTCCAGCGAAACAATCGACTATGGGCCATGTGCATTTATGAATGCGTACAAACCTGAAACGGTTTTTAGCTCAATTGATACCGGTGGACGGTATGCTTTTGGCAATCAGCCGGAAATGGCTTTGTGGAACCTGACCCGATTGGCCGAAAGTCTGTTGCCGCTGATAGATACGGATATCAAAAAGGCGATTGCGAAAGCAGAAGATGTTTTAAATTCGTTTCAAAACCTGTTTGAACAAAAATACCACAAAATGCTGGTTGCAAAAATCGGAATTGAACATACCGATGAATCTGATATTTTGCTGGTAAATAATTTGTTAGGCTGGATGTACGAACATAATGCTGATTATACGAATACTTTTGTGCGACTTATGTATCCTGAAATTATTCAGGACAAAATATATTCTGACGAAGCTTTTTTAAAATGGGAAAATGACTGGAAACTACGTTTACATCAAAAGGGAATAACCGAACAAGCCGCTCTGAAACTTATGCAACAAACCAATCCGGTGTACATTCCGCGCAATCATAAGGTAGAGGAAATGCTGAAAAAAGTGACTGAAACCGGAAAATTGGCTGACTTTCAGAAATTCAATAATCTTCTTTCAAATCCTTATGCTGCTTCGAACTTTGAAACCGCTTTTATTCAAGCCCCTGCGATGGCAGATGAGTTGGTTTACAAAACTTATTGCGGGACTTAATTCTAATAATTAATTCAACAATCTGTACGAAAAACCAAAGCTCAGCAATTCTTTAAACTGAATTTTAGCTTTTTCGTTGTTGGGCAAAATGACGGTGTTGTCGTAACGCGGATTGATGGCCAATCGTGTTGACAAGTAGCGGTTTACTGTAAAGTTGGTTACTATTTCCCAGTCGATTTCCACTTTTTCGTAATTGGTGTAAAACGAAAGTTTGGAGTCGAGCTGAATTTCACGTACCGGCGAATAAGCAATCTGTGCACGGAACGAACTACCTATCTGACTGAGAGAATTTTTTCCTGCTTCAATACCGAACGAAGTTACCGGAATTTTTTCGGTTTTATGAGCATAAATGTATTTATACGAAACAGGAGCTAACATCAACGAAAACAGTTTTTTATATTTGTAGTCCATACCAATACCAATGTTCATACGTACGGGAGTCAGGAAGTCAGCTTTTAAATCCTCAGAGGTGACCGATTTGTAGTTTTTAAACAACTGAGCTGAAAAATCCATTGAGCTGGAATAGAAGAAATTACCTCCTGCGCGAATGCCAAGTTTGCTGTTGACTTTAAAAATGTCTTCATTGGTATTGAACAGTCTGACCCCGTTTTCAACCGAGTTGAAGCCCAAACGCCATTCACCGTTATTTTCCCATTGTACATTCTTTTTGTTGTCGTAATTCAGTTGACCGTTCAGAATACCCAGAATCGACACATAATCGCTTCCCCCCTGATGCCAGTTTTCTGAAACATAGTATTGTGAAAACTGCAGCATTGAATTAGCCTTTTTTGTCCAGTGGCTTACTTTTACTTTTTCCACAACCAGTTTTTTACCGTTCGAAAACGGTGAACTTCCTTCCTGTACAATTTGTAATTTATCGAGCGATTTTCCATTTATGGCTCTGTTTTTCAGATCGTTTATACTTGGAAGCTGATCGGCACGAAAAACATAGAAAACAGGTGAACTCAGCATGTTTCGGCGATAAGTCTGCTGCCTCAGGTCGCTGATGATATTTTCAACCCGCGGAACGGAAAATGGCTTAAATGCTGATGAACGTATGGTGTCGTAAGTCGATTCGTAAAAATAACTGTAGGGCTTTAGTTTCGATCTCCATTGAAAGTTGAAAGGCTGATCTCTGTAAACCATGTCGATGAAGAATGGGTTATTTTGCAGAATAAACGAGTCAATTTGAAGGAGCGGCGTTTCGCTTATCACTTTTTTTACATCGTACTGCACATAATTGTATTGATAATGAGATCTGTATGTTCTACGTGTTTCGGTCGTTGGGCTAACGATCTTTTTTGCTTCGGGTTCTTTTTTTGTTTCGGCAGCCTTTACGGTATCGGTTTTAAAAACCTGTAATAGCTGATCGGGATCAATTACCACAGGAATTTGCAAAGTGGTATCGTTTGTGTAAATATTTTTTCCTAAAACACTCAGCCCCGAAAGGATTGAGATAATAAGAATGGATATTTTTAATCTGAGATTCATATTTATAATTTCTCTTTTTTAATGCAGAAAAATGTATTACGTAATTCGTTTAATTCCAGAACTGATTTCATTCAGAAGCGTCAAATGTATTCACGATGGCTATCTACAAGTCGCTGAATGAAGGTGGCAGCGTTTTGTTGCCTGTTTTTGCTCCGAGTTCTTTTATTTTTTCGGCTGTGCGGATAATGTTTCCGTTGCCATCTTTCATTTTTTTGATTGCATCGTTGTAAGCTCCGGAAGCACGGTCGATATTGTTTTTAATTTTTTCCATATCTTCGGTAAATCCAATGAACTTGTCGTACAGCGAACCACTTAAACGTGCAATTTCTTGTGCATTACGGGTTTGGTTTTCCTGTTTCCAAATGCTCGAAATAGTTCTGAGTGTAGCCAACAATGTTGTTGGGCTTACAATTACAATTTTTCGCTCCCAGGCATACGAGAATAACTCGCTGTCGCCCTGCACAGCTGCTGAAAATGAAGCTTCCACCGGAATAAACATCAGCACAAAATCGGGTGTATTGACGTTCATAGCATTCTGGTAGTTTTTGTCGCTCAGCAGTTTTACATGCATACGAATCGATGCGATATGTTCTTTCAGAGCCGTAGCCTGATCGTTCTCATTTTCGGCCGACATAAATCGCTCGTAAGCAACCAGCGAAACCTTTGAGTCGATGATAATGTGTTTGTTGTCAGGTAAATGCACAATCACATCCGGACGTTGTACCGAGTGATCGGCACCTTCCACCACAGCTTCGCGGTCGTATTCCTGACCCTTTGTCAAACCTGAACGCTCAAGTACTCTCTCCAGAATAATTTCGCCCCAGTTTCCCTGTTTTTTTACATCGCCTTTTAGCGCACGTGTCAGGTTGTTGGCCTCTTCGCTCACGCGTGTGTTCAGTTCGGTTAGCTTTTTGACTTCCTCACGCAGACTTACACGGTCGCGCATGTCTTTTTCGTACGACTCTTCCACTTTCCGTTCGAAACCCTGAATTTTCTCTTTTAAAGGATTCAGAATTTCGCTGATATTCTTATGATTAGCAACGTAAAATTCATCCGAACGTTCTTTCATAACCTTGTTGGCTATGTTTTCGAATTCGCTTGTCAGTCGCTTTTGCAATTGTTCTGCTTCCTCCAGTTGTTTCTCAATTTTTTCTCTGAGACTAGCATTTTCGGTTCTGACGGTAGCCAGTTCCACAGCACGTGCGTTTGCAAGCTCCAAATTTTGTGCCAGTTCGTTTTGTGTTTTTTCCAGCTCCAAAACCTTCAGACGTAAAGTTTCTTCGGCCACCGTTTTGTTTCGTTCGGCTAAAGATTTTTCATCAATAAGCTGTTTTTCAGTGTTGTAAAACTTGTCGCTCAAAGCATTCATCCTGCGTGAGGACACAAACCATGCTGCCAAAAAGCCTGCGATTGCAGCTACAAGAGCAAGGATATATTCCATTTTTTTAAGATTTATTGTTCTACTTAGGCGTTTTAGTCGAATAGAGTGGGATGGTCTTCCTCAAATTTACGGATAATGGTCAGCATTACAGTTTCCCTCAGAAATTTCGATTTGTTTTGCACTTTATATTTTTCGATATAACGGTTAAGCGCCTTGTTTTCTTCGTCGTTCAGCGTAAATATTTGCCTGTGCGTGCGAAGTGAATTGCGTTTCGAGAGGGGAATACTGTTTTTTTTAGCCATAGCTCTTTGTTTTGCTTTGCAAAAATAATATTAAAGTATTAAATATGAGGATAAAAATTACTTTAAAACTCTACAGAATTTGTTTTTAAACTGTAAAATGTGATTTCATTACAATGCAGGGATGCTGATACCCGTAATTTTTCGGTATAAATCCAGTGCATACACGTCGGTCATTCCTGAAATATAATCGAGAATGGCCATTACTCTGCCATAAGTGCTGTCGGCTCCGGTTTCGAACTGCTCAGGAATGCGCATAAGCAATTGCTGTGAGTAGGCCTTGTCGGGCGTAAGCACTGCATCCACCAAATGTTCGAGCAATGTAAGTATGATTTTATAACCCGAAAGTTCCACATCGAGCACTTCCTGCGAGCGATAAATTTTGGCAAATGCTGTGGACGAACATTTTTTATAGGCTTCGTCGAGTTGCACAGGCAATTTTTTTACGAGCGGACTGTCGAACGTTCCTTCTAGAATTTCTTTTTCATGAGCCACAAAAATGGCTGCACATTGTTCAATCAGCTTCCCGATAACCGACGAACGAAGGTAAGCAATTTGCTCATTTACATCGGTTACCATGGTCATGGTTTCTTCGAAACGTTTTTTGCGCTTGTCGTCGAAAAAGTTCATAAACAACGCTTTCGTCTCATCGGTTGTGAGAATGCGAAGTTTGTGCGCATCTTCAATGTCCATTATCTGATAGCAAATATCGTCGGCTGCTTCCACCAGAAAAACGAGGGGATGACGCACAAATCGGTTAGGATTGTTAGGGTGACGCACAATGCCCAACTCGGCTGCAATTTTTTCGAAGTCAGCTTTTTCTGAAGTAAAGAACCCGAATTTCTGTTTTTTTGTGTCCGAATGAATGGCGGCATACGGATATTTTACAATGGAAAGCAAAGTGCTGTATGTGAGTACAAAGCCACCATTCCTACGCCCATTGAACTTGTGTGTAAGTAAGCGGAAAGCATTGGCATTTCCTTCGAAACAGGTAATGTCCTTCCACTCTTCGGCAGTCATTTTTTGTTGCAAATGTTGCCCTTTTCCTTCCGAAAAATAGGTGGCAATGGCTTTTTCGCCCGAATGGCCGAAAGGTGGATTGCCCATGTCGTGTGCCAAACAGGCAGCTGAAATTACCGAACCAATCTCGTCGAGAAAAGGAGCCTTTTCGCCTTTGTCCTTCAGATGATGTGCTACGTTTACGCCCAATGATCTTCCTACACAGGCTACTTCAAGGCTATGTGTGAGTCTGTTGTGCACAAACACGCTGCCGGGAAGTGGAAAAACCTGCGTTTTGTTCTGCAGCCGGCGAAACGGAGCTGAGAAAATCAGACGATCATAATCGCGCTGAAATTCGCTGCGGTCATCACCACGTACACCGTGATAATCCTCCATTCCAAATCGTTTGGTCGATAAAAGTTGTGTCCAGTTCATTTTATTTCGTGTTTCGCGTTTCGTGTTGGGTTCAAAGTTTCAGAGTTTCTGGTTTCAAAGTTTTGTTTTTATTGTCAGATGACTAATCGGTTGATTCGTTATTAGTTGTTTGTTTTGAGAGACGATTCTGTTAATTGGAAAATCGTCAAATAGTAAATGAATTAATGGTCAATGTTTTCATTTGGGCATATGATAATCTTTCAATCCTGCCCTTAATGCTTTGCTTTGTCCATTGGTTACTTCGTCCATCAGTTTCCAGAAACGTGGCCCGTGATTCATTTCAATTGTGTGACATAGTTCATGCAATATCACATAATCCACCAGATTTGCGGGCAACAGCAACAGATATTGCGACAGATTTATGCTTCGTTCGCGTGAGCAACTTCCCCAACGGGTTTTGCTGGGCTGAATTTTCACGCCACTGTATCTGAATTTGTATTTTTCGGCCAGCTGCTTCACCCTGTCGGGCAAAATGCGACGTGCTTCCTTTTTCAGAAAATAATTAATGCCATTCCAAAAATACTGCTGCGTAGTGTCCGATTTTTCATCAGCATTTTCCGGAAATTCGATAGTCAGAATGCTGTTTTTCAATGAAAAATAAATATCCTTACGTGCTGTTCGTACAAGTTTTACATCGAAAGTAAGTGTTTTAAGCACATTATTTTCGGTAAGAATTGTAGGGTTTGAAGTTTCTTTTTTCCGGAGTAATTCCTGCTTTTTCCTGATTTTCGGGGCCACCGAGTTCACAAAATCGATGGCTGTTTTCTCGCTGGCATCCTGCGGAATAGTAATTTTTAGCCCGGACACAAGTATACGCACCCTGACGCTGCGGGCCCTGGCACTTCTTACAAATTCTATTTTTCCAAAATCTTCTGCTAACAAAATAAATGGCTGATTATTTGTCGAAAATTATTGCAAAGGTACATTTTTTCAAGCACAAAAAGATTGTATTACGACTTAAACAAATAACTTTGCAAAAATATTGACGAAGCGGGAGTTTATAGGAAACATATCTGTAAATTAGTGAAAATGTATTTGTGTTTCAGTCTGTTTCCTTGTAAACTAGTCTGCTCGTTTCTTCGTTACTATGTAACCAATCATTATTATTGATATGTTTTTCACCACATAGTACACAATAGTTTTGAAAATAGATGAAAAGACTAAGAACACATAGGATTATCCCGAAAATCGGGATAATTTCAGAGCGATAAAAGTATCGTCAGATACTTTTACTATGTGAACTAAGTCTTTTTTCTTAATTATTTCTATGTGTTCTATTGTGTTAGAAATATATCATTAAATATTTCAATGAACTAAAAAATGATTACAGCAAAAAATATTCATAAAAGTTTCGATACGCTCGAAGTGTTGAAGGGCGTTGATCTGGAAGTGGCCAAAGGCGAAATTGTGTCGATAGTTGGTCCCAGTGGCGCCGGCAAGACCACACTTTTGCAGATTTTGGGCACGCTTGACAAACCTGATAAAGGCGATGTGAAACTCGATGGCGTTGATTTCAGTAAACTGAACGATTGCGAGCTGGCAGCTTTCCGCAATCGCCGTATCGGATTTATTTTCCAGTTTCATCAGCTTTTGCCTGAGTTTACTGCGCTCGAAAATGTGATGATTCCCGCGCTGATTGCCGGAACTGATCCTGTCAAAGCAGATACACGCGCGAAGGAATTACTGGCTTTTCTGCAACTGAGTGAGCGACTTACCCACAAACCCGCTGAACTGTCGGGTGGTGAAAAGCAGCGTGTGGCTGTGGCCCGTGCGCTGATCAACAATCCTTCGGTTATATTGGCAGATGAACCCTCGGGCAGCCTCGACTCAAAAAATAAAGAAGAGCTGCATAAACTGCTTTTCGAGCTACGCGATAAATTCGGGCTTACTATTGTGATTGTCACCCACGACAAGGAACTGGCTCAATTGTCCGACAGAGTGATTGAAATGAAGGATGGTAAGATTGAATTGACAATGGAGAATTGATAGTTGGTGGTTGACAATTAATGATTGCCGATTTGTAATACATAATTGAAAGTTACAAAGTAACTAAGAATAGTGAGGAAGATTTATGTGTCAATTGCACATTATCAGTTGTTTAAAGTAGTCCCGCCGGGAATCGAACCCGAATCTAAAGTTTAGGAAACTTTCGTTCTATCCATTGAACTACAGGACCTCATTTTTTTGGAAGCACAAAAATACACTTTTTTGACGAGAAAGAAAAAACAGTTTTGACGACATGAGTAAAAAAAACAACTTTTTTGTAGTGTGGGATGGTCGTGAGCCGGGTATTTATCGCAGTTGGGATGAATGCAAAAAGCAGGTACATGCTTACCCTGAAGCAAAATACAAATCCTTTGCTACCGAAAAGGAAGCCCGCGAGGCTTTTCTGTCGCCTTACTGGAGTTTTGTGGGAAAGGCAGCGAAACCACAAATCGACAAGGAAAAACTGAAACTTGTGGGAGCCTTTAATCCTGAAAGCTTATCGGTGGATGCCGCTTGTAGCGGAAATCCCGGGCCAATGGAATATCGGGGTGTGTATGTAAAAACGGGTGAAGAGATTTTCCGTCAGGGACCTTTTGAAGATGGTACCAACAATGTGGGCGAGTTTCTGGCACTTGTGCACGGACTGGCTTTGCTGAAACAGCGGAATCTGGATATGCCTCTGTACTCGGACAGCAAAACGGCAATCAGTTGGGTGAGAAAGCGTAAGGCTGCTACAAAACTTGAACGTACAGGCCGGAACGATGCAATTTTCGAGCTTATTGAACGGGCTGAAAAATGGCTTCAGACAAACAGTTTTAAAACTGAAATTTTAAAATGGGAAACAGAAGCCTGGGGCGAAATTCCTGCCGATTTCGGTCGTAAGTAATTATTCCTGAATGCGCTGAACCGAACTTACTTCCTTAATCTTTTTGATGTTTTTACAGAGAATGTCGATATCTTCAGTATCGTGCACATAGATGTAAAAATTGCCTACAAATATTCCTCCGTTAGTCTCGATATTGATTTTATTGATGTTCCCTCCAAACTTTTCTGAAATAACTTTCAGAATCTCAATCATAACACCCTTTTTGTCGATGCCTTTAATTTCAAGACCTTCGATAAACGACATTATTTTGTGAGTCGACCACTTTACCGATACCAGACGTTCGCCATAGTTGCTTTTTAGCTTTGCAGCCGTGTTGCATTGTCGTTTGTGCACAATCACCACTTCGCTATCGTCCACATAGCCAAGCACATCGTCCCCGGGAATAGGATGACAGCAGTCGGCCAGTTTGTAGTTGATTCCTGCATTTTCCTCGGCAAGAACAAAAGTTTTTTTACGGTCGATTTTGGTTGCAGGTACAAGTTCGGTCTGGTCGTTTTTGCCTCCTCTGTTGTCCGAAGAGCCACCAAACGGTATTTTCAGATATTTGGCAAATACGTTTTGCGATTTTGGTTTGAAAATCACTTTACTGATATCTTCAATATTGATTTTGCCAAGGGCAGCTTGTGTGTATAGCGTGTTGCGTTGGGCAAATTCATAGTGATTCAGTATTTTGACGATATTCTCGTTGTCGGGTTTCAGATTGATGGCAGCCAATGCATCTTCAATGATTTTTTGCCCATCGAGAAGTTGCGTTTTTTCTTCGCGTTTAAAATATGATTTGAGTTTTGCTTTGGCGCGTGCTGTCGTTACATAATCAATCCATTCAGGTTGAGGATTTTGTTTGCGTGCTGTCAGAATTTCCACCTGGTCGCCACTATGTAGTTTGTAGCTGAGTGGCACAAGTTTGTGATTTACCTTGGCTCCGATACATCGCATTCCTAGGTCGGAGTGCAGTGCAAAAGCAAAATCGAGTGCTGTGGATCCCATGGCTATGGTTTTAATCTCGCCTTTGGGAGTGAACACAAATATTTCGGATGCAAACAGGTTCAGCTTGAAGGTATCCATAAAGTCGATAGCATTCGGTTCGGGATGTTCGAGCAATTCCTTTATGGTTTTCATCCATTTGTCGAGTTCCGATTCGTCGGCCTCGCCCGATTTGTATTTCCAGTGCGCAGCAAGTCCCTTTTCAGCTATGTCGTTCATGCGTTCGCTGCGAATCTGTATTTCCACCCAGCGTCCCTGTGGGCCCATTACGGTGACGTGCAATGCTTCGTAGCCGTTGGCTTTTGGTGTGCTTACCCAGTCGCGGATGCGTTCAGGATGCGGCTTGTAAAGCTCGGTAAGCGCTGAATAAAGCATCCAGCACTGATCTTTTTCGCTGAGCCCGGGTTTCGGTTTAAATACAATACGCAATGCCAGAATGTCGTAAACTTCGTCGAACGGTATGTTGCGGGTCGACATTTTGTGCCAAATAGAGTAAACCGATTTGATTCGCTCCTTCAGAAAAAACTCATAACCCATTTGGGTAAGTTTTTCGCGAATCGGATTCGAAAATTCACGGTAAAAGAGCGTACGGGCTTCTTCGTCGACAGCCAGTTTCTTTTCTATCTGGTAAAATGTTTCGGGATGTTCGTATTTGAAGCTGAGATTTTCAAGTTCGGTTTTTATGCGGAATAGTCCGAGCCTGTGCGCCAGAGGAGCGTAAATATATTGAGTTTCTCCTGCAATTTTGTATTGTTTGGCCGGAGGCATGGAGCCCAGCGTGCGCATATTGTGAAGTCGGTCGGCTATCTTTATCAGAATCACGCGGATATCTTCCGACATGGTGAGCAGCAGTTTGCGGAAATTCTCGGCCTGTTCCGATGCAATTTCATTGAATACGCCACCCGATATTTTGGTCAGACCATCCACAATCTGTGCGATTTTTGGTCCGAAAAGATTTTCTATGTCTTCTACAGTGTAGTCGGTGTCTTCCACCACATCGTGCAGGAGTGCAGAGCAGATTGAGGTTGAGCCAAGGCCGATTTCGCGCACCACAATCCGCGCCACAGCCAGCGGATGAAGTATATAAGGTTCACCCGATCTGCGTTTAATGCCTTTGTGAGCTGCATTTGCAAAATTGAAAGCTTTCGTGATAATTTCAATTTTCTGACGATGATTGGTGTTGCGGTAATCGTCGAGCAGCGCTTCAAATTCCTGTTGAATTATTTCTTCCTCCGCGAGTTGCGGAATTTCGTCCATCTCCGACATAGTTTCTATCTTTCATGCAAAAATACACATTTATTTGTTATGCGGTAATGATTTTTACTGCTTGTCGGGATTATTTTTGTATTTGTTTCACTTTTAAAATGATAGGTTCTTTGAGATGTGAATGGTTTGATCTCTTTTGAAAATTTCAGGTAATTAGTTTTCAACCAGTTTTAGCTTTAGCAATGGTGCCATTCTCCCTTTGTTGAGCGTGAGGGTCGAGTCGCTAAAACTGATATTGTCGACCATATCAAGTACCTTGATTAACTCTGCTTCAAGATTGTCCTCGCAGGCCATTAATGTGCTTATACCCTGACTGATTTTAATTCTGTATTGATGTGTAATGTTGTACGGACTAAGTATGATATTGCAGTTTGCTTTGGCTTCGAGTTTGTTTTCGTCGGCATGAAAAATCAGATAATGAGTATCGGGTTTGCTGTTTACTGTTTTGCCAAAAATCTCGACAATTTGCCAGCGTTTATTTTCTACAGCCGGATTTCCGGTTTTTGTCAACACATAATGGTTAGCAAGTTCGCCTTCAATTTGCTCTGCATCATTTGTGAGTTGTCTTACCTGATTTTCTTCAATCCTGAAGAATATTGTTTCTCCATTGGTTTTGTTTTCCTGAAGTTTTACATTGTTTTTCTGCCATTCGAAATTTCCAAATATCGTATCCGAAAGGATATCTTCGTTTTTTAAATAATTTCTGACGAGTTTGAAACTTAAATCATTATTTAAAGTAAGCCAGGTTTCAATTCCTTCGCAATCGGCGCAGGGCAAAATACCCATATAAGTACCTTCCCAATCAAGTGAATTTTCAGCTGTATGATGATTTTCAAAGGATTGTTGAGATGAAACGCTGTGTTTTTGATTGCTGCACGAAAATACTATAAGGGCTATTGTAAGTGCTGCGAATATGTTTTTTGTAGTTTTCATAAAAAATGATTTATGTTTTGTGTGATTGTTATTTTAATCGGATTCCAATATCCATGCCAAATGAGCGGAATTATTTTTTTTTATGATTGTAAGCCTGAATGACGAAAAATTATCCGGATATGTTGCAATGTTTTATGTGCAAAGTTGCATAAAACAAAAGAGCGACCCGTTAAACCGCTCTTCTGCTGTGATATACGAAGTGAAACTTTTCTGAAGTTTCCGGATTTTATTTGTTTTGATTTACAATTTCCAGTGTGTCCGAAGCAATCATGTATTCTTCGTCGGTGGGTATAACCACAACTTTTACACTCGAATCAGGAGTGCTGATAACCATTTCTTTACCACGGATTTTGTTAAGCTCAGGGTCAACTTTTACGCCCATAAATTCAAGTCCTTTACAAACTTTTATACGGGTTCCTGTCTGATTTTCGCCAACACCACCGGTAAATACAAGCACATCCACTCCATTCAGCGCAGCCACATACGAACCGATATATTTTTTAATGCGGTATTCGTACATATCGAGAGCCAGAGTCGCACGTTCGTCTCCGTTTGCTACAGCATTTTCAATATCGCGCATATCCGACGAAAGTCCCGAAATACCGAGCACGCCACTGTGTTTGTTGAACAGAGTCGAAACTGAAGCCGAGCCAATCATTTCTTTTTCCATCAGGAATGTCACCACGCCTAAATCCACATCACCCGAGCGTGTGCCCATCATAAGTCCTTCGATAGGTGTGAAGCCCATTGAAGTGTCAACCGACTTACCGTTTTCGATAGCGGTAATGGAAGCTCCGTTACCAATGTGAGCGGTAATCATTTTGGTTTTACTGTAGTCGAGACCTAAAAATTCGCAGGCACGACGTGACACATAGCGGTGGCTTGTACCGTGAAATCCGTAACGACGAATACCGTATTTTGTATAAAGCGAATACGGAATGCCGTACATGTAAGCATATTCAGGCATTGTCTGGTGGAAAGCTGTGTCGAAAACAGCTACCTGAGGTACATTGGGCAACAATTCGTTGATGGCGTTGATACCGGCGAGATTTGGTGGATTGTGCAACGGAGCAATGTCGATACATTCCACAATTTTCTGTATCACTTCGTCGGTAATAAGTACGCTCGAGTTGAATTTTTCGCCTCCGTGTACTACGCGGTGTCCCACGGCGTTGATTTCTTCGAGCGATTCCACTGCACCATGTTTCTGACTTGTAAGTACGCCAAGTATATATTCTACAGCAGTCTGATGTTCAAGTATTTCGCCTTTCAGTATTACTTTTTGTCCGTCTTTGCGCACATGTTTCAGGAACGAACCTTTCATTCCGATTTTCTCAACTCCTCCTGAGCCCAGCTCTTCGTTGCTGTTCATGTCGAGCAACTTGTATTTTACTGACGAGCTTCCGCAGTTCAAAACTAATATCTTCATGTTTGTTCCTCCTTATTTAATAATATTTCCTGATTCATCGTAAGTGTAGAAACCCTTACCTTTGCTGATACCCCAAAGTTTTGCACGCGACAAACGAAGCAGAATGGGTGATGGTTTGTATTTCACATGTCCGTATTCTTCGTACAGATTTTCGAGTAATTTTACAATTTTCTCGATACCAATCTGGTCGGCAGTGCGAAACACTCCCTGACGGTGTCCGAAACCAACAGTCAGCACACGGTCGATATCTTCCACCGAAGCCACACCTTCCATAAGCATGGAGCAGGCTTCGTTGAGCTGAATAAGGAAAAGGCGCAGACTTACAAGGCCCGACGATTCGGTAACCTGTACAAATTCGTGGTTGATCATGCGGGCAAACTGACACACTTTGTTGTAAGTATCGTCCGAAGTATTCAGTCCGCGTACAATTTCGATAATATGTGAATCGGGAATGTTCGAAAGAAAATGCAGCCCGATGCAACGATCCTGATGCTCCATTTCAGCAGCAAGTTCGGTTACAACCACGGTCGAAACATTCGATGCGATGATGGCGCGCTGCGAAAGCACTTCTTCCAGTTTGCGGAATACTTCTTTGCGTTGTGTTACCTGACGCTCACCAGTTTGGTCGTCGTAGCGTATGGCTTCAATCACAAAATCGCAACCGCTGAAATCTTCGTAGTTTGAGCTTCCCTGTATGCGGCCAATAATGGCTTTTTTCTCATTTTCCGTAAGACCCCAGTTCTGAATTTTTTTATTGAGTTGATCTTCAATGCGTTTGTATGCATTGTCAATTCGTTCCTGGTTGGGTTCCAGAAAAACCACTTCTATACCTTTCAGTGCTGCGCGGGTGGCAATTACGCTACCTTCCTTGCCGCAGCCCACTACTCCGATGCGGGAGAACAACGTACGCTTTCTGTTGCGTTTGCTGAGTCCGTATCGCTCAATCGCTTCAATAATTTCTTCTGCCATGTTTTTATGTTTAATGCGTATTCTCTGAGTTATTTTTTCATTGCCTGATTGGCTGTAATGGTAATCATGCGAACGATATCGTCCACCGAACAACCGCGCGAAAGATCGTTGATAGGTGCGGCCATTCCCTGCAGGATAGGTCCTACAGCCTGGGCACCCGAAAAACGTTCTACCATTTTGTATCCGATATTTCCGGCCTGCAGGTCGGGGAAAACCAATACGTTTGCATGTCCGGCAATGGTACTGCCCGGTGCTTTGCTTTGTCCGATGGCCGGAACAAGCGCTGCATCTGCCTGTAATTCACCTTCAATCTGAAGTTTGGGATTCATTTCGCGTGCCAGTTTGGTAGCTTCCACTACCTTGTCCACTAACTCATGTTTTGCGCTGCCTTTGGTTGAGAAACTCAGCATGGCAATGCGTGGTTCAAAACCTGCGATGGCACGTGTGGTTTCAGCAGTCGAGACTGCAATTTCAGCCAGTTCGCGGGCGTTTGGATTTGGGTTTACAGCGCAGTCGGCAAACACTAGCAGACCGTTTTCACCATATTGTGTAGTAGGGGTAAACATCAGAAGAGCGCCCGATACAACAGAAATGCCCGGTTTCGTTTTTACAATCTGGAAAGCAGGGCGAAGTACGTTACCTGTTGTGTTTTGTGCTCCGGCAAGTTCGCCATCTGCATCTCCGTTTTTAATCATCAAACAGCCCAGATAAAGCGGATCTTTCGCCAGTTTGGCAGCTTCTTCAGCTGTCATACCTTTACTTTTGCGGACTTCGAAAAGCATGTTGGCATAAGTGCTCATCGAAGGGTGCGTCTCAGGGTTGACAATGGTTGCTTCGTTGATGTGGTTGAGTCCGTTTTCAGCAGCCAGTTTTTCAATTTCTTTTTCGTCGCCAATCAGTATCAGTTTGGCGGCTTTTTCTTTTAAAATAATGTCGGCCGCTTTGAGTGTGCGAATTTCAGTGCCTTCAGGCAAAACAATACGTTGTAAGTTTGCCTTGGCACGCTCCATAATTTGATCTAATAAGTTCATTTGCAGAGGTGTATGTTGTTGTTGTAATATTCGGCGTGAGAGAAAATCTTCGGGCTGAAAAACACTGCAAAGATAGAGGTTTTTCCTTGAATTGCAATGTAGAGATGGCAATTTAGGCTAATTATTTGAATTTATGTCAAATAATAAACTTTTTATATCAAATAATCAATATTTGTATTTTGCCTCGAAATTAAAGTTTCAGAATGAAAGATTTTTCTACGTTATTTGTAATTTTGTCACTCTTAATAATTCAAAAAATAATTTACTTACTGCAATGAAAATAATAAAATGTACACCCGAATATGCGTCACAGATACTCGATATATTTAATGATGCCATTTTGAACAGTACAGCTTTGTACGATTACAAACCCTGGACGATGGACACCATGAAAGTGTGGTTCGAAACAAAGGCTCAACACAATTTTCCGGTAATTGGCATTGTGGATGACGAAGGTGTACTCATGGGTTTCGGGTCGTACGGACAGTTCAGAATGCGCCCGGCATATAAATATACCATTGAAAACTCACTTTATGTGCATCGCGATCACCGAGGAAAAGGTCTGGGTAAAATTTTGCTGAATGAAATTATCAGTCATGCCACGAGTCAGAATTTTCACTCTATCATTGCAGTGATTGATGCTTCGAACGAAATAAGTCTTGACCTGCATCGCAAAGCTGGTTTTACTCAGGTGGGGGTGTTTCGCGAAGTGGGCTATAAGTTTGGTCGCTGGCTCGATGCTGCATTTTTACAACTCAATCTGGAAACACCAGAAATGCCTGAAGAGGGTTGATTTTTTACTTTGTTTTTTATAAAACGGAGAACCGACATGCAAAAATCGCATATTATTTTTGAATTTTATTTATTTATTGAGTTAAATGTGATTGTACACAACCAAATTAATATTGTATATTTGTGTAGTGACAAAATAATGCAGGGTTTCTAAATGAAAATATTATATAAATATCTATAAATCAAATACCAGTTCATGAAAACAGATATTGAAATTGCACACAGTATTCAGCTTGAAAAAATTTCAGAAATTGCAAAAAAAATTGGCATAGAAGAAGACTCGATTATTTCTCACGGACCATATATTGCTAAAATTCCATGTTGTTCCATTGATAAAAAGAAAGCGCGCAAAAGTAAACTCATACTGGTAACAGCTATTACACCCACAAAAGCCGGAATTGGAAAAACCACCGTGTCGATTGGATTGGCGCTTGGTTTGAATAAAATCGGTAAAAAAGCCTCGGTAGCTTTGCGCGAACCTTCGCTCGGCCCGTGTTTTGGGATGAAAGGTGGCGCTGCCGGTGGTGGTTATGCGCAGGTTTTACCTATGGAAAACATTAACCTGCACTTTACAGGCGATTTTCACGCCATTACGGCTGCCAATAATATGATTGCAGCGCTTCTCGATAACTACATTTATCAGCATCGTGATAAGGCCGACAGTATCAAACAGGTTTTGTGGAAACGTGTGCTCGATGTGAACGATCGTAGTCTGCGCAATATCGTGTCGGGCCTGGGTGGTTCGGTAAACGGAGTTCCGGCCGAAACGGGTTTCGATATCACACCGGCTTCTGAAATTATGGCTATTCTTTGCCTTGCTGAAAATCAGGATGACCTGAAACGTCGCATCGAGAAAATTCTTTTGGGCTACACGCATTCCGGAAAACCATTTACAGTGAAAGATCTTGGGATAGCGGGTTCAATTGTGGTGCTGCTCAAAGATGCCATGCACCCGAACCTCGTGCAAACTACCGAACATACGCCTGCCTTTATTCATGGCGGACCATTTGCCAATATCGCACATGGCTGTAACTCGGTGGTGGCTACCAAAATGGCCATGAGTTATTCGGATTATGTGGTGACTGAAGCTGGCTTTGGAGCCGATCTGGGTGCCGAGAAATTTCTGAATATCAAATGTCGGAAAGCAGGAATCGCACCGGTGCTTTCGGTGTTGGTGGTGACAACTCAGGCGCTGAAAATGCATGGTGGTGTTTCGGTAAAAGATATTAAACAGCCGAATGCCGAAGGTTTGCAGAAGGGTTTCGAAAATATGGATAAGCATATCGAAAATCTTAAATCGTTCGGTCAGAATGTGTTGATGGCGTTTAATAAATACAGTTTTGATACTGAGGAGGAAATTGACATGCTTCGTCAGCATTGCGAAGCTCAGGGAGTGGGTTTTGCAGTAAACGATGCATTCACAAAAGGAGGTGAGGGTGCTGTGGAACTTGCAGAAAAAGCTGTGGAAATGATTGATGATGAAGCTCCGGAGCCAATTCATTTTACTTATAAGGATACAGATAGCATAGTGCGGAAAATTGAGAAAATTGCCATGAGGATTTATGGTGCACGTCGTGTGAATTTCTCGGAAAAAGCTCTGGCACAGGTTGATAAATTTGAATCAATGGGGGCCGGTGAATATCCGGTATGTATTGCTAAAACACAATATTCATTTTCTGATAATGAAAAAGCCTATGGCGTAGCCAAGGACTTTGTGTTTCATGTCAATGAATTGGTGCTGAATAATGGTGCTGAATTTATTGTGGCCATTGCCGGAAATATCATGCGAATGCCCGGACTTCCCAAAGAACCTCAGGCTTTACATATCGATCTCGTCGATGGCGAAATTGTTGGATTGAGCTAAAACACTTCACCCCGGCTTTACTAATAGATTGCCGGGGTGTTTTTTTTGTGCACCTGAAATATTTTTTCCGATTGATAAAAATATTGAACCAGGACTGCCGGGGGCTTGATTTGTTGAAAATCGTTTCCTAAACCCGAAATCTTCAAATCTTCAAATCCAACCCTTAAACACGAAACACGAAACGCGAAATCCGTCTCATAACTTGTCAATAACTTACGCGCACTTTTCTTTTTCCCTTTTCAAAAAAATCTTACCTTAGCAAATTGTAGCTTCAGGCTGCATGTTTTTTCTAAAATAATAAATTCCAGATACTTAATATGAGTTCATTTGTTCATCTTCACGTCCATTCTTACTATTCAGTGCTCGATGGGATGTCATCTATTCCCGGTTTGGTCGATAAGGCTACAAAATCGGGAATGAATGCCATAGCCCTCACTGATCATGGAAATATGTTTGGGGTAAAGGAGTTTTTCAACTATGCAAAAAAGAAAAACGGCAAGGTAAAAGATCAGATAAAAGCCATTGAAAAAGAGCTGAAAGCCGATGGGCTTACCGACGAACGAAAAGCAGAACTCGAAAAACAACTTGCTGACGCAAAGTCGCATTTGTTTAAACCGATTTTGGGCTGCGAAGCATACGTGTCGCGTAACAGTCGCACTTCCAAATCGCAGCCGGAAGATCGTAGCGGTTATCACCTTGTATTACTGGCCAAAAATAAAACAGGCTATCGTAATCTTTGTAAATTGGTTTCGCTCGGATGGATGGATGGTTTTTATTATCGTCCCCGTATTGACCACGAAATTCTCGAAAAGTACAGCGAAGGAATCATCGCTTCCTCGGCTTGTCTTGGTGGCGAAATTCATAAAAAAGTGGAAAGCGGAAACCTGCAGGCTGCCGAAGAAGCAGCTTTGTGGTACAAACGTGTGTTTGGTGATGATTATTATATTGAATTACAACGTCATAAGACGGATAAGCCCAATGCGGATTACGAATGTTTCCCCAAACAGCAGCGTCAGAACGAGGAACTGATAAAAATAGCCCGTAAAACAGGGATAAAGTTGGTCGCTACCAACGATGTGCATTTTGTGGAAGAAGAGCATGGAGAAGCACATGAAAGGCTGATTTGTCTGAGTACGGGAAAGGATCTCGATGATCCTACGCGAATGCGTTATACCAAGCAGGAGTATTTGAAAACGCCGGAGCAAATGCTCGAGATTTTTGCTGATGTACCCGAAGCGCTCGAAAATACGGTGGAAATTGCTAACAAAGTGGAGTTCTACGATATCGACTCTGCGCCCATGATGCCTGTTTTTCCAATTCCTGAAGATTTTGGTACAGAAGAAGAATACCGGAATAAATTCACGGAAGAAATGCTGCGCGAAGAATTTGGCGATGGTTATCTCCGTTTGGGTGGATATGACAAAGTGGTGCGTGTAAAACTCGAAGCCGATTATCTGACGAAACTGGCTTACGAAGGTGCTGCTGTGCGTTACGGATCCGAACTTTCTCCGGAGCAAAAGGAGCGTATCGACTTTGAACTTAATGTAATGAAAACCATGGGTTTCCCGGGTTACTTCCTTATTGTGCAGGATTTTATCAATGCAGCACGCGGAATGGGAGTTTCTGTTGGTCCGGGTCGTGGTTCGGCTGCAGGGTCTGTTGTGGCTTACTGTTTGCGCATAACGGATATCGATCCACTGAAGTATGACTTACTGTTCGAGCGTTTTCTGAATCCCGACCGTATCTCCATGCCCGATATCGATATCGACTTCGATGATGATGGTCGCGGGCAGGTACTGCGCTGGGTAACTGATAAATATGGTAAGGAACGTGTGGCACATATTATTACTTACGGTACAATGGCTACCAAATCGTCCATCAAGGATGTGGCGCGTGTGCAACGCCTGCCGCTTTCCGAAGCCGATCGCCTTACCAAACTTATTCCTGATAAATTTCCCGAAGGAGCTGATGGGAAAGCACCCAAAGTGAATATTGCCAACTGCCTGAAATATGTGCCCGAATTGCAACAGGCGCGTAATTCAATGGATTTAAATCTGGCGAATACTCTGCGTTATGCCGAAATGCTCGAAGGTACTGTACGTCAGACCGGTGTACATGCATGTGGGGTAATTATCGGGGCTGACGATCTCACAAATCTTGTTCCGCTGAGTACTGCTGTGGACAAGGAAACGGGCGAAGAAATGCTCGTGACGCAGTACGAAGGTTCGGTGGTGGAAGAAATCGGGTTGATCAAAATGGACTTCCTTGGTCTGAAAACACTCTCGATTATCAAGGAGGCACTTTCGAATATCAAAAAGTCAAAAGGTGTTGATCTGGACATCGATTCTATTCCTATTGACGATGCCAAAACCTACGAACTTTTCAGTAAGGGACTCACAGTTGGTACTTTCCAGTTTGAGTCGGCCGGTATGCAAAAACACCTTCAGGCGCTGCAGCCAACCAAATTTGAGGATTTGATTGCGATGAATGCGCTTTATCGTCCGGGTCCGATGCAGTATATTCCGCAGTTTGTAAACCGCAAACATGGCCGCGAAACCATTGAGTATCCGTTTCCCGAAATGGAAAAACGTTTGAGCGATACCTATGGAATTACAGTGTATCAGGAACAGGTCATGCTTCTGAGTCGCGACCTGGCAGGCTTTACGCGTGGCCAGTCAGACGAATTACGTAAAGCCATGGGTAAAAAGCTTGTGGACAAAATGGAAGCGCTTCGTGTGAAGTTTATGGACGGTTGCGAGAAAAACGGTTTCGGTCCCAAAGCCAAACTGGAGCAAATCTGGGCCGACTGGGCTGAGTTTGCCAAATATGCGTTCAATAAATCGCACGCTACCTGTTATTCATGGATTGCCTATCAGACAGCCTACCTGAAAGCGCATTATCCTGCAGAGTTTATGGCTGCCAACTTAACGCGCAACCGCGACGATATTTCGGAGGTTGGTAAGTTTATGGACGAGTGTAAAAGTCTCGGCATCAATGTGCTCGGCCCGGATGTCAACGAAAGTGACCTGACATTTACTGTAAACAAGGATGGAAATATACGCTTTGGTTTGGGTGGTGTAAAAGGAGTGGGAGAGGGTGCTGTGTTGGCTATTGTGGACGAACGCAATAAAAACGGTCGGTTCAAAAGTGTAATCGATTTTATCGAAAGAGTAAACCTGACTGCCTGTAACAAGAAAACCATTGAAAGTCTTGCGCTTTGCGGAGCTTTTGACGGATTAGGCGATATTCGTCGCGAGCAGTTTTTTGTGGAAAACAGCAAGGGAGAACTTGTGCTTGAATCAGTTATCCGCTATGGAAATAAATTCCAGGCCGATACAGCTATGAGTCAGAATTCTTTGTTTGGCGACTCTGAAGCTGTGGAAATTACCAAGCCCGAAGTGCCTTATGCGCCCGAATGGTCGCCGCTCGAAAGACTGAATAAAGAACGTGATCTGATTGGAATGTACCTTTCGGCCCATCCGCTTGATGAGTTCGAGTTCGAAATAAATCATGTGTGCAATACCACTACAGCCGATCTGAAAAATCTGGAAGAGCTGCAGAATCGTCCACTGAGAATCGGGGGTATGGTTACGAATTTCCGTCATGGTACTTCGAAACAGGGCAATCCGTATGGCATTTTTACGCTTGAGGATTATGCAGGAGCTTTTGAGTTTGCACTTTTCGGACCAAACTACGTGGAATATGGCAAATACATGATCAAGGATTTGTATATACTGATTTCGGCCATTGTGCAGGAGCGCGGTGCCGATTGGAAGTTTAAAAAAGCATCTGATCCCGATAAGCCCAAAGAGCTCGAACTCAAAATTCAGAAAATTGATTTGTTCAGGGAAGTGAAGGATAGTCTGATTGATTCGCTTACCCTGACCCTGCCTTTGCAGCAACTCGACGAGGATTTACTCACTGAACTCTCCGATATGGTATTGAGTAACAAGGGAAATGTGAATCTGTATATGCATGTGGTCGACGAGAATTCGCCAAACAAAGTGAAACTTTTCTCAAGGCAAAACAGAATGAAGCTCGATCAGTCTGTCTACAGAAAACTAAAGGCTGCCAAAAGTCAGGGAAAGCTGGATTTTGTGGTAAATCAGGAAAAATAGATTTTTTCAATAGCTATATTTTTCGATAAACCGAACCATTTATAGTAGTTGGTGTTTATTATTTTGATATTTTTGTCTCCCGAAAGTGAGATTTCATTAAAACCGAATTAAGTTTATTCATTATAAAAACATTTTAAGATTATGGCATTAGTATTTACTGATGAGAACATCAAAGAAGCAATACAGAGCGGAAAACCCGTAGTAGTAGATTTTTGGGCTGAATGGTGCGGTCCATGCCGTATGGTAGGACCTGTAGTGGAAGAGCTCGCCAAAGAGTACGATGGTCGTGTGATTATCGGAAAACTCGATGTGGACGAAAATGTGGAAACTCCTAACGAATATGGTATCCGCAATATTCCAACCATTCTTTTCTTCAAAGATGGTCAGGTAGTTGACAAACAAATTGGTGCTGCTCCAAAAGCTGCCCTGGTTGCTAAAGTGGAAGCATTGCTCTGATTTGAAAATAAGTAAGCATTAAAAATCGCATTGAATAATTTTCAACGCGATTTTTTTTTATACGAAATTCAGAGTGTGTGTTTTATTTCAGAGCCAAGAGCCAAGAGCCAAGAACCAAGACAATCACATCCGAAGCCAAAAAAAAATTCAATTTTCAACTCCGAAACTCTGAAACTCTGAAACCCGGAACTCAAAACTACTTTCTGCCTACTACCTACTAATCACTACTTCCTCCCCACTACCACTTTACTCACTTTATTTCCGCAACGAACCAGATAAATACCCTGCTGAGTGGCTGTAAATTCAGTGTACTGAGTGTCTGCCGAAGTGTATAAAATACGTCCGGTAAAATCGTAAATTACCACCGGTGCCGCAGTTTTACTTTCTATGCTGATACGACCATTCGATACACGAATTGTGCTGTTCTCTTCAGCCTTGCTGTTGTTTATTTGTGTGTCAATGCATTGACCGCTAATGCTCAGATTCCTGATTTCCCATGTGGAAGCCACCGTGCTGTTCGATAGATATTTGAATGCAATGCGTACATTGTTCTTCAGCATATTTGCAGGGATATTAATATCCCCCGAGTTTACAAATGTCCAGCTATTGCCCGATGGCATAGTGCTGATATTCAGTTTTGTCCAGTTACTTGCCGGTGCCTGCGTTGTGTTATAACTGTCGGTGATCCACAAAGTATGATTTTGTAGTAAATCGGTTTCTGAACCGCCGAAGTTAACCGCATGTTCGAAACTAAGAGTCGCCGCGCTATTGCCCGACAAATCTAAAGCCGGTGAAATAAGCCAGTCATTGTTAAGATTAGCCACACTGTTCTGATAGCCCGACATTACAGCACCATATCGTGAGTCCCAGCCCCATGTTTGTGTGCCTTCTGCACTGAACGCCGAAAAATTACCAAGACTTTCGCCAAAGGTTTCGCTAAAGCTGAAGTTTTCGCAGCCTGTTTGTCCGCCATTACCTCCTGCAAAGCTAAACACAGCACTTACGGGGTAATGGTCGGAAGTGGTGGAGGTGAACGACGATACGGTTTGTGCAGCCACTGTTTCGCGTAATACTGTGTTTGTGTAATTAGCAAACAACTCGTTACTGATAATAATGTTATCAATCACCGGACTGTTGTAGTTGTTGTCCCACAGGTCGCCTGTAAGTCCTTTATAGTTTTCGGTGTCGAGCACAAAATTATTGTATGGCGATACGGCGGGTGAACAACTCTTGCATTGTGTTCCTGTCAGATAATCGTTGTAGTCGCCGAGCAGAATCACATTCTTAGTATTGTAAGTGCTGCCATCGAGCAGATCTTTCAGACTTTCGGAAGCTGCCTTGCGGCGTGTGTAGCTCGACTCGTCGCCCGTTGCTTTGGCATGAATATTTATCAGCGCCACAGGAATAGTGTTTGTTCCCGCTATCAGATTCAGATTATAAAGCACCGGAAATCGACCGCTCGACCAGTTGTACGAGCTACCCGCATTGCTCATTAGCGTTGCGCTGACCAATTGTACTTTCGATTTTCGGTACACAATGGCTAAGTTCTGATCGCAGTTGTCGGCCGACCAGGCAACAATACTTCCTGCCCATTCATTGCCCAATCGCTTCACCAGTGTGTCGATAGTGGCATACGAACTGCTTGTGCCAATTTCCTGCATGGCCACCACATCGGCGTTCATGGCTTTTATCACCTTGGCTGCATTGTTCATTTGCAGGTCTTCATTGCTTGGCCCGTTTTCACTGCAACTGAGCCATTCTACGTTCCAGGTGGTAATTTTAAATTCGGTGTTCTGACCTTTTGCCAGTAAAGAGCATGCGAAAAATGTAATGATCAGCAGTTTAAATGTCTTCATTCAGATTGATTGTTTTCTGTGAGTGTGTTGTTTTTCCCTTATTATTAAAACAAAGGGGCGTAAAAATACGAATAATATTTGGGTATTTATTCAAAAATGCCGGGTGTTATTATAAAAAACTCCCATTGGAAAAGTTTGAAGCTTTCCGATGGGAGTTCTCAATGATTACCAAACAACACAATCCGGTTTATGCCAATGCTACAAATACCGAATTCGATGCTTTCGATTTGTCGGCCGAGAAGACAAACAAATATACAAATGCAATTTCCGAAGCCTCGGTGGCGGCTACATTTAGCGATATGCTAAGCTCAGCTTCGCTGCCTCTTGTGCTTTCACCAACAAATAAACGCCCGACTGTAGTCCCCGCAATTATCTGAATCTTATCTGCAGCATCCACTTTATGCCAATCAGATTTTGTGGCCACATTCAGCGTTACTTTTCCATTTGCAAAGCTTGCTGACATAACATCAACGTTTGTCAGACTACCTTTTGCAATTGTCAGCTTGCTGTAGTCAATTACAGGATTTTCGCCTGTAAAGTCGATGGCCGCGGGCAAGTTCAGTTTCATAAACATATTGGCTGCCGATTGCTTCTCCGGCCGTTGAGGGAAACCGACCTGAAGAATACCTCCAAATCTGTTTGTCAACTCCCGAATCAGCTTAAAGGCTGCCCTTTGACTCTGCTGAGCCTCCGTGTTCGGATCCTTGCGGTTGAACGCTTTGGCACTGATTACATTTTGTCCTTTATGGACATAGGTGTTCACGTTTGCGAACGATTTTGCCATTTTTCCCATGACTGGGTTCTGAGCGAGACTCATTTGAATTTTTGTCATCCTCTGAACCCGAAAAGCAACACGCTCTTCTTCGTGATTCCGACGATGCAAAATTATAGTGCCGTCAAATTTTGCTTGTACTACTTGTAATACAACTTGTATAAAGTTTTTTGTAAGTGCTACATATAGAGATAGTTGTAAGTTGTTTCAAATAGACTACAGGCGGCTTATATTGTACAATGTCGTGACTTGTTGAACTACCCGTGGTGTGGCTGTGCATTCGCACTTTTAAGCTCAGGGCGTTGCCCATGAGTTGATGTTATGCTACCACTTCGTGGCGCGGCTGCTCCTCTTTTGGCTGAAAGCCATATATCTATATCGTCAACCCAGCTGTATCGCCCAGGGATTGGGCTACATGTCGAAAGGCATCCATTTCAAAGTTACGCCGGCATAGCCTGCCAGACTTTTCCATTCAGCAACTTTCCGTTTTCAAGTTTATTGCGTTTTACGCCATCACTGCCCCATGTACCCCATTGTTTGAAGAAAAATGCCGAACCCTGTTTCTCGCATTGAGCCTGTATCTGCAATGCCCATTCTTCTTTCATGGGGCGGGCTTTCGGGCCGCTTTCGCCACCTACAATTACCCAGTCTATTCCTGTCAAGTCCATATCGCCCAAAGCTTCAATCAGCGGTTCACACGACAGGAATTTAATACTTGCCTGTAAACCCCGTAAGGCATCAATGCGGTATTTTACTGCCGACGATTCATAGGTAACGCCCAACCATGCATTCTCTGGTACTTCGCGCGTACTGAAATATTCAGCCATGCGTTCTGCACGCTTGGTAAGCAAATGGTAACGGTGCTGAGGTGTAGCACGTATCGTATCCATTATTTTATCGATAAACTCAAACGTTACATCTGCATGAAACAAATCGCTCATAGAGCACACAAAAATCACATGCGGTTTTTTCCAAGCCTTTGGCTCATTCAATGTATCTTCATGCATAGTAAGCTGAAAACCATTGGCATACTTAGCCAGACCCATTGCTTTTAAACGCCGGGACATTACTTCGGCATAACAGTGAGCACAACCCGCCGAGTGTTTGGTGCAACCCGTTATCGGATTCCAGGTTTTATCTGTCCATTCTATTTTGGTGGTTTTCATGATTTTAAAACAAAAAGCTTACCCTAAGCGCGCTGATCTAACGAGAAGCGGGGTAAGCATGTTATAAAATAATTTATTTATAGAACACTATTTAGATAAAGCTCTAAAATCTTTAAGTTCAGTTACTTTATACTGACTCTTGTCTTTTTCTAAAATGGCATTTAATAAAACAGTACGATTGTTTTTGAAGGCATCGGCAGCGAGTTTTATTTGCTCAGAATTCAGCTTAACAACAATTCTTGATTTTACTTTTTTGATTTCACCTTCAACAAGTATTGTATTTTGTTCGCCATCAACATCTTTTGATTTCAATTGAATAATTTTACCATAAACATCATGCTCTGAAATCTCTTTCATCTTCGCACGAATTGTTTTTGAAAATGTAGCCAAATTGCCTACATTTTCTTTGGTCAATTCTCGTGCAGTTGTACTTTCGTTAACTCGTGTTCCCTTTAATGAAATTTCAATATCTGCAAAGTCGATACCCGTATAAAGGTCTTTCAATTTATTTGAGACATTTACACTCACTAAATCACGATTTTGAATTAAAAACTCATCGGTCGGTTCAAAATTATCATGCCCTATTATATCCGTATTAATGAAGTCGGCTATGCTAATAAGATTGCGATTTATTTCACTGCCAGTTATCGAATTTTCAAAAAGCGTTTTCTCTTTAATCTCTTCATTATTTGGCAGTTGTATTTTAGTAATTAAACTACCAACATCGTTTTTAAAGAAATTACAATAATTCAAATATCTTTCTGCTTCATCTCTGTTATCAAAAAAATGAGGTTGTTTAATTACCGAAAAGTTTGCGACTTCTTGCAATAAGTCCTTTGATTTATTTAGCAATGTATTGAAAAACGGAATACTTGGGTGTCCGTTTATGATACTCTCATTTTCAATGTGTAAAGTTAGAATTTGCCTGTCTTCTATAATAATTGAAGCAAGTTCATCAATATCCTCTTTGTAAATTTGTGACACTATGTCTAGATTTCTGACAATTTCTTTCTCGAAATCTGAATTCTCAAATTTATTGTAAACGTACAATTTATAAGTTTCAGAAAAACCCAATAAAGAAGGTGGTACAAATATATTGTACTTTCCTTTCACCTCTTGTAATCGCCAGTTACGGTTTATTAAAAGGTCGGTGATATTCGTATTTATCAATTGGGTTCTCATTAGGAATAATTTTCAAATAAATAATTTAACGTCTCATTCGAAATAAAGTTGTTTTTGCTTATCGCAATTCTTTTCTTGTCTGTATTTGCCGTCAACAATTCAGCGCTTTCCGGAAAAAACCAGTAAGCACATTTTTTTGTAATTAATTCATTGTCCGATATGTTTAGCCAATTATTTTTGTCAGGTGGAAGGACAAATAAAATCAATATCAATGGATTTTTCGAATGTTTTCTCGAAAGTAAATCGTTGTAAGTAGAAGCATTTAAGTCGTATTTGATTAAATCACCTTCTTCGAAAACAGCATTTTCGGTTGTAGCTTTTAGTTGAAGTTTTAATTCTCGTCCGGTTTCTAAGTATCGTTTGTGTTGGTTCTCTATGCGAAAATCAACTTCTTTAATATCCAAATCGGTACCATAATCAGGATATGAAGAGCTTGTTTTGAAGCCATTAAAAGCTGCAATCAATTCAATATACCGTAGTGATATTGCCTCTTTGATATGTTCTTCTATCATCATAGTTTTCAGACTTTTTGCAAATATACTACTTATTTTGAATCCTGTGAATTTGGCAACTGAATTAACACTTTGGTTTTTGATTTTGAATACATTATCTTTGCATCATCTTATTCCCGTTAGCCCATGAAGATATTCAAGCTAGCGGTTTAAGTTTTTTATATAATACCTCGTTTTTACGATTCTCTTCTAAATCACTCTCAAACTTTCCAATTCATTTTATTAATTATCTTAAATGAATCGGGATTGCCATCGGGCATAAATAATTTAAATATACTATAACGACAAAATAAAATAAGCTTACCAACAGTACATCTATTGGTAAGCTTATTGTTTTGGTATTTGATTAAAATATCATTTGATTTAATTCTGCATTAATGGAGTTAATAAAAACTTGGAATATTTATACTCACAATAATTATGATTATATTCAAAATCGGCCTCTGTCATTTTAGTTCGGTTTCTATGTATTTTTTTATCACAAACACGTATTCTGCGTATCTCTACATCCTCAACTGAAATTAATTTGTAACCAATTCTTTTGGCACTATTTAAAATATACTTTACAAATTCCTCCGATGCCCTTAATTGTTTCTCAGCGGATAAATTACTTTTTTTTAATTCAATTACAAACACATAAAATCGTTCGTCATTCTCTGCAAAAAGAATAAAGTCACAAGTTTTTTTAAGGCCAGAAATATCATTAAAAAAAGGGAATGCATCCTGTTCAAAACGATAGAGCAGATATTTTGTTTTGTTGTTATTTACAATATCATACGATACAGTGAATTTTTGTTTCTTATCATCAAAATTTGTTTCAAACAGACAGTTTTGATTTTCAGGTTTAAATCCTGGATGTAATATTTCATCTATAATTGTCAACTTACTCATCTGCCTTGCCATATTTTAGGGTGTAAAATAAATCTTCTGCCACTTGATTTTGTTTTTCAATAGTATCATCAATCGATGGTATCTCAAACCCTGTTTCATCTACAGGTAATTCAATGACAGTTAATTGTCTTGAATTAGGTTTCGGAAAATGAAAATAGTAGCATCCAACTTGTTCTGGCTTAATTGACTCATCGGTGTTATATCCTAATTTAGAAGCAAGTTTTCTTATTTCAGGTTTATCGTACGAGGTCATTATCATATTATTGAACTCACGTATAATATAATCGCTATGAGTACTAATTAATAATCTGAATCCTTGATTTAATAGTTTTGCAAACACTTTAGCTAAAATACGCTGGCTGTCAGGATGCAAATTCATTTCAGGCTCATCAATAATAATTAAATCGCTTTTTTCAGCTATATGTTTTAAATAGAACACTAAACTAGATAAAGTTTTTACAATTGAAGCAGACATGTGGATAGGCAATTTTTTTCCCTTATTTCTATTCGAAGAAAATTGCATTTCCCCTTTATTTGTTACTATCAATGTGCCATTGAGCAACTCTTCTTCAATTTCAGTAGCAAATGTATAAAACTCGCTATTTTTCTTTTGAATGTTTTGCAAGTCGTTTGAAACACTAAGCCCATCACTAATAGCTATTGGATAACGATTTGTGCTGCTCATTAACATGTCAAAAGGATTAATCTTATCTCCTTTTGAAAGTTTCTGCATTTGATCTATGAGAAGATTTCTGTTTAAGGATAGTTCTTTGCTAAATGTGAAAATTGAGTTCCGTTCTACTGAAAAGATAACTGCATTGCTTATAGGATAATAAACGACTTTATTGGCTATAATTGAAGATATAATTATACCCATAAACTCAGAATTTAATAAGTCATTATAATCAACTCCTTCAACCAAATCAACTTTTAAACTAAGACTTCCTACTTGTTTGCTAATTTTTAATCGATGTTCAATTACATCTAATGATTCATTAAATTCTATATTTGTTACTTTTGTGCTAAAGTTATCAATATCAACATCGAAAGTTATTGAAAAGTCTGAAAATATCTGATTTGCAACATCTTCTGAAATGCCAAAAATAGTATTAAGGCTTAATTTAATTTGATCTATTGAACGATTTTTAAACTCGAATAATTCCTTAATATTTAAATCTAATTCAACAAATCCATTTTCAATCAATTTAGGGATATTAAACTTCAATGGACTTTTACTAACCTTCACTTTGGTAAGTGCATAGATAATATAAGCTAAGTAAGTTTTTCCAGTATTATTTTGACCACAGAATAACGTAAGTGGCTTGTCAAGATTAATCTTGGCATTTTTTATTGCCCCTAAATTTTCTACTTGTATTTTCATAAATTACTTATTTACAGTTTTTTGAAATCCGAAAAGTTGTTCCGATTTTTAAAAGCACAAAGTTACAAAAAAAATCAATATCGGAATTTTCGTTTGAAATGACACACTAAACAAATGAAAATAATTGACATTTCCATAATATGTTGTATATTTGCATCATAAAACACCGCCGAAGATAGCATCTTCGGTCCGACGCTCCGAAAGGAGCGTTTCTTTTTTCACCCCATCCCCTTTATCATCCCCTCAATAAACGCAACCTCTTCTTCGCTCAGCCCATACTTAGCATACAACTGGCGGTCGATATCGGCTAACGACTGACTCCAATCAATGTCGGAAGTGCTAGTGAAGTTTTGAAGGGGAATAAATTGAAATTTATCTTTTGCAATGTTTTGAGTTAAAAGTATTGTAGAAAGCAAGAATCTGAAAAATCGTGATTGAACATAACTCTTTAAATTATTGGCTTCTGATTCGTTTTCAAATACCGACAGCAACAAATAAGATTCTGTACAAATAACGTTTGGTGCCAATACTTCTATTCTTGAAACGACCTTCTTTTTTCCATCTTTATCTGATTGACCGGCATGTTCTGCACTTGTTTTGGACATTATTACTTTCCATTTTCCAATCAATTCACTGTTTACAGTAATATTTTCAACTTTCACATATGAAATACCTTGACTTCCATATAAAGTAATTGAATCTTTTGAAGCCTCTTTTTCTCCTACCACATAACTTCTTAAACCAAAAGGTTTACTACTAAAAACTATTGTTGAAAAATTATTTTCTCCTAATTCTTTTACTTTGTTAATAATTTGAATAGCCTCACCATCTCGTATGAATGAATCAAATTCATTTAAATGTCGTTTTGTTGTTATTTTATTGTTTTTTCTAAAGTTTACAACGTTACATGAACCATCATAATTATAATTCCACAAAAAATAACATATCCCTCCTGCTATATCAACACCTTGAAAGCAATCCCGTGAATCATCATAATCAAATAATTTGTGCATTCTTGTATCGCTTAACATAGATTCTCTAAATTGATCTAAGCCTCTACCACCGCTATACCATTTGGAAGGCATAATCATGGAAAGATATTCCGGTTTTACCTTTTTTGCAATATCAACAAATTTATCATAAACAGGAATGGCACTTGAACCTGTTCCGCCACCATCCATCATCTGATACGGTGGGTTTCCTACTATTGCGTTGAATTTCATATTGTCGTTGTTGTTTGCTTTCCAGTATGTTTTACCGAGTTTTACTTTTTCGATAAAGTTGGTTGGTTTGTGAATAATTTGATTGATTAAATCTTCGAAATAGCGTGTATTTACTTTTGCCTTTCGGAAGCCTGCCAATGTACGTTTGGTTATGCTTTTTGCCATAGGTGTTTTGCAAATCACAAACAGGTTTTCGGCCAGCGTTTTGTCCCACAGAGCCAAATGTTGTTCGGGCGTTAGTTCAAAACCCATTGCGCTTTCGTCCGCTAATCGAGCCCGATAAATGCCATAAGTCATATACAGCGGATAAAGCCCCGATTTGGAGTTGATTTCCAATATGCGGGCATCGGGCGAGAAAACATCTTTTGTAACCTGTCCTTGTTCCACGTATCGGGGTTGCTCTATGGGGTTTTCCATCGCTTCGTCGTAAAACACATAACCGCCCATACAGTCGCCTATATGCATATTTACTACCCGCCATGGCGTCAGCACGGTTTCTTTGTCGGGATTACGGAAAGTGCTGAAAATAGCTGTAATGCGTGCAATGCGTTCTTCTATGGTCAGGCTGTCGGCCGCTCGTGCCATCGCCCGTATGCGCTTGCCGGCTGCGCGAAACACATCGGGTTCGTAGTATTTTTTAAAACTATTGAATAGTTGCTTGCTTACGCCCTTGGGCATAAATTCGTCCCACGATTGCGGGTCAATGAGTTGAGCAAAATTATCAATGGTAATTTCCTCGTTTTCGTCGTTTACATCTGCTCCGTAAATAAGCAAGGGCATTCGGATAGAAATACCACGCAGAATAGAAACGGCACTATCGCGGTTTTTCCTTTTTTCTTCTTTTTCCTTTAGTAGTTTTTTCTGTTCTTCGGTGAGTTCTTCTTTTTTGCGACCTTTCTTCTCGGCTTCTTCCAATTGTTCGTATTGTTCGTCGGTAAAACCTTGTTTATTAATGTCTATGTCGCCACTTTTTGGCATGGCTTTGGTACTGCCAATAATCTCTTTCAATCCATGAAACTCTTCGAGTTCCACATTATCGAGTTTCATCAACGAATCGTTGTTATACAGGTAATTATCCTCAAAACCATTGCGCACCACCCGTTCGATATATACTTTTTTGAGTTGCTCCAACATACCATCCACATTGTAGGCACTCATGCGCGAACCATCTACGGCAATAATGGGGCAGAAATTCAGAAACTCGCCCATTATATCACGATCTTGTCCGGTAGTTTTACCTGCTTTGGCTGATATTTTGGCGGTTTCGGCTATTACTTTCAGGGTGCGATCGGGTGCAAAGTCGAACACATAACATTCTTCTTTTACCCGTCCGTTAATGGTGGCGGGTGTTTGTACCCGGAATATGGTTTGCATATAGCCCGAAGCCGAGGTGTTGAACGAGCCGGAGAGCATAAACACGGCAGTCCATGCTTTTACCGATACGCCTGTGGTAAGTCGTCCACACGAAAGGGTAATGGTGTAAGTCTCATGTGGATTGTTGCCAATGGCATTTTCTACTTTCTTCAAGGCTTCCTGATTGGCTTCTTCTTCGTCGCCATCGCCTGCCACATTTACTATCTGAAATTGACTGAACACGGGGTGTGATTGCAACATTGCACTCAGTGCGCGCGCTTCTTTTACACCCGGCACCATCCACAGCGAATGACGGAAGTTATCGCGGTATTCCTGCGTGGCGTAAGGATAATTGCTGTGGTCGTCGGCTTTGCAAATCAGATTCAGAAAAGAGCGCACATCGTTTTCGTGCAGGAACTTACCTTCGTTGTTGGGTCGGAAAAACTCACGGAAATTGAAAGCTACATCTTCGTCCACAAACTGTTTCATCAATTTGCCAAGGTCGTAGGTAAATATATTCAATCGTGGCAAGGTAGCGTAAGGATTTGGGTCACCAAAGTGCAGGTCATCCCATTCGGCTTTGGCGCGTTGCTCCATTACATAATCCCAGGTGTAGATTTCATCTTCTTTAAAATCGTCGAACAAATTGAATGGCGTACCCGATAGGCGCAGCACTTTCGTGTCGGTTTTCACCAATTCACTCATTACATTTTCGCCCAATTCGGTTTTAGTGCCTTCGTGTGCTTCGTCCACAATAATAAAATCCCAAGGTGTGGCAAACAACTCATTATTCTTGTCAAAGTTGCCACCTACCAACTCAGAACCCCGCAAATCCTGCATCGAAGCAAAATAAACGTATTTGCTTTCTCCTTTCGAACAAGCATTTTCTAAGGTACTGAATGCATCACCATTGGTTTTTGAGCCATAGCGGTATTTGGGACGGTCGTAAAATATCTTTCCAAAATCCTCGAACCAACCTGCATCCACCACAGGGCGGTGTGTAAGTATCAGTGTTCGGGCAAAATTCAACTCTTTCACCACCTGCAATGCCGAAAGAGTTTTACCAAAGCGCATTTTGGCATTCCAAAGCATTTGGTTGCTTTTCTTGAATTGCTTTTTGGTTTTTTCAATGGCATCTTTTTGCTCAGGTCGGAAAGCAATGGGGTTTCTGTCTTCGGTAATTTGGTGAGCACCGAGCGATTGCTTACCTTCTTTTACGGCTTTAATGGCATTTTTAACGGTTTCGAGGTCAGTAACAAACCATTCGTTGGCTTTATGCTGTGTGTCAAAGGTTTTGCGTTTAATGCCCGAACGTGTCAGCACATTGTGTACTTCGGCATCCGAAAAAGCATTGAAAGTTTTATTTTTGATGAAAACAGAAAGTTCGGTATATAATAAATCGTAGCTAATTCCGGCCGTTTGTGTGTATTGATTGATGCGTTTTTTGGCCGCTTCGTTCAGTGGTTTGCTATTAGGTTCCAGCCCCCAGATATTCTCATTGTCGGTGGTTGCCTCACCAATTTTCAGACAACCTTTATGCTCCGCATCATTAATGCGAAACACATAAATCAGTTTTGGAAGCAATGCCGAAGTGAATTTCATAGGAAGATATTTTTATTTTAATAAATATAATTGTTTGGCTAAAGCCCATTTTCTCTATTCATCATTAATGAATGGGCTAAAGCCCAATCCTATTCATAAATTCCCTCCTGCTTTAGCTGGAGGATAACAAAATTAAAAAATTATTATTGGCTTTAGCCAAATTCTAATCTTTTCTATTCTTTTGGCTAAAGCCCAATCCTATTCAATATTATCTTTAAATCTCTCAAATCCATATTTTTCAATGAACTCATTATATTCCTCATCCCATGTTTTATGTGCATGATGACTTTCTTGATTTTTTATGTAATTTCGGACTCTATCCACTAAAGATTCCGATACCGAAACAGCAAAATACTCATCCTGCCATTCAAATTTCTCTTTCAGGATATTCTGTTTGTTTATCCAATAAGATGATTCCCCTTTTATCAATTGCATTATTTTTCGCATAGTTTGATCATCTCCTAACGATACCAAACAATGACAATGTTCCTTGTGGCCATTAATGAAGTCAATATAAATATCTTTCTTTTTTGCATTCTCCCGAATGTGTTTCCACATGGCTATGCGAAGTTCAGGTGTAGAAAGGTATGGTACTCTGTTTTTTGTTGACCATACAAAATGAATGTAAACTTTTGCAAATGGCATATTTTCTGTAATTTAATGGTTTATAATTGTTTGGCTAAAGCCCATATTCTTTATTTGCCTTTCAAGAATGGGCTAAAGCCCAATCCTATTCATAAATCCCTTCCATTTTTAAATGGGGATTTTGAATTGCCTCCTGCTTTAGCTGGAGGATGACAATATTTCAAATCATTATATTGGCTTTAGCCAAATTCTATCTTTTTCTAATCATTTGGCTAAAGCCCCAATTCTAAATTTATCTTTTGAGAATGGCCTAAAGCCCAATCCTATTCATAAATTGCCTCCTGCTTTAGGACAAATAATTCAATTCCATTTATTGGCTTTAGCCCAAATATTATTTCTTTATCAAATCCACAAATCGTATCTTCCTCCCCTTTTTTCCAGTCTCCAAATCTTTATTGCCCCAGTCTTTTATCAAACAATATATACCATTGTGTTTATGTATGTTATCCGATTTACAACCTTCACAAACAGTAATAATTTCTTTCTCTCCAAACAAATCGGGCACTATGGTTTTCCGTTCGCCACAACTATTTGGCACAACCCCCTTCAATCCATCCATTTGCCAAACATTCCAAGATATTATATAGGCAATGTATTGAATTGATTTCAACAAGGGTTGTTTATCAAACTTCTGTTCATAATTCTCGATAAACGTATAAATCATGGCTTCCCGTGCAAGTAACAAACTATCGCCCTGCCATTCAAAAGCGTATGTATTTCGATATGCTGTTTGTGCTGCTTCGAGCCATTCATCACTTTTATCTACATTTTCACTAATCACCCGTAGTTTCCGGTCGAGTAAACCAATACGCTTTTCGATGGGGATAAATTCGCCTGTTGTGGTATCGTAACGGCTGGTAATGTAAGGAGCTTCACCGCAAGTCATTTCCAATCGTGTATCACGCACATAATGTTTCCATGTTTTACCTTCGGGGAAAATTATTTTGTCGGGATTCACTATCCATGTGTGCGTTCCGTCGGGATTAGTAATTTCGGTATTGAATACATCCTCCCTATCAAACCATGCATTGTCAATCAAGTTGTTTTGCGCATTACATATCCACGAAGGTGTAAACACTTCGGCCATATCGCGCACACGGGCTTGTTGCAACTCCTTGTCTTTTTGTACCCGGGGCATTATAATATTACCATTATTTCCGGTTATCAGTTCGGGTAGTATTGGGGCATTGTATGCATATTTTTCGCCCAAATGAATATAATTGTCTGTAGCCCAGAATATATTTTGTTTTGTTGTATGGTCGCGTAATAGTGTCTCCAACACTTCAGGAAATTGTTGGCGTATATCATTTTCTTTTATGTCTATAAGATGTTCCATCGGTAAATCATTAATCCCACAAATTTACACAAAACATTCGGAATTAACACCCACGCCACTGTGTTAATCATTTAACCTATCTTCTTTTGCGTTGTTTTTCCTCTTTGCCATCAGCATAAGCTTCAAATGCAGTACGCAGACTGTCGATAAATGGTGTCCGGTTGTTTTTGCGGTCGGTGGCGCGTGTTAGTTTACCTTCGGCATCCTTTATATCTACATTGAAAATATCCTGAATATAATCCAGAAATTCCTTGCGGGTAAATTCTTTTCCATCCACTCTCTCTAATTTTTTCGAATGATACAGGGCAGTAAATAACTCCAGAAGCTCGGTATGCGTGCCCACCCACTCATAAGGCTCGTAGGTTTTGGTCTTTTCTTCATTTTTTTCAAGCTCCTGCATGGTCTTTTGCCGGCGTAATTCTATTTCGCAGAACTGATAAAATTCAGTGTCGTTAAAATCAATGTCTTCAACATCAGGGTTTGTTTCGCAAGCTATTTCTCTCAAAAACCACTGTTCGTAGTCGAACATAATGTTCTGTACGTGTTTTACTTTTTCTTTTACAGTGCTTAATTCTGATATTTCCAATTTTAACTGCTCTATACTGTAATCTTCCACCGGTGATATCGAATTCTTATGTATTGGATTAGTATCCAGTACTATTGATTCAAATTCCGGATTAATTTTCTGCATTTCTTCGGTAAACAATAGTCGGAGTCGATTTGAATAATTAGTATTGTTCTCTGAGTAACAAAGTTGAACTATTTTATTGAAGTTATTTGTGCAGGCTTCGTAAACATCAAGCAGGAATTTTATTTCGTAGTTATTTTTGAAGATCCTCTTATGAGTGTATTTTATGAATTCGATCATCTGATTTTTGAATTCATCAGGCAGAACCTGACAGACAAGATAATTGTCGATATAATCAATGTTTTTAAGGTATACAATATTATGTCTGACTTCCTCTTCAAAATCATTGTATATATTCTCGAAACTCAGGTCGTAAAAATTTTTTTTCAAATTGCTTATATCCGGGAATCCGGGAGCAAATTCTGTAGCATCAAGTATTTCGATTGTTTTCTTGCTCCATTTGTCTATGGTTTTGATAAGAAATTCTCCTTTTACTTTTTCCATATTTTGGTAGTGTATTAAAATTTATACAGGTTATATTATAATGTCAGCCCTATGGGCTTATGCCTTCGCTATTTGATATCTGTTACGGTTAACTATCATCACGCTGCCAACCCCAGAGGGGTGATATTGTGTTATGCTAACTTTATCATTTCACCCCTTCGGGGTTTTTGCACCATCTCGTTCATCCAGCTACAATCACATCAGCCCTGCGGGCTTGCGCTAACCCCGGAGGGGTAGTATTATTGTACCACAGCCATCCAGACACACACCGCATCAACCCCGGAGGGGTGATATTATTGTACTTGCAAATGTAAATAAATAATTTTAAATGTAAATATATAATGCAAAGTGTTTTGTTAATGTGCTTCCTGCGCTGCTTTGATTGCTTGTGAATACAGTGTGCTTTGTTTGACATTTTAAATTTACTATATATAACCTATATCTATACTACATTAAAGCTTTATTTAAACTATATCTTATATAGCTAAAGAATATATGATGATTATACAAGCTATTTATAAACTTTTTTTATCTTTGCGATGTGTTGTTGGTCTGTTTGATTGTCGATACCTTAAATTATAAATTCACATGGCAATAGTAAAAGGTCCTTTTCAGATTACGGGCAGTGTAAGTGGTCTGAGTTTTTATACCCGTCGCGATAGCGATAAGGTAATTATGCGCACCAAGGGTGGGGCAAATGCTGATAAGATAAAGAAGTTGCCTCAGTACGAGGGTTTCCGGAATCAGCAAAAGGAGTGGAGTGGCTGCACAAAATTGGTGTCGGCCATTCGTATGGCGCTTGGTGGATTGCATCGTGCGGCCGACTATAATATTACAGCCACGCTGAATGGGGTGGCTAATAAAATGCAGAAGGCCGATAGTGAAAGCGAAAAGGGCATGCGCCCTGTGCTGTTGTCGTCGTACACACACTGGATTGCAGGCTTCAATTTTAATCGCAGACAGGTCTTCAACTCGGTGCTGGGGGTGTCGCTTCAATCGGAAATTGACAGGGATGCACTAAAGGGTACAGTGAGTTTTCCGTATATCAACACAGCTACTGATTTGCAAAACCTGCGGTCGTTACCATATTTCCGTTTGATAATAGCATTGGGTACAGTAAGCGACATGGCATACGATGCTAATTCAAGTGATTATCGTCCTCTGGTTCCTGAAATACACGGTGCATCGTTTGTGACCGAATCGGTCTGGTTTCCGGCAGTGGGAGTGGTGCAGCCTTTTGAGCTTACAGTGGAAATGCCCGAACGACTTAAAGCCCATTTGCAATCAGCAGTAAGTGTATTGCTGACTGTGGCTGTAGAATTTGGTTCGGTAGGCTACGACGGACAACCGGCAGCAGTGAAATATGCTGCTTCGGGTAAAATACTGGCAGTGGGATAGTTATTCGCTTTCGCTACCTGCAATTCTTGCTTTTGTTGCGCCGGCACCACTATGAATCTAGTGTTTTGTAAATCAGAGTATCTCATTTGACAATTTAATCACTTATTTTAAAACCTTCAACTCTTTTATTACAGAAAAATTTCCGTAATTTTGTAGCTCTATCTTAAGGTAAATAGTAACTGACTAAATAGTAAATTTCAATAGAATGGCAAAAGAATTTAAGTATCAGGATCCGTTTCCTGTGGGAAAGGACAAAACCGAGTATTATTTACTCACTAAAAACCATGTATCGGTTTCGGAATTTGAAGGGCATGAAGTGCTGAAAGTACAACCCGAAGGTCTGACTGAAATGGCGCGTGCTGCCATGCGCGACTGTGCATTTTTGCTGCGCCCTGAACATCAGAAACAGGTGGCTGCTATATTGGCCGACGCTGAAGCCAGCGACAACGATAAATATGTGGCTGTGACCATGCTTCGCAATGCCGAGATTGCTGCCAAAGGTGTGTTGCCTTTCTGCCAGGATACCGGAACAGCTACTGTGTATGCCAAAAAAGGTAACAATGTGTGGACCAATGGCACCGACGAAGAAGCGCTTTCGAAAGGTATTTACCTGACTTATACCGAAGAAAATCTGCGCTATTCGCAAAATGCTGCGTTAAATATGTACGACGAAGTGAATACAGGTACTAATCTGCCTGCGCAAATCGATCTTGTAGCCAGTCATGGCAACGAATATAAATTTCTGTTTATTGCCAAGGGAGGTGGCTCGGCCAACAAATCATATCTTTTTCAGGAAACAAAAGCGTTGCTGAATCCTGCCTCGCTCGAGAAATTCCTGACTGAGAAAATGCGCTCGCTGGGTACTGCTGCCTGTCCGCCTTACCATATTGCATTTGTGATTGGCGGAACTTCGGCCGATGCCTGTATGAAAACCGTTAAACTTGCTTCAACCAAATATTACGACGAACTCCCAACCACAGGAAATGACCTGGGGCAGGCTTTCCGCGATGTAGAACTGGAGAAAATAATCTTGAAACGCGCGCAGGAACTGGGTATTGGGGCTCAGTTTGGTGGTAAGTATTTTGCACACGATATTCGCATTGTGCGTCTTTCGCGTCATGGCGCTTCGTGTTTTGTGGGTATGGGCGTTTCGTGCTCGGCCGACCGTAATATAAAAGCTAAAATAAACAAAGATGGTATCTGGGTTGAAAAGCTGGAAGACAATCCCGGTCAGTATATTCCTGAAGAATTCCGCAATGAAGGCGAAGGAAATGCGGTGAAAATTGACCTGAATCAACCCATGAAGGATATTCTGGCTACTTTGTCGCAATATCCTGTTTCTACACGCTTATCGCTCAGTGGAACCATTGTGGTGGGTCGCGATATTGCACATGCAAAACTTAAAGAATTGCTCGATGCCGGAAAACCACTGCCGCAATATGTAAAAGATCACCCTATTTATTACGCCGGACCAGCCAAAACGCCTAAAGGTATGCCTTCGGGTTCGTTCGGCCCCACAACGGCAGGGCGTATGGACTCGTATGTGGATCTTTTTCAGGCCAATGGCGGAAGTATGATTATGATTGCCAAAGGAAACCGCACGCAGCAGGTGACTGATGCATGTCAGAAATATGGTGGCTTCTACCTGGGTTCTATTGGTGGACCTGCTGCTATTCTGGCTCAGAACAGCATTAAGAAAGTGGAATGTCTCGAATATCCTGAACTGGGAATGGAAGCTATCTGGAAAATTGAAGTGGTCGACTTCCCTGCCTTTATCCTGGTGGATAACAAAGGAAATGACTTCTTTAAACTGATAAAACCAAATCCTGTGTGCTAAGCAACAGGATCATACAGCACTGTCCGAAAATAAAAGAAAGAAGAAATTGAAACGCTGATTTAGCGGATCTGGCAGATGAATGCTGATAATTGATTAAAAAGAGATATTTCGATAAATCGAAACGGATTTACAATATATTCTTAACTGAAATCTGCTGTTTTCGAAGAAAACATAATCAGGGTTACATCGGTAAAAAATTAAATCCGCTCATATCTGCCTGATCAGCTAAATCAGCGTTCCCATTCTGTGATCTGGAATGCACGATCTTATGTTGCATATTATCAAGCTATAGCAGGTTTTTCAAGAAGACTCTATAAAAAACGCAAACACGGAATCTGATTTCCGGTTTGCGTTTTTTTATGTTTTGAATATTTGAAACAGCAGCGTTTCCTTATACATTAAATCTGAAGTGCATAATATCACCATCCTGCACCACGTATTCCTTGCCTTCGACGCTCATTTTTCCGGCTTCCTTGCAAGCAGCTTCCGAACCCAATGTCACAAAGTCGTTGTATTTAATCACTTCGGCACGGATAAAGCCTTTTTCGAAGTCGGTGTGAATAACGCCCGCGCATTGTGGCGCTTTCCAGTTGCGTTCGAAAGTCCATGCACGTACTTCCTGCACGCCGGCTGTGAAGTAAGTTTGCAGGTCGAGCAGGTGATAAGCCGCACGAATCAAACGAGCCACCCCCGATTCTTTGAGTCCCACTTCTTCGAGGAACATTTGGCGTTCGTCGTAAGTTTCGAGTTCGGCAATGTCGGCTTCGGTAGCAGCTGCTACCACTAAAATTTCTGCTCCTTCGTCTTTTACAGCTTCGCGAACGGCTTCCACATAAGCATTTCCGTTTACTGCCGAACCTTCATCTACATTACAAACGTACATTACGGGCTTGTCGGTCAACAGGTAAAGGTCTTTCACCAGTTTTTTGTCGAGCGGATCGAGTTTTACGGTACGTGCCGATTTACCCTGCATCAACGCATCGCGATATTGTATATATATGTCGTAAAGAGCTTTTGCCTGTTTATCGCCACCGGTCTGAGCCTGTTTCTGCACTTTGCCAATGCGGCTTTCGATGGTTTCGAGGTCTTTGAGCTGTAATTCTGCGTCAATAATTTCTTTGTCGCGTACAGGATTCACGCTGCCATCCACGTGTACAATGTTTTCGTTGTCGAAACAGCGAAGTACGTGCAGAATCGCATCTGTTTCGCGGATATTGGCCAGAAATTTATTTCCCAGACCTTCACCTTTGCTCGCACCTTTTACAAGTCCGGCAATGTCCACAATTTCAACTGTGGTAGGTACAATGCGTTGCGGTTTTACGAGTTCGGCCAGTTTGTTCAGACGTTCGTCGGGAACGGTAATCACACCCACATTGGGTTCGATGGTACAAAAGGGAAAGTTAGCCGATTGGGCTTTAGCATTCGAAAGACAGTTGAAAAGAGTAGATTTTCCCACGTTGGGCAGACCTACGATTCCACATTGAAGAGCCATTATTTATTTAGTTTGAAAGTTTTATGTTTGAAAGTTTTATGCTGAATTTACATTAGTAAATTTCAGGGCTGCAAAGGTACAAAAAAAAGATGGGAGGAGAAAACGAATGTGTTAGAGTTGGTGTGTTAGGGCATAAAATCAGATTCGTTACTCCTGAATAAATCCAACTCGTTTTCGGGGGGTGATCTGTGGTTTTTTGCTTGTTTGTAACTCGGCTAACGATTGATTAATGAGTTCGATTTGCATTCGCGTATCTTCGTTTATGTCATTATAATCCGTGAACACGTCTTCTATATAGGCTTTTAGTTCTTTCAGTTCATTTTGGAGTTCGGAAACCTTATCGGTTGGATTATTGAAAACTAATTGGCGAATTGCAATAAATGCACGCACAAGTTGTATGTTGACTTGAATGGCTATATTGCTTCGTAATATACCAGAGAGCATGGTAACCCCATGTTCGGTAAATGCATAAGGGAGAGCTGAATTTGGCCGTTTTGATGTCGTCACAAATTGTGATGACATGCTAAGCCATTCAAATTCATTTAATTGAAACATGAAGTCTTCCGGAAAACGTTCGCTATTCCTTTTTACTGCCTGATTTAATACGCGGGTTTCAACATTATACATTTTTGCCAAATCAAAATCAAGCATTACTTTTTGATTTCGGATAGTGTATATCTTATTTTGAATAGCAGAGGGTTGTAGATGTAAAATTTCAGTCATAAATTATCGTATTAGTTGGTTGTTTAATAGAACGTGAGTTCGTTTTTAAAAGTTTTGTCACTAAAAATTTATTGTCTCAGACTTTGTTGTCACTGAAAAATAAATAAGGTTGTCTTTTGATAAACAATATAATTTCACACCTAATAGGTTTCGAAAATAAGTTGTAATCAATATGTCTTCCAGTCGCTTCTCCCTGAAACTCAAAACTCAAAACTAAAACCCGAAACCCGAAACTAGGGCCTACCCCCAAATCTGTTCAATCACTTTCGGGAAATGTTCGTATTCGAGGGCGTGTACTTTGTTGGCCACATCGTCGGGGCTATCAGTAGCTAAAACCGGGCATTTTGCCTGAAAAATAATATTGCCTTCGTCGTAATGTGCGTTTACATAATGTATGGTTATGCCCGACTCGGTTTCGCCTGCTTCGACCACAGCACGGTGCACGTGATCGCCGTACATGCCTTTACCACCGAATTTAGGCAAAAGGGCAGGGTGAATATTAATAATGCGATCCGGATAAGCATCGATAATTGCCTGTGGTATTTTAAGCAGAAATCCTGCGAGTATTATATAGTCAATTTCTTCTTTTCGGAGCAATTCGAGAATCGTTTTTCCGTCAGAAAATTCTTCGCGACTGAAAGTAAGCGATGGAATATTGAGTTTTTTTGCTCTTTCGTGTACAAAAGCACCGGCTTTATTCGAAATTATGAGTGAAAAAGCGAAATTGTTGTTACCGGCAAAGTAAGTGACTATGTTTTCGGCATTTGAGCCGGAACCCGAGGCGAAAAGGGCTAATTTTGAGGGCATAATGGAATGTTTTATTTTGCTCAAAAATGAGCCGTTTGTGCAAAAAAGTGTATTTTTTTCAACAAAAATTCGGATAATTGGAGAAATTTTCTTTCCTTTGCACCGCAAAATTATAAAACATTTTTTATTTATAAACTTAAAAACAAAAATTATGTCAGAAGTTGCAGCTAAAGTAAAAGCTATTATCGTAGACAAATTAGGCGTAGAAGAAGCTGATGTTACACCAACAGCAAGTTTCACTAACGACTTAGGAGCTGATTCATTAGACACAGTAGAATTGATCATGGAATTCGAAAAAGAATTCGGTATTTCAATTCCTGATGAGCAAGCAGAAAAAATCTCTACAGTAGGCGACGCTATCGCTCACATCGAAGCTATTCAGAAATAATCTTTTTCCACAATAATTAGTTTATTATGGAATTAAAAAGAGTTGTGGTAACCGGCTTAGGCGCGGTTACTCCTTTAGGTAATTCTGTTCCTGAGTTTTGGGATAACTTGGTTAAAGGAGTAAGCGGCGCCACACCGATTACACGTTTTGATACTACGAATTTTAAAACAAAATTTGCATGCGAAGTGAAAGACTTCGATGCAACGAAGTATTTTGATCGTAAGGAAGTGCGCAAGCTCGACCTCTACGCTCAATATGCTATAGCGTCAGCAAAAGAAGCCCTTGAGCAAAGTGGTCTGGATCTCGAAACCATTGACAAAGATGAAGTGGGTGTAATCTTTGCTGCCGGAATTGGCGGTATCGCTACTTTCGAGCAGGAAATTGGTTACTACTATCAACATCTGGAAAATGGCCCAAAGTTCAATCCGTTTTTCATCCCTAAGATGATTTCGGATATTGCTGCAGGTCAGATTTCCATTATGTATGGTTTCCGTGGTCCGAACTATTCTACTGCTTCGGCTTGTGCTTCATCGACCAATGCTTTAATCGATGCTTTCAATTATATCCGTTTGGGTAAAGCCAATGTGATTTTGGCCGGTGGCGCTGAGGCTGCCATCACACCCGGTGGAGTTGGAGGCTTTAATGCTCTGACAGCTTTGTCGACACGTAATGACGACCCTGAAGGAGCTTCACGTCCATTCAGCAAAAGCCGCGATGGTTTTGTAATGGGTGAAGGTGCCGGATGTCTGGTACTCGAAGATCTCGATCATGCGCTTGCACGCGGAGCTAACATTCTGTGTGAGGTTGTAGGTGGTGGATTGTCGGCTGATGCTTATCATCTTACTGCCAGTCATCCCGAAGGACTTGGAGCTAAACTTGTAATGAGAAGAGCTTTGAAAGATGCAGGTATGAATCCCGAAGATATTGATTATATCAATGTGCACGGAACCTCAACGCCTGTAGGTGATATTTCGGAACCAAGAGCTATTATTGATGTGTTTGGAGAAAATGCATATAAATTGAATATCAGTGCTACAAAATCAATGACGGGTCACCTTTTAGGTGCTGCCGGAGCTGTGGAAGCTATTGCTTCAGTACTTGCGGTGATGAATGATATTGTGCCTCCAACTATTAATTTTACAGAAGGCGACGAAGATCCCGATATTGATTTCAACTTGAATTTTACATTTAATAAAGCGCAAAAACGTGTGGTAAATGCTGCGCTCTCGAATACTTTTGGATTCGGTGGACACAATGCCAGCGTGATTGTAAAAAAATATGTTCTCTAAGTTGTGATTAAAGCAATAATACGTAATATAAGGCTTCTTACCGGTTCCCGGAAGGAGCCTTATTTGCTTTTTTACAAAGTGCTCGGGTTTTATCCCTCACGTATTGAATACTATCAGTTGGCTGTGCGTCACCGCTCTGTGGCGGTGCCTACCGACGATGGACACCTGCTGAGCAACGAGCGTCTCGAATTTTTGGGCGATGCTGTGCTGAACTCAGTGGTGACCGATATTTTGTTTCGCAGGTACGAAAACGAACGAGAAGGTTTTTTGACCAATACGCGCTCGAAAATTGTAAAACGTGACACCCTTAATCGTTTGGCATTTGAAATAGGGCTCGACAAACTGATGCAGGCTACGAAACATGTAAATACGCATACCAACAATAATATTTATGGCAATGCCCTTGAAGCTCTGATGGGCGCCATTTATCTCGATTATGGCTATAAGCAATGTAAAAAGTTTGTAGAGCAGCGCCTTATCACTCCTTTTATGGATATTGATAAAATTGCTGATGGGGAGGTCAACTTTAAGTCGAAAATTATTGAATGGAGCCAGAAACATAAAATTAAAGTGGATTTTGTGTTGGTGAAAGACGAACTTTTGTCGGCCAATAAACATGTTTTTCATACCTCTGTAATGATTGGCGATAGAATTATGTGCGAGGCTACAGGGCAAAGCAAAAAGGAATCGCAACAAAATGCTGCCCGACTGGCTTTGCAAAAAATTATGGAGGATCCCGATCTTCCTTCTTCTTTCTGATGCATTACTCCAAAAAACTTTCCTGTTTCAAAAAACCAAATTTTGTTTTTGATTGTTAGATAAATAGCCGGTTTCTTATTCTCCTGTCTGACACTTTCGGATTATATGCGCAGGTGCATTGTTTTTGCGTCAGCGGTTATATTTTCTGCTCAAAAAGCATGAAAGTGTGTAATATTCCACACATTTTTTTATCTTTGCAAACAGTAAAACAATATATCACTACACAAAAATGGAAGAACAACATTTTTCGCAGTCAATTAAGCTGCAATCGAAAAAATACGGCGAGAAGGCAGCTTTGTATTTTCGTAAAAATCTGACTGATAGCTGGAAAGCTACAAGTTGGAACGAATTTGAAAAACAGGTTTCGGTTGTGGCTAAGGCTCTTGTGGAGCTTGGAGTGGCCGAGCAGGATCGTGTGGGTCAGTTTTCGCAAAATATGGCCGAGTGTCTTGTGGTCGACTTTGCGCTATATGCCAACAGAGCTGCGATGGTGCCTATGTATGCGACCTCGTCGGTAGCTCAGATTGATTTTATTGTGAAGGATGCCGGAATCGAAATCCTTTTTGTAGGTGAACAAACGCAGTACGATGTAGCTATTGAGGTAATGAAAACATCGGATGTGCTGAAGCGTATTATCGTTTTCGATAATGATGTAAAACTTGTGGATACAGGGAATTCAATGTATTTTAGCGATCTTTTGAAATTGGGCGAACGTTCGACGCGTCATTTTGAGGTTGATCACCGCAGCGATGAAGCTACGCCGGAAGATTTGGCCTGTATCCTTTATACCTCAGGGACCACCGGAAATCCTAAAGGGGTGATGATGCCGCATTCGTGCTTTCTCGAAGCAATGAAAATACACAAAATAAGACTGACCAGTGTGACCGATCAGGATGTGTCGGTGGCTTTCCTGCCACTTTCGCATGTGTTCGAACGTACATGGTGTTACTTCTGTATTTCGATGGGTGTGAGTGTGTATATCAATCTTCGTCCGCTCGAAATTCAGCAAACCATTAAGGATGTGCGACCCACGCTAATGTGTGCGGTTCCGCGTTTTTGGGAAAAAGTGTATGCCGGAGTACAGGAAAATATTGCTAAAATGAAACCATTCAAAATGGGTTTGGTGACATGGGCAGTGGCTGTTGGTAAACAATACAATCTTGATTATTTGCGTAATGGTGTGCAGCCTCCGGTATGGATGAAGGTAAAATACACGATTGCTGATAAATTGATTTTTTCGAAAGTGAAGAAGACTATCGGAATTGAAAATGCCAATATACTTCCTACAGCAGGAGCTAAACTGTCTGATGAAATTGCTGTGTTTATGCGCAGCATAGGTGTGCCTATTGTGTATGGCTACGGACTTACCGAAAGTACAGCAACGGTGACCTGTTTTGATTATGTAAACTACGAAATCGGAACTGTGGGCTCCATAATGCCCGATGTGCAGGTACGTATTGGAGAGGATAGCGAAATTCAGCTTAAAGGAAAAACTATTTTTCCGGGATATTATAAAAATGAAGAAGCTACTGCTGCTGCATTTACTGCAGATGGATGGTTTAAAACAGGTGACGCAGGCTATCTGAAAGATAATAAGATTGTGCTTACCGAGCGTATCAAGGATTTGTTTAAGACTTCGAATGGTAAATATATCGCTCCGCAGGCGCTCGAAACTTTGCTGGTACTCGATAAATACATCGAGCAGGTGGCTGTTGTTGGTGACGAACGCAACTTTGTGACGGCAATTATTGCACCGGTAATACCATTGATTGAAGAATACGCAGCTAAACATAAAATTCAATATGAAAATATTGATGAGCTGCTGAAGAAGCCTGAGATTTATGCGCTTATCGAAGGTCGCATCAAAGAGTTGCAGAAAAATATGGCAAATTATGAGCAAATTAAGAAGTTTGCCCTCATTAAGAAAGGTTTCAGCATCGAAACAGGTGAGTTGACCAATACACTCAAGATCAGAAGAGCGGTTGTGATGCAAAAATATAAGTCAATTATTGACGAAATGTATGCTTCATAGCATAAAACAAGTTCTTTTTGAAATAAAAAATAGCAAAATTATGTTATGTAGCATATTTTTGCTATTTTTGCATTGAAATTAATACATGAAACTGTTTATTTCATACAAACTATTATGCTTAACGAGAAAATTGGTAACAATGCCGGTCTGATATGGACCGCTTTGTCGAACGGCGAACTTAATGTAAAAGCCGTTAAGAAAGCAACCAAACTCAACGAAAAAGATTTGAATCTGGCTCTGGGTTGGTTAGCTCGCGAAGGGAAAGTGAAATTCAACGAAGTTGAAGGAGAACTGTTTGTAGATCTGGTGTAAGCCGAGGGTCGAAAAGGTATTAAAAGGCGGATGAATGAAAATTTATCCGCTTTTTTTGTGGGTGAAAATTTATGTGTTAACTCTTAATTGGCTGTTAAACTTCATTTTCGATAGTTGGTTAATTCAATTTTTGATTGAGCTATTCCTCCAATTTGACAGTATTCTGCATATTAGAATAATACAAAATTTCTAATTTTGTTTTGTAATCTAATTCAATATTGCTTCATTGTTATGAAAAAAAATAAGTTGTCGCTATTCGGGTTGACGCTCTTGTTATGCGCTGCATTTTTAAATACTTATGCCGCGCAGCCCGGTGATACCATCACTGTACAGAACAAAAAATTCAAAATTCTTTCTGCGAATCTTATTAGTAATCCGGGTTTCGAAAACGGTTTTACTGATTGGACTGATGCCACTACTGCGGCAGCAACACTTACAACTGCAAAATTCAGTATTTCAAATACAGGTGGCGTTTCCAATTCAAAATATCTGATTGGATTGGCGAACGAAAATTCTGGTTCGGCAGGTTCAATAGGAACTGCATGGCCGATTAGTTCGGGTAAGAGCTATTTGTTTGCTTATCAGGTGAAGTATTTATCGGCTACAGCGCCTGCTGCTAACGAAATATACCTGAAAACATCGCTCACCAATAACAAAACTTCACCTTCGGAGCCAAAAGTGATTATCAATGAGTCGCGTGTGCAGGGAGGGGGTTTGTGGACGCAAAACTATGCGTATTTTACAAATACCGGACCGGATTATACGCATTTGATGGTGCGTTTCCGTTGGCTCGACAATCGCTTTGGTTTTGACGATTTTATGTTGTACGAAGCTGTGGAAGTAGCCAATAATATTGCTTTGGAACAGGCGATTGCCACAGCTGAAAGCATTTACGATGTGCAGGCAAACGGAGCTGATGCATTGCTCGCAGCTATCAATACCGCCAAAAGTTTTCTCGAAAGTACAATTCCTACCGATGTGGAAAAAGCTACAAATGATCTGAACGCGGCTATTCTGACTTATCAGTATGCGAATGCATCACCCACAAAACCGCTTGATCTGACATACAAAATCACGAACCCCACATTTGCTGACAATACAAGTACCGGCTGGACAAACCCGGGAACTGTAAATTACAGACTTGTAGAGTTCTATGAGAAAACATTCGATATGTTTCAGGAAGTTTCGAACCTGCCTGCTGGAGTTTACCGATTGAAAGCCCAGGGCTATGAGCGTCCGAAGTCGAATGATGGTGGCGTGGCCTACAGAGCAAAAACCGAAACGATTTATGCCCGTTTGTATGCAAAGGCCAAGGATTATTCGGATGTGTTGATTCCATTTAATTCCATTTACAAACACAGTTATACAGGTACAGGATCGGTGAACGGATATCTGAATACAATGGCGGCTTCAGAAACCATGCTCGCGAATACAAGCAATATGTATTACGAAATGATCGTCGACAGTATTATGGTTGGTGCTGATGGAAAGCTTGTGATTGGAGCCAAATCTGAATTTAAACAAACGGGCTATTGGGTTTTGTTCGATAATTTCAGACTGGAGTATCTTGGTGAGGCTGGTGCGGAATATTTAGCAAAGGCTTTGAGTCGTCGTATTGCTGATGCTCAGACCTTAGTTTCTGCTCATATTCAGAATACTGCTGTTGCGCGTTTGAACTCGGCCATTGCTTTTGCATCGTCTGCACTTGCTTTAAATCCGCTTATAGAAGCTGATTTGATAGCAGCAAAAGATACGGTAAATGCGGCCATCGAAGTGGGTGACATATCAGCAAAAGCTTATGTCTCTCTCAGGAAAGCCATTGATCAGGCAAAACAAATTCTTACATTTCTCGATAAAGCAGATGAGATAACACGTTTGCAGAATGCCATTCAGGTAGCAGAGCAGACTTATGAAAACCGTGATCTGACGCTGACGCAGATAAATGCAGCCACAACAACCCTGACTACAACTACCCGTAGTGTGGATAAAAAGATTTATGTACCCGGCTGGATGATGGGCGATGTGTATAATCCAACGAACAACTGGTCGATTGAGCGAAGTAAGCAATCGAAGAACTGGATTTTGTTTTGGGAACCCGGCTTTGGTGATAATCCCGGAACGGCTATCGATGACTGTCTTGCACTGGCTGAAAAAGCGTTTGCGTTTTATGCTGATTCGCTGAAATTTATCACTCGCGGCGCTTCGAAAACCGATACTTATAAAATGATTATTCGTTATCGCTTCAGCACCGAGTGGGAGGCAACCGGATCGGGTGTGGACAATACCATTGGTTTGCTCACGCTTACGCTCTGGGCTATGTCGTCGCGTGGTGGACAGACTGTGGCGCACGAGGTGGGTCATTGCTTCCAGTATCAGGTGCATTGCGATAACAACGACAACAATGGTTGGATGTATGGTTTTGGATCTAATGGTTCAGGAAGTAATGGTTTTTGGGAGATGTGTGCACAATGGCAGGCTTATAAAGTGTTTCCTAACGATCAGTTTAATAACGAATGGTTTAACGGATATTTGGCTGCTGCTCACAAACACCCTTTGCACGAAGCACCACGTTATAACAATTTCTTTATTCAGGATTATTGGACTTATTTGCACGGCATGGATATGATAGGTCGTTTGTGGAATAAATCTTATTTCCCTGAAGATCCGATTGAGGCATATAAACGTATTACCTCTGTTACGCAAAGTGTGTTTAACGATCAGATGTGGGATTGTGCTGCTCGCTTTACAACCTGGGATATACCTGCTCTGAAAACACGTGGAGCCGCTTACATTCAAACGAGAACGCAGCCGAAGTTTAAGAGCATGGGAAGTAATGTCTGGAGAATTGACTCGACGGCCTGTCCCGAAAATTACGGACATAATATCATTCGTTTGAATGCGCCTCTGAAAGCCACTACTGTGACTGCTCATTTCGAAGGTTTGGCCGGAATAGCCGGATATCGTAAACTCAATGTGGCTTCGGCTGGTTGGCGGATTGGTTTTGTTGCATTGCTCAAAGATGGAAGCAGGGTGTATGGCAATGCCGATGCTGTGTCGATGAGCAGTAATGCCGGAAAAATGTCGGTAAGTTTCGAATGTCCTGCCAATTGCGATAAACTTTGGTTTGTGGTTTCGGGCGCTCCTGCAGGTCACTGGCGCCATGCCTGGGACGACAACGATGCCAACGACGAACAATGGCCATATCAGGTGAGTTTTGTAAATACCAACCTGCATGGTTATGCCAATGTAATTAACGGTATTGACGACAATCAGCTGATCGAATGGAATGCGCAGGTTCAGCAACGCAATCTGTCAGTGACTAATCTGCCTGAATTTGCGACAGTGAAGGTGGTGGATGTGTTTGGTAGAATGATTGCGGAAGAAAAGGCAGAAAATAAAGAGTTTAATACAGTGCTGGCACAGGGAGTTTATATTGTAGTGGTTGAATCCGCTTCGGGTATTCAGACGCAAAAGATAATTGTAAGATAAACGAATTGCATTTTTGATGAAATTCTGTAGCGCAAAATTCAAAGAGCCGGGCTGTATGTCCGGCTCTTTCTGTATGTAAATGTATGGAAACTGCTTGGATTTTCAGAGTTCTGTAAAATAAACAATCCTCTTAATCAAATGATTAAGAGGATTGTTTGTACCCGAAGCGGGAATAAATATATGAAATTTAACTATTTTATTACACTCTGGTTTCCAGAGACATATACACCTATATGAGTGATTTTCAAAGAGAAAACACAAAAATTACCTTTCATCCCATTTCATTCCATTACAAAGGTTTTTACAAATGTTGCGCAAGGGTTGCGCTAGGTTTTTAAAAATCAGACAAATTTGTCGGGATATTCTATTTTCAATTAGGCAAATTAAATATTATGTTTTATTTTTGCTTAAAATCAGAATCTTATGGTGAACATTGTTTTATTTGTTAGACCATCCAAAAAATCACAAATAACTAAGGTTGGTTTCCGATTAATTGATGGAAGGGACGTAAATGTTTTTTATACATCGGACATATTGGTTGATGCTCGTTTATGGGATCAAAAACGTCAGACGTTTAAATCAAACGTAAAACTTCTGTCTGAGTCTGACCGAATCCACACTCTTAACGAAATCACACGTATTAAAGAACTCATACTATTTGCTTACAACAATCGGGAACCCAATATTAAGGTAACATCTAAATGGTTAAAATCAGAATTAGATTACCTACAGAAAAATCCTGATGAACTAAAAGGAGAACCTGAGAAAACATTCTTTGAATCTTTCGAACACTTCATTTCAACCCACAAGATAACTGAACACCGAAAAGAAAACTACAGGGTTTTACTTCGTTCTTTACAACGATATGAGAAATTTAAACAACTGAAAAACCGAAAATTCAAATTATCGTTTCAAACCTTGAATTCAGATATGCTTCGGGACATAGAAGACTACCTCCGTAACGAACACCAATACTATATTGATTATCCCGAACTATTTAAATTGTTCCCCGACAAACAAAAACAACGTAGACGAGGGGATAACACCATTGCTGGATTATTTTCTAAAATCAGAACCTTCACAAAATGGGCAATAAAAAGACACAAAACGATCACTGATCCATTCAATGATTATATTCCTGTAAAAGAAGAATATGGTACGCCATTTTATCTGACGATTGAAGAACGAAATCAGATATACAAACATGATTTTTCATCAAAACCTAACCTTGAACTCCAAAGGGATATATTTATTTTTCAGTGTATGGTTGGTTGTCGGATAGGTGACCTGTATAAATTCACAAAAAAGAGTATAGACTTACAAACTTACATCGAAAATGGTGAAACAAAAGAAATAGGTATGATTGGTTACATTGCGGGTAAAACAAAGAAAGGTGACCCAAAAACAATAAATGTACCTTTAACTAATATCAGTTTAAACATTTATAAGAAATACAAGAACGTTGGTGGTGAAAAACTATTTCCGTTTATTTCAATGCAGAAATATAACGACACACTAAAAGTTATCTTTAAAGAAGCTGGTATAGACAGACTCGTAACTGTACTTAATCCCACAACCAACGATGTGGAAAGAAAACATTTATATGAAGTGGCCAGTTCACATATTGCCAGAAGAACATTCATTGGTAATATGTATAAAAAAATTGGAGACCAACGATTGGTGTCATCCATGTCGGGACACATCCCAAACAGTAAGGCTTTTGGTCGATATGCTGAAGTGGATGAGGAAATGAAAATTAACGCTATTCGTAAAATTGATTTAGAATAATATGGCCCTTAAGTATCATAGTGATTCATTCAAATATTTTTCAGAAATAGAAGTTAACAAATTAACGGTTTCTGAAAAGTTTTATAGCTGTTTTCATTCTTGGTATAATTTTATTGATTATCCAAATTACGATGAAAACACTTTTGAATCTGTTGATTTTAAACCTCTAATTTTATTATTAGAAAAACATAATCTTATCGAATACTTTGACCTATTAAAGTTATATCACAAAGACTGGCTGTTTTATACAAAATACTACAAAAGCACTAATGAAATAAATAAAAGTCGAGCACTCGAACTTGATTATTTTATTAATTTAGCTGAAATGATGATGATATTTTACTCAGGAAACATTGATAACATTACAGTTACTGCTTCACAAAATAGAAGTAAAAATACATCGATAAACTCACCATCTATTAATTTAAAGGTTAAAGAAATTATTGAAAAGGAATATAAAGAAAATTTCTTAAATGAAGTTGGTTTAACTTATGCTGAAGCAAAAAAGGAAATATTATCTGATAAAATGGATTATGATTGGTTTGTTGAATTGAGATTTGATGGAATCATTTTTGAGTGTTTCGATGGAATTAATTTTTATCCAAATAAATTGAGTGATGACGTAATCTTTTGGTATGCCAAAGATCATTATACTAAGCACGATAATATAGATTTGGATTTACTAAAAAAATCACTAGACATATTTAAATTTGAAAGAAATACCTTAAAATTAAAATCAGGTAAAGAACCGTATAATATGTACCTTGGTGATTTGTGTATTAATCTATCTTACCTTCATCGTTTTGAGTCATTTATGAATCAAAATGTAATTACTGATATTAAGAAATATACATTATTCTCAGAAACAAATGTTTTTATATATGATTACTTGAGTTTTTGGGATTTAATCCCCAAAGACATCGAATCAGATTATGCTGACTATGATGTGGAAAAAGCCAATTATATAAAAACCAAAATTCAAGCTGCAAGAAAGGCAAGAAAAGACATAAGTGATTATGCAGAAGAAATAAAAATTAATACAATAAAAGGTATAAAAAACGGACTAAAAAATTTCAACCCAAACCAAGGTATATTGGTTGTTCATAATATTGATTTTATAAGAAATAAGGAAAAATCTTAACTTAAGAATATATACATTTTTAAAACCCTGTAGAATTTATTTTCTATAGGGTTTTTGTTTATGTATCTGTTTATCTGTGGTATAAGTTGGTTTTTCATAACTTTAATTATTACCATCTTACCCCAAAAAGTCCACTTATCTTTGTAATGTTTTAATGAAACAAAACAAAAAAATAAAATTGATATAAAATGAGTATACAAAATTTAATTGAGTCGGGGCTGAATGTAAACATTACGCTATCCCCATCTGAACTGGTCGAAGTGATCGACTATGTAGTAAAAAAGGTAAAAATGGAAATGGAAGAAGAAATCCGATCCAAAAACACCGAAACTTATATGACACCTAAAGAGGTGTGTGAATTCCTGAGTATTGATAATAGTACTTTATGGAGATGGGAAAAACGTGGATACCTTACCGCTCTTTATATTGGTGGTAAAAAGAGGTATCCAAGATCAATGATTGAGAAACGATTCACAAACATGAATAATTAAAATTTAAATATAATGAAACCACTCAACAATACCCTGTTCGACTCCAGTTAGGGTAATTCCCGCAAAATATTATCACTCCCGATGTAGGTTGTCAGTTTAACCAGAATTGAATCTATGTCACAGATATTCAACAACATAACAATCATGTGTTTAGTTGAACAGGGAGACCTGTGTTTAAAAATTAAATTTATAATAACATGAAAAATAATTTTTCAAATGAATTATTCCATCAAGGAATGGCAAATTCAGACAAAATTATCCGAAATGCTGAACTGGGTCAGTTTGTTGATCTTGAACCCAATCACCATTTTTCGCTGGTTAACACTGATAGAATTATTCCAGAATTGGGCATTAAAGGACTTACCTATCAGTCAGGGAAAATATTCAACGTACCTGTAAATAAAATTGAGATTTCCATAAATCATCTGAGTATTTACGACACTGAGCAAAAAAAGATGGAAATTGAATTGATGAAGACAAGTATAAAGGAATGCGGTCAATTAGAACCTATTGTGATAATGTGGTTTAATAAAAAGTGGCTACTGGTAGATGGTGTTCTTCGCTACATTGCCATTAAGCAGTTAGGATATGAGTATATAAAGGTTATTATCTCCCCGTCTGCAGTTGACGGGGATACTTTTGAGAATATATTTCGACATTATCATATCCGCAAGGAACTTACAGTTTCCGAAAAACTAAAACAGGTTATCGAAGACTTGCAAATCGGTCGTAAAGAACCGAATAAGTATATCGGTATGGATAAAAGACGTAAATTGGTTTCAAAGAAATTAGGTAAAGGATTCAGTGTAACTAACCTAAAAAAACTGGAGAAGGTGATTCAGTTCGAGATGGATAATGAGTTTGATATGGGTATTAGTGAGGGTATATTATGTAACAAAGTTAGTATTGGTAACGCAGAAGACCTCATTAAAAAAATTATAGACGCAGAATACACCCCTGAATACGAAGCCAAACATGGTGTTTTAAAAGGTTTTGTAAATCAAAAATATGATTTTGATCAGACGGTTAGAAATCTTTTTGCCGCAACCAAAAAGAACAAAGAAATTGAAAATTGTGGTGATTTACCTGTAGTTTACCCTAGGAGTTCAGACAATTACGAGATTAGACAGGGTGATGTTTTTGATATGGATTTATCGGGTGATTCTTATGATGTTGTTATGACGTCACCACCCTATGCACTTCAAAGGAAATACGGGGATAGTGTTAATGAGGTTGGAGTTGAGAAAAATGTTGATGAATACATCCAAAATCTGGTTGATGTATTTGAAAAGGCATACAAACAACTGAATGATAAAGGGTCGATTCTCGTGAATCTAAACGATACATGGAAAGATGGTTTTTCATTAAACATCATTGAAAAATTTGTGGTTGAGATGGAAAAACGTGGTATCCGAAAGGTTCAAATGATTCATTGGGAAAAACCGAATCCAAAACCGCAGGGAAGTAACATACACAGGTATCTCAATAAATTTGAATACATTATCCACTTTGCAAAGACATCCGACTATACATGGAATAAGGTGGGTAAGAAAAAAACAAACCTGAAGATTCAAAGTGGATGTAAGGAGGTTGGTTCAGATAAAAAGAACTACTCCATTCCTGAATTTATTACTGCCAGTTCAAACCTGTTGTCTGAAAATATGATTGAAGGCATTGATGGTTTGAGTGAATTCACTACCTCATTGAAAAACAATCCAATGATTTTAAAACGCAAGTTTGTAGAAGGTGAAAAAAAACATACTGCAACATTCAATGTGTTGTTACCCCTTATCCCGTTATTGAGTACTTTACCTAAAGACAGACAGGGAACAGTATGTGATCCATTTGCTGGTACATCGACAACAGGCGAGACGGCACTATCACTAGGACATAAATTTATCGGTGTTGAGTTGTATGATTATAATTGTGAAACTTCTGCCCGTGTACTTGCTGAAGCTCTTGAAAATTTCAAGGATGTGAATCTGGTGGAAGAACTTTTCGAACGTGAGCTGGAAATGTCAAATGCAGCATAAGATTTTAAAAAAATAATAATTTAAAAACCTCGCTATGTATGGGTTAATAGTATAAAAACATGAACATTAGAAAAAACCAAAAATTTCCATTGGACTGTTATCGTAAATTTCTTTATAAGAAAGACAATTGTATTATTCATGTAGATGATAGTAGTTTCAGCTTTATTATTGCTTTCAATAATATTACTAAAAAAGAATTATACGCATTTAGACATGAACCAATTAAAATTTCTATGTATGTAGAAGACAATGTGCCGTTTTTTGTTGTTAGAACCACAAGAGGCATTCACGACTTTTCGTTGAATATGACAGTGCATAATGCTTATATGATTGAATCTTGGTTGTCATCCTCAAATAATATGGTAAATATAATATTAATTGAGAGTAAAAATTTTAAAATTAAACAGATGCGTCATTTTAAATTAGAATATTACCCGTCATTGTGTGAAATTTTAAGAATGCAAGTAACTTATGATCCAACTAGAGTCCTAAGAACAATCGATAGGGTGTATTCTCAAAAAACAACTTACGATTTAGAAAGAGAGAGTGTATACGAAGAGACCATTTGCGTTAATTAATTATATATATCATTCCCCCGACTTGCACAATTTCCCTCTGGTGGATTTTGTCAGGTCGGGGGGATATTCTTATCCACTTCATAGAAATAATTCAACCAGCGAGAAATAAACAATATTCTGGCATAATATGGCTATATTCAAATACTTGTACTAATATCCAATTTGGTTTTGTCAATTATTTTTCATATATTTAATAATGTCGGGGGTTGTGATAAATGACATAAAAGTCCCAGTTGAAACTTACCTCCTGTTTTGACTGGGCATACCATAACTTTAAAATTAAATGAATAATGGTCTAATCATCAGGTCAGACAAGACTGGAAAATCAAATTTCACGCCAATAATGAATGAAATTCTTCAATCAAAAACATTAACCTGTGATGAAGTTCGTGTATTGGTGTACTTATTATCCTTGCCCAAAGACTGGAGCATTTATAAAACAAATATTTGGAAGAAGATAAACATTGGCAGGGATCGGTTTAATAAAACTTGGAAATCACTTGAAAGTTTGGGATATATTGTTAAGAATCCTATTCTTGGTAAAAACAATATGATTGATGGTTATAGTTATATCATATACGAAGAACCTGTAAAATCAGACTTACCGAAAACAAGTCAATCCGAACAACTGAGTAAACCCGATATTGAGATAACTGAAATTCAGGAAAACCGAGAACCAGTGTGTATACAAAAGAATAATATTACAAAAGATATAAATATAAATAATACTAGTACAAAAGATATAATTAATACTGGAACTAATATAGTACCAGATATACTGGGGAAAATTTCAACTGAAAATAATTTTGAGAATACTTCTATTACAACTGGAACTACTAATTATGCTGAGAATTTTGAAGAATTAATTACTTCAAAGGAAAATCTGGTCAATGCTAACTCAAAGTTAACTTCAAAGGAATTATATAACAAATTGATTCCTGAAATGTATTCTGAAAAAACGGACCGAATCAACTTATTGAAGTATGTATTTCAATCAACAATTTATCACAAGGATTTACTGGACATAATCTGGTATTATTCTTCAACCTACCCAAAGGAATTGAAAATTTTATTTTATGATTATTCTGGTCAAATGGATCTTAAACTGAAAGTTGAACTAGCAGAATCTCAAAATGTCCAGTTTGCTGCTTCATGCAAAATAATGGGGATAGATCCTAAGGATTACATCAAAAAATATAAAAGATTAAATTCTCAATGAGATTGTTTTAGTCTGGTAGTATATTGATGCTGGTATTTCAATTCTGATAATATCATAAAATCTTCTGGTACATCATCAGACCTCACCAGTTCTTGCTGGTTGAATTTTCTACCTTCAATTGATACAAGTTATCGATTCAAAGGAATTAAATCAACCAGCAAGACTGGATTAAATAAATAAATCCTCAACGGAGTCGAAGACGATAATACTGGAACCTAATTACTAGACAAACTCAATCCTCACCCCAAAATTCCGCTTGCTCCCTCTCTCTTTAAGATACAATTAAATAACCAGACAAAATTATCCGAAATTGTCGGGATAATTGATACGGAACTTAGGAATCAGGGGTTGTATGTAAATGTTAAGGTTGATAGTTTCAAAACAACGACAACTGACCCTGATCAGGCATAACATCAATAGGATTCAGGAATGTTTTTACTATTGCTTGTTCTGTTTGAATACAATACGAAATATATTATAATTATTGGTTTACAATGCTTTGTTAATAAAAAAGGCTGCGAGATTTTTATACAATTGCATGTTAAATTAGATAATAAGTTCTAAATTCACACAAAATGTAGTTATTAAAAAATAATGATTATATTTGTCTTAAAATCGAAAATACAAATGATTTTTTCGGATTATTGTTTTGAAATATTTATAGCTTAACATCTAATAAAAAATAATATGGAAAAGTATCGCAAATCGTCAAAATTCCTTTCCAAACAGTTATTCCAAGTTCTTATTATTTTGATTTCAATTTTTGCTAACACCGAAAAGGTAAGCGCAGCGCTATTAACGGTACAGAACATTAACGATTCTGGAATTGGATCGTTAAGAAACAATATTGAAACTTCAAATGATGGAGACAGTATCATATTTGACAAATCACTGAATAATAAAACAATAAACATCTTAACAGAAATACCTATCACTAAATCAATTGCAATTAACGGGTCAAACATAACGCTATCAGGGAGGGAACTCAATTCAATCTTTTATATAAATACAGGCACTGTAAACCTTAGACTTTACAACCTAACATTTATTCAAGCTCCTTTATCAAATGTCAGAAATGGAAGTTTAATTTATAATATGACAAGTAATTACTTATATGCAAACAACTGTGTATTTGAGAATAGCAATAAAAATGGTAGTATAGTTTATTTAGGTTTGGGTGCAAAGTCTAATATAATTCAAAATTGTACATTTAAAAACAACAAAAGTATTTCAATAGTATCAAACAGTCTGTATTCATTGAATATCATAGGATCTGAATTTAATAATACTGGAGTCATTAATGTTACTGAAGGCCTTTCAAACTTTACCAATTGTACATTTAAAAATGGTGCTAAAGCTATTGCTGTTCTTACAAACGACAAATTTACAATAAAGGATTGCTATTTTTTAAATAATACCATTACAACCGAAACAAAAGAGAGTTCTCTGATATATAGTTACACATCTGCGGAAATTAATGGTTGTAACTTTTCTGGAAATATCGGTAGATGCATTACTTATTACCATAGTATTAATGGTAGTAATCACTACTTCAATGTAACTAAATGTTCCTTCGACAATAACAACGGGAGGGGAATTAGCTTTAGCGGAAAAGACATTTCAGGTAGTTATAGTGAAAGGAAAAATACATTGAATGTTTCAGAATGTTTGTTTACTAATAATTCAGGTACTGCTATAAGTGCTTCAAAAAACGTAAATATATCTGATTGCACATTCAAAAATAATAATTCACCGAATATGGGTGCTGCAATATCTGGTTATGGAGAATCTAAGAATGATTTTGTAATAAGCAGATGTACTTTTGTAAATAATACTTCTGCTAATAGAGGTGGAGCAATTGCGTGGAAATTTGGTTCAATTGATAACTCAACATTCTCTGGCAACAGTTCTATCCTGGGAGGTGCTATTGCAAGCTTTTCAGATGAGACACAAACCTATTCACAAATTCGTTTTTGTACTTTTTATAAGAATAATTCAACATCAGGTGGAGCAATTTACAATTATGCCACTATGGCTGGTAATTTGTTTTATAAGAATTATATGATACCTGATAATAAACTTAATGATGTTGGTGGAAGTCAAATTTCATCTGAAAATTATAATGTTTTTAGTGCGGATCAATCGAGTGTTTTTTCAAAAACAAATGATGTAAGATACGAGGGTAGTGATTCTATTTTACTAAAATTGAAATTTTATGGTGGATTAACTGAGACAATGCCAATTAATACAGCTGTTTCGAATTGGGAAAATATTATCAGACGTGTTCCCAAAGTTTTAATTCCCCGAACAACTGATCAAAGAGGGAAACCAATAAATTCTACTTTTACATGTGCCGGAGCATTAGAAGTTGGTGCGGGAGAAACTTTTACGGCTCTAACTAATGACAAGGTTAATGAAATTAAAGCATATCCAAATCCAACAAGAGATTATTTCAATATATTTGGAATACAATCTGGTTCGGTAATGATAACTGACTTAAATGGAAAAATGATCATCTTGCAGGAATTAAATGCAATTAATAAAATTGACCTTCAAAATGTTCCATCAGGCGTATATTTTTATATGATTGTATCTCCTGATGGCATTCAAAACGGCAAAATTATAAAGGAATAAAATAACATCTCTTATAAAAAAATGAGTCTGAAATAGACTCATTTTTTTATCAAGCAGAATAGTAAGATATAAATTCCATATAGCCCAAGTATTCAAAACAACGACAACTGCCCCTGTTCGGGCATAACTTCAATAGGATTTAGAATTTCAGGTATGTTCCTATTGTTTTTTGTGCTGTTTACCATTTTAGATATTTGATAGGCGGTCATTTTTGTCTGGTCGTAAGGTCTGAAAATCCTTTGGATCACATCCTTTGAAGATTTCTTGTCCAACCAAGTATCGATATTTTTATCGTCAAGAATCAATGGCATACGTTTTTTGGAGTTGTGTATTTCTGCCATAAGTGGATTTGCTTCAGTGGTAATGATTGAAAAGGTATTCAGGAACTCACCTGTCTCAGGGTTGATCCATTTGTCATAAAGTCCACCTAACAGAAACAGACTTTCGTCATTTGGTTTAATAAAATAGGGTTGTTTTTCTTTATCCAAAGTCTGCCATTCTATAAATCCATTGATCGGAATAATACATCGTTGAGTGGTTATAGCCTTTCGAAATGAAGGTTTATCAAAAATAGTTTCCGACTTTGCATTCAATGTATTTGACCTTAAATCATTGGCACTCTTTTCATCTTTCACCCATGCTGGAATCAGTCCCCATTTAAACAACTCCATCTTATCTTCAATTGCCACTGGAAAATCAGGGAATGTAAAACCTGACACGAAATGATAGGGACGATATAATTCTTCACTGAAGTTTATTTCAATGGTTGCACGACTGGCCTTCCCTATACGTTCAGCAAGTTTTTCTAACTTCGGTTCATTTATCGATATTGCGTAACACATAAGATGGTGATTAAAAGGAATATTCTTATTGATTTTTAATGTAACACTTATCAATGCGTTCTTGTTGAAACCTGAATAAATTCTGATAACTTTTTTCATAAAATATGTCTGACATTTCAATAAACAGAACACTCCTTGTTGGTTAATAATTAATCAGATGAAACTCAATTTTTAAATTTTAATTTCTTATATTTGTCGGAACTATTAATACTTATATATTCCATCATGTCAGAAGACCAGAAAAAACAGCTTGAACAACAACTTTGGAACATTGCCAATACCTTACGTGGCAAGATGAATGCGGATGAATTTAGGGATTATATTCTTGGATTCATTTTTTACAAATATCTGTCCGAAAAAATGCACCTGTATGCCGATGCTATTTTGGAGCAGGACAATATGAAATACATTGATATTGAAGAAAATTCCGATCAGGGCAAGGAATATATTGAAGCGATAAAAGAAGAATCGTTGGAAAAATTGGGTTACTTCCTTAAACCATCCGAATTGTTTAGCGAGGTGGCTAAACGTGGAAATTCCGACAAAGAGGGTGCGGATAATTTTATTTTGGAAGACCTTCAAAAAATTCTTACCAATATCGAACAAAGTACAATGGGTACTGCCAGCGAGGATGATTTTGATAATTTGTTCGAAGACTTAGACTTAACTTCTACTAAACTTGGACGTACCGAATCCGCTAAAAACGAACTTATTTCCAAAGTACTTTACCATCTTGATAATATCGATTTTAAATTAGAAGATACCAAAGCCGATGTATTGGGCGATGCCTACGAATACCTGATTGGACAGTTTGCCAGTGGTGCGGGTAAAAAGGCGGGTGAATTTTATACACCTCAAGAAGTAAGTATGATTTTGGCAAAGATTGTTACCACAGGAAAAACCAAAATTAAATCGGGTTACGACCCTACTTGTGGTTCGGCTTCGTTACTATTACGATTGGCAAAGGAAACTGAAGTAAGTGAGTTTTACGGACAGGAAATGAACCGCACTACTTACAACCTTGCCCGTATGAATATGATTTTACATGGTGTACACTACCGACAATTTAACATACGACAGGAAGATACGCTGGAACACCCACAACACTTAGACAAAAGGTTCGAAGCGGTGGTGGCTAATCCACCATTTTCGGCTCAGTGGAGTGCTAATCCATTATTTACAACCGACGACCGTTTTAGTCAGTATGGTAAACTTGCACCAAGTAGTAAAGCGGACTTTGCCTTTGTACAACACATGATTTACCAATTGGCGGATAATGGAACTATGGCGGTAGTTTTACCACATGGAGCGTTGTTCAGAGGTGGTGCGGAACTGCAAATCCGCCGATACCTGATTGAAGACCGTAACTATTTGGATGCGGTGATTGGACTACCAGCCAATATATTTTACGGTACAAGTATTCCCACCTGTATTTTGGTGTTTAAAAAATGTCGTGAAACGCCTGAAGATGTATTGTTTATTGATGCCAGTCAGTATTTCGAAAAAGTAAAAACCCAAAACGTTTTGCGCGACGAAGATATTGACCGAATTGTAAATACATATCGTGAGCGTACCGAAACCGAAAAATTCAGTAAACGGGCTACATTGAAGGAAATTGCCGACAACGATTACAACCTGAATATTCCCCGCTATGTTGATACTTTCGAAGCCGAAGACCAAATTGATATTAATGCCATTGCCAGTGAACTTGTTGATCTTGATAAATCGATGCTGGAAACAGATAAACTGATTGCTGGATTTTGTGCGGAACTTAATATTAAAACCCCGTTTTAACTATGGAAAATAAAGTACCAAAACTACGATTTCCTGAGTTTACAGGAGAGTGGGAAGAGAAAAAATTGGGGGATTTGGGTGATGTGAAGATGTGCAGAAGAGTTTTCAATGAAGAAACTTCACCTGAAGGTGAGATTCCATTTTACAAAATTGGTTCATTTGGTAAAGAAGCAGATGCCTTTATTACCAAACAACTATATAATGATTATCGAAAAAGGTTTTCTTTTCCAAAAAAGGGAGATATTTTAATTTCAGCAGCTGGAACTATTGGCAGAACAGTTGTTTATAATGGTGAAGATGCTTATTATCAAGACTCTAATATTGTTTGGATTGATAATGATTACTCAACCGTTTCGAATGAGTTTTTATTTTTCATTTTTCAAATAGTGAAATATAATACTGAAGGTGGAACGATTCAACGGCTGTATAATAATATTTTGAAATCAACTAAATTCAGCTGTCCCTCCCTCTCCGAACAAACCAAAATCGCCAGTTTTCTTACGGCAGTAGATGACAAACTCAGCAGTCTGAAAAAGAAAAAACAATTGCTGGAGCAATACAAAAAAGGGGTAATGCAACAAATATTTAGCCAGCAACTAAGGTTTAAAGATGATAATGGGGAGGATTTTGCAGAGTGGGAAGAGAAGAAGTTGGGGGAAGTGGCTAATTTTAGACGAGGCAGTTTCCCACAACCTTATGGACTACCTGAATGGTATGATGATGAAAATGGAATGCCTTTTATACAGGTTTTTGATGTCGATGATAATATGCTATTAAAGCCTACAACAAAAAACAAAATCAGCAAAGTAGCGTCAAAACAAAGTGTATTTGTAAAAACAGGAACATTAGTAATTACTATTCAAGGTTCAATTGGCAGGATTGCTAAAACACAATACGATGCTTATATTGACAGGACATTGTTGATTTTTCAATCTTACAAATTGCCAATCAATGTCGATTATTTTAAGTTTGTAGTTTTTCTTTTATTTGAAATTGAAAAAACCAAAGCCCCTGGAGGAACTATTAAAACAATTACAAAAGAAGTTCTTACCGAATTTACTGTACCAATTCCATCTCTTCCCGAGCAAACCAAAATCGCCAATTTTTTATCAGCCATAGATGAAAAAATCAGTCATTGCGGTGTGCAGATAGAGAAAATGGAAGGGTGGAAAAAGGGGTTGTTGCAACAAATGTTTTAAAGGGGACAAAACGAATGATGGACAAAGAAAAAAACAAAGTTCACTTGTAAGCTGCTGAAAAACAATTTTTTAAAGCCTGTTTTGTTCCTGTGTTTAATCATTCGAAATGTGATTAAGTTTAATTTATACTGAATTGATATTTAATTTTTGGGTTCTGTGTTTAAATAAGAACGCTTACAGGTAACGTTTTGATTTAATATGTAGTACAAAGATAATGAAAAGCGGTCATCATAATTAAATATGATGACCGCTTTTGTTTGTATAGTAGTAAAAATACTGCCAAAGGTTACAATAAAGGTTACAAAAAAGGTTACAGTTTTAGTCTGTTTTTGCTATTTTTCTAATCAATATTTCTTTGTTACTTTGTGTTGTTAAATATTGATATGAGAGACAGGAGTTTAATAGAAAAAAGAGACAAAGCGATTGTGGATAAATTTCACGAACTGTACGACGTGAAGCGCAAACGCATTGATGACGTTCTTAAGGAACTGTCAGAGAATCACTTTTATTTAGACAGCAACTATATCTATCAAAGGATATTTTACAACAAAGATAATTATAAATACTACACTTCACTCTGTGAAAAGAAATAGCGGATTTATGTCCGCTATTTCTTTTTATACATGATATCGTTCTACATCCACTTCGTTTACAAGCTCTTCGTTGGTATCAGTCATTGCAGACATATCATCAACTATGCATTGAAACGATATTTTGTACAAGTTTCCGGCATTGCCACTGTCTTCGCGGTTCATACCAACGCGGCGCATCTCAAAGTAGTTGGTACCTGATGTGGCGTGGAATAGTTTGTGAAGCTCTGTGAGCTTATTTAGAAAGCCGGTTGCTGTGTCCTGGTTGACTGAGCCTAAATAAGTATCGCTGAAAGTTTCGTAAAACAAGTAGAAGTCAACCTGTGTATTGCACAATTGACCTTTAAGCCCTTTATCATCTGTGTTTAATAGATTGAAAGATATAAATACTGCCGGTGTAGGAAATGGTAGTTCTTCGGTAAGATAGCCAACTTGTTCGTGCCACAGATCAATCCATTCTATTTGCTGTAAGTTGTCCTTTATTTTGTTGGCAAGTTCTAAATATAAGTCTGTCCAGTATTGCATGATGATTAAATTTATTTGTTGTTTAAATGCTGTTTAAATACGATGTCAACTTGTCCCTGATAGAATGTATCAAACATATTCATCATTGTTTGAGAGTTTCCCATAAACTGGCGTTGTGGTATCTTTATCTTTGTTCCTACTTTCATTAATGCCATACGCCTGCAGAATTCAGCTTTTGCACTTGACTTTACATTTGATTTGGAACGCGATACTTTACCGGTGGACGTTTGTTTTACTTTACCGGATAACTCGTAAAACTTAGCCCAAAAGAAGCTTTTCATTTGGGCTGTTACAGTAATTGTCCCGCCGTTGTTTTGAATTTCTGAGTAGTCTGTGCCTGACTCCACAACTATACGCTGTTTGTTTTGTTCAGTTTTCCGCACTGACTGCATAAGTATTCCTTTGCCGTACATGGTACGCTTACCTGCCATTGGATTGCTTGTTTTTGGCCATGCTTTAAATGAACTGTCGGTAAAGCCTTCTTTGACAAATGACTCTTTGAAAAACTTTACTGATTCAGAACCGGCATAGCGTTGTGCATTGGCAGTTAAGTCCTTTGCCATTGCTAAAAAATCGGGTACTGTATTGTTTTTCATAAAATAGTTTGTATATTTGCCGATGATATAAAGCCCTTCGGGACTGCGTATCTCGAAAGCCCTGGATAAATTTATTTATCCGGGGCTTTTTCTGTTAGTTTTGTGATTGGCTCAAAGTCTTTTTTTGCAATTTGCTTGCGTGTGATTTGCGCAGTGTTCTCATTTTGAATGATTATAACACGTTCAATATTGCTATTTCGACTATCTTTTAAAGAGCCAAATAACCTGCTTTCTAAATTTGTACGATTGAAAGAGGCTTTTGATAAGTCTAATACCACATATTTTGCACCCTGATTATTTGCTTTACGGATGTTATTCTGCAGGAAGTTGTCTAATTTGCTATCGCCAGGGTATGTTTTGAGATCGCCCAGTGTATTTGGATTACCTACGCCAAATTCAGGGTTTTTGTAGCCTTTTACAATACCACCTTGGATATGATGACGAACATATATGTCTTTATTCAATTCGTCAGCGACTTTTTTCGCAGCTTCGATGTTCTGATCCATATCAGATAAATCGGCAAAGTCATTGACATAAACAGTATTGTTTCCAATTGTTTTTATTGTTCTATTGTACGGTATATATTGTTTCATCAATTCAGTATTGGCACGAACTAACTGCAGTTGCTTTGCCGGTATAGCTTCAAAATAACTGTGTTGTTCGGAAAACAACATACCTGATTTAATTGGGTTTGTAGCCCATTTAGGACTAACGCCTGTAATACCTTTTTCAGTTACTTGATCAGATGTTTGTTCGAGCCAACAGCGACAGCCTGGATCATACGGAGGTGTGTGAGTCCATTCGTTTACTGGCTTTACAATACCTTCGTTTGCAGCATGAGTATCTCTTACATTTTCATCCTGAAAGGTTCTGTTTTTTAAGTTTGGATAAATGTCAATATCCTTTACAAACTGCTGAAAGTCTTTTGCTGTACTTGTTTTGTTGGCTGCAAACTTAGCTTCAGTATTCAGCCATGTTTCATTGTGCAAACTCACCATCTTTTTAGCTTCAGTAATAAACGCATCTTTATCGATACCTGACCGTTTAAGTGCGTTTAAATCCTGCATGAGATTGTTGGCCTTTGCACCTGAGAACTTCAGCAGATTTTCGCGGAACTGACGTGTGATAGCATCTGTGTAATAGTCATCCCCCCATGCCATTTGCGATGCTTTTGATAAAGAAGAGTAATTCTTCAGAACCAGGTCGCGATCTAAATCGGAAGGTAAAACTTCACCGTTCCAAATCTGATCGGCTAACCGGCTAATAGCAGCATCCCATGTGGCTGCAAAAACAGAACCCCTAACCCCTAAAGGGGAATAATACGATGCAAATGGTGCTAAACTGTAGTTACGTGCGCCCGCTACGGACGCGTTAGGCTTTTTTTTTTGAGCCTCCTCTACTTTTTGTATTGTTTCCTTTACCGTTGTGATTGGTAAGCCGGTAAGTTCTGCCAACTTTTCAGGGTCGAAATCAAAGTACTGAGCTAAATCTTTTACAGCTTGTATCTTTTCTTTGAGTGTAAGTGATTCGGTTTCATCCCATTCGAATGTAAGGTTGGCAAGTGGCGCATACACAGAGCTCAACTTAACCAGGCGCGGAATGATTTCTTCGTTCATGTAGAACTTAAATATCAACTTATCCACTTTGATACGATACTGTAACATGCGTTCATGCAATTCTGCTGAACCGACAAAGCTCTTTTCATCACTAACACCGGTACCACCAAGTATTCGTTTTGAGAGCTGAGCATCGGCAAATGCGTTCAGGTTGCTGAATGACTGATAACCATCGGTACTTGTATCTTTTGGTATTTCAATTTTTTCATTACCCTGAAGCAAAATGAAGTGATTAGAACGGAAGCTCAACATCATGTTGTAAAGCTCTTTTAAACGATTGTCATCGAATCTGTCTGTCGTAACAAAAACTGCAGGTACACCAAACTTTTCGATATACGACATCCACGATCCTAAGCCAAGCTTCTTGGCTAAAACAATCATGGCTATCTCGTTGAATAAACCAAGTGACCAGTCAGTTCCAATCTGTACATAGTAGTTGGCATAGATTCCGGATTTGTAGTCAACACCTTTTGTATCGAACTCTTCTTTGATAACTAAACCACGATCGGGCAGGAAGTTTGATTGTTCGATTTCTTTTACTTCAGCAAGTTCAAGCTTGTCATTAAGTTTAATCATTTCGATAAGCTTAGTGCCTTCGAATGTTTGCATTAGCATAATGCGCGAAAGGTCGATAAACCACGGACGTTCGAATAGATAATGAACATCTTCGACTTCCTTTTTTGATTTATCAATGAGTTTGAAAGGTGCGCATTGAATTGGAAGTATGCGATTGTCAACACAAGACATCAGGTGTAAATCCAGTTTCAGCGAATTGAAAAAGCGCATAAGCTGACCACGCCGAGGGTCTTCGGGATTTGTAGCAGCCATTACAGCATTTATCCAGTCTTCGATTGTTTTGCTCTTAAACTGCTGTGGCTGTTTAGTCCAGTCAATAGGACTGGCTTTTTCGCTTCGTTTGTAATATTCGCCAAATATAATATTGTTATCTGCTTTACTTAAAATGGAAGTAACTGCAGTGTTTACGAGTCTATCAAATAGCTTTGCCATGTGTTTAAATGCTGTTTAAATAAAATAATTTGAGTTTGTTGTGTTACCCCACATTAGTGGTGTGTTGTTTCCTGATTCGTCGGTTAGAACCGGCATGCCTACAAGTTTCATTGCACCTGATTGTATGCGTTCGAGCATACGTGTGGCTTCGTTGAACATAGTTACATAGTCCTCAGGAACTTTGCGAGCTGCGTTACGTTTTACAGCGCGATATACCATTATCTGAGCAATGATTTGTTGAAGTATCGGTGAACGTAATGGTTCAGTTTCAGAGAATATCAGATCGGTGTTATAGCGCGTTGAAATGAACGACACAGCATAAGCAATGGCTTTGTTTTCAATGTCGTTTAAAATAGTCTGATCGCCGGCAATGTTTGCCGTACTATCATCTAAGAAGCGTTCCTGTATGACCGATGCAAGGTCGGTTTCTTCAATATATCTCATATTATAATGTTTGATAATTTAAGCCTATTTTACCTGTTGTGTAAGTTGAATTTGTATTGTTCCTGTTTGTAGGAGTTGAATACTTTTCGAGTGAATCAATAGCTTCAGTATCGGCATCCGGTGAGTCATCGTTTTCGGTACTTCCTTCCTCAATGGCACACAACTGTTGAATACCAACCTGAGTATCGCTATGGCTTTTAAGTTTCTCGTTGTACCAAATACGTCCGTTTTGATAGTATGGTTGTTTGGCAATTATACGCATCAGCTTGTTTACTTTAGCAACCATTACTTTCATGATGTTAAGTGATATTCCGGTTTCCCATTCCACTTCATCAATTGCACGTTGCACTTCGCCGTTCCAGAACTGTGATTCGTATTGGAAAATTACATTTACACCTGTAGGTAACTGTTTTTTGAAATTGCACATCCAGGAAACTGCCTGTTTCATTTTTGATTGCTTTACATAGCAGTCGATAAGCCAAAACTTATTGTCGTGTAGTCCCCACGCTTTGCAAGCATTGTAGTCGGATGTATCATTGTCGGTGTATGCGATATCCCAATGCACAATAATCATTTTGAAGTCTTTCAGTTCGGGCATTTTACCCCATTGAATTTGTTTTTCGCTAAAGACTTTACCCTGAAGTATAGATTCATGCAGGTATTCGGCATATGCGGCTACAATGCCCATGTTGTCCTCCTGGTGTTTGTAGTATTCGGCAGTGTACATTGACGGCCATGCAGGCTCATAAGTTACCTTATTGTAAGCTTTAATCTGACGAATACGCCAATTTGGGTGACGTTCCTGCAGGATAGTTTGTGTCATAACACGTGCGAAACGGTTATTCAGGTAGAGCATTCTACGACGTTTTTTATCTGTCATAGTTGGAATTATGTCGCGTTCTATCTGATCAGCTTGTTTTCGCATGCGTTTTGGGTTGCCGATAGTGTCCGGAGTTTCCAGGTCATCAATAACCCACAGGTTGGGGCGACGTTGTTTGATACGCACACCACGCACTTTCTTTTTTATACCGAATGCTTTACCAATAAAGCGTTGGTCAGGTGTAAAGAAATTGCCAAACTCCCACGAACCTTCGCACTTTTGTACGCCAAAATCATGAATTATTAGCGGGTTTCCTTCAAGTTCAGACTGAACATCTGATAACAGTTCCTGCGCACGTTCAACAGAGTCGGACATAAGGCACATAAATACATCCTCTCCACGCATCCATAACCAAAGCGGAATAATAATGTTACCCCACACAGATTTAGCTCCACCACGAAACCATTCTTCGAACTCAATAATAAATGGATCGTTGGCAATATCATTAGCAGCTTCGATTTGAAACGGAGCGCATTCGGCAGTGGCGTAATGAGGTAGATATGTTTCTACCATATAAACTACGTCGACCTTCGCACGTTTAATTCGCGCTTGTTGTTCTGCTTTAGTTTCGAACGGATTTACTTCGTTTGACTTGCTTGTTATGTCAAGTTTTGCGAGGTATTGTTCGGCTAATTGTTTATCGCGGGTTTTCTGTGATGCCATGCGTTTAAATGTCGTTTAAATCTACGGTTTGACCTGCTAAGTGATGTGTGCAATCGCTTAAAAACTGTATTTTACCATCAGTAATGAATGAGTGACAAACATAACCTGGTCTTGTAAGCATTACAGACGCTCTTACTGTTGGGTGATTAAAATCTTTATTAAACTCCCAAACAGGCATTCCCTGTACTTTAGTTTCTTCATCATTTATGAAGTGAATACTATCGCAACCAGGGCAATAAAATCCAAGTTCACCATGATAACCACCGTCGGCTGTTGTAAATCGCTTAATCTTTGCCATAATTATCCCAATTCATTCGTTTTTTTACGGATGTAATACTGTTGAAAGTTGATTGTTTTTTCGAACAATTCAGGGTCGTGTTGGCGCATGTCTGTAAACATATCGTCCATCATGTTGATGAGTTCGCCAAGTGAGTACTTGTTGTTTTTTTCCATTTCGCGCAAAGTTTTCGCCCATTTGGCTGTATTGTCGGATAGCCGGTTAGCTTCAGAACGTAATTCGGCTTCTAACTTTTTGTCGGACAACTTCACGGCATTTGAAATTTCGTTTTCGATTTCGAGCCTGCGTTCGGAGTTAAGCCGAATGATTTGCCTTATGTTTTCGGCTTCGGTACGTGTGGATTGTTGACGTGCCTGGCGTAGTTCTTTCCATGCGCCTTCACGCGCCCAGTCGGACACTGTTTGCTCTGTAATTCCAAGCAATTCGGCTGTGGACTTTTGAGTTTTACCCTGTACTACCACATACTCGTAAGCTGAGAATTTCAGTTTTTGATATTCTTCAGCCGGTAGCTTTGGTTTGCGCTCAATTTTCTTTCTCAATGACTTGTTTTTCTTCATTTTTTGCCCTGATTTTTATGCAAAGTTGTACTTATTTATGTGTGAAAACAAAAGCAGTTTTCATGCACACTAAAAATTTTATGTTGTACACTAAAAATTTTATGTTGTACATGAAAATTTGTAAGTACATGAAAACGTGATTTTTATCTACTGAAATAACGCTTTACATTTGTTGCCAATTCGATTGCGAAACAACAAATTTTAGAAGCTTATGCCAGGATTACAAATTACTATTAAAGCTGAAAATACCCAGGGACGTGTTGACATAATTGGAAACATATCTGAGTGGAATCAGAACAATGCTATTGATTTTCGTGAACGTTGCCAGGCCATAAAGGATGCCGGGGCAACTTCTTGTCATTTGTACCTGATGACTAATGGTGGCGATTGTATTCAGGCTAATGAGATATACAATATTCTGATTGATCTGTTTGGTGAATATACCGGTGAAGGTGGTGCAATAGTTGCCAGTGCCGGCACTTTCTTGGCTGTGAAAGCTAAGACATTTGTAATGGCCAAAAACGGTCAGTTTATGGTTCACCAACCACAAGGTGGAGTTCAGGGTACAGCTACTCAAATAGAGAACTATTTACAGTTAGTAAAAAACATGCTCAATTCATATTACGAGGCTTATAAAGTTAAGCTAAAAAAGACTGAAGCTGACTTTAAAACCAAATGGGATGCCGGTGATTTTTGGATGACAGCAAAAGAAGCTGTTGAATGGGGTTTTGTGACATCGATAAAAGAAGAACCGGCAAAGCTTACAAAAGCACTTGCTGCCGAAATTAAAGCAATTGGTTCGCCGATTGACTTCTCACCTGAGGATATTATTTCAAACCAAAATAACGAAAACAAAATGAATTTACAAGCCATTGCTCTCACGCTCGGTTTGGCTGCTAATGCAACCGAAGCCGACATTACGGCCAAAATTGCGGAAAATGCGCAAAAGGCTAAGGATTACGATGCTCTTAAAGCTGCTACTGAGCTTAAAGAGAAAACTGAAAAAGCGGACAAAATCAAGGCAGCCCTTGACAAAGCCGAAAAGGAACACCGAATTACTGCGGACACTCGCCCTAACTGGCAAGCTATGCTTGAGGCTAATTACGACATTACTATCAAGGCTATTGAAGCAATACAGGTGGTTGCCCCATTAAGTGGCGAACTTGTGGTGGCTGGTGAAAATGGTACTAAGACTTACAACGGTAAGACATTTGAACAACTGCAGGATGATCCGAAAGCAATGGAAGCTTTGCAGAACGATAAACCTGAGGTTTACGACGCTTTGTTTGCAGACTGGAAAGAACGTAACGGAATTAATTAATAAACCAACCAATAAGATTCGGATGTATCGCCGTGCATGTGAAAGCGTGCACGGTGTTGCAAATGGTTTTTAAGGTATAAAAAAGATTGAAATTTATGGCTACTACTGAAACCGGCAACTGGTTGAATCAATACGTTGCACCTCAACTCCTGTTGGAGTTCAAAAATTATAAGGATGACTTTATTGGTGTGTTGCCAGGTGCCAATCCTGCAGCTATATCAGCCGATGGTATCCGTTTCAACAAACTCATCAATAATGTTGGGTTCTTTGTGAACAACACTGAAGACTTTGTTGCAAAAAAAATGACAGGTCAGAAAGTGTTTGTTGAGTGGGAAAAGTACGACACTGATCCTACCGAAGTGGACGATGCCGAAATTCGCAGTTTGAATTACGACAAACGTTCGATGGTTCGTGTGAAACATACCGAAGCGTTCAAAATGGGAATCCGCGACCATGTGATGTGGAAACTTGCGCCTTCAGTTTCGAATAACGCTGATATGCCTGTAATGCGCACAACCGGTGCGAACGATGGTACCGGCAGGCTCCGTTTGGTATTTGGTGACCTGGTGAAGTTCCTTGAAAAGGTGAAAAACCTGAATTTACCTGACGAAAAAGAATTCTATATGATTCTTTGTCCGGAGCATGAAACCGACTTGATGCTCGACCGCGATTCTGCCAATTATTTTGCAGACAAAAACATCTTCTTTGATGTGACTACCGGTAAAGTGAAGTCGGTAATGGGCTTCAAATTCTTCAGCAATAATGCTGTGTTGGCATACGACAATACTGGTGCGAAAAAAGCCAAAGGCGCAGCTCTTGGTGCAACTGACCGTCGTGCATCGATGTTTTTCTATGCTCCCAACTCAGTATATCACATCAATAGTGTGAAAGTGCTGTATTCTCCTGAAACTACCGATACAAAATCGGCCGATCCTAAGTCGACATTCAGAATTCAAACTTATGGTTTGATTGACCGTGTGGTTGATTACGGTTTTGGTGCTTTGGTGTCGGGTATTGCGGGTTAAGAACCCCTAACCCATAAAGGGGAATAATTACTAAGTGTTTTCCCGAAAAGCTGTTTGGTTATTCCCCTTTGAATTAATCTTATTATTCATATTTCATAACAATAGAATGGACGCGAAAAAAGAATTAAAAGTCCTGAGTAAGGATGAGCAAATTGCAGTTGCAAAAGATATTCTGAAAAGATATCCGAAGGCAAACAAGGTAATTGTTGCTGCCGATGGTCAGGCATTTATTGCTGACGAAAGCGAAAACGCAGCAAAGAACCATGCGCGTAACAATGCCTACGGCAAAGAGCTGAAGCTCGAAACGTTTACGCGTGACGAACTTGAAGCCAAAGTTGAGCTTAAAAAAGCCAAAGAGGTGATTGCCCTGGTGGAAGCTGCTGAAACGGTGGAAGCTGTGGAAGCTTTGGTTGCCGGTGACGAACGTGCAACGGTGAAGGATGCTGTTGTAAAACGAATTGAAACCCTTAAAGCTGCCTAACGATGGGAACTTTTACAGGTGCAAATATCAACAAACTGAATGGCGGGTTGGGTCGTGCCATCGCACAGGAACGGGTCATTGTCCTGATTTGCGGTGCAACGGCCACCGCCCAGCTTGTTGAGAAAACCGTTTATCCAATTTACGACATTACAACTGCCGAAAGTATGGGTATTACGGCTGCATCGGATGCAAATAATGCTGAACTTGTACATTATCATTTGTCAGAAATGACAAGGTTGTGTCCCGGTCACACATTTTATTTGATTCCGGTTGCAAAAACAACGACTATAGCAGCTCTTACGGCTGATGCCGGAATTAAGGCAGCTATACGCGGAATTGCGGGTGTAAATGTAATTGGTATTGCCGGCATTGCTTCAGCAACGGTAGACCTGATAAATACCGATGTGCTTGCACTGCAGGCCTGGGTAGATGCATTTGCAGCTGAAAAGCTCTTGATTGATGGTGTGTTCCTGGAAGGAATAGCGAAAGCAGCAAGCGCTGATGCTTTCAATCTGCTTGCTGATTTGTATGATTTACGAACATTAGCAGCTCCGAATATCAGCGTAGTGGCCGGACATGATCCGTTACAGGCTGCACTCAATGCCGGATATGCAAAACATGCTGCTGTAGGTACCGTACTTGGTTCGGTGGCCGTTCGAAAAGTGCATGAAGATTTGGGAAGTGTGGACATTGAAGTGAAACCATCGGCTCGTAAGGGTGAAGAGAGTTTCAGCATTGCAGATACTACGCTTAGCAGATGGCTGACAGCAGCTTTGAGTGATGGAACTCCGTTCCGATCGTTGACTGGTGCGCAGGCTACAGCTTTGGCCGAAAAGGGTTACATATTCGTTGGTAAGTTTGAAAACTACGACGGATGGTATCTGAGTGGTTGCCCAACTGCAGTTGTTGATTCGAGCGATTACGCTTTCTTTAATTTCAACTGTATCTGGAACAAAACTGCGCGAATTATCCGCAATACGCTTATCCCGTTGGTTCGCTCAAAAGTATCGAAAGAACTTGATGGTACTATTAAGTCGACGTGGATTGCCAGTGCTGAAGAAAAGGTAAAGAATGCTGTAACTGCTCAGCTTATCAATACCGGAAATGCCGAGGCATTTGATGTGTATATCAATCCGGCTCAGAACGTGAATGCTACTACTCCTATGGCTGTAAGGGCACAAGTGCAAGTGGGCGATGTGGTTCATGAGTTTGATGTGGACTTAGGTTTAACTTCTAAAATTCAATAATCATGGCTGAATCAAATAAATATACAACGATTGCCAATAAGTTTGGCAAAATGCAGGGTTGGAACTCTGTAACCGTGAATATGCTTGGTCGTGATGTGGAAGGTGTAACCGAACTGTCATACGACGATTCGCAGGAAATGGAAGGCGCACGCGGTGCCGGGATGTTTTTTGTGGGTTACGGCGAAGGAAACTACGAAGCCAAAGCATCTATAACCCTTTTCAAAGAAGAGGTTGATATGTTGCAGTCGGCATTGCCAAAAGGTGCAAGCCTTTCGAGCATTCCGGCATTTAATGTTGTGGTTGAGTACGATCGCGATCTGACCAAGGTTCGCGATGTGATTCAGTACTGCAAAATTAAAGGTCGTGGCGTGGAAGTAAAGCAGGGTGATAAGACAATTGCCTATAAGTTTGACTTATTTGTTGCCGGTCGGATTCTTTGGAATGTGTAACCAATTTATAGTTGACAGTTGACAATTGAGAGTTAGCTGTCAGCTAAATTTCTAATTTTTAAATGCTATTTAAACACTGAAATTTCATTCAATAAAAAATCATTATGAAACCAATTAAATTTAAGTTTTTGCTTTTGCTGGCTGTTATGGCCTTTGCTTTTACTCCTTTCGTCGATGCTTCGATCATTCAACCTGCGACACATTATATTCAGAGTCTGAGCCCTGGTGATATGGGTTTGTCAGTTGCCACGCTTGCTGTTGTTCCGCTTGCATTGTATGTGAAACAAAATACAACTATTACTACGGAACTGATTCAGGAGCTGACGGCAAAATACGGTAAGATTAAGATTGTGACCGTAGTTGTTGAGCCTCCTGTTTACGATGCTGTTGGAAATATTACTGATCCCGGAGAGTTTTACGAGTTTGCATTTAGGCGACCTGATGCGGGATTGATAAGAATGCTTACAGAATACACTCAAAAAGGCGAAAATCAGAAATACATTGATGCTGTAATAAAGAATTTGATTGTGGGAGGCGATAAGGATAAAATTGAGTCCGACGGGGTTGTTTATCTCGGAGTCGTCAGTCAGATCAAAGATATGATGCAGCCCTACGAGGCTTTTTTATCAAAAGCATAAAGTCTGAAGTAAAAAAAATAGAATCGAGTGTCATATATCAGGGCGATGCTGTTATCCGACGGTACTTCAATGGGGTAACCCCTGAGACACTCGATTTTGAAAAGTGGTGTAAACTTTATGCTGAAGCTATTTACCTGAATAAAACAGACCACGAGAATTTAAAAAACTCAATACAGTCGGCAGTGACCGATGTAACAAACGAATTTATCAAAGCTTACAACAAAGATGTCAACTCAAAAAACGACATGGATACTTGAATTAGTCGATAAGGTTACGTCTCCAATGCGGGGTGTTACAAAGTCGGTTAATGAGCCGTTGGCAGCTGTAAATAAATTCAAATTCAACAGCGACCAGGCATTAGATGCACTTAGTACAAAAGTGCCAGGAGTTGGAAATTTAATAGGTGCTTTGGCTAATCCGTACATGTTGGCAGCTGCAGGTGCTGCAGCTGTGGTGTCGGTTGGTTATAAAGCAACCACAATGGCATTGGACTGGAACGAGGGACTTGCGAAAGTAAACGTTACAGCTCAGCTTACAAAACAGGAATTGGACGGCTTGTCCGATAAGCTTTTGCAGATTGGTAAAGAAAACGTTGCTCCTATTGAACAAATACCTGAATCGTTCAATAAAATTATCAGTGCCGGACTTGATGTAAAGACATCGCTCGATGTATTGTCGCCATCGCTGAAAGCTGCAAAGGCGGGTTTCAATGATGTTGGCGAAACTGCAAAAGCTGCAGTGGCCGTAATGAATAGTTCAGGCGAAGACATAAATAAGGTTTATGATATTCTGTTTGCGACTTTGAACAAAGGGAATGCTGAATTTGGCGACATTGCGCAGTATCTGCCAAAGCTTATACCTATGGCGCGTAATGCAGGTTTTGCTTTGAATGAAACTGCCGGAGCCTGGGCGTATCTTACAGCTCAGGGACAAACATCGGAACGTGCCACTACTTTGGCACAAAATGCAATGAAAGCTTTGGCCGACCCTACAAAGATTAAGGCTTTCAAAGATATGGGTCTGAATCTGTTTGACAGTACAGGCAAAATAAAACCACTGGTTGACATTGTTGATGAGCTTGCCGGCAAAACACAGGGTCTTAGCGACCTAAGCCGTGCTCAGTTCTTTGGCAAACTCGGACTCGACCAGGAAGCGGCAAGCTTCTTTGCAACGGCCACGCAGGATGCTCAAAAGTTTCGTGAGACTATAGACTTTACAGTAAATAGTCAGGGACAGCTTAACGAAGCTTATAAAAATGCTATGACTCCAATGGATAGCTGGCATCAGATCACTAACCTTATTAAAGGAAATATGATCGATTTAGGAATGAAAGTACTTCCGGTAATCAACTACATTGGTAAGGGTATTTTGAATATTATTCAATGGTTTAAAGACTTGTATAACCAGTCGGCCATATTTCGCGATTTGCTTTCTGTGATCGGAACTTTGTTTGAATGGGCTTTCAAAATTGCCATCATTCCATTGAAGTTTGCGTGGAATATGCTTGTCAATATTGGTGATGCCTTTGAATGGGTTATTTCTAAAATACCAGGTTTTGGCGGTGGATTTGAAAGCATGTATTTGAAGATTAAACCTATTTTGCTATACCTGAAGGAGTTGTTTGGTCAGGTTGCTGATATTGCTTACAAAGTGATTACTGCGGACTTTAAAGGTGCTGTATCGGCTGTAAAGTCGTTTAGCATGCCGGACATGGAAGCGGTGAAAGGACGGGTAGCTGCTGAATTTAATTCAAAAAAATCGGCAGTTGATTTGAACGGTGCTACCATAAAAACAGCAACGCCCACTAAAAACATTGATTTTGGTGGTGGAAACGGTAAGGGGTTGTCAGGTTCTGGTGGTATTGGTGGAACTAAAACTATTAATCAGAGAATTGAAATTAAAAACTACTTCACAGTTGGTGAAGGCAGCAGTGTGGAAGCCATTGCCGAAAAGGTAGTGAGAACAATAAACGACAGGTTGAGAGATGCAACCGTTGCATTTAGCTGAGCCCCTAACCCCTAAAGGGGGATAAGAAAAAAAGAAATGAATGAGTATAAGCCCATAGGAGTTGACAGTGCATTGAACTTAATGGTTCAGCTGTTTGGCCGTCCGTACATTGTTCCGGGTGATGAAAAAGCAGAGCAAATTGTAGGTGCATACAATGTGACAGTTCAGGCCGATGATGAATACGATAGGTTGAGCCAGTTTGGTACTCCGGTACTTGGGTCGTTCAGAGCTGAAGCGGGAACTTACAAAGCTTATGATAACAATGATAAGCTTTCGGATTTGCAGATTGATGATTTTGAGTTTCCGGTGGCAAGTATTGTAGAGTTTAGCCGTAGAAAAGGAACTGTAGTAACTGAGACTATAGGTGGAAAAGGTTCGGTAAAGGAGATAATGGGGCTTAGCGACTGGGTGATTAGCATTCGTGGTTTGATTGTACAGGATGATTCGCGCAATAGCTTTAAAACAGTGGCCGAACAACAAAAACAGCTCGACAAACTGAACGAAGTGGCCGGAGCTATTAAGATAAACGGAAAATTGTTTTTTGAAAGGGATATTCATCATATCCTTATTCAGGAATTAAGATATACGCCTGTGCAGGGTAAACCAGGACTGGTGCAATATGAGATTGATGCATTGAGTGACGAAGAATTTTTCTTTTAAGTATGACAGTAGCATTTAGTGGTGTAATAAGTTTTCCGGCGGCGCATGGCCGTGCAAGCATTGATATACGGAGGTTTATTGATGTGACGATGGAAAGTGGCTTCAGAATGCTGACCGGTACTGCTGAAATTCGTTTTCCGCGCAACATGCGAAGCTTTGATAAGAAGCGGGTAAATGAACTATTTCAGAAAGGTGATCCGGTAAATATAATGCTCGGTTACGATGGTAATGAGTACGAAGAGTTCAGCGGTTATGTGCTTCAGGTATCAACCGGTTTTCCGGTAGTGATTAAGTGTGAGGATGAGATGTACAACCTGAAGCGTAAAACGGTAAGCGTATCGAAACGAAGCTGCACGCTTAAAGAGCTTTTAAATGAAATTGCTTCAGGATATCAGATACTGTGTGACGATGCTCAGATTGGTTCTGTCAGATATTCCGATATGTTGGTTTCTGAGGTGTTGGATGATCTGAAGCAAAAGTTAGGCTTTAATACTTATTTCCGTGGGAAAACTCTGGTGTGTGGACGTACTTCGATTGATGGCGGTGAACATGTGAAGGTGATGATTGAAAAGCAGGCGAACGACACGCTGAAGGAAAAGAGCATTGAAAAGGTGTATGTGCGGGTTGAGAGCTTGCAGAAAAACGGTAAAATGCTGAAGGTGGATAAGGGTGAAAAGAATTCGAACGGAATTATCATAAAGCAGCCTAACCTGACAGAGGTTGAAATAAAGAAAATTGTAAACGCTACTTATGAGAAAGCTCTTGCTCCCGGGCTCGATGGTGAACTGACATTGTTTGGTGTTCCACGCCTGCAGCATGGTATGATTGCCGACCTTGAAAGTACGCTTTATCCGGAGAAAAACGGTAGTTATTATATCGACTCGGTAAAAAAGACAGCGAGCTTCACCGGTGGGCTGCGACAGGTGGCAAAATTAGGTAGTAAAACAAACTAAACCATTTTGGTTTATAAAACGCATTTTAAGCGCGAAAACAGACAGTCATGAGCGGAAACCTACAAACGGCGGCAGATGAATTCTTATTGCTATTTAAACGGCATTTAAACGGCAAAATTAAAGCAACAATGCGTTGGGTTGAATGCAAAAGTGTGAACTGGGACGAAAAGACAATGGATTGTGTAGGCTCGGGCGATGGCCTGGAGTATTACGATGTGGCTTTGGGTTTTGGTTCGGTGGATACAAAGCCGGTGATCGGGAGCGATTGTTTGATTGCGATTTTGGAAGGAAACGAGTCGGTTGCTTTTCTGATGTATGCCAACGAGGTGGAGTTGCTTCAGTTTAATGGTGGTGATAATGGTGGACTGACAATTACTCCGGAACTCGTAAAGCAGCTGAATAAAACAAATGAATTGCTTCAGGCTGTTTTGGGAGTTATTTCAGGAGCTCCAGTTACGGAGCCTGGCAATGGTAGCCCATCCGCATTGCAGATTGCTTTGAAAACAGCAATATCAGGTAAACAGCTTGGTGATTATGGTAGTATTGAGAATTCGAAAATAACCCATTGATATGAATAAAAAGAGAAAAGGTATATTGCTGAATGAAAGCATGGAGCTTGCAATGCAGGTTTTAAGGGATGCCAACGGCTTAATCATACAGGGTTTGGTTGTAGGCGAATGTGTGGATCAGGAAGCTTTGATTGTATTGCAGGCTCGACCAGGTGATATAAAAGAAGATCCTGTTCTCGGTCCGGGACTAACAAAGTATATGCGTGGAAAGCATAAGCCTTACGAGGTTGAACAACTGATAAAACAGCACTTTACGCGTGCGGGTATTGATTTTGAAGATTATAAGGAACGAATAAAAATTTCAATAAATAACATATAATCATGGCAGACTACAGACATGCAATAGCCAAAGTTCTCAAACATGAGGGCGATTATGTAAACGATCCGGATGATACCGGTGGCGAAACGTACAAGGGAGTGAGCCGTAAGAACTGGCCAAGGTGGACGGGATGGGCTTTTGTGGATAACGCAAAGAAGCAGGCATGTTTCCCGGCATCGCTTGGTAAGATAAGCGCGCTTCAGGATTCTGTAATGTCGTTTTATCGCGATAACTTTTGGAATAAGGTTGGTGGTGATCAAATCGACGACCAGGATATTGCCGATATGCTTGTAGACTCAGCCGTGAATGAAGGTATTAAACCGGCTGTGAAGCGTGCGCAAAAGATTTGTGGCATTGCTCAGACAGGTGAGTTCAGCGAAGAATTGAAAACGAAATTAAATAGTTTGATATGAAAAAGGTTGTGTTTCCTTTCTTGTTTGGTGTTTTGTTGTGTGTAGGGTTTGCCGGATGTACGTCCGGCAGACCTGTACAGCACACCGAACCCATTACGCAGGCCGATTACCTGCAGGTGCTTAAAGATTCGGTTCTGAAGCTGAACATTCAGGTTGACAAGCTCACGTATATGGCTGCTACTTACGAAACGTATCTGGTAGCTTACGAAAATGAACGCATTGCCAAGGATGACAGTATTCGCCTATTGACTGATTCAGTAACCAAGCTGAACCAACGTCCGCTAATGACTAAGGCTCAGTTCCTGGACTTGTACAAGTACGAAAGGCTGCTGAAGTATTACAAAATATGCAAGGCGCGACCTGTAAACTGGAAGTATTACAAAGGGTGGAGTACCCGTGTGTTTGAGGGAGGTGAATAATGGATTGGCTGACATTAATTGCCACTGTTTTTGGGTTTATTGGTTCGGGCTACGGGCTTTATGGACTTGTAACTGTAAAAGCACAGCGACGAAAAGCTGATGCTGAAGCAAACAAGGTGCGCGAAGAGGTAAAAACCAACGAACTCGACAATGTACAGGAAGCCATAAAGATATGGCGGGAAATGGCTGAAAGCATGAAGGCAGAACGTGATGAGTACAAACAAAGTTATTTGGAGGTTCAGAAACACAATGCCGATATGGCCGAACAAATGGAAGCTATCCGAAAGGAGCTTACAAGGCTTACTAATATCAACAGTAAAATGGTAAAACTACTCGACAAAATAACTCCGGAAAACCTGAGCGAAATGGTTGAGACAATAAAGAGACTTCATGAAAACTAAAATTTTATTCCTGGTACTTACATTGATTATGGCCGTTACGGGCTGTAAAACGACTAAACAAGTAGCTAAAACAGATATCGAAAGCTCTACGAATGCGAATATTAAAACGCAAACATCTGATCAGGTAAATTTGAATATTAATCAGAAAACAGAGAGCAAACAGTCTATTGATAGCTCAAAAACTATTGTTGATAAAGGTTCAACTGTTGAAAATTCAATTGAAGAAACTGAGCATATTAAAATGTCTGTACCTGATCAGAATGGTAATCAATATATCACTGACAAAATAAAGACTAAAAAGACTACTACAAAGGGCGAAAACCGCAATTTAAAGGTTGACCAGGAAGCGAGTTCTAAATCAGATCACGAAACTGAACTTCGCGATAACTCGGACTATAAATCCGAATCGGTTGATAAATCAAAAACCAAAAGTAGTGACAAGTCGCGACTTGCCACTACTACAGAAACCAAACCAACCCGCACAAATACTGCGCTTTGGGTTGTGCTGATTCTGCTTTCGGTAGCAGCTTTAATAGTGTGGCGTGCAAAGCCTGTGTGGTTTAGCGTGGCTTATAAATGGGTTTTGAAAGTATTTAGAAAATGAACGTATCCGAAAATCAATCACTGTTAGATATTGCCATTATTGCCTGCGGTTCGGCTGAGGCTGCCGTGGAACTGGCAATACTCAACGGCTTATCGCTGACGGATGAACCCGAAAGCATTAGTGCCGTGCCTGAGGTGTTTGATGTGGATGTTGTTTCGTACTATTCTCAAAAAGGACTAAACCCTGCAACAGCTTCGGGTGATGTGCCTGAACTGGTTGTGACACCAACGGATGTACTTGTAAGTTTATCCGACATACTTCAAAGCGATGAGGTTGTGGTTTTGGAGGGTCAGAGCTTTTTCGATTTGGCTACTATTTATTGCGGTTCGCCTGAACTGGCTTATGAATTTGCTGAGCTGAACGAAATGGCCGTAACTGATGAACCGGTTGCAGGTACCAGGTTGAAGAAACCAAATGCAGATAATAAAAAGATTGCCACATATTATGCTGACAAGGCATTACAGCCGGCAACTTCTATTATAGCACAGCAGGGAGGTGGTGAGCTTCCGGAGGATGAAGGTATTGGCTATTGGGCGATTGAAATTGATTTTATTGTGAGTTGATAAACTGCGAATTACACTAATTACACTAATAAGATGGCACGTACAGTTGCAGAGATAAAAAAGACAATGACGGATGAGTTTATGAACTCCACCGTTATGGCTACAAAATACGGTTTTACGGTTGGCGACAGCTTCGATAATACATTTTCCAAAGTATCGATTGAAGGCATTTGGTTTTATGTGGTGGCTTTTGCAATGGCTGTTTTCGAAAAGCTGTTTGACAATCACAAAGCTGAAGTGGCTGAACTTATTGCAGCTGAACGACCTCACACGCTGATTTGGTACAAAAACAAAGCTTTGGCTTATATGCACGGTTATGAGCTTGTAGCCGATGCCGATTATTACGACATTGCAGGCCTGACAGATGCGCAGATTTCCACCGCAAAGGTGGTGAAAAATGCATCTGCAGTGGAGAAAGCTAATGTGGTGTATGTGAAAGTGGCCAGTGCTGAACCGGCAAAGCTCACAGGCGATCAGGAAGCCGGACTAACTGCATATTTTAAAGAAGTAAAGGATGCCGGGGTAAAGCTTCAGATAGTAAACCGCGATGCCGATCATTACCGTGCTGTTATCGAAGTGTATTATGATCCTATGGTTCTGAATTCAAATGGTATCAATGCCGTGACCGGAAATGAATCGGTGCGCGATGCTGTAAAGTCGTTTATTGCTTCTCTTCCATTTAACGGCCAGTTCCGGCACGACAGTCTGCGTACTGCACTCAATGCGCTCGACGGTGTGGTAATGGCAGAACTGAAAGCTTCGCAGATAAGTACAAACGGTTTAGCTTACTCAGACATTGACGCGTATGTAACTCCTGACTCCGGATACATGAAGGTGTATGAAGAGGCTGATTTGACCATTAATTATAAAGTGTATGAAACTGTATCCGATTAATATCACAAAGCTTGGCATTAGCCTGTTGCCTACGCAGCTGCGCACTGCTTCGGTAGCTGAATTTATTCGGGTGATGCTGTTTCCGCTTCAAAGCGTTCAGAACGCATTTTTTGCCAACCGCGATAAAAACAACTATTTGCTCACGCATAATGGGCAGGTTTGCCGGTTGCGAAAGGTGCTAAACGAGGCATTTCCTACGCGCTCAAAGTCATTTCTTATCGAAGATGCTGTTGACTATGGCACATGGCAATATGCGCACGATGAGGATGATTTGTACAATCAGCTGATTATTCCCGATGAGGGTGGCGTGATGATATGGGATGAAGAAACAATGACAAAGTACGCTGATTTTATTGTGCTGATTCCTGCTGATGTGGCGGGTGTGGACAATATGAACATGATTCGCGCCCTGGTAAATACTTATAAACTGGCATCAAAAAAAGCAATATATGAACTCTATTAATTTTTTCAACGAGAAAAAGAAGTTTCCGCTTTCGACTAATGTTTTGGATTTTCTGCAGAACATGGTGAAGCAAGCACATTTGCTTGCATTAATAGGTGGTGGCGATAAATACATACTTACAGGTTGCAACCAGGTAGCAGCTAATACATGGGCTGAAGGTTATGTGGTAGTTGCCGGCGAAGTATTGCCATTTACAGGAGGTACAGGTACGGCAGCCAGTTCGGTACGCATTAAGCAAACAAAAGCCGATATAGTGGCCGAATACGACACTTACACTGAAGCTCTCACAACCCGTGTGTTGGAGTTTGGTAGTAATGTGGGCAATGTGGACACATTTACCTGGAGCGATTTTACTGTATTCAAAACCAATAAACAGATTGAAGCTGAATATGCTACAAAATTAGAACTTTCGGCTCTTAATAACCTGTTATTCCCCACAGGTGGCGTGCTTCAATGGCCGTCAGTTAACCTGCCTACCGGATTCCTGATGTGCGATGGTGCTACGCTGAACCGTGCTGATTATCCGGCTCTGTTTGCTATTATTGGCACTCAGTTTGGCACTACAAGCGAATTGACATTTAAGCTTCCCGATCTGCGTAAACGCTTCGTGGTTGGTTATGATAGCACTTCATTGAATACACCTAATGTTACTGACCAGACAGAAAACTACGGAGCTATTGGTAACCGTGGTGGTAGGCCTAATGTTCAGCTTACAGGTGCGCAGTCGGGTGTAGCTCCCCACGCGCACAATGTGAAAGGTTATGTAAGTTCCGGTAGCGGTTTTAAAGTGCTTGTACAGGACAACCGAAATACAAATGAGTCAGAAACAATCATTGGTACTACCGACAACGCTGCTGCTGCAGCTGCTGCAGAAACACACGAAAACCGCCCTCCATACTTTGTATTGGCATATATCATAAAAGTAGTTTAACGACATGGCAAAGCAAACACTCAACATATTAAAAAACTGGTTTCGTACAGGACTAAAGCCTACACAGGCGCAGTTTTGGGACTGGATGGATTCATTCTTTCATAAGGATGAAAAAATTCCGCTTACTTCTATTGATGGCATTCAGGAAGAGTTTGATAAAAAAGCCGACAAAGGGCTTATTCAGATATCCGATGTTGAGAACCTGGAAGAAACGCTGGAGTCATTGTCGACTGGTGGTGTTGATTTATCTGATTATGCAACTAAAACAGAACTTGCCACTAAGGTTGACAAAAACGGCACCGACCGCCTTATAACTCAGACCGAAGCTGCAAAACTTGCCGGCATTAATGAGCATTGGCGCGGTTCTTATCAGACACTTACAGCTCTGAAAACCGCCATACCTGTTGCCAATCCAGGCGACGAAGCCACTATTGATGCAGGTGTGGGAACACAGGCGCAAAAAGCTATTTGGGACGAAACTGATCAGGACTGGTATATCAGCTCCGGAACTCCTGTTACTGTTGACCAGGCAATAAACGAAGGTAGTATAAATGCCGTGGCCGGCGGTGCTGTGTTTAATGCGCTTCAAAATACAAATAGTGCAATAGATAACAAAGTAGACAAAAATGGCACAGATCGCCTGCTTACTCAAGCTGAGGCTGCGTTAATTGAAGGTATGTCTCCAATTGAATTCGAAGTAACCGATGTAATCAACGGCATTATAATACCTGAAAGTCCAACTAAGCTGTATCGAATTTCAACAGCTACAGACCTTACAGTTACAATCAACACAGGACTTCTCGACCTGACTAAGTACATTAAGCTATTTATAAAGATAAACCTGAACGATTATGTGGTACTTACTTTTCCCGAAAACTGGTATTTTGCCAACTTAGCGATTCCTACAGAAGTAGGTGAATACCTGTATGAAGTATCAAGTTCCGATGGTGGATACACATGGCGTGCGTCACTTCGCTATAAAAATATTGCCACAGTCGGTATTGCCCAAGAGGGCGACGAAATAGTTGGAGCAAAGCTTCTGTTTGTCGATGGTGAAAAGGCCGACAATTCGGGAAATGGATTGACATGGCTAACCGCTAAGAAAGATGTTCAGGCTGCCATTGATATTGCTAATACCGGTGATGCTGTTTTTGTAAAAGGAAAATTAGACGGACTTAAATACTTGCCTACAACCGAAAGAACTCCCGGAACTGCACGCAGTAAATCATTTGTAATGAAAGCAGGAGTAAATGTATATGGTGGTTTTATGGGTATTGAAAGCACACTATATGAGCGCCAAATGGTGCGTTATCCACAAACTATGAATTTGCCCACAGGTACATTTACAATGTATGTGGATATTCCTAAGTACCGAAGCATTCTGAGCGGTGAAATTGCTGGAGACAGTATAATTAATCCGGCAGCAACAGTTGGCAACCAATTTACAACTGCGTCGATTGCTAATAATAGTTATTTAGTTGTATTGGGTGTTTCTAATACTGTAATGAATGGTTTCGAAGTTATTGGGGGTAACAGTATCGTAGATGGGTGCGCAGGAGTATTGGGCGGCATATTGGTAAATAGCAAAGTGTATAATAACTCTGCCATACCTGGGAGTAGTAATGGTGGAGGAATCCGCGGAGTTAAAGCAATAAGTTGCCTTATTACAAATAATAGTAGCAGCTCCAGTATGGCTTCGCAATCTGCCGGTGGTGTGATGGGTGGTGACCTAACAAATTGCGTAATAGCATATAATGTTGGTAACAGTGGGTCTAATGGGGCTAACTCAGCAACCCTAACAAACTGCGCTATCTATGGTAATACCAGTGGTGGTGGGGCAACAACTGGAGGTCTATATTCATGCACCGCAACAAACTGCGTTATATATAGTAACTCAGGGGGTTATAGTGGAGGTGTTAGAGGAGGTAGTGTTACAAATTGTTCAATATATAATAATACAACCACAGGTGGTGGGGGTGGGTTAAATTCTGTTACAGCAAATAGTTGTTTTGTGTATAATAATATGGGGTCAAATGGTGGGGGTATTTACGGAGGAACTGTCACAAATTGTTCAATATATAATAACTCGAGTACTAACGGGGGGGGAGTATATGGAATTGCAATATTGATAAATTGTTCTGTAGTAAAAAATAGGGCCACTGTGGGTTCAGGAACTTATAATTGTACTTTAAAAAACACCGTAGTGTATGGTAACAGAACTGGTGCAGGTGTAATAAGCAATGTGTACAATGATGCTGCTCAAGAAGAGTTATATAGTGCTTTTGAAGATGAGGTAAGGGCAGGAACTGGTAATATTTCATTATCTATGAATAATGAAGGAGATGTAAATAGTCCATGTTTCCAATCGCTATCGAATGACTCAGGCGTTGTAGATGAAGTTTATGTATCAAACTTGAAAATACTTAATGACAGCTACCTAATAGATAAAGGACTTGATAGTTATCTGACAACAGGATATGGTTCATTATATGATGTAGAAAGTAAACCTCGCAAAGTAGATACTATCGACATAGGGGCTTACGAAAATCAAAAAACTGTGTAAAATATGAATATACTTAAACGACAATATGCAAAAGTAATTGATAAAATTACGGTAGAGTTTGCCCCAAAATCATTAGGTGGTGTGGTAGGCTTCGATAATAACGAATCTCTCTGTAATGCAAATGGATATTACTTTTTGAAATTCAGCCCTCAAACAGGCAATACCGCCCTGTACGAGCTAATTGGCAATGAAGTCATTCAAAGTTGGGTGGATATTGATACGGAATTGTACGCAGCCCGTGTAGTTGAACTAATACGCGCAAAGTACAGTGAAAATGAAGAGTTGGCGATATTAAGAAAAGGACTTGCAGCAATTGATACTAAAGCTTTTGGCGAATATAATATTTTTTGTGAAGCATGTAAGAAAGCTGCAAAATTAGAACAATTAGGAGGGTAAAAAAATAACCCCCATCTCCATTTATCCGGCTCTCACCCCGTATAAATGACAAAGGTGCAGACACACCACGACAGAGGCTATCAATGCCTTCGTTCGGTGTGTCTGCACCTTTTTATGTTTAGTACGTGAGAGGCCACAAAAATACTATTAGTTTTTTAATTATAAAAATAGAATTAGAAAGATGAGTAAGAATTACAATCAGTCGCCATTGCCTTTCCAGGGGCAAAAGAGGCGTTTCAATGCTTCGTTTAAAGAGGCTTTAAATGAGTTTAAAACAGCACCGGTGTTTATCGATCTGTTTGGTGGTAGTGGTTTGTTGAGTCACTGGGTAAAGGAAAAGTGCCCTGATGCAACTGTAGTTTATAACGATTACGACAATTACAGTGCACGTGTGGCCAATATCGAAAGAACTAACGCACTGTTGGCCGAATTTCGCGTTATTCTGAAGGATGCGCCAGTTGATAAAGTGATAAGCAAAGAGGCAAAAGCAGCCATCCTGAAGGCCGTAAGGCGCGAAGAAAAGCGCAGCGGGTATGTGGATTACATAACCATATCGTCGAGCCTGCTGTTTAGCATGAATTATGCTACAAACTACGACGACTTGGCCAAACAAACAATGTACAATGTTGTCCGGCTTAACGATTATCAACCCGCTCCTGACTATCTCGAAGGTGTGGAAGTAGTTCGCATGGACTACCGTCAGTTGTTCGACCGTTGGAAACATGTGTCCGGGGCTGTGTTCCTTATCGATCCGCCATATCTATCAACCGACTGCGGAACATACGGTAATTATTGGAAGTTAGCCAACTATCTCGATGTGCTGCAATGCCTGAAGGGAACGAGCTACTTTTATTTCACTTCGAATAAAAGCAGCATTTTGGAGCTGACTGAGTGGATAAGTAAGAACCTTGGCGGTGAGAATCCGTTTAGTGTTGCAAAGCGCGTGGATATGAATGCGCGTATGAACCATAATGCCGGATATGTGGATATTATGCTGTATAAAAAAAGCCCTCAATAAGAGGGCTTTTGCTTAAAACGGATAGACTATTTTAATTTTGGGTCGCGGTTCTGCAGAACCATTTGCCGGAACTATGGCATACACATATTCTTTGGCAAAGAAAGTGTTGTTCCATATTGGCACACCTGAAGTGAGTAGACCAAAGTCCTCATTCACATAGTCGCGTGTCCAGTCGCTTATTCTGTAATGATAGAAATCAACAATCTGATTGTCGCGAAAAGCGGTGAATGTAATGCAGTTTGCCGGCATTAATTTGTTATCAGGGCAATTGGTAGCTACTTTATTACGTCCGTATGATACTATAATGTAGTCGGCCAGTTCGTTGTTGTACATGTCGTATCTTTTCAATTCGTTCAGTGTGTAGTTGTATTTTTCAACATTTTCAGGCTTGCTGAAGAATATACTAAGGCTGTCGGGCATTGCGGTTCCTGTTGGTGTTACTATTTTTATAACCTCAACTTCTTTAATTGTTTCGCCACAGCTTATAAGCATTGAAGCTGCTGCAATGATTGTGATAAATGTAAGTTTTTTCATATTAGATATTTTTTTGTTTAAATGTTGTTAGTGTGTTTATCATATCATCAATGCTTCTAAAATATAGATATGCATCTTGATAATTTTCAATTAAAATCCTTTTTGTTTCAGTCGCCAAAAAAATAAAGTCATCTATATTCTTATCAATTTTTTCCTTATTGCTTAGTCTTAGCAGCTTGCTTAATAATTTTTCGTACTTCTTTGATAAGTTATAGAATTCAATGTGATTACCTGTTTTAGGAGCTTCGTACTTTATAGGCTTTGTATCAACAGGTTTTCCTTGAATAAATACTTGAGGATTATTATAATCATGTATGGCCATACTTATATATTTTTTGCAAATATAGTTATTTAACTTTGAACGGCTCAACCGTTACTTCAATTTTCTTACTGACCTTAACCCGTCCTGATCCTTCGCACAGGTCGCAGGTTTCTATTGTGGGTTCTGTTTGGCAGAGTACATCCCACACCGGAAACTTTATTAAGCTGCCTTCGCCATCGCATTTACGGCAAAGTTCTACGGTTGGGTGCATGTATCGGTTTGTAATCATGGTTAGTTTTGTGCAGCGCGTTCGGCTACTTTGGTTTTAATTACAGTTTCGTTGTCGCGTATGGCGCATAGCTGATAGAATAGCTTACGCAATGATTCTACGGTATTGAACGTACCCAGTCCGCGGGTGTTTAGTATGCCTGCAGCGCGTTCTTTTTCGCTCATTATCCACTGGTAGCGCGGAGCTGCAAGCTCGTTGTTTACCTGTGTCCAGTCCTTTGGTGTGCTTTTAATGCCTCTTTGGCTGAGAACCTGCAGGCATTTGTTTCGCATTCGTCGTATTTCAGTTTCTTCAGGAGCGTTGGCAGCTGCTATTGGTCTGCGTTTGACAAGTCCCGACTTGTCACTGCGACCAATACGGATTTTTGCATCGGCTATCAGTCTGTCGAGCTGTTGCTCGTTAAGTTCCGTGGTACTTTCGATACCCGGATAAGTTCCTTCGACAATCACCTCTTTGTACTTTTCTTCGCCCAGAGCTAACAACAGCCGGTGAAATAGCTGCCGTTTTTCCTTTAGTGTGGCTTCATCTGATTTCATGTTTAAATAGTGTTTAAATGGTTGTGTTTGTGTTCGCATTTTTATTTGTTTGTTATTTAGATATTTACAAAGTGTAAAAGTTGTCCTTTCATGTTTTGATTTGACTTAGTAGTTTCGCTTGCGAAACGGATATCACGATTTGAATTTTTAAACGTGAAATCCCATGAAACGAAAAAACAAGAAACAAAGCTTTAAAAAGAAATTAATCAGCCGACTGGAGGACAGAATTGCTGATATTATTATCAATCTCATTCTTGCTGTTATCAGGTATATCTTCTTTGCTTTGATATTCCAATTGCATTTCTCGGATGAAGTCATTCATATTTTCCGGAGTTTTGTTTTGGACTAATAGCTCAAGTTTGTATTTTCCGTAATCTACTACTGACTTTTCGAGTAGACCAAGTCGTTCGCTGTATGAGTGAAAGTACAGCCTGTAGCGTTTTATGTCTATTCCTTTAGTGTTAGTGTCCAGGAACCACGCGCCAATGGTTTGTATTTCGCTTGTTTCGTCTTCGGTTAGCCGGCATCGGTCGTAGTTCTCGAACTTCCAGTGCTTTGGTATCTGCAATGCTTTGAATGCATCGCCACAAAGCTTTTCGAGTTCTGCAATGGTGCGCTCCTGTCGACGTCCCCAGGCTCCACGTGATTTGGCTTGTGCGTTCATGTTTTTTGATTGGTTTAAATTCCCATAACACTAAAATATATGCAATGAGTTGCACATATTTCTATGTTAGCCGTCAGTTTAAAAAAGTGAAAGCTGTTGAGCTTGTTTGGCACATTTGAAAAAACAGTCGGAATAATAGTTGAAATTGGAAGCTCCACATTTGGAGCATTTAAAATTTCCCTGAAAAAAATAAGGGTCTGCAAATTCATTATGATTTGGACGCTCACAGTCACGAGAATTGCAAATTGGGCAAATGAAAATTCTTTGAGTTTGTTTCCCGGTATAATCTTTATAATCGGCTAAAAATGGACTCCAAGATTTTATTTCCCCTTTACAAGTAATATTTTCTACAAACTCATATGGTTGACCTTTTTCGTCTTTTTCAACTGAAATGTCATAATCTATATTTCGAGTTATAAAATAATAAGGGTAATTTACGCTATTACTTTTGCCTTTGTATTGTTTTGCTTTCATAGGATTGAATTTAATGATTGAAGAAAAAACCGAACGCCCGCAAATGGGCAGGATTTGCATACCAGTTGTCCGTTATGGGAAACTCTAATTAAGCTTTTCGACAATGATTGATTTTTCTGTATGATGAATGATAATACAGATAGAATCAGACATTTTGAAAAGTCTTGTAGAGGCTTTACCGCAATTGATAATCATTTGCGTATTGGCAATATATGATTGAATTTTATCAGTAAGCTCTGAGCCGTAATTAAGCAACTCAGTGCTCTTTATTTCGATAATACGTTTCATATAATTGGCTTTAAAGTTTAGTAGTGTAAATCAGTCCAATGGATTATTTTGCCTGTGTAGTTCTCGTTGAACCAGTTGAAAAATGCTTCAACAGAATCGAATCCATCGTTTTGAGCCAAATCAACTATTCTCATCACGTTATTATAGTGTGTGTCTAATGAGTTATAATAGTGTTTGTCATCAATTTTGATAAATACTTCACCTGACCTGTGAATGATTTCAATTTTCTGTGTTCCTGTACATGTATCCAACCTTAGCAGCTTGTACAGTTTAGTTCTGACACCTGCTGACTGATGCATAACCATACCTGCGCGCCAACGGTTGTGTGCATCGGTGCGAATGGTGTGCTTCTTTGTTCCGTCTAATATCTTAGCGTGGAACTGTTGTTTGTAACCTATTAGCATAAGTTTTTGTGTTTTAAGTTGTGTTTAAATGGCTTTTAAAGCCCTGAGTAAAACGCTGTGGAAGCGTTTTACTCAGACCGCCTAACGCTTTAGGTCGGTTGCTTTGTTGCCGCGCAGCGGTTCAATGCTGCGGGGCTGTGGGGTTACTTTTCGGTTTCTTTTTCAGGTTCATCTTCGAGCCCGAATGCTGAAATGGAAAGTGGTAAGCTGTGTTCTTTGCCGTGATCATCTTTGAACTTTACTTCAATGAAATTGCATGATTTCACAGGCTTATAAGCTTCCTGAATAATACGGATACCATCGCTAAAGTCCTCGTTGTTTACGCGCGATGCTAATTTTGTGAGTTCCAACACGCGGTTGGCTTTCAGATTGCCTTTTGCATCTTTCTTGAGTAAATCCATTATGGTCTCGACCAGTGCTGCGCTTTCCTGATCTTTTGCCAATGTGGCCATGTATGTTTTTACCTTTTCGATTCCTGCAGTAAGCGTATCATCAAAGCTTTCAGTAACACGATGCCCGATTTTAATGGTAATGCTGCCATCGAGTGATGCGAACGAGTGACTTTGTTGGCTTTCCTTTATTCCGTAAATCTCGTTTTTCATTTCTACTACTGACTCGAAATTGTCGAATACGAGTTTCTTTACATTCAAAATGTGTTTGCTAAGCCCAACAAGCGGTTTAAATGATTGCATGACCGTGTCGTTCACAATCTGTTTGTAAGTTTCGCGTTCGGCCTTAATGGCTTGCTTCTTTGCTTTTTCAATTTCTTTGGCTTGCTGTACCAATTCTTCGATTTGTGCGGGTGTCAGTTGACTTAGGTCAACCGGTAATGTTTTTGTTTCCATATTGTTATAAAATTTTATTGGTTGATAATTTGCGTTTAAGTAGCACTACGGCCATTGTCATTATTGCGAGTACTGTAATTGGCACTGCCGGCACAAATGTGACTATGACGTATATTAGTGCAAGTGCCAATCCGGCGACGATAAGAAATGCGATAACGAGAACCAGCGCAATGAAGACCATGCTTTTGTTGGATATTTCGGCAGGCGTGGTGTTGTATTCGTTGTAATATTCTTTTACGAATATTACGCCTGAGCAACATGCATCGTCAGGTGCGTGGCACTCTGTAATTCCGTTATTACGTTTGAAAAAATCGCATCCTTCGCATGTGTACTGGTTTATTGGCTTTGTGGCGTAGTATGTTTCGCCGTTTGATGTTACTGTTTGTCGTTTCATGTGGTTACGAGTATTAAAAGGTTGTTTCGTTCATATACTAATTCTTCAAATTCCGGTTCATTGAAAGGAAGCTCAAGAAGGATGTCTTCTATTTCGTCGATGCGCTCTTGTGCTTTTTTGCGCTTTTCGTTTTCCCTTATTTCTTTCGTTTTGTCATCGTAATTCATTCGAATATCATTTTAGGTTCGTTGTTGTTTATCCTTTCTATTTCCCTGTTTAAAGCCGCTTTGTTTGCGTATTTTCCGTAGGTGCTCCAACTTGAGTTACCTGTCATCTGAACTATTTTAAGTTCTTCTATGCGTACTCTTAGCAGGGTATAGCCTGCTTTGGTGAGTTTCATTCGGTCGTAGTTGGTCATTGTATTACAGATTAAGAGTGTTGTAATCAATGGCGTTTGAAAACTCGGTGGCGCGTATCATATCAATGCAGTCCTTTATGCCGCGAAAGGTTTGTTTTGCCAACCATGAGCGCGATTTGAGGGCTTCGCGTTTCTTTGCATCGGTAATACGGTTGAGTAAGATATTGAGCGTTTCGCGGTCGGTAATGCCGTTTGTTTTAAATATCTCTTCGGCTTCGTGTTCGGTTGGTGCGCTCAGCGTAAAGGTGATGTAAAACAACCGGTCTTTTGTTTCGCTGAATAGGTGGCGTTCGCGGTGAGTTCCGCGGATCAGGTTCTTCATAAAGTATGGAGTACCGACCAATACGATTCCGCAAATGTCGAGCATGGCAGTCATTACGTCCTTCAGAACTGTTACGTTGTGGCCTTCGAGCTTCGAAACTTCGTCGATCATTATCAGCATGTTTTGTTTTAAGGCATACTGGCGCATGATTTCGATTTGTGCAGCCATTGTACCGTGTTCGTAGCATCCCATTGCTTGCATAAGTCCGGTAATGAATTGCTTGCTTGTGCCTTTGGTGGCTTCGAAATAAACCACTTTAAACCGACGTTCTGCTTCAATCATTTCCTTGTATTTATCCAGGGCGAATGATTTGCCGTAACCACCGTTACCTATTACCGGAACGAACTTTTTGAGGTTGTAAGCAATGTTGCAAGCTTCGAAAACTTTTTTCAGGTTGTCGGTAGCAACGCCTTTGTATCGGCTTCCTTTTTCGATGTACTTGGCAATTGCTTCCCATGTGTTCTGTCCAACCATACCAGGATTATCCCAGTTGTTGCGCACATGGCTGAATTTAGAGCCATTGGTGAAGCCGAGGCGTTTGGTTGCAAACTCGTTTGCGCTAAGTCCTGAAGCTTCGAACATGGCGATGATCTGATCGCGTAAAGCTTGTTTTTGTTCTAATGAAAATTCTTTCATATCTTTGTTTTTTGTTTATGAACCCTATATTCAGTTAGTTTCGAAGCGGCTGTGTATAGGGTTCGGTTGTTTATTATTGCATTTTATTGAATTCGCGTGACATTATGTAGTGCAAGTTGGCAGGGTTTACAAATATCTTTGTAGTGCCTTTCTTTACATTTGGGTCTGAAATGATGTCCATTGTTAGTTCGGTTGTAATTGAAAAAACACAGAGCATTTTCCATTTGCTTTCAGCTTTAAGAGACTCTAATCGTGTGATAATAGAATGATATGTATCTGAATCAATTTTTTCGTTCTGAACTAATTGTTCAATGATTTCAGTTAATTCGTTGATTGCAACGACTTCTATGATAGTGTTTTCTGTCATTGTCCTATATTTAAAATTTTAAGTTCTAAGTCTGAATATCCGGTTGTTATGCCATTGGCAGCATCTTCCATGCGGTTGTTGCGTGCGTTTTCTGATGTTTTGTCTGTATCCCACCATCCAAGGCCATCCGTTCCGGTAGCTTTCAATTCGCCCAGGATAGACATTTGACGTTCCAATTCGCTGATAGAGTAATTCATGCCAAACTCGGTGCGTTTTGCTTTGAATGCCACTTGTTTTGCTTTGTCGCCTGTTTTCATGTCGGCCACACAAGCTGCGTAGCGTTCCTTTTCGTAAGCATGAGCCACTACCACGCCTTTTTGCAATAGTGTACACATTATCGGGTTGGCCATATCAATCCGGACTTCAAACTTTTCGCCCAGGTGTTCGTTGGCAAACATAAAGTCGCCCACATTGTCGGCATCCGGAACAATGAATGTGTAGTTCTTTTTCGATATTTCTATTTCGATACCGCGTGTAGTGTATTTGTATGGCTGTTTGAGCGTTGTAACGAACATGCTCAGTTTATCGAAATAGTTGAGTTTGGCGCGTTTTTCGTGCTGTATGGTTTCGTAGCGATGTATTTTGCTTTCGCCAATCCAACGGCCAAAGCTGTCGCGTTTTTCTCCACGTGCGTTCCATTCTTCTACAGCATACTTCAGGTCGGCAATTACTTCGGTAAAGCTTGGTAATAGTTCCGGATGCTTTACGAATTCGGCTAACAGTTCCGGATTGGCTTTTGAGTTCAGGCTTCGTGTGGCAATGTTACCGCCTTTGAAGTGTTTCAGTTTACGCAAAACCCGTTGTTGGAAATGGCCGATAATGCCCTCCACGTATTTGCCCTGACCTTTGTAAGGTTCACAAGGGAAATGTACGCGGCTCATGTTGCTCATAAGAGCCTGAACGGCTGCCGATACGTTGGCAGAACTGTTATCGTACTGCAGCTGATAAGGCTTGTTTTGGTGTATGTCAATGGCGTTTTTCAGAGCTTCAGTAACCATGCCCGATGTTTCGGCGTAGGCTATTGAATGACCTATAATTGCGCCTGTGTGTGCATCTGTTACGAAATAGATATACAAGTCGCTGGCCATTTTGCCTTTTTCATTCCGGTAGTAAAGCTGCGTGGCTGTACCATCGAGCGACCACAATGCATCGGGGAATGATGGCGCATCGCGTTGGATAAGCGGTTGCAGTTCCAGATCACCGGCTAATTTTCCGTGACGGGCATAATACCACACGCGTTTTACTTTCGGTATGTTCAGATAGCTTTTAATGGCCGATGTGGTCATGTTTGGTTTGCCCACTTCGTCGGCCCAATCGTTGTACATCATGCTTACATCTTCCCATGAGTATTTTACGCGGTTGGATGCCAGTTCAATGAGCTTGGCGTGTACCTGAGCATCGGCTTTTTCGCGGTTTACATTGCCCACGCCTTTGTGTATAAGGCTCTGAATGCCGTCGCGTTTGTATTCGGTAGCATTGCGTAGTAATACGCGGATAGAGGTGATTGTTCCTTTTTTCCAACGTATCAAAGCAGCTGCCTGATGTGCTACCTGTTCGTTTAAAACGTGTTTAAACACTGCCTCCTGAAAATCGACAATCGACTTATAACCGACCGAACGCACACGCTTCACGTCGTACTCGTTGAGCATACGCAGCCAAGCGGCAGCGCGTGCCAGTTGGTGAGCTTCGAGCGATGTGTATAGTTGTGAGTCCATAAGTGTTTTAAGTTCGTTACCGTCAATTTGTATTAGTCCTGGCAATTGGTTTTCGATAGCTGTAAGTACAGAGTTGTTGGCTCCGTTTGTTTGATTTTTGAGATAAACTTCAGGCTCCAGTTTGTTGCAAAACATGTTGCGGAGCATGGTTTTGTATTTTGGCAGCAAAGAGTCGTATTGAAAATGCAGTTTGCCGCTTAGTTTTTCGCTCGACCAGCAATATACCTCTCCTTTTTTCTGACCGCATGCGGCTCTTTTCAAATAGGCGGGTGAGAGTCCGCACATTTCGAGCTCTTTGCCCGAAAAAACTATTTTATTTGTGATAGGTGAATATATTGGCATATTGTTGTTTAAATGCTGTTTAAAAGTTGATTGAAAACCTGCCGGATATCGTCTGAATATCCGGCCGGTTTTACCCCGTACCGTGGGCGCGTATCGTGTTCAATCAAATTAGAGAGCTCTCATTAAGGCCGTTTAATCATTCGTCGTTGGTGGCCATTGTTCCTGCTCCGGAATCGAACCGGAGGTGAACCGTTCAGGATATTGTTTCTAAAACTTTTGAAAGGTCTTCAATTGCATCTGTAATTGAAAGTCTTGCAATGTCCATACAGGCTGTGTCTCTGATAATAATATCTTCTTTGTTGTCTAATGCACGTTGCCTGTTATCCATCTTTTCTAATCTGCCATTTTCAGATTTAATTAATGATTCTAAAGAGTCGATATTCGATTGCAGGCTTTTAATCATCTCTCTTATAGTATCTTTGTTTTTTACATTCATGATTCCTTTTTTTTAGCGTTTTTACGTTGTTGTTTTTGATAAATGGCCTCGTAATGGTTGAAAGTTTCGCCAGCGCACTCCTGAATAGTGAATGTGATAAACTCACGAATTGAATATTGGAGTTTAGAGCGTTTGTGATGCAGTTCAATATATTCAGAGGTTATAAATTGGGCATTGAACTTATTCATCTTGACCATGAACTCCACCGGCGAAGGTTTGAGCTTCTTTTTCCCTCCTTCGCTTACGCGGTCGCGCTCGGCGTTTATGTGGTCAATCTTTTCCTGTACGCGACTTATCAGATACTTATCGGCCATTAGTTGTTCAACTGTTTCGAACGATGGCAGCTCGGTTGTTTTAGCGGGTTTGTTCATTGTGTTAGTTCTTCTTTTGTTTTTACAATTATAAAAGAGTCTGTTGATTCAACATATGTTCCTTCTGTCCATACATACCATTTATCAAGTATAAATAGGTGAGATGCGCCAATTTGCGGGTTTTTGTGTTTAAAGAAATCCTTTTGCTGATTGTAAGCTTTTCGGTCTATGAATCGACGTGTTACTGTCTTTTGCTTTTTGTCTATTCTGCTTTCAAGCTCAAATACTTTTATTGTGTTTGGCATGTGTTTAAATGGTGTTTAAAAGAGTGATTGTTGACCGTTGGAGTTAGGCAATACCTGCATGCTGTTAGCCTGATTGAACCGGCCTTTGATATAGGCGCGTCCACGTTTTACCATTACAAGCGCATCAACTTCATGTTTCCATTTAGTGATGTCGACGCCCATTTGCATAACCAGGTGATAGGATAGTTTACGGCGTTTGAATTCGTGTCGTAGGTCTTCGAACTGTTGATAGGTCATTTGAATATGCTGAACCGAATCGAAGATTACAAAGCGGTATTTACCGTTTTTAATCTGCTTTTTGATAGCTTCGTAGCTCTTTTCGTGAATGAAGCGAACATTGTTTGAGGTTACCTTGCAGAGCTGTAAGCGGCTTTGTAAGGTTTTAGAGTTCAGGCGTTCCTCTGCAGATATGTAAAGAACACGTCCGAAATTCTCAGCAAGGTACTGAGCAAACAGTGCGCAATAAGTTGATTTTCCGCTTTTAGCCTCACCTTGTATAAGCGTGCTAAAACGGATGTCCGGTTCGTCGAATAATAGCTTCCAGTCGCCTGCAAAGTCGTATGTTTCAACTGTGCGTCCGGCTATTTCGGAGGGTGATTGTGTTCTCATAGTGTTAGTTTTGAAGTGATAGCCATATTTCAAAAGCTTCCTGCTGTAGCTTTTCGAGTTCTGCCCAGGTGATGCTTTCTATTGTCTTGCCATGTTTATCCAAATTCACATAAAGTGATGTGCGTTTAGTTTCATGGTCTGATACGATAACTACGCTGTTATCATACTCGTTTCCAAATTTTTGAAATACTGCGCCATTGTCATGCTGTGTGATAATAGCGTCCATTACGTTCGGTGTTTGTTGTGTTTTCATGCTGATAGTGTTTGATTAGTTGGTTTACCGTATTTCTCTTTTGCGCATTTCATAATGCGGTCGTAGTTTTTGCCTTTTCCGGCTTCGAGCGCGTTCGTTACTGTGTTCTGGTGGATTCCCAGAAGCTCAGCAACCTCCTTTTTCCAACCGTGTGGAAGTAATAGAGGCTTTTCAGTTTCAATAATTTGTGTGGCCATTGTTTTGTATTTTATAAATTTTAGTACCTTTGTGGCGTTGTGTATAATCACAACGGCACAAAAATAAACCTTTTTAGTTTATTACGCAACAGTTTGTGTAAACTTTTTTAGTTTATGAGTAAAAATATTTCTGAAATACGAAAAAAGTGGTTTATACAGCAGGCCGAAAGGCTTAAAGCTGCAGGCACTACGTATGCTGAAATAGCTGATAAACTGGGCGTTTTACCTCAGTATTTAAATGGAATACTAAAAGGTGACAGGGGTGCATCCGAAAAACTTGTTTCGAAATTTTGTGAACTGTATGATATAAACCAAAATAGTTTATATCAGCAAATAAAAGGTTATGATAAACCTTTTACAGATGAGCAGATGTTGAATGAGGGCACGCCGCTAATACCTATTGAAGCGGTGGCAGGATATGGAAGAGGTGATGTAACTGTACTGGACTCAGAAATTAAGGAACGCTATTCGGTTCCTGAGTTCGATGTTCGGGGTGTGAAGTTTCTTATTCGCGTGTCCGGGAGTAGTATGTATCCAAAGTACAGCAATGGCGATGTACTGGCATGCAAGCCAATAACGGATGTAAGCTTCTTTCAGTGGGGTAAGGTGTATGTATTAGACACCGACCAGGGCGCACTGGTGAAACGTTTGTTTCCAGGGGATGGTGATGGTAAAATAGAATGTCGGTCAGACAACAAAGAGCATTATCCGCCATTTCAGATGTATAAGTCATCTATCCGTTCCGTTTATATAGTAGTAGGTGTCATCCGCCTGGAGTGACCGCCAAAAATGGCGAAAAAGCACCTTTTGGGCTATGCGCGTATTTTAAGCGCATTATACCCCAATTTACAACACAAAAATACTCATGTCAATATAAAATGAAAAATCGTGTAAATCCAAGAATTTACACGATTCGTTCATTTAAATTTGCACGATTCGAAACGCCAATTAAAAATTCCACCTATTAATTTTGAATTATTGAATCATTCAAATATATTTTGGTTCGGGGAAAAAATAGAAATTTATGTTGAGAACAATCAGGTCAAATATAG
>SAAO01000028.1 GCA_009929375.1 Bacteroidia bacterium
ATTTTAGTTATTTATTTGTATTTCAACACTATAAATATAGTAATTATCTCTGAACTATGCTAACTTTCTAACCATTTTCTTATATCGAACTCACGTTAAATAAAATAATGACTTTCTAATGTTGGTAACGAGGTCTTTCCAACGCTGGTAACAAACTATTAACAACATTAGTAAAACAGGAAATAGCTCAGCACTATACTTATGCAAAACGCCCCTGTGGAAAATTTCCGCAGGGGCGTTTTGCATTATGGTAAAAGCAACCTATCGTATCAGCATGGCATCGCCATATACACCAAAACGATAACCTTCTTTGATGGCTACTTCGTAAGCATTCATTACCTGATCGTAATCGCCAAAGGCAGCTGTAAGCATCAGCAGCGTAGAGTAAGGCAAGTGAAAATTGGTAATCAGCGAATTGGCCACTGTAAAGTCGTATGGAGGAAAAATGAATTTATTGGTCCAGCCATCGTAAGCCTTTATTTTTCCTTCGGTGCCAACCACGGTTTCGAGGGCACGCATTACTGTCACGCCCACCGCACAGATATTGCGTTCTTCGTCGCGGGCTTTGTTTACAGTATCGGCTGTTTCTGCCGTTACACTCATTTGCTCCGAATCCATTTTATGCTTAGTGAGGTCTTCCACATCAATCTCGCGGAAATTACCCAGACTCATGTGCGAAGTAATAAAAGCACTGTCAATTCCTTTGATTTCCATACGTTTCAGCAACTCACGGCTAAAGTGCGTTCCGGCAGCAGGAGCTGATACTGCACCTTCGCTTTTGGCAAAAATTGTCTGAAAGCGATCAGCATCGTCCGGCTCCACAGCACGAGTGATATTGCGTGGAAGCGGTGTTTCGCCAAGATTATACAAAGCTTTTTTAAACTCGTCGTGTGTTCCATCGAACAGAAAACGCAGCGTGCGTCCACGTGAAGTAGTGTTATCAATTACTTCGGCAACAACTGAGTCGTCTTCGCCAAAATAAAGTTTGTTGCCAATGCGGATTTTTCGGGCCGGTTCCACCAACACATCCCATAAACGCATTTCATGATTCAGTTCACGAAGCAGGAAAACTTCAATCTGAGCACCGGTTTTTTCCTTGTTTCCATAAAGTCGCGCAGGAAACACCTTGGTGTCGTTAAAGATAAACAAATCTTTTTCATTAAAATATTCCAATACCTCCTTAAAAACCCGGTGTTCAATTGCTCCGGTTTTTCTGTCCATCACCATCAAACGCGATTCGTCGCGGTGATGTGCCGGATACTGAGCAATAAGCTCTTCCGGCAGTTTAAATTTAAATTTCGATAATTTCATACGAAAATTGTTGTATTATTGTAAGCATCGGTTTTGCTTCACGCATTCCCGAAACCTGTTCATTTCGATATTTTTAGTTCTGTTCTGAGGCCTGAGCCGACAGTATTTCTTTTTCAACATGATCCACAAGTGCATCTATTTCCCAGCAATCAGGCAGCTTAACTTCGCCAATGCGGGTTCGTTCAAGTGCGGTGAGATGTGCACCACTGCCCAGCGCCTGACCAATATCGCGTGCCAGCGCCCTGATATAAGTTCCTTTGCTGCAAACTACTCTTATTTTAAGTAAAGGCAGCGCAAAGTCGAGTACCTCAATCTCATCTATAACCAACAACTTTGGTTTTAGTTCAACCTCCTGTCCCTCACGGGCATAATCGTAAGCACGTTTACCATCTACTTTTACAGCCGAATACACAGGTGGTACCTGCCAAATCTCACCCGTAAAACGGGGAATCACCTCATCCACCAGTTCGCGGGTAATATGCGCCGTTGGATAAGTAGCATCCACTTCGAGTTCAAGGTCGAATGAAGGCGTGGTAGCGCCCAGTGCGAGTGTAGCCACATATTCTTTAGTCTGATACTGAAAACTCTCAATCAGTCGGGTGGCTTTGCCTGTACAAAGTATCATAACTCCTGTAGCCAGCGGATCGAGCGTTCCTGCGTGACCCACTTTCAGGTGTTTCATTTTCAAAGTTTTCTGCAATTTCCAACGTAACTTATTCACTAAGTTGAACGAAGTCCAGTGCAAAGGCTTATTGACGTAAAGAACTTCTCCTTTTATAAAATCCATTTTTATAATGTGATAATGAGGTGATGTGATAATGTGTTGATGTGATAATGTGATGATTAAAGAGGGCTCACATTTCAGCTATCTACACAATTCTCAATTTTCAATTCTCAATTCTCAATTTTTAATTCTACATCACACTCAAATCCACTCCCATAGCCAACAGTACCAAAAGCAGTGCTCCTACCACAATCCGGTAATATCCGAAGGCTTTGAAACCATATTTTGTAAGGAATCCGATAAAGAACTTAATAGCAGCCATAGCCACCACAAATGCGACTGCATTACCGATAAGCAAAGTAGTCAGATTATCGGCCAGTAAAGCCTGTCCTTCGGGTTCGAGCAATAATTTCAGTAATTTGTATCCACCGGCAGCAGCCATTGTAGGCACAGCCAGAAAGAACGAAAATTCAGCAGCATTTTTACGCGAAAGTCCGGTAGTCATACCTCCCACAATGGTTGCCATTGACCGCGACACTCCCGGAATCATGGCAATACATTGAAAGAAACCCACTTTCAGTGCCCTTTTCCAATCCATTTCCTGACTTTCGGTAGGTTTATTAAACCATTTGTCCACACCAAGCATCAGCACACCGCCAAGCACAAGCATCAAGGCCACTACAAAAACACTTTCGAGCATGGCATCGATATAGTCGCTGGCCAGAAAGCCGATTATTCCTGCAGGAATAAATGCAATAAGCAACTTTATATAAAAATCTACTGTTTGAAAAAAACGTTTCCAGTAAAGTACAATCACCGACAGAATAGCTCCGAACTGAATATTGACCGTAAATGCTTTTACAAATTCGGTACTTTCCATGCCCAGCAAACCCTGCGCAATAATCATGTGTCCGGTAGACGATACGGGCAAAAACTCTGTCAGCCCTTCGACAATGGCAATAATAATTGCTTCCCAAATACCCATTTCTTATTTATTAGCTTTGGGTTTAAACAGAATAGCAAAAATCATAAACAAAAAACCGAAAAATGAAACCATCGGACCCACAGTGATGCGACGAGTACTGAAAATATCAGGGTTGAACTCCACTTCAGTTGACGAACCTGTCATCAGAACAAAGCCAAGCACAATAATACCGAAAGCTACTGCAATCAGTATCAGATTCATTTTAGCAAGCGTAAATTTCTTATTTTCTTCCATGTTTTTTTATTATTTCGTGTTTCGCGTTAATTGGTTTCAGAGTTTCATGTTTCAAAGTTTCATGTTTATCTCCCGCTGATCCATGACCGTAGGTTCGCGTTAATTGGTTGATTGGTAAATTAGTTATTATTTTCAGAGCCGATACTATCAAATAGTAAATTGTAAATGAAAAAATAGTAACTGAATAATTATCAACTGTCAATTATCAACTATCCACTAAACAAAGTACATATCATTTCTACTCATTTTCAGATAGCGACCTACAGCCATATACGACGAAAGTGCTGTGAGTAAAATTCCGGTCAGAATCACAATCAGCGACACATAAAATGCTGATACAGGATTTACCGAATATATACTCAAGCCAAAATTCGACAAAATATAATAGACCATTACGCCCAGCATAATCAGGGATATAACAGCCGCAATTATACCGTTAATCACTCCACGGGCAATATAGGGTTTGCGAACAAACCATGAAGTAGCTCCCACAAGTTTCATCGTATTAATCAGGAAACGGTTGGCATAAATCGAAAGTCGCACAGTATTATTAATCAGCGCCATCGACAGGATAAGCAATACGGCTGCAATGCCAAGCAACACCAGACTGATGCGTGTCACATTGTCGTTCACCAGATTTACCATATCTTTCTGATAGGCCACACGGTTTATATCGTCAAATGTTTTCAGCTTTGATTCAATCACTTCCACACTATCGCTGTTTGCATATTCAGCTTTGAGTTTTACCTCAAACGATGCTTTTAAAGGATTATAACCCAGAAAATCTTCGGGATTCTCACCCATCGATTCCACATGCTCTTTCAGTGCTTCTTCTTTCGACACAAACACTACCGATTTGGTAAAGGGAGCTGCTTCGAAATACTTTTGAATCCGCTGACGATATGTATCGGTTATTTCATCCTCAAGCACTACCGAAAGGTTGATATTTTCGCGCATCTGTACACCCAGATCGCGGGCCACAAACAGCAACAAACACACCATACCTACCAGAAAAAGCACCAGTGACATACTGAGCGTGGAGGTCAGGTGACTTGTACGAAATTTTCTTTTCTTACCTTGTTGTTTAGTCATTTTTCTTGAAAATCTTTATTTAGGATTTAGCTGTTTTTTTGAACTGGAAATACACAAAAGCCAGCATAGCCAGAATAAATACAATTGACGATGTCAGCGCAATTGCATTACCTGTACTGTACGATTCTGGCTCAAAGCGGAATTCCACTTCGTAAGCTCCGGCATCCAGTTTCATGGCACGGAGCAAATAATTGGCACGAATGTAAGGTACTGATTGTCCGTTGATATAAGCATTCCAGCCCTTATCGTAGAATATTTCGCTGAATACAACCATTTGAGGAACCTTCGAGTTGAAAGTATAGACCAAATGGTTAGGTTCATACGATTTGAGTGCAATGCTTGCAGTCGAATCAGTCGGAAGTTGTGCGGGCACATACGATTCGAATTGCTTATCCACCACCACTTCGTGTTTGGTATCAATCTCACCTACCAGTCGCATTTCTTCGTCGGCATTGGCAGCTACATGTATTTTCTGTACAAACCAGGCGTTTCCGTTATGACGGTCGTTTACCAGCGGAGCAGCCTCTTTGTTGTAAATCACATACTTCATATTGAGCATGTTCAGTACGCCCAGTGAATCGAGCACAGGGTAAATTTCCTCGAATGTTTTGGCGCGTCCGAAAGCTCCGAACAACTGACCGATTTCAGGTTCAATCTGCATATTAATCATTTCCTGATAACGACGCAGTTTTGCCGCATGATATCCGCCAATGGTTTTATGAAAATATGACGGAGCAGCAGAATTGAAGATGTTTTCAGTAGCGTCAAGCACTCTGTATTGCGATTTATCCTGAAGAATCATATTGTCGGCAGCAGTTGGCTGATGCAGATTCTCAATTTTACGTTTACGACCAAAATGATCGTCGTTCAGGTAACGTTTGGCTACAGGAAGAAGATCAACCAGCATCAAAATTCCGAAGAGCGAAATGGTGACAGTCGCTTTGACTTTATTCTTTGCATACAACCATATCAGCGCAGCAGCCAAAAGAATAAACACAGTTGAACGTATGGCATCCGATTGCAGCATGGCTTCGCGGTCGAGCGGTAAAGTTTCTCTCAGAAATGCATAATCACCACGGAACTGAGCATCGGCAGGATTGAAAGTTGAATCAGCCACGAAACTTCCGGCCAACGAAGGAACTAAAGCAAAAAGCAAAGCAACTCCGGCAGTAATTCCGGCACTGATAAATACAGGGCGAACAAGTGTTTTACGGTCGCGGGCAGAATCGAGCACTTCTTTCAGAGCAAGCATGGCCAGCAGCGTAATACCAAATCCGGTAGCAACCAGAGTCATAGATACCGTACGGAATTTATTGTACATGGGCACATAATCGATAAAGAAATCGGTAAGCCACATAAAATTCCGTCCCCACGAAAGCATCATGGTAAGCACAATCACCGGCACAAGCCACCACAAATATCGTTTTTCAACCAAAAAGAATGAAAGCACAAAAAGAAAAATCACAATCGATCCAAGATAAACAGGACCCGAAGTACCGGGCTGAGTACCCCAGTAAAGTGGCAACTGCATATCTTTCATCATTTTATCCACATTCGGAACACCCATTCCTTTCAGTCGTTTTCCGGTCTCACTGTCAGCATCGAGCGTTCCACCACTTGCTCCACCTTTAAAGTTAGGAATCAGCAAAGTCATGGTTTCATCAATATCGTAACTCCATTGTGTGATATAATCCTTATTAAGACCCTGCTGTGAATTTTGCGTATCCACAGTAAGTCCGTTCGATTCGCCACGCATGGTATAATGACTGTATTCGAGCGTAGTAAGCAGCGACGTGGCATTCATTCCCACCGACAATGCAGCTGCAACCAGCATCACAGCTGCCGATTGCAAGAACGACTTTATTTGCTTTTCTTTCAGGCTGTAAATAAATTCAACCAAAGCAAAAGCAATCAGAACAATCAGTGTGTAATATATAATCTGTACGTGATTGGCTTTAATCGCAAGACTTGCAAACAGTGTGGTCAGGATTCCTCCGGCCAGTTTGTTCCGGCGGAATGCCACAAACACACTTCCGATAAGCGGAGCCATGTAAGCAATGGTAAAGGCTTTTGAGTTGTGTCCGGCAAAAATGATAATAAAATTATACGAAGCAAAGGTAAATGCAACAGCTCCCACAATGGCTAGCCATGGATTAACCCTGAAGCACAAAAGAAGCACATAAAACCCAATCAGATAAAGCATTATCTGGTAAATAGGCAGAGGAAGCTTATTGAGCAACAATTCCACATATCCAACCAGATTATTGGGCTGGGTCATCGAAATCTGATAATTCGGCATGCCACCAAACATCGAGTTTGTCCACAAAGTAGGTTCGTCGTGCGAATTGTTGTAATCAACTGTTTCTTTGGCTGCACCCATCCAGCTTTCAGTATCGTGCCCGAGCAATTGTTTGCCCTGCAACACAGGCTTAAAATAGAAGAATGAAATGACTAAAAACAGCAATAATGCAACAAGATGGGGAGTATATCCGGCCGGAACTTTTTTATTCATGAATGTTATTCGTTATGAAAAGTGCAGTTTTTGGGAAAAATCACACAAAAGTACATAATAATTCGGCAACCTGCAGCCTTTAAGCGGTTAAAAATTGAAAAAAGAAGCACATAATGTCAATGGTTGCCTATTCTTTATTCAAAAAATGCAACATCTTAACTTTAAGATTCAGTCTCTCAATAATAAATTTCGTATTTTTGCAAACAAAAATGCGCTGAAGTAGTTTCTATATAAAAAAGTGGCATTTCAGGCCACCATACTTTCAGGAAAACTAAACACAATGAACGAACAACAAATCAACGATATACGCAAAGACTTCCCTATTCTTTCCGAAAAAATATACAAAAAGGATTTGATATACTTCGACAATGGGGCTACCACCCAAAAGCCACGCGCTGTAGTCGAAAAAATTGAACAGGGATATTATCATACCAATGCAAACATTCACCGCGGAGTACATTATTTAAGTCAGAAAGCCACCGAAGCGCATGAAGAAGCCCGCGAAGTGGTAGCCGGATTCCTCGGAGCCGACAATAAAAAGGAGATTATTTTCACCCGTGGCACCACCGAAGCCATCAACCTGATTGCTTTTTCGTATGGCGAGGCTTTTTGTTCCGAAGGCGACGAAATAATTGTATCTGTCATGGAGCATCACTCCAACATCGTTCCATGGCAAATGCTTTGCGAACGAAAAAAAATGACTCTGCGTGTTATTCCGGCCAACGAAGCAGGAGAACTCGACATGAAGGTCTACAAAAGTCTGCTCAACGAGCGCACAAAGTTGGTTTCAGTCACTCATGTATCGAATGTGCTGGGCACTATAAATCCTGTTAAGGAAATTATTACGCTTGCTCACGCCAACAATACACCCGTACTGATTGATGGTGCTCAGGCAGTGCCTCACATTGCAGTAAATGTAAAAGAACTCGATGCTGATTTCTATGTTTTCTCTGGTCATAAAATTTATGCACCAACAGGAATTGGGGCTCTTTACGGCAAGGAAAAATGGCTCAATGCCATTCCTCCCTATCAGGGTGGTGGCGAAATGATAGCGACCGTAAGTTTCGAAAAAACCACTTACAACGAGCTTCCGTTTAAATTCGAAGCCGGAACTCCCGACTATATAGGCTCTACAGCTCTTGCCGCAGCTTTGAAATACGTTTCGAACATTGGCATTGATAGCATTGCTGATTACGAACACGAATTATTGCTGTATGCCACTGAAAAACTCAACGAAATTCAGGGAATGAGAATTATCGGTCAGGCACAAAACAAAAGTTCGGTCATATCATTTTTGGTAAACGACATTCACCCTTACGACATAGGCATGCTGCTCGACAAACTCGGAATTGCTGTTCGCACAGGTCATCATTGCGCTCAACCGCTTATCGACTCACTTGGCATTCCCGGAACAGTCAGAGCGTCGTTTGCATTCTACAATACAAAAGAAGAAATTGATATCTTTGTGGCTGCACTCAAAAAAGTGGTGGCAATGCTGAGGTGATGTGATGATGTGATGATGTGGTGATGTGATGATGTGGTGATGTGATAATACGATGATGTAATGATACGATGATGTGATAATACGATGATGTGGTGATATAGAAAAAATTGTAAATTGTAAATGACTAAATTGTAAATATAAAAATGACTATCAACGAAATTCAGGACAATATTATTGAGGAATTCAGTCAGTTCGACGACTGGATGGACAAATACGCTCTGCTCATTGATTTGGGCAACTCGCTCGAAGCTCTCGACGAAAAACACAAAACGCCTCAAAACATTATTACCGGTTGTCAGAGCCGGGTTTGGCTCAATGCCGAAATGAATGATGGTATTATTACGTTTCAGGGCGAAAGCGATGCCATTCTGGTAAAAGGAATTGTGTCACTGCTGATACAGGTGCTTTCGGGACACACTCCCGACGAAATTATCAACACCGAACTTTACTTTATCGACAAAATCGGACTAAAGGAACACCTTTCTCCCACCCGTTCGAACGGTTTGGTGGCCATGGTAAAGCAAATGAAAATGTACGCACTCGCCTACAAAGCAAAAACGCACAACTGATAATTATATCAACTTCCGCTTAAACACAACCGGACAGACCAAAAACAAAAAAACATTCCCCGAAAATTCAGGGAATGTTTTTTTATAAAGAAAAAACCGCATTGTATTTGTTGAGAAAACTCCTGTTGACAGGATTTGAGACACTGGTTTTCTTTGTAATCTGCCGTTTCGCCAGAGCGAAAACCCGAAGGTGCAGCCCGCCATTGAAAACCCGCATTACTCGTTAATTCATTAGTGTTGAGTTTTCCAATCTCAGACAATGCGGTTCGTTTCTTATGCTGCAAATATAATACTTTTCGTTGTAATAATGTTCACTCAAAACGACATTTTAGAGCTAAAAACGAAAATAATTTCCACCTTTCGGAAAAAACAAAAAAAGTAAAGGCATAATTTAAAAAAGGAAGCATAAAATTTCGGTATCTGAATAAAAAACCCTATTTTTGCCCACTGATTTTGCAAATTTAACAGACAATAATCTTATTACTTTCATCTTATGTCGAAAAAGGAAGAAAAAAAACACGATGAATTAGAAAATGTAGCGCATGCACTCACTGCATCGGAAGCATTTATCGAAAAATACCAGAAACAACTTTTAATGGCCGTAGCCGCTGTGGTATTGGCAGTATTGGCAGTTTTAGCTGTCAAAAACTTCTATCTCGAACCACTCGAAATCGAAGCTGAAAACGAAATGGCTAAGGCTCAGACATATTTTGCAACCGACTCATTCAACGTTGCTCTTAACGGAAACGGAAACGATGTAATGGGATTTAAAGAAATTGCATCTGAATACAGCCTCACTTCTTCAGGTAATCTGGCCACTGCTTATGCAGGTATTTCATACTTCAAACTTGGTCAGTACGACAATGCTATCAAATTCCTTTCGCAATTCGATGGTGAAGACAGCTATTTCAGCACTTCAGTAGTCGGACTTATTGGCGATGCTTACGTAGAACTTGGTCAGACCGAAAAAGGAATCAGCTATTTTGAAAAAGCAGCTTCTGCCGACAACAAAGTATTAAGCCCAATTTATCTGAAAAAAGCAGGTATCGCTTACGAAGCTTTGAAAAAACCGGAAAAAGCACTTGAGAGCTACACAAAGGTAAAAGACAACTACCCACGTAGTCAGGAAGCCGCCGATATCGAAAAATACATTGCAAGGGTACAAAAATAAATCCCGGAAACTGCATAAAAGAAAATCAAAAAGCTACTTCCGGTCGAAGTAGCTTTTTTTATTATACAAACAATCACATTAAAAATTTACTGTAATGGCTACTCAATATCAAAATCTGTCGGAATACGATGCTGACAAACTACCAGATGCCCTCACGTTATCAAAACAACAATATGCCATTGCGGTGGCCGACTGGAATCCTCAGATTACCCACGAACTGCTCAAAGGAGCTTTTGATACGCTCGTAGCTCATGGTGTAAAACCGGGCAATATTAATGTAGTTCACGTACCCGGCACATTTGAGTTGACTTTTGCAGCCAAAGAATTCAGCGACGACTATCTTTGCGAAATCGACAACAGAAAAGTACAAAAATACTCAGCAATCATTACTCTTGGTTGCGTAATTCAGGGCGAAACCCCCCATTTCGACTACGTTTGTCAGGGTGTGACATACGGAATCTCAAAACTTAATGCACGACAGGACCGCTGCCCGGTTATCTTTGGAGTGCTAACTACAAGCACTTTACAACAGGCACTCGACAGAGCAGGCGGAATTCATGGAAATAAAGGCGTGGAAGCCGCAATTACTGCCATAAAAATGGCAAATATTATTTGGTAGTTTCGGGACAAAAAACTATCTTTGCACCGCAAAACAAGGGGGCAGTTACCAAAGTGGCCAACTGGGGCTGACTGTAACTCAGCTGTCTTTCGACTTCGGAGGTTCGAATCCTTCACTGCCCACCAAACAAATTTGCCAATGAATTAATATGTCAATGTGCCAATATTAATTCCGCCAACTCTTCAATTGGCATATTGGCATATTTTTAAATTGGCACATTAAAATTGCGGAAGTAGCTCAGTTGATAGAGCATTAGCCTTCCAAGCTGAGGGTCGCGGGTTTGAGCCCCGTCTTCCGCTCTCGAAAAAAGAGATATGATTCATTTCATATCTCTTTTTTTTATTTTATCATTTTCAAACCAGCGCAATCTGCTATCTTTGCAAACATGTTACACGACTACATTGCCACAGCCATCCGAAACGAACTTCCCTTCGAACCAACCGACCAACAGGCCATTTTGCTTAAATTGCTGGGAGAGTTTATGATGTCGCCCGAACCGGAAAAAATCTTCCTGTTGAAAGGTTATGCCGGAACGGGAAAAACATCGGTCATCAGTGCATTGGTCAGAGCACTGAACGGTCTGAAACAAAAATCAGTACTCCTCGCTCCTACCGGTCGTGCAGCTAAAGTAATCTCGGGCTACTCCGGATTTCCGGCTTTTACCATCCATAAGAAAATATATCGTCAGAAATCCATCTCGGAGTTTCGCTTTCAGCTTTCCGATAATCTGCATACCGACACGCTTTTCATCGTCGATGAAGCTTCCATGATTTCAAACACAGGCACCGACAGTGAATTTGGCTCAGGCCGACTGCTCGACGACCTCATTGAGTTTGTGTACAGCGGCGATGGCTGCACTTTATTACTTCTGGGCGACACTGCACAGCTTCCGCCAGTAATGCAACCTCACAGCCCGGCCCTCGAAAAAGACAAACTTGCTGGTTACGGACTCCGGGTTCACGAATTCACCCTTACACATGTGGTTCGTCAGGCACTCGAAAGTGGCATTTTGCACAATGCCACCAGAATACGTGAACTGATCAGCTCTGAAAACAGCATCAATGGTTTTCCGGTTTTTGAAACCAAACTGTTTAACGACATCAAACACATTAGTGGGATGGATTTAATCGACGAAATTCAGCGATCGTACAATGGAGTGGGTATGGAAGATACGATTGTGGTTACACGATCGAACAAAAGAGCAAATCTGTACAATAACGGCATCCGCAACCGGGTGCTAATGAAAGAGGATGAAATCGGAAACGGAGACCTGCTGATGGTCACCAAAAACAATTATTTCTGGAACAAACCCTACAAAGAAATTGATTTTATTGCCAATGGCGATATTCTGGAAGTGGTGAGAGTTCGCAAACATCACAAAATTTACGGATTCCGGTTCCTCGATGCAACTCTCCGTTCGCTCGACTACGAATGGGAAATTGATGCCCGACTATGGCTCGACATACTACAAAGCGAAAGTCCGGCTCAGGCAAACGAAATGTTTCAGAAACTTTTTGAGGCAGTGGCCGAAGATTATCCTGAAATTACAACAAAAAAAGAACTTGTAAAAAAAATCTACGAAAACGAATACTTCAATTCATTACAGGTAAAATTTGCTTATGCCGTAACCTGTCACAAAGCTCAGGGCGGACAATGGAAGAAGGTATTTATTGATCCCGGCATGATAAATCAGGAACAGATTAACACAGATTTTTATCGTTGGCTTTATACCGCACTTACCCGTTCGTCAGAAACTGTATTTCTGATAAATTTCCCCGACGAAAGCAAAGAAAAATAAACTGCAAACAACAAAACTGCATAATTTCCGCATACATATCACACTTTTCTCACTTTTGTGCAGAAAATATTAAATTCTATTAGTTGTTTTGACATTCAGATCAGAACTTTTTCTGTTTTTTAATGTTTTACTTTATATTTGCGTATAATTTCAACAATTATTAAACAAACACCTACCAGACTTTTAAAATACGCAAATTCGCAAAAAGTATAATCCGCAGTGGATGTGCCTCATCTGTTTACACCCGACTGCACAAAAAAAAATGTGTTATGAAAAGAAAAACTGTATTTAAGTATCTCAGCGGTTTCACGTTGGCTGCCTTCCTTTTCGGAGCTTGCACCACAGAAGTCGACTGGGAGAATCTGGGCGACAATCTGAAAATTGACCAATCGCTTGTTCTTCCATTGGGCGAAGCCACCTTAACACTGGAAGACATTCTGAATCAGTTAGATTCTGTAGACTTTATAAATTCCGAAGGGTCGGACATTTTTGTAGAATATAGTGATACACTGTCGTGGGATATCAGAGAATACAAAATGAATCTGAATACTGTGCCTATCGAAAAAACGCTGCAACCCTCACCCAACACCATTACTCCCCTTCCTGGGAATTTCACCATTTCATATACATTTGATGAAACTATGGAACTTGGACTCAACACCAATCCGCTCGACCAGAGAGTTGATTATGTAAGGGTAAATTCAGCAAAACTTAAAGTCACTCTCAACAAATCAAATCTGGACATTAATCCGGAAAATGTAAAAGTAACCCTCACGTTTCCTGACCAGAAAATTGTTTTCGATAATCCTTCCATTACCAGCATTGTACATACTCCAACAACTTTTGGAACTGAACACACAATAAATTTATCGCCATTTACGATGCGTACATACAATGCAAGTTCAAGCATTCCGCTTCGCATTGTTCTCGATATAACTACCGGAAATTCACCCATTGTTGCTTCTCCCGCATCGACTGTAAATTTCAAACTTGATATTTCTGACTTTGACATGAAAGTGGCTTATGGATTTTTTAAACCAACTGTTTCAGACGAAGCACAAATTGAATCCGTTGATCTGGGTGACTTTGCAAAAGATTTGCCCGAAGGTTTGTTTAAATTCTCAGATCCTGAATTGAAACTTACAGTTACAAACAATGTAGGGATAAGATTGGGCGTAAACTTAGATTATCTGAAAGCTTACCGAAAAGATGAAGTCAACTACGATACCGTGTATGCGCAATTCAGAAACAATCTGCATTCCACAAAAATCATCATCAAGGCGGCTCCTGAATATGGCGCATCGGCCACTACAGTTTATACCATCGACAAAGATTCCGGACAAATACATCGCCTGTTCGACAATAAGTTATTACCAAACAAATTAGACTATAAATTTAGACTTACCAGCGAAGCAAGAGAAGATCCGGATTTTATCATTCCGAAACCTAAAATCGATGCAAAATTTGAGGTAAAAGTTCCACTTCGCTTTAGTGCAGGCAGCTACGTAGAATTTCAGGATACTATCCCTGATCTGAATCTCGATTCAATTCTGAATCAGGATTATATTGACAATGCGATATTGGTACTAAAAGTTACTAATGGGCTACCTGTGGGCGTTGAGCTCAAACTCAAAATGATAGATGAAAATGGTATAAAAGTGAACACAACCATCGACAGCACATTTACAATAAATGCTCCGGTGATAAATGCAAACGGATTTGTTGACAGAACAAAACTTGTTGGCCAGGAAATCAGAATAGAAATTCAGAAAAGCCAGTTAGCTCAGTTGCGTAGTACACGACAGATTATTTATAACATCCGTGTGGATCGTAAGGATAATGAACCTATCAGATTTGAAAAATCGAACAGTTTTGCTGTTAAAGCAGGTATTTTCGTAAAAGGAGATGCAACATTGGATTTTAATAACGATAACGAATAAAAGATCTGCAACATGAAGAAGCAAATTAAATATATACTGGCAATACTGGCCGTCTGCATAAGTTCACTAAACTTAAACGCGCAGCAGGTCAACACAATGTATTTTCTCGAAAATGCGCCTGTACGACATTATCTGAATCCTGCATTTCAGCCCCTGAGTGGTTTTTATTTTGGAATACCGGTATTGGGCTATACGCAATTGGGCTTTGGTAACAACAGCTTTACGATTCACTCGCTCACAATGTCGAAAGACAATATATTTCAGTCGATTAAGCCAACCACGCTATTCCGAACCGACTTACAGATAAATCTGCTTGATTTTGGTTTCAGAACAAAAAAAGCATATTGGTCATTCGCACTTACTGAAAAAATTGATGCTCAGTTAGGGCTTCCCAAAGACCTCTTTAAGCTGGCACTTTACGGAACTCCGGAAATAGACAATAACCGGTACAATTTAGCCTCGCTAAACTTTGGTGTAAATGCATACACCGAAGCTGCTCTCGGTTATTCGCGAATCATCAACGACCAATGGTCAGTAGGTTTGAAACTGAAAGGACTTTTGGGAACTGCGAATCTTTCGGCTAAGTTTGACGATTTTGAACTGAATGCAGGTATCGAAGAATGGACACTTAAAGCCGAAGGCAATATTAACGCCTCCTCACCTGCCAAAATACAGGTAAGCGACGATTTCAGCACTTTCAATGTAGACCTTGATCCAACCGATCCAATGGCATTCCTGAAACCATCGGGACTGGGATTTGGAGTTGATCTGGGAGCAAGTTTCAAACCCATTGAGCCGCTGACCATTTCGGCCGCAATTACCGATCTGGGAACTATCCGCTGGAGAAGTAATGTAAAAAATGTGGAAATGGAAGCCGACTATAGCTTTGATGGAGCCGGAAGCTTCACTGCCTCAGATTTTGAAAACGATGACTTTATGGATGCAACAGTAGACACACTGCTTCAGCGTCTTAAAGAATCGGCTTCATACGAAATTACCGAAACTTCCTACAGCACTTCGCTAAGTCCGAAACTGAATATCGGAGCCGAATATGCATTTTTCGATAACCGTTTGAGTGTGGGATTGCTATCGCGAACAATGTTTCAAAAAAAGGCTGTTTACGAGGAACTGACGGGCTCTGTAAACCTGCGTCCGATCAACTGGTTCAATATGGCACTGTCTTATTCCGTTCTTAATGGTCGTTTTAGCAATATAGGAGCAGGAATAGGCGTTCGTATCGGTTTTATCAATGCATTTTTCAATGCAGACTACATACCTTTGAATATTACAAAATTGCCTCTTTCGACCTTGGGAGCTGATCCTATTGACCTTTCAGAAATCCCGGTTTTATCTGCACTCGGAACGATTTCGGAAATTCCGCTGCCATACAAAACCGATCGCCTCAATTTAAATTTCGGAGTCAATATAGTGTTTGGCAATAAGCAGGATAAAGATAAGGATGGCGTGCGTAACCACCGTGATAAATGTCCCGACACGCCGCGTGGCGTAATGGTTGATAAAAGAGGCTGCCCGGTTGACTCTGATGGTGATGGAGTTCCTGATTATCTCGATCTTTGCCCTGACACCCCTGAAGCTGCCTATGGTAAAGTAGATGCCAATGGATGCCCGACCGACGAAGATCGCGATGGAGTTTTCGATTATCTTGACGAGTGTCCGAATACGGTTATTGAGGCCAGAGGTCATGTGGACGAAAAAGGCTGTCCGAAAGACACAGACAAAGATGGTGTGTTCGATTATGTTGATCGTTGTGCGAATACGCCCGACAGTGTAAAAGTAGATGAGTTTGGTTGTCCGATCGACACTGATGGCGATGGTGTAGCCGACTATCTCGACCTTTGTCCTGATACTCCGGCCGAAGCCAAAGGTATGGTAGACAAAAACGGTTGTCCGCTCGATACCGATGACGATGGTGTTTATGACTATATGGATCTTTGCAACAACACTCCTGTTGAAGCGCGTGGATTTGTGGACAAAAATGGCTGTCCGCTCGACTCCGACGACGATGGCGTGGCAGATTATCTCGACAAATGCCCTGACACACCATTAGAAGCACGTGGTATGGTTGACGAAAAAGGTTGTCCACGCGACACCGATGCTGATGGAATTGCCGACTACCTTGACAATTGTCCTAAAATAGCTGGTGTGGCTTCGAATCACGGTTGTCCGGAAGTGAAAAAAGAAGTACGTAAACTCTTCCAGAAAGCACTTCAGGGAATTCAGTTCGAATCGGGTAAAGATGTAATTAAGAAAACTTCGAACACCATTCTGAATCAGATTGCCAAAGTATTGATTGACAATCCGACTTATCTGATAGAAGTTCAGGGTCACACCGACAATGTAGGTAAACCTGAAATGAATCAGACATTATCAGAAAACAGAGCTACTGCAGTTCGTAATTACCTGATATCGAAAGGTGTTGACGAAAAACGAATTACATCGAAAGGTTATGGCGACACCAAACCTGTTGCTCCTAATACGACCACTGCAGGCAGAGCCAAAAACCGCCGTGTGGAATTTGTAGTCACATTTGAAGAAGTCACATTCGAAGAAGTGAAGACTACAGAAGTAAAGACTACAGAATAGAACATCTGACAAAATCATAAAAAAGAAAGAGCGTAAATCTCAACGGATTTACGCTCTTTCTATATATTTTGCATATCTGCTATGATCTTATCTGGCCATCGCCTTTCACAAGCCATTTGTATGAGCAAAGTTCTTCAAGTGCCATTGGACCACGGGCATGCAGTTTTTGCGTACTGATACCAATTTCGGCACCAAGGCCAAACTGCGCACCATCGGTAAAAGCTGTAGAGACATTGCTGTACACACAGGCTGCATCTACAGCTTTTGAAAAATACTGAAGCGCTTCAGCATCTTCACTGACAATGCATTCACTGTGTTTCGAACTGTATTCCGAAATATGCTGAATAGCATCATGAATATTAGCCACAGTTTTTATCGACATTTTATAACTCAGAAATTCAGTCCCGTAACTTTCGGCAGTTGCTTTCTGAAGTAAATGTGCAGGATATTTCCCATTCAGGAAAGTAAATGATTTTATATCAGCATAAATAATCACGTCTTTCTGAGCCAGTTTTTCGCATAAAGCAGGTAGATCGGACAAACGTTTTTCATGAATCACCAGGCAATCGAGTGCATTACACACACTTACACGCCTCGTTTTGGCATTAAACACGATGTCACGCCCTTTATTTAAATCGCCGTCCACATCAAAATAAGTATGACAAATACCTGCACCGGTTTCAATCACCGGAATACGCGAATTATCTCGCACCGATTCAATCAGACTTTTTCCGCCACGCGGGATAATTACATCCACATAACCCACAGCATTCATAAGTTCGACTGCAGCTTCGCGTCCGGCAGGCAATAAAGTCACAATATTTTCGTCGAGACCGGCATTGCTCAACACTTCACGAATCACCTTTACAATAGCTTCATTCGAGTTATATGCATCCGAACCACCCTTTAGCACACATGCATTTCCTGATTTAAGACAAAGCGAAAAAACATCGAAACTTACATTCGGACGGGCTTCATAAATCACTCCCACCACACCAAAAGGCACCGACACTTTTTCAATTGTCATTCCATTAGGTCGGGTGGTTTCCATCAGTTTACGTCCAAGTGGCGAAGGCAGTGAAGCCACATTGCGGATATCTGCAGCAATACCTGCAATACGCTCTTCAGTTAATAAAAGCCTGTCGTACATTGGATTTGTTTTGTCCATTGCAGCCAGATCCTTTGCATTAGCTGCAAGTATTTGAGTAGCGTTGGCCTCGGCTGCATCAGCAAGTGCTGACAAAACCCGATCGATTAGTTTTATTTCGATTAAGTTCAGCGAACGTGAAGCCTGCAGAGCTGCTTTTTTCCAGTATTGCGTTGATTCCATATTTTTAATCAGTTATTTATAAAACAATTACAAACCTTCGATTATTCTGTCGATAAACTCAGCACTTTTCATTTCGAAATCGTATTTTAAACTCATCATATAATCTTCAACGTAATAATATCCCGTTACATCAGAACTTTTATATTGTTTCGGGAATGTATAAGTTAAGCTATCGCCACGCGTATTCCCAAGATCATCCGTAAAGGTATAAGAGATATTAAAACTCTCGTTCTCGCGATATATCACTTCCTCAAAACTTGGTGTATATGACAAAACCCAAAACAACACCGTGCCAATATTAGAATATTTAAATCGGTTTGGAACTTTCCCTATATTGATTTCAAGTTTATTATTACCGATAAACTTTTCCATATTATACTCCCTGAGTTTGTCTGCCAATACTTTCCGGAATATATCCAGCATATAATCGCTACTCAGTTCGCAAGCAAATTGATAATGCCAGGCCCATAAAAACACAGCTGGAATAAAATATGATTTTTCCTTTTTCACTGTCACCAGAGAATCTGTTTTGGCAAGCGAATCAGTTTTAATGGTTACAAACGAACTGAAATCATAATCAGATTGTTTAACAATGGGCATACGGTCACGAATAACGTCTGCCATTTTCGTAGTACTTATACAACCACTTAAAGACACAACCGCAAAAAATAAAGCAAGAATTTTCAGATTTAATGATTTCATTTATCTACAGAATTTAAGCAGGACACAGAATTTCAGATAAAACTTATCAATAGCTTTACATGCGGGGTCCAATCAATTATTCAAGATAAAGATAATCGCAATGAATTAATGGTTTCTGATTTTTACGACCAAGCAACTCACGGGCTTTCTGACTATCGTACTGCACTTTGCCCACGCCAAGCGATTGTCCATCCTCTCCAATAATTTTCACAATATCATCTTTTTCGAATTCTCCTTCGATACGTACAGCACCCACAGGTAACAGACTCACAGCCTTTTCACCACAAAGCGCTTTGGCTGCATTTTCGTTTACGTGAATTTCGCCTTTTGCAAAACCGTGACTGTGCGCGATCCACTTCTTCACACTCGAAACCCCTTCGCGTGATGCAACAAAATGTGTGCAAATTATTTCATCTTTCTTGTCGAGCAAACCTAAAAGAATATTATCTTTTTTACCATTGGCTATATAAACTTCAATTCCTTCGTCTGCAATTTTTCGGGCAATAGTGGTTTTGGTTGCCATTCCACCACGTCCGAACGACGACTTTGAACTCTGAATAAAATCGGACACATCCTGACCTTTATGAATTTCGCGGATAACTTTTGTGGTTGGATCGGCAGGTGAACCGTTGTAAATACCATCAATATTACTCAGAATAATCAATGCTTCCATGTCCATCATCGAAGCAATAAGCCCTGAAAGTTCGTCGTTATCGGTAAACATAAGTTCCGACACCGATACTGTGTCGTTTTCGTTTACCACCGGAATCACATGATTATCAAGCATTACCTGCATACAATTCCGCTGATTCAGGTAGTGACGCCGGCTTGAGAAGTTTTCCTTCATGGTGAGCACCTGTCCCACCGTAATGCCATGATCGCGGAACAAATCCCAATAATGATTAATCAGTTTTGCTTGTCCCACAGCAGAAAACAATTGCCGCTGATCTACCACATCCATTTTTTTTGTAATGCCCAAAAGACTTCGTCCCGAAGCAACAGCTCCTGAGGAAATCAGCACTATTTCAACTCCCTTTTTGTGAAGGGCAGCGATTTGATCGACCAAAGCCGACATACGTGTGATATCGAGTGTTCCATCGGCACGGGTCAGCACATTGCTGCCGATTTTCACAGCAATTCTTTTAAATCGTAAAGACATTGAACTAATATTTTTTATGATCAGTAATCAGGAGGAGAAAGAGTAATGCAAAATACATGTCGAAAGTTACTGAAACAAAACATGCATCAGCGTATTTCCAACCGCATTTAGTGTAGCTTTATCAATATTCTCCATAGTATCGTGGGTGGTATGCCAATACTGTCCGAAACCTTTGGCTGCAAATTTATCGTACTGAATAATATCAATACTCGGAATACCGGCGATACGATTTACATATAAATGGTCGTCGGTGATAGCCCCCATTTTTTCATTCAAAAAATACTGACCATATCCAAGGTTTTGTGCAATGTCCCATACTTTATTTACAACATGAGCAGCATAATACATCGAAATTTCTTCCTTATAAAAAGTAGCACCGGGTGCACCAACCATATCCAGCAAAATACCGTAATCGGCTTTATAACCATTTTTGTGTTGATTTTTTGACCAATACTGCGATCCCAGGCACCAGGAATCTTCACTATTACCACTGAAAGTTTCGGGAGCACCGTAATCCTCTGCATCGAAGAAGATAATATCCACACCCACCTCAGGAGCATTTTGTCCCAGTTGGCGTGCAATTTCGAGCAACACACCTACTCCGCTTGCACCATCATTAGCTCCCAGAACAGGCGTATTATGATTGGCAGGATCCGGATCGTGATCGCTCCATGGTCTTGTGTCCCAATGAGCAAAAAGTAAAACACGTTTTTGCTTTTCCGGCTGAAAACTACCAATTATGTTTACCGCTTTAAGCACAGTTCCGTTGAAAGCTTTCAAATCGGCTTTCTGTTCGGTAACCTCAGCACCAAACGATTTGAGCTTAGCCGACAAATAGGCTGCACACTGCGCATGCGCATCGGTATTCGGCACGCGCGGACCAAAGTCAACCTGCGATTGAATAAACTGATAAGCCGAGTCGGCTACAAATACAGGTACTTTTATTTGTTCTGCAACTTTCTGATTGCTTGATTGAGAAGTTTGCTTACATCCTGAAAATATGAATATAAACAGGATAAAAATGTATATTTTCCTCATAATTAGTCAAATGAAGCACAAAGATATGAATAATAAACGAAATGAAAAGATAATGAAAGCCCCTCAACTGTATTTTTTTACAATAAAAGACATAGCGTAGCAATGAGCTGAAATAATATTCGTTAAGATTTTATATCTGCTTTTTTTCAAAAAAAAATCTGTTACATTTGTAAACACAAATGAGATTGTATGAAAAAATTTGTATTGTAAGAAGCCCCAAACAACAAAAAAGATGAAATTTAATATTTTTTTTGAGTCGGTACACAATAATTCATATCACATTTAAAATGTGACACTTACATACTAATCTATCAGACCAAAACAACAATAAAAAGTCAAAAAACAGCAAAAACAGGTTGTAAAACATATTTTTGAACTTGTAGCAATCGAATTTTAGCTGTTTCTTTGCAACCGTTAACTAAACAACACAATCTTTTTTATACCTTAAAAAACTAATACCTATTGAAACGCGGGACTTTGTGAAAAGTCCCGCGTTTTTTGTATCCATTTCAATAAATTAAATATGCACAAATTTCTCAGAATGTGCATAAAGCCTGTTGTCGGTTCAACAAAAACTGCTAAATTTGCGCATTAATTTTTCATTAAGCTTTAAGCACCCTATCTGAAGTTTTTTGGACTTAACTTCCCATTAAACCTGTAAAATACGGTATTAAAACGAAGAATGAAAAAATCACCTGACGACTAATAACCCAAAATAATACAAACATGAGTTTTAATATTGTAGTACTTGCCAAGCAGGTGCCCGATACGCGCAATGTGGGTAAAGATGCCATGAAGGCTGATGGAACGGTGAACCGTGCCGCGCTTCCTGCTATTTATAACCCCGAAGACCTCAATGCGCTGGAACAGGCACTACGCTTAAAATCGAAAATTGAAGGTGCCACCGTACATGTGCTGACTATGGGACCTGCCCGCGCAGCCGAAATTATCCGCGAAAGTATGTATCGTGGTGCTGACGGCGGTTATCTCCTGAGTGGACGTGAATTTGCCGGTTCGGATACACTCGCTACTTCCTATGCACTTTCGTGTGCTATCCGTAAAATCGGGAAAGTGGACATTATCGTTTGTGGTCGTCAGGCTATCGACGGTGACACCGCTCAGGTTGGACCACAGGTTGCCGAAAAACTGGGAATGCCACAGATCACTTACGCCGAAGAAATTCTGGATTGTACCGCAAACAGCATCACTGTAAAACGTCGCCTCGAACGCGGAGTGGAAGTAGTAAAAGGATCACTTCCAATGCTGGTTACTGTGAATGGTTCGGCAGCAGCCTGTCGTCCACGTCACGCCAAACTCACCCTGAAATACAAACATGCCGCCACTCCTACCGAAAGACAGGATTCAGGCTCCGATTACACCGATCTTTACAGCACACATCCTTATCTCAACATCAACGAATGGGGTGTGAGCGATATTGAGCATGATATAAAATGGCTCGGACTGAGCGGTTCACCCACCAAGGTAAAACAAATCGAAAATGTGGTTTTCACAGCCAAGGAAAGTAAAAAACTTACCGCAGCCGACAACGAAATCGAAGATTTGATGAAAGAACTGATTGCCAATCATACAATAGGATAATATGCCAATTTGCCAATAAGATAATTTACAATCAGCTCATCAGCACATTAGCATATTGGCACATTAAAACACAAATTCATGAACAACATAATAGTATATCTCGAAATAGAAGACGGCATCGTAGGCGATGTAAGTCTCGAGCTGCTCACCAAAGGTCGCACTTTGGCCGATCAGCTGAAATGCAAACTCGAAGCTGTAGCTGCGGGTCATAAACTCGACGGTATCGGAGCTCAGGTTTTTCCTTACGGCGTTGACACCCTTTATGTGGCCGACGATGCACGACTCGCTCCTTACACCACACTTCCACACACTTCCTTACTTGTAAATCTTTTTAAAGAAGAAAAACCGCAAATTGCACTAATGGGAGCCACTTCCATTGGTCGCGACCTTGGACCACGTGTTTCTTCAGCATTGTTCAGCGGACTTACAGCCGACTGTACTTCACTTGAAGTCGGTACTTACGAAGACAAAAAAGCAGGTAAAGTGTACGACAATCTGCTTTATCAGATTCGTCCGGCCTTTGGTGGAAACATTGTGGCAACCATTGTAAACCCTGATTGTCGTCCGCAAATGGCTACAGTACGCGAAGGCGTAATGAAAAAAGAAATTCGCGATGCCAAATATGCCGGCAAAACAAAAAAACTCGAAGTTTCGAAATACGTGCCTGATACCGACTTTGTAATCGAAGTAATTGAAAGACATATGGAGAAATCGAAAGTAAATCTGAAAGGCTCACCCATTGTAATTGCCGGAGGCTACGGAATGGGCAGCGCCGAAAACTTCAAAATGCTTTACGATCTTGCCGCAGTGCTTGGTGGCGAAGTAGGCGCTTCGCGTGCCGCTGTTGACTCAGGCATGTGCGAACACGAACGTCAGATTGGACAAACCGGAACCACAGTGCGTCCGAAACTGTATATTGCCTGCGGAATTTCAGGACAAATACAGCACATTGCAGGTATGCAGGAAAGTGCCATGATTATCGCCATCAACAGCGATCCGCACGCTCCGATCAACGCCATTGCCGATTATGTAATTACCGGCACAGTGGAAGAAGTGATTCCGAAAATGATTCAATACTATAAAAAGAACAGTAAGTAATTGACAGTTAACAATTGATCATCATATCATTTGGATAATTGTAAATTATAACTGATTAAATCGTAAATGACTTTATGAACTACTACAGCAACAATCCGGCATTAAAGTTCCAGTTGACGCATCCGTTGATGCAGAAAATTGTGACGCTCAAAGAGCAGAACTTTGCCGAAAAAGATAAATTTGATTATGCAGCGCGCGATTTCGAAGATGCTATCGACAACTACGAACGTGTGCTTGAAATCATCGGCGAAATTTGTGCAGACATTATTGCACCTAACGCTGAAAGTGTGGATCACGAAGGACCACGTGTAGAAAACAACCGCGTAATTTATGCCCGGGGTACACAGGAAAACCACGAAGCACTGGCACAGGCCGGACTTTACGGAATGACCTTACCACGTCAGTACGGCGGACTTAACTTTTCGATCATACCTTACATCATGGGTGGCGAAATGGTTTCACGTGCCGATGCTGGTTTTGCAAACATTTGGGGTTTGCAGGATTGTGCCGAAACAATTGCAGAATTTGCCGACGAAGATATTAAGGCTGAATTTCTGCCACGCGTTTGCGAAGGAGAAACCTGTTCGATGGACCTTACCGAGCCCGATGCCGGTTCCGACCTTCAGGCTGTGCAGCTAAAAGCGACTTACAACGAAGCCGATGGTGTTTGGTATCTGAATGGTGTAAAACGTTTTATTACCAATGGTGACGCACAGATTAAACTTGTGCTTGCCCGTTCAGAAGACGGTACCAACGACGGTCGTGGACTTTCGTACTTTGTGGCCGATAACAAACATGATCACACCATTAAAGTGCGCCGTATTGAAAACAAACTTGGCATCAAAGGCTCTCCAACCTGCGAACTTGTTTTCACCAATACACCTGCTAAACTGGTTGGTGCACGTCGCATGGGACTTATTAAATATGTAATGTCACTGATGAACGGCGCACGACTTGGAGTAGGTGGTCAATCGGTGGGCGTTTCACAAGCTGCATACGACGAAGCTGTGGCTTATGCCCGTGAACGTCAGCAGTTCGGCAAACCTATTATTGAATTTGCAGCCGTTTCGGAAATGATTTCAATGATGAAAGCCAAACTCGATGCCAGCCGTGCACTTTTGTACGAAACCTCACGCTTTGTGGATGTGTACAAAGCCTACGAAGGCATCGAAGCTACAAGAAAACTGACTCCTGAAGAAAAAGCCGACTACAAGGAATATCAGAAGTTGGCGGACGCATTTACGCCTATTCTGAAAATGTTCTCGAGCGAATATGCCAATCAGAATGCTTACGATTCCATTCAGGTTCACGGTGGTTCAGGATTTATGAAAGATTATGCCTGCGAACGTATTTACCGCGACGCACGTATTCTGACCATATACGAGGGAACTTCACAGTTGCAGACTGTGGCAGCTATCCGCCACGTCACCACAGGAACATATCTGAAACAAATCCGTCATTACGAATCGCTGCCTATCAATCCGGAATTCGATTCGATACGCAAACGACTGATTACCATGACCAATCTGCTAGAACATTCGGTTGAACGTGTGAACGAAGCAAAAAGTCAGGAATATATCGACTTCCATGCACGCAGACTTGTGGAAATGGCCGGACACATTATAATGAGCTATCTGCTGATTATTGATGCAACCCGCGACAAAGAAGACCTGTTCCGCAAATCAGCTTTTATTTACAATAAATTTGCCGAAGTGGAAGTGCGCAAACACGCCACATTCATCAAAACTTTCGATGTGGAAGGGGTCGATTTGTACAAAGTAAAATAAATCATCACAAATAAAGAATTTACTTTTACAGTCACTACTGACCGACTAAGCACATGAGATCCTTCGCTACGCTCTGAATGACAACACTTTGTATTGATTATGGTTTGGAGGAGGTAGGTTGGCGGCTTCGCCGCCAACCTACCTCCTCCAAAAAACCTAACTTATTGATTGCCTGTCATTCCGAACGTAGTGAGGAATCTAATAAGCTAAAAAAACTAATTCAAACTATTTTTTATTGGTCAGTAGTGTTTTGCAATAATAAATCTGACAGGTATTTTTAAACCTGTCAGGTAGAAAAAAAAGTTCCGGCTGAAATCTCAGCCGGAACTTTTTTTAAGTAACATCTTGCATTTAGCAAAACTCATTCAACGCATTTAGCAAAAGCATTTTACGATCATTGTCAATTGGGAATCTGTAACTATTATTGACAGAGACATATCCACTGATTTGATTGGACACTTTATCGAGATATCTCAAGTTGATAAGCAAGTCATCGTTAATCCGAAAGAATGTGCTAAACTTTCGTTCAAGTTCTTTCATCTCAAGTGAAATGTCGGTTTCGTCGCCATTCCGCAGAATTGCGCAACAGGAATTTGCTTTTGCAATAAAGAAGAGAATGGATTCCGGATCGACAAACAGCCAACCAGCTCTGGTTCGTATTTTGACCTTTCGGCGTGTTGTTATATTATTCATATTTCCAAAGTTTAAATTTAAACTTATTGAAAAACAAACACAAGTCACATCGTCACTTTACAATCATACGGTTTGTGAGCACATTATCGTTCGTTCGCAGCTTATACATATACACTCCGCTTTGTAGCTTGGCAGCATTGAAAGTAAGCTCGTGCGTACCTGCGCATTTCTCTTCACTGATTAGTTTCTCCACAACTTTTCCATTCATGGTCATTATAGTCAATTCAACAAATGAAGTATTATTCAGTGTAAAAACAATGTTTGTAAAACCCTTAAACGGATTTGGATAGTTTGTAAGCATTCTGTCTTTGATAAGTTCGAAGTTAGCTGTTGTAGAAGTTGAAACCCTTAGCGGAGTTGACTTGTCGCTTTCGTTTCCTCCAAAATCGACCGCTGTCACTTCATATACATATTCGGCTACATCCGATGTGAAATTATTATCGCTGTAATAATTATCCTTCGACGTTTTGTATTTCTGACCATTTCGGTAAATCACATAATACCTTACATCCGGATCGGGATTCATATCCCACTCAAGGTCGTAGCGTGTCGATCCTGCAATTACACCCTGCAAGCCTGTGGGCGTGGAAGGAACAAGATTATCAACTGAGTATCCCGAATCGACAGGACAAGTATAGAACACAAGCGGATTTTCGGTATGTGTGGTTATATAGAATTTATTCCAGTAAATTCCCGTTTCTGTAGAATCGCGATAAGTATGCGCCAGAAAAGTATAATCAGCACTTTGAGTAGCGGGGACTACGCCAACGCCTACCCATTCGTCGTCCATCCATTCCCAAACGCCATATTGCGTGATATCGCCACCGGCATCGAGCACATCGGCTTCGAAGTTGATAAACACCCAGCCACCCTGGTCGTCGGGCACATCGCTGATAGTAGTAATATTCAGTGCACCAAGCGTCATATCGCCTGCCACAAAACTATATTCTACTGAGCGAACCTCATTACTTTCGGCATCAACCTGATCGACAACGAGATAATAAGTCAACCCTTCGGTCAACCCGGTGAGCGTTACTGCATGTTCCGTTACCAATGTGGCAGGCTCGGCTACCGAAAGTGGATATACACCCGAATTATTTGTGGCAAAACGCACTTCACCGGCAGCAGCGACCGAAGTTTTCCATCTGAGCAACATGGAAGTAGGACTGACATTCTTCATTTTCACGTCGCTTATTCCGAATGCAGGGGGAATTTCGCTTCCAACCAAAATTGTCCTCGATTGCTGCGTTCCATCCACCACACACTGATACACACCAAAGTGTGTGGCATTAATACCGGTGCTAAAAACCAGTTGAGCATTTGTTGCCTCCGGAATATCCACGCCATTTTTTTTCCATTGATAATTTGCTCCTGTCAGCGTTGCGTTGAAAACCACTCTACCGGATATCGTTGCACTTTCATTCAATATCAGATTCTGATTTTCAGAGCCCAACAATACCGTTTCGTAATTCGACCAGCCTGTACCGTAATGAAAAAGGTTGTTCTCTGTTTCCAATGTCAAACTGCCTGCACTCGGATGGTCGGCAATATTGCCCCTATTGGTAATATCTCCGTTAACTCTGACTACAGCTGAAGTATATGAATAGGGAAAGATATTACCAGAAATAGTAGTTTCACCTTTTAATACTGTATTGAATTTAAAATATGTGAGTTCAAAAACTGCATCCTTATAGCTTACATTGTTTTCAGTGCAATTAAAATTTATAGTTGCGAAATTCGCCTCAACATCTACATTTCTGATGATGTTGTACCACATATACAATGTCTTAAAACGTCCATATTCCGGTAAAATAAGCTTTCCACCATTCATATCCACTGTGACAGTTTTTCTGAAACATACACTCGAGTGCAGGTTAAGTACAGTATTAGCATTTGTGCCTAACCAATTTTTAAGAGCAAGTGTATCTCTTTGAGTGGAAAAATCACATTGGCCGGAGAATTTCATTCCTTCAATATTCAGAGAATCCTCTTTATTCACAAACGAGCTACCATCAGTCTGATAAAGCCATAAACCATAATTATCATCGGGCAATGAACTAATAATATCACCATTGTTTGTAAATGACCCATCAATTCTCACTCCCCTGTCGCCAGCCGACCAAATACTCGTGGAATACCAGTCTCTGAGCCTACCCTCGAGTGTGCAGTTTCCCTGAAGTACCACATACGATACATTGTTATCGCCACCCACCAAAAACATACCATCAAGTACAGCATTGCGGATATATAAATGATCGTCGGGATTGTAGGTTTTTCCCAAACCCAGTTCTGTTGATCCATTAGTATAAATACGGTTATTATTGGCTTCAATTTTACCATTCAATATACTACCTCCATCGAATATAAGCCTGTGTTCGAAACCCTCGTCGGGCGGAATAACTAAACGCGAACGATTTAAATGAAACGAAGGAGAATTGATAATGACTGTAGTATCGACCTGCAGAATACCCAAACTATCGCTCACGGTCACTTCTCCCAGAAAAATGGTGCTATCGTTCAGCGATTTCATTTTGTGTAAATGCGCAACTCCGCCGGGACCTTTAAACTGTGTATTTGTTACAGCCCTGAACGAACCGTTATTGGTCAGATCACCTCCCAGATAAAGATAAAACTTGTCGGCAATGTAGTGTTTCGATATAGTTCCGTGATTCACAAAATCACCATTTACTGTCACATAGAAACCATCGTGGCTCGGACTAATTGTACCTTTGTTTATCAGATTATTTTTCACATACAGTGCCGAACCCATCCATGCACTTGTGTTATTATTCAAAAGAGCGCCAGGCTCTACTGTCAGATTATAACAATGTGTATTTTGATAAGGAGTAGCGGTAACAATCACATGGTGAGCAACAACTACACTTGTCATGGAATCGGGCACCGCCGTCGATTCAGGATTTGTGGACCATGTAAGCGGATCCATCCAGTTACCATCCTTTACCGAAGTAAATTGCGCAAACACACTGCCTGCAAATGTCGCAAGCAACGAAAGGAATAAAAATCTTGTTTTCATGATGGTTGATTTTAATGTTTGTGACGCAAGATACAACCAACCATTTATATATCTCAGACAAATGAATATTCGGGCGTGTTCATTGTCTGTTCGGTAAGCATAATTTATATCTGATTAAACAGTTCGAGCAATTCCTCACGTTTACGTTTCGACACAGGCACCTGACTACCATCGACCATACGAAGATATCCACCATCGTTCTTTTCGAAACTTACAATATGATTGATATTAATAAGATGCGACTGATGTGTACGAAAAAAGAAAAAATCGGAAAGCATTTCCTCATAATCTTTAAGCGTTTTCGACACGAGCACTTTTTTGCCATTTAGCAGATAAAATGTACTATAATTATGATCGGCTTCGCAACGGATAATATCCACCACTTTCACAATAAAGATGCTTTCAGCAGTTTTCAGCACTATCTTTTTATCCTCGGGATGACTGTTTAAATTATCGAAAAAGTTTTTCAGCTTTGCATTCAGTGCCTGTTGCTCCGATTTTCCGGCAGCTTTCCGGATGGCGGCCACAAGTTCGTCGATATTTACAGGTTTCATTATATAATCCACAGCTGAAAATTTAAACGCACTGACTGCATATTTTTCGTAGGCCGTAATAAAAATAATGGCGAAATTAACCGGATCAATCTTTGACAATAAATCGAAGGCTGTTCCATCACCCAGATTGACATCGAGCAGCACAATGTCTGGTTTAAGTAGCCGTATTGCATCCAAAGCACTCTGTACACCATCGGCCACTCCCACTATTTCGGCCGATTTGCAGAAATTCTCAATCACTCCAGTTATCAATTCTCTGACAGGAGCTTCATCATCCACAATAAGAATTCTTTGTTTTGTCATACTTCACTATTTTTTTTCAGCGGCATGGTAATTTTCACCAGAGTACCTGTTTTCACATCGTCTGATATATCAACAATACTTACACTTACTTTTAACCGGTATTTTCTTCGTAAAATATCAATTCGCTGTCCCGTAATATCAATGCCATACGAATGATGTTCAGGACTCTTCATTTTCACACATTTAAGATAACCAATTCCGTTATCTTCCACTTCGCAATGCAGCAAATCATTTTCGAGTCGATAACTGATTCTTAAAACGCCTTCGTAATTAATTACCGCAAATCCGTGATCGATGGCATTTTCGACAAAAGGTTGCACAAGCATAGGCGGAATCAATATGTTTTCTGCATCGATATTTTCATCTATCACTATATTATAACGAAACTGATCTGAAAAGCGTTGTTGTTGGAGCACAAGATAAAGTTCAAGCGATTGAATCTCCTTCGTAAACGAAATAAACTCATTAGCGCTGTTTTCAAGCGTTAGTCGCATCAATGAGGCCAGCGACGAAATAAGATTTACACCCTCGCGCACTGTTTTCTGAAGAATATTTCGCTGAATAGCAGTAAGCGTATTAAAAATAAAATGCGGATTCATTTGGCTTCGCAGCAATTTTTGCTCAAGTTCCACAGCGCGCAGTTTATCAAGTGAGCGTCGTCGTTCAAGCAAAAGCCAGATACTTATCAAAACCATCAGACTGAGGATAGCAATCATCGACAACATCGAGCGTTGCTGACGAATAATAATCGAATTTTTCGAGTTGGCAGTTTTGAGGTTCGAATTTTCAAGAATGTGCCTTTCAGTTTCATAACGGGTTTTCAATTCCTCAATCTGCTGATTTTTCTGAATATTAAATATCGAATCGCTAAGAAGCTTCCACCGTTTTAAGGACGTAAAGGCACTCTTATAATCTCCTTCAACATCAGATACATCAGATTTCTGAATTAAAGAATTTATCAACACTTCGTTGGCTTGTGCAATTTCGGCCAGCATTATAGCTTCATCAAAATACCTGATAGCACTCTCGGGTTGATTGAGCTGACGATAAACAAGCCCCAGATTATAGTTGGTTAGCGCCATACCATTTTTATCACCTGCATCCTTTTGAATATCCAAAGCATTTCTGAAATTGCGAATTGCCTTTTGAGGCTTTTTTCTATTTAACCATATTTTGCCAATACTATTCAGATTATTGGCCTCGAAAACACGATGTGTCTGCTTATGGTTAAGCCTTAACGAGCGTTCGAAGTATTGTAATGCCTTTTCATCATCTCCTTTAATCAGATATACTTCGCCAAAATTTGCATAAATAATCCCCAACTCCTCTTCCATATTGTTTTTTTGGAAATAATCCACAGCTTTCGAATGGTAAAATAAACTCTCGTCGGCTTTCCCAAGCTTCCAATAAAGGGTTCCAATATTATTCAGAGAGTAAGCAATTCCTTTTGCATCTTTAATTTTTTCACGAATGGTTAGAGCACGTTGATAATGCGTTAGCGCCTTATCGTAAATACCCTGACTTAAAAAAAGATAGCCAATATCGCTAATTGCTTCTGCCATTTTTACCGAATCGGAAAGTGAAATATAGTATCTGAGACCATCGTCCATATCGCGCATCGACTCACCCAAATTACCGGCATAGCCATTGGCATAGCCACGAATTTTCAATGCTTTAAATTTCAGACTGTCATTACTAAAATATTCGGCAAGTTGCATAGCTTCAGTGGCATATTTCACCGCATCTACAGGCACATCATAAGTTAGGTGATCAGAAAGAAGCAGGAGAGTTTGCAGGCGCTCGTTGTCCGATTGGGAAGAAAGCAGGTTTTCGAGACTATCGCGCACATTATTAATGGCTAAAGTATTCAGCCATAAGCTCAATGAAAATAATATGCTACACACATACTTCATGCTGGAATTATGCAGGACAAAACAGTATTTAACAACTTAAACACATAGAATCGTTTGCAAAAATAGCTCAAATAAATGTAAAATTTGTAATCTAAGATTAATAATTCTGATTTCAGAGCAAAATTATTCCAGGTTGCCGTTTCGCATTTGCCACTTGCGACGCATAAAAGCATCAAGGCCAATGAGCAGAAGCACAAGGGCTGCGATATAAAAACTAAACATAAGAATCGACAACGATGATGAAGTCAAGTGAATCTCGGGTAAAGTAAAGCTAAAGGCAAAATATACCTTCAAAATATAAACGCAGGCTGCCACCAACAAAAGCGACACTAACGAAATTCCCACCAGATTGAGGAAATAAGCTCTTTTGCGTTTCTTTTCGGCCAGCAAAAACACCTTTTGCATGGTTTTGTACTGAAAATCGCCCGACACCGGAGGCCATTGTGTCGATTTGAGGGTCTGTTTTATTAATTTATCTTTCTCCATCCTGCATCTTTATTAAAACAAATAACTTTTTTCTTGTCCGGTGAAGTTTCACCCTTACATTTTCGGTTGTAAGCCCGAACACCATTGCCAACTCATTTACCGGCTTCGATTCCAGATAAAACAGTGTGATCAAAGCTTTTTCTTCAGCATTAAGCTGCGCAATAGCAATTTCGAGTTGCTGAAGCCTGCGTTCATTTTCATCTTCGTCGAAAAAAGTGCCCACTGCTTCATCGGAAACTGTTTCGATAAGACTTTCGTCGATAGCAGGCAAAATTACTTTTTTCTTACGGACAAACGAAATGGCAGTATTGTAAGCAATCCGAAAAAGCCAGGTAGAAAACGAACAATCACCCTTGAAAGTTTCGAGTTTGCTGAACGCTTTCAGAAAAGCATCCTGCGATAACTCTTCCGCATCCTCGCGCGACTGTACAATACGAACAATCATTGAATAAACCGAATGGCTGTATTGCTCCACGAAATGAGAAAACATTGCAGTCTCTCCTTCGAGTATTCGTTTTATAATAATTTGTTCGTCTTTGTTTTCCATATTTCGTATATGACATCTGACGCAGCGAAGCCAAAATTGTTACAACATAAAAACAAATTTTTCATAAGAATTAAACCAAATAAGAACACTAAAGCGATTATTGATATCTTTCTTTATCCCGGAGGGATAACATATTTATTGAACAAAAATTGTAGAATACACATTCGACCCCGTCGGGGTCGTATGTATTGTATCAAAATAATATCTATACACATTTGAATCCTACGGATTCGAAATATATCCATTAAATACTATTCGTTACTTAAGAACACAAAAGGCAACAAAAGTAAGGATTCAAAAAAATGTTCAAAATTTCAAATCCGGTAACTGTAACATTTTTCAGCAAGCAACGTCAAACATTACAAAGAACGAAATTATTTATTTTAAAACAAAAAATTATGTTAGATTTCATTAGTATTCCGCTTATAGTGGGTATTGTAACCCTGGGCATTTATAAATTATTCGAGTTGTTTGCCCGCAAAAAAGAACGCATGGCGCTCATTGAAAAACTCGGGGATAAACTCAATCCGGAAATTCTCGACACCAAAATTTCATTTCCGCTAAAATTCACCGGCGACAAAGCCTTTGGTACTCTGAAAGTTGGATCGTTACTTTTGGGTGTGGGACTTGGTTTGCTGATCGGATTTTTTATCAGCTACTTTTATTATGGCAATGCCAACATCAACGATTATTACATTCGCGAAATGGTCGGCGTAATTTATGGAGCCTCTGTGTTGCTCTTTGGCGGACTCGGACTTGTGGTATCGTTTATCATCGAATTAAAACTTTCGAAGAAAAAAGACTAAGGATTATAACGAAAAACGCAAATTACGCAAACCTCCATAAATCAAAGAGCCAAACTCTTTATTTGTGAGATTTGCGTAATTTGCATTCTATAAAAACCCTGAATTAAATATCGCTTAGTTCTAACCAGCGCATCGATTTTTCGTCGATCAGTTCAATCAATTGTGCATGACGCTGCGAATCGGTAATAATTTCGTCGGCAGTCAATTGACCCGAAGCCAAACGGTCTTCAATATCAACTTTTTCCTGTTCAAGCTCAGGAATTTCCACATCAAGGGCTTCCAGTTCCTTTTGTTCTTTGTACGAAAGTTTCCTTTTTTCAGGTTTTGCATTCGCACCTTCAACATTACTCTCCGGATCTTTGTTCTTTGATCTTTGCTCTTTGCCCTTCTGCTCTGTCTTTGAATTCTGAGCCTCCGTTTCATTCTCAATTTCAGTCCATTCCCTGTAATCGGTATAATTCCCGGGAAAATCTTTCAGCTCCGCATCACCTTTAAAAACAAGTAAATGATCGACCACTTTATCCATAAAGTAGCGGTCGTGACTTACCACAATCACACAACCTTTGAACGATTGCAGATAATCTTCCAGAATATTGAGTGTCACAATATCAAGGTCGTTGGTAGGTTCGTCGAGCACCAGAAAATTCGGGTTTCGCATCAACACTGTACACAGGTGCAAACGACGTTTTTCGCCTCCGCTAAGCTTGTACACATAGTTGTGCTGCGTTTCGGGCGTGAACAGGAAGTGCTGAAGAAACTGCGAAGCCGACATTTTTTTTCCATTGCCCAAATGCACTTCTTCGGCAATATCGCGCACCACATCAATCACCTTTATCTGCTCATCAAAAGCCAGTCCGTCCTGACTGTAATAACCAAAAACCACTGTTTCACCAATATCAAACGAACCACTGTCAGGCTTCACCTCGCCCAGCAACATTTTAAGAAAAGTGGATTTTCCCGTTCCGTTTTTCCCCACAATTCCCATTTTCTCGTAACGGGCAAAATTATAGTAGAAATTATCCAGAATTTTCAGATCGCCATAAGCTTTTGAGATATATTTGGCTTCGAAAATTTTCGAACCCAGATAACTCGCTTTTACATCAAGCTGCACTTTATCATTGTTACGACGCTGTTTGGCACGTTCTTCAATTTCGTAAAAACGCTCGATACGCGATTTCGATTTGTGCGAACGGGCCTGTGGCTGACGACGCATCCAGTCGAGTTCGGTTTTGTAAATATTGATAGTTCGCTCCGATTCCGTATTGAAATTTTCAATTCTTTCCTGACGTTTTTCAAGATAATAGCTGTAATTTCCCTGATACTGATAAAGTGCCTGATGATCAATTTCGAGAATCACATTACACACGCGATCGAGAAAATATCGGTCGTGCGTCACCATAAGCAGTGCCATCGGAGAGCGACGCAGGAATTCTTCGAGCCATTCCACCATTTCAAGATCGAGGTGATTGGTAGGTTCATCGAGAATCAGCAGTTCCGGCTCTGAAATCAGCACATTAGCCAGCGCCACACGCTTAAGCTGTCCGCCCGAAAGTTCCGAAATCCTCTGTTCAAAATTACTAATTTTCAACTTCCCGAGAATTTGCTTGATGCGCGTTTCGTAATCCCACGCTTTGTGCAAATCCATCAGCGCAATCAGCTCATCGAGTTTCTCGTGATTAGCGCTGGCCATACAATGCTCATAAGCTGCAATGGTGCGTACCACATCATTATCCGATTGGAGACAGGCATCAATCACCGAAAGATCTTTGGGAAAATCGGGGTTCTGATTGAGATAACCCACACGCAAATCGCGACGAAAAGAGATCGTGCCTTCCTGATAATCTTCGGTTCCGGCAATAATATTAAGCAATGTGGTTTTCCCTGTACCATTTTTAGCTATCAGCGCCACACGCTGATTATCGGAAATACCGAAAGATATTTTTTCGAAAAGCAAATTGTCGCCAAACGATTTGGTAAGATTTTCGACCTGAAGATAACTGACCATAAGGATAATTACGAATTAAGAATGTAGAATGGATTGCAAAGATACAAAATTCAGGCTGAAAACGCCTGCATAGTCCATCTCAACAGTTTGCTAAAGCATCTTTTTGTCAATAAAAAATTTGAAATTGTTACAAATATCCGAAAAGTAATTTATATCTTTGTTCGGTCAAAAGTGACGTATTAAATGAAATAGATATTCATCAATAAAAAACACATCATGAAAAGTCTTAAAGGAACACAGACAGAAAAAAATCTGTTGATTTCGTTTGCGGGTGAAAGTCAGGCCCGTATGCGTTACACTATGTTTGCCAGCAAAGCAAAAAAGGAAGGTTTTGAGCAGATTGCTGCTATTTTCCTTGAAACTGCCGAACAGGAAAAAGAACATGCCAAAAAATTCTTCAGCTATCTTGAAGGAGGAATGGTTGAAATTACCGCATCGTATCCTGCTGGTGAAGTAGGCACCACTGCCGAAAACCTGAAAGCTGCTGCAGCTGGCGAAAACGAAGAATGGACTGAAGCTTATCCACACTTTGCGGATATAGCTGAAGCCGAAGGATTTGCTAACATTGCAGCTACTTTCCGCAAAATTGCAGCAGTAGAAGCCGAACACGAAAAACGTTATCTCCGTCTGCTCGAAAAAGTAGAAGCCGGACAGGTTTACGAACGCGAAGAAGAAATCAGCTGGCAATGCCGCAACTGCGGACACGTACATGTAGGCAAAAATGCGCCTAAAGCATGTCCGGTTTGCGCTCATCCACAAGCTTACTTCGAAGAAGAAAAACAGAATTATTGATTTGAAAAATTTGAAGATCCGCCACGGCGGACAAGTATTGAAGATTTGAAGATTCAAGAAACAGCAACCGCAGTTCAGTATTTTGAGCTGCGGTTGTTTTTGTTTAATTTTGTGCTAACGAAAATAACTGTAACTACTTAGCACTTCAAGAAGTACTTTATTTTTCATTAAAAAAAATATCAGAGTGAGAAATTGGAATTTTCACAAAAGAACAGGAAAATTTAATCTTACAAATGTTGAATGTTGCTCTACAACTCCCCCTTTAGGGGGTTGGGGGGCTGAGTAGTAACAAACAAATCCAATGAATTCAGGCGAACAACCCAGACATACAGACCTTTCGCATGCCGATAAATCAGTCATACTCACTTCCGATGGCTCGCACACGCTTTATGTACCCGAAATAGACGAGTGCTATCACTCCACGCACGGTGCAATTCAGGAGTCGCAGCATATTTTTATTGAAACAGCATTAAAACATTGTAAAAAACCGGAAATCCGGATTCTGGAAATTGGCTTTGGCACCGGACTCAATGCATTGCTGACCTTTGCCGAAGCGGAAAAATCCGGAAAAAAGATCTTTTATCACAGTCTGGAAAAATATCCTGTATCCACCGAAAAAGCCCTGCAACTCAATTACAGCGCATTATGCGGAATGAATGACAATCATATTTTCGAAGCAATACACAAAGCAGACTGGAACTGCGCCGTAAACATTTCTGAAAATTTCACGCTCGAAAAAACCGAATGTGATTTTACAGAATATGACCTGCCTTACAGCTACGATGTAATTTATTTCGATGCCTTTTCTCCTGAGAAACAACCCGAAATGTGGAGCGAAGATCAGTTTGCCAAAGTATTTGCTGCCTCAGAAAATGCTGCAATACTTTCCACATATTGTGCAAAAGGTTGGGTGCGTCGTGCCATGCAGACAGCTGGCTTCAAAGTGAAGCGTTTACCCGGACCTCCGGGAAAAAGGGAAATTCTGAGAGCTACAAAAGAAGTTTAGTCTGAGATTTCACACTGAAAACTAATAATTTTCAGCTCCGGCATGGTTTTTCCGAAAAGATTACTTATCTTTGTAAGCTCAAAATCAGGTATGTAGTTATGTGATGTGTGCATTGCTAAGCCTGTATTTATTAAAAACTCTATATCAAACAATTATCATGTATTTAACAGCTGAAAAGAAGCAGGAAATCTTTGGTAAATACGGAAAGTCTAACACTGACACAGGCTCTGCAGAAGGCCAGATTGCATTGTTTTCGTATCGTATCAACCATTTGACTGAGCACCTCAAGTCAAACAAAAAAGATTATAGTACAGAACGCGCTCTTGTAATGTTGGTAGGTAAACGTCGTCGTTTGCTCGATTATCTGAAAGCAAAAGATATTGAACGTTATCGTGCAATTATCAAAGAGTTGGGTATCAGAAAATAATTCTGCAAAACAAAACCCATTAAAAGGCGTTTCAAATCAGTATTTGAAATGCCTTTTTTCTTTTCAAATTATTTACGACTAAATTAAAAATCATCGTAACTACTCAGCACTTCAAGATGTACTTCATTTGACGTTTTTAGAAAAATATTAGAGTATTAAATTGTAATTTTTCACAAAAAAACAGCCAAATTTAAGCGTACAAATATTGAATATTGCTCTACAACTCCCCCTTTAGGGGGTTGGGGGGCTGAGTAATTACAAATCACCCGATATTATGAGAACACTTTATTCGATAGCCATCAGCATATACAGTTTTTTACTTCCACTGGCAGGACTATTCAACCGCCGCGCACGGCAGCTTTCGAAGGGACAGCGTAAAGCATTGAAAAAAATCAGCAAAAAAGCTGACGATAAAGGTGGTTATGTGTGGTTTCATGCGGCTTCGCTTGGCGAATTCGAACAAGGTCGTCCGCTCATGGAAAAACTCAAACGCGAAAAGCCCGAAACAAAAATTATACTTACTTTTTACTCGCCTTCGGGCTACGAAGTGCGCAAAAACTACAAAGGAGCCGACATCGTGGCATACCTTCCGGCTGACACACCTGCCAATGCACGACGTTTTATGAAAATCGTAAAACCGAGCCGCGCTGTGTTTATCAAATACGAATTCTGGCCGAACTACCTGACTGAACTCAGCAAAGCCGGCGTGCCCGTAATTTCTGTATCGGCCATTTTCCGCAAAGAACAACTGTTCTTTAACCCGCGCGCTAAATGGTATTTGTCGCTACTTTCGGGCTTTTCGCATATTTTTGTACAGGACGAAAATTCACTCAAACTCCTGCAGCAACATCACATCACAAACGCTTCGGTGTGTGGCGACACCCGTTTCGACCGTGTGGTAGAAGCCCGGGAACATGCCATGAAACCGGAACTGATTGAGAAATTTGTGGGTACCGACAAAGTTATCGTTGCCGGAAGCACATGGCCTGCCGACGAGGAATTACTGGTTCGCTACAGCGACGAACATCCTGAAATAAAAATGATTATTGTGCCTCACGAAGTTCACAAAACGCATTTGTACGATGTTTTCAAACTGCTGCAGGGAAATTTCGTTCGCTACTCCGAAGCAACCGACACAAACATACACACTTCGAACCGAATGGTTATTGATGCCATCGGACTGCTTTCGTCGATATATCAGTATGCCAATGTGGCTTATATTGGTGGTGGGTTTGGCGTGGGCATTCACAACACACTCGAAGCTGCAGTATTTGATGTTCCTGTGGTTTTCGGTCCAAACTGGCAAAAATTCCGCGAAGCTCAGGGGCTGATCGAATGCGGAGGTGCTACTTCCATACAAAATTACGAAGAACTGAAAGCCGCTTTCGACAAACTTATTGATAACGATCAGGCTGCAAAAGCGGCAGGCGATTACGTTCGTCAGAACACCGGAGCAACTGATATGGTGCTGAAAGCGCTGGATAAATAATTTTAGAATTTTCAAAATTTGAAGATTTGAAAATTAGGATTTAGAAGACTATTCTATTTAAATGGCAAATAGCTAAATTGTAAATTCAAAAATCCTTTCACCAATTTTTCTTATCTTTGCACTCCGTTTTACAATGCCGGATTTGTCCGGCTTTTTGTTTAATAAATTAAGATTTCAACACGCAATATGTCACAAAAACCTTCCATTCCGAAAGGAACACGCGATTTTACGCCACAGGAAATGGCCAACCGCAACTACATTTTCAACACAATAAAAGATGTTTTCCGCCTTTACGGTTTTCAGCAAATCGAAACTCCGGCCATGGAAAATCTTTCTACTCTTATGGGTAAATATGGTGAGGAAGGTGACAAACTGCTTTTTAAAGTACTGAATTCCGGCGATTTTGCAGCACAACTTACCGACGATGAATTGCTCGGACGTAATGCCGTAAAACTCACCAACCGCATTTCGGAAAAAGGTCTTCGTTACGACCTGACAGTGCCATTTGCACGCTTCGTAGTCCAGAACCGCGACAAGATATCATTTCCTTTCAAACGTTACCAGATTCAACCCGTATGGCGTGCCGACCGTCCGCAAAAAGGGCGTTACCGCGAGTTTTACCAGTGCGATGTGGATGTGGTGGGAAGCGACTCACTGCTCAACGAACTGGAACTGATTCAGATTGTGGACGAAGTATATCGTCGTTTGAAAATCAATGTGGTGATCAAAATCAACAACCGCAAAATTCTTTCGGGAATAGCCGAAATTATTGGCGAAGCTGAAAAAATTACCGACATTACGGTTGCTATCGACAAAATGGATAAAATTGGCCTCGAAAAAGTAAACGAAGAAATTGCCTCGAAAGGTATTTCGGCCGAAGCCATTGAAAAACTGCAACCCATTCTGAAACTCAGCGGCTCGAATGCCGAAAAACTTGAACAACTTAAAGTTGTACTGGCAGCTTCTGAAGTTGGATTGAAAGGTGTGGCCGAACTTGAAACCATTTTCGGACTGTGTGAAGCCATGAAAGTGGAGACTAAAATTGAACTCGACCTGACACTTGCACGCGGACTAAACTACTACACAGGAGCGATTTTCGAAGTAAAAGCACTTGATGTTCAAATCGGCAGCATTACCGGAGGCGGTCGCTACGACAATCTCACCGGCGTATTTGGCATGGAAGGCGTTTCCGGCGTTGGTATTTCGTTTGGCGCCGATCGTATTTATGATGTGCTCAATCAGCTGAACCTCTATCCAGAAACTTCGCAGGAACAAACCCGTGTACTTTTCGTAAGCTTTGGCGACGCTGAACTGCGTTACTGCCTTTCGTGGGCAAACGCATTGCGCAAACAGGGCATTAATATCGAAATCTACCCTGAGCCTGCCAAAATGAAAAAACAAATGAGCTATGCCGACAATAAAAACATACCGTTTGTAGCCATTGTGGGCGAAACTGAAATGCAGGAAAACAAAGTGATGCTCAAAAACATGAAAACGGGTGAACAGAAATTAGTTAGTCTGACTGAATTAGAGCATGTAATTCTGGATTAAGCAGCACATTTCCAAAATCAATTATTTCACATAAAACAAAGAAGCCGGATTGAAATGATCCGGCTTCCTTGTTTAGAATATATTCTCTGATTACTTCAGATATTTTTCAAGGAACTGATCCTGCTCCCAAAGCAGGTGCAGAATGTTCTCACGCGCTACGTAGCTATGCATTTCCTTGGGCAGAATAACCAAACGGGCAGGGCCGCCAAGACCTTTCAGAGCCTGAAAATAACGTTCGGTCTGAAGTGTAAATGTGCCGGGGTTGTTATCGGCCTCGCCATGCACAAGCAACATCGGCGTTTTCATTTTATCGGCATGCATAAAAGGCGACATCGCATTATACACATCCTGAGCTTCCCAATAATTGCGTTGTTCGCTCTGAAAACCAAAAGGAGTCAGCGTACGGTTGTAAGCACCACTACGCGCAATTCCGCAAGCAAATAAATCGGAATGTGTAAGCAAATTGGCCGTCATAAATGCACCATACGAGTGTCCACCCACTCCCACTTTTTTTCTATCGATAAAGCCAAGCGCATCTACTGCATCAATCGCTGCTTTGGCATTGGCCACAAGTTGTTCCACAAAATTGTCGTTTGGCTCAGTATCGCCTTCGCCCACAATAGGGAAAGCTGCATCGTCGAGCACCGCATAACCACGCGTTACCCAATACACAAACGAACCATAATACGGAAATGTAAACTCATTGGGATTGGCTGAACTTTGCCCTGCGCTGTTTTTATCCTTGTATTCGGCAGGATAAGCCCAGATAAGCAAAGGTAGTTTCTCGGTTTTTGCATTGCGGTCGTAACCTGCGGGCAAATACAAAGTTCCCGAAAGTTCCACACCATCAGCACGTTTGTATTTAATAACTTCTTTGTAAACCTTTTCTATACTTGCAAACGGATTGGCAAAGTTTGTCAGTTTTACCGGAGCAATACGCTTTTTCAGCTGACGAATGTAATAATTTGGATATTCGTTTTTCGACTGAATTCGCACCAGCACTTCACCCTTTTTTACATCGGTAATATCAAAAATTTCTTCCATTTTGTCGGTGTAAGCTGACTGATAAAGACGTTTTGTTTTCAGCGTTTTCATATCGAGCGCATCGATAAACGGAAACTGACCTTTCGGAGTATGACCGTCGCCAATAAGGAACAGATTGTTTTTATCGATGGTGAGCACATATTTCCCATACTGGTTTTTCGAAGTTTCGAAACCTCCCGGATCGGAGTAAATATCCTGAAAGTTGCGTTCGTGTACCAGTTTCGACGCACCACCCGTTTTCGACGGATTGATAAGCGAAGTGCGAAGCATGCGTGTATCGTACCATTCCTCGTGTAAAATAGCTGTAGTGGCATTTCCCCAAACCATATTCGAGAATCGCAGGGTTGTTTTGGCCAATAAAGCTGGTTTTTCGTTGAAAGGTGCTTTCCACAAATAAAGTGCGTCGCGTTCTTTTACTTCTTTTTTCGGGTCGCCTTCGTCGAGAGCTTCTACATAAAACAAAGTAGCAGGTTCATCGGCACGCCAGTTGAGCGCACGTTTTCCTTTGCGCACAGCCATAAAACCTTTGGGCAGCACTTCGGTAAGCGGAACTTCGCTCACAGTTTTTACCAAATTCCCATTTAAATCGTACACCACATTCAACTGTGGGAAACGGCTCAAAGGCACTATATACGAAAATGGTTTGCGTATGGTAGTAACGAGCAGATAATTTCCATCAGGTGAAAAATTTTCTCCGGCATAAATATCGGCTGCTTTAAACAACGATTTACTGCCATCGAGCTGTACACGATAAAGTTCTGAATTGGTAAGCGTTACAAAATTAGCTTCATCGGTTGGATTTTTCAACAAATCCTGATAAGTGCGGTTTTGTGCTTTCGAACCATCACTTATCGAAATAATGGGTCCGGCAGGAAGCGATTTTTTCGGGTCGCTGAGTTCAGTTCGATTGGCAGGCAACATACGCACCAACAACGATTTACTATCGCGAAACCAGTTGATCGGGTTGCCAAGATTAGCATTCAGCACCGCATCGGTCAGCTTTGTAGCCTGCGCTGTGGCAAAATCCATTACCCAAAGTTCAACGCCAGTGGCAGAGGTATGTGTAAAAGCCACTTTCGATTCGTCGGGCGACCAGGTCAGAAAAGTGATGCGCGGATTTTCAGGCAAACCTTTTACCTGTACAGGCTCATCACCACTCACTTTGCGCACTTTCAGATTGCTGATATAGCTCATCGACGAGCTGATATTGGTTACAGGATTCACACGCAAACCTGCAAGTCCGATTTCCTGTTGATTGAGGTCGTCGAGCGATTTGTAAGTCGGACGATAACTGAGAAGCATATATTCTCTGCGGCTATCTATGGCCACCTGAGGTGCCCGTTCAAAGTCGGCCAGTTTCAGAATACTTTCGGGCGGAAGCTGATAGCTCAGATTTTCCTGAGCTGCAGTATCGGTCATTGTCATAAGAATACAAATTGTAAATAGAATTAATTTTCTCATATTTATGAAATTTTATTTTGCTGTATTTTAAATACATTAAAATGCAAAAGTAAGATTTTTTGTTCGGAATAACGACATTTCAGGTAACAGGAATACGATTACAACATTATTTTCTTCATGTAACTTGTGTATCTTTGCAGGATAAAAGAATTCTCAATTTAATGAGTTGGTGAATGATTTCCCTCACCATTCAAAAAAAGCTTTTTGATGAAACGAAAACATATTCTCCTTTTGGCAATTGCCTCATTTTTCAGCAATAACAATTTGTGGTCTCAAACAAATGTAATCATCAATCCGACTGTCACTTATCAGACTATTCATGGTTTTGGTGCGTCGGATGCGTGGAATGCTGATTTTGTGGGAAAATACTGGAACAACAGCGTGAAAAGTGACATTGCCAAAAAACTTTTCTCAAAAAACTTTTTAGGCAACGGAAATCCCGAAGGAATAGGGCTTTCGCGCTGGCGGTTCAATATTGGAGCCGGAAGTGCTGAACAGGGAACTGCATCGAATATTGAAATGGCCGAAAGAAGAGCCGAGTGTTTTCTGAACGAAGACGGCTCTTACAACTGGAACAAACAGTCGGGTCAGCAATGGTTTCTGACACAAGCGAAAACCTACGGCGTGGAAAATCTGGTGGCATTCGTAAACAGTCCTCCCCGCTTTTTTACCAAAAACGGACGGGCCAACAGCGACAATACAAACCGATACGGCAATACCAATCTGAAAGATGACGCTTACGACGAATATGCAAAGTTTCTGGCAGCTGTTCTGAATAATTTCAAGCGCAAAGGAATTCCTTTTTCGCAAATAAGTCCCATAAACGAACCTCAGTACGAATGGAATGAAGGCCAGGAAGGTTGCCCATGGTTGAATACCGAAATAAGCCGGCTTGCCAAAGAACTGAGCAAAACGCTTGTGGACAGTGGACTCGACACGAAAATTCTACTTTCGGAAGCAGCCAGTTTTAAAGATTTATATTCCGATAACGGAAATGCCGACAAAGCCAATCAGATTTGGAAATTCTTCTCATCCTCGCGCACTGAATACATTGGCAATCTGTCGAATATGCTTTACGGACTCGGCGGTCATTCGTACTGGACCGATGGCGACGATGCCACTATTCGCTCGGTAAGACAGGATTTGTACAACAAAAGTGTGCAATACGGAAAAATTGAACTTTATCAAACAGAGTACAATCTTTTATCGAAAAGTTTTTCCGATTATTTGACCAATGCAGTGTTTCTGGCCAAAATAATGTATGCCGATCTGGCTATTGCCAATGTGTCGGTGTGGGATTACTGGACAGCTATGGAACGTGAGCGCTGGAGTCAGCTAAACCGCTTTTATTTGATTCGGTTAAGGCCTTCGGGTGGCGATTATGCCGATCTGACAACCGGTGGCACTGTGGCGCACAATAAAAACTTGTGGGCATTGGGCAATTACAGCCTTTTTATCCGACCCGGCTACAAACGCATTATGACTTCAGGTGCCGATAATCTGGCCGGACTTATGTGTTCGTCGTATATTTCGCCCGACTCGTTGCGCATTGTTTCGGTATACGTGAATATAAGCAACGAGGATATTGCTGTAAATCATAAGTTTGAAAATATTTTTCATGAACTGGAGCTAAACAAGATAACTCCTTACATTACCAACAGCACCAACAATCTGACTGTAAAATCAGCTATTCCAACGAATTCTGCTTATACAATTCCCGCCATGTCAGTAGTCACATTAGTGGCTGATTTTCAAAAGAAAAACACGGACATTGATCAAAACCAACTCGACAATTTAAAGGTTTACCCGAATCCGACAACCGGCATTGTGAATATACAGCTTAACGCAAGTCAGTTACCTGCCGAATTAATTTTAATGGATGTAAGTGGCAAAAAAGTGATTCAAACCATTGTTAATACTGAAAATCACATTCTCGATATTAGCAGTAAACCAGCCGGCATTTACTTCCTGCATTTAAACAACGAAAAAATTAAAATCGTAAAACAATAAGCCATCAACAGACAATTCACCGCAAATTATGCGGTGATTAAGCCATTTATTCACCGCATCCATAGTTGAAACACTGAAATTAGGTTTTGTATTTTCTATCAAAATAAAAACAGCCGAACATTCAGTAATCTTTCATTGTTTATTGTAACTGTTACAAATAAAGAAAACAAAGGAAAGAATATCATCATGTTAGCAAATAAAGTTGATCGTAAAATTTTAAAAGAAAACCTCCACAAAGAAACCTTTAAACGCCGCACTATATCGTTTTACAAATACTTCGAAATTGAAAATCCACAACAATTCCGCGACGATATTTACCGCAGCTGGGACGAACTGAACTGTTTTGGACGCATTTACGTTGCCCGTGAAGGGATTAATGCGCAAATGAGCGTGCCCGAACATAATCTTGATGAATTTCTGACAAGGCTATACGCCATTCCTCAACTCAACAACACTCCGATTAAATATGCCCTTGAAGATGATGGAAAATCGTTTTACAAACTTACCATCAAAGTGCGTCCCAAAATTGTGGCCGATGGGCTGGAGCATGGCACTTACGACCTTTCTCGCGTAGGGAAACACCTTACTGCACTCGAATTTCATGAAGCTATAGACCAACCCGACACCATAGTGATAGATATGCGCAACCATTACGAAAGTGAAATCGGACATTTTAAAAATGCTTATTGCCCTGATGCCGATACTTTCAGAGAAGAAATTCTGATGGTAATGGAGAAGTTCAAAGATGAAAAAGATAAGAATTTCCTGCTTTACTGCACGGGCGGTGTTCGTTGCGAAAAGGCCAGTGCTTATATGATTAACAACGGATTTGGAAAAGTTTCGCAACTTTATGGTGGTATTATTGAATACGCTCAGCAAATAAAACAGCTCAATATTGAATCGAAATTTTTCGGTAAAAACTTTGTTTTCGATGAACGTTTGGGCGAGTCGGTCGACGGACAAATTATTGCCCGCTGCCATCAATGTGGAAAGCCTGCCGACACGCATACCAACTGTGCCAACAACGACTGTCACCTGTTATTTATTCAATGTGCTGAATGTCGTGAGAAATACGACGGTTGCTGCAGCGACGAATGTAAACACATTTTTCAGTTACCTGAAGATGAGCGCATCAAACTCCGAGCTTCCAATGCTGAACGTTATGCCGATAGCAAAATTTTCAAAAGTCGCCTGCGTCCAAGGCTGAAGTAATGTTTTCTTTCAAAAGATCAACAAAACAGCAGAATAAATGCAAGTTTCCTGTTATACAGTTAATAAGTCAATCCAAAGTGCCACAAAGGTATAACATTATTAAATCCAAATTCAATATCATCTTTTACAACAAATGCGTTTGGTATATCAATTATTTGCTTTTGTTTTTTATTTTTTCCTCCAATTTCAAAAACAAAATCCTGAACCTTAAAATCGCCAGTCGCAGGAGTGAACACTTTGTGTTTTACACGCATTTGATTTAAGAAAAATGTTTCGCGCACATTTCCGGTATTTGCATTATCAGAAGCTAGTGCATACACCAGATTAGGATTTTCGAGATAAATTTTATCTACTTTTCCTAATCCCCTCAGTCCGCCTGTGTCACTGTGGACCTGAATTATCATCCCTGCATCTTCAATAAAATCACAATAATCAGCGATATTATTTCTACTGGCAACCAATGCTGTGGCAATCGACGAGAAATTTGGTTTAAATGGTACACTTTTAGCAATTATAGCCAGTAATTGTTTTAATTTTCGGGCTGTTGAAATATTCATACCGGCATAAAACGGAATGTCGTTTTCGAGTGTCTGATTTACAATTTGTTGTAAGCGTATTTCAAAATTATTATCGTTTGCAAATGGGTAGTAGCCATTTTTCAGGTACATATTGTAATAAACCAATGGAAGTTTAAGCTCTGAATCAGGCACTTTGTGCGAAACAATTTCGTCAACACTATAAATACGCATCTTTATTGAATGAAAAAGATCAAGGTACTCGCGAAATGACAAACCCTGCATGTGATACATCACAGCCCGTCGGCTTAAATCAGATGCTCCCTTTTTTATATCGAGTACCGACGATCCTGTAAAAACAAGTTTAAGTTCGCTAAAATAATCATAGATCAGCTTTAATTCTTTTGACCACTCAGCATATTTATGTATCTCATCAATATATAAATATTTACCACCACGCTTCACAAAATTTTCGGCAAGATCGAGAAGTTTGTGATCAGAAAAATAAAAATCCTCAGCATTCACATAGAGCGTCTTATCCTTTTCAGCATGGTTCTGAATATGCTGGAGTAACATGGTCGTTTTACCTACACCACGCGGTCCGGTTAAACCTATTAATCGACTATCCCAATCAATTTCAGAATATATGTAGCGTACGAATTCCGGTGTTGACCCATTAATCAATTTGTAAAAATATTCGTATAACTTATCCATAGCAATATAATTTTGCAGCAAATATACATATTTTGCACCATAACAGTGCAAATACATTGCCTTTTCGCACTATAATAGTGCATTTTTTCAAATAAAAAAACACAATTTCTTCTAAACAATAATGCAGATAAGTCTTAATCAATAAAAAAAACGCAGCTGATGTATATCAACTGCGTCCTTCTATAGGAAATTTCAATTCAGCGAAATAAAGTTTCTTTACTTATCCGAAGAACCATTTATGCAGTTCGCCATAATGTTTTTTATACATTACATAACTATCTTCAAGGATTTTAAGGGCGGTTTTCTTATCAAAAAACTTCTCTACAACTACGGTTTTGTTCTCGAGTTTGGTGTAATCTTCGAAAAAACTCATGATTTCGGTAGTCATGTGTTGGGGCAATTCCGATATATCATTGAAGTGATTTACGCTGGGATCGCCAGCTGCCACAGCAATAATTTTATCGTCAGCCTCACCATTGTCGAGCATTCGCATTACACCAATCACTTTTGCTTCCACAATGCAAAGCGGAACCACTTCAATTTGCGATAAAATGAGAATATCGAGCGGGTCACGGTCGTCGCAATAGCTTTGCGGAATAAATCCATAATTATGAGGATAATACATTGAAGAAAAGAGCACTCTGTCGAGTTTCAACAAACCACTATCCTTATCGAGTTCGTATTTTGCCCGGTTGCCTTTTGGAATTTCGATAATTCCTTTTACCACATCAGCTCTATCGGTTTGTGGCGTTACCTGATGCCACGGATTGAAATTGTTTCGCATTAATATTATTTATCTGATTAGTTGATTTTCAGAGAATCTGATCTGCATGTGCTTTTGTATTCACTTCTTTGGGGTCGATGACACGCTCAATAATGCCATTCTCGTCGATAATAAAAGTCGTACGGAACATTCCCATATATTTTCGTCCGTACATCGATTTTTCGCCCCAGGTACCAAATTGCTCTGCGAGTTTCGTGTCGGTATCAGCAATGAGTTGAAACGGCAGGTTTTGTTTGGCAATAAATTTTTGATGTGAGCTGGCATTGTCGGCACTTACACCCAACACTTCGTAACCTGCTTTACGCAAATCGTCGTAACCGTCGCGCAAACTGCAAGCCTGAGCCGTACAACCCGGCGTATTATCTTTGGGATAAAAATAAAGAACAAGTTTTTTACCAGCAAAATCTGAAAGACGGATTTCTTTTCCATCCTGATTTACACCTAAAACTTCCGGTGCTTTGTCGCCTGCTTTTAGTGCCATAATACTTAGTTTTTTTGTTATTGCAAAGTTATTGAATAAAAAATGAATTTTACTTTATATAAACAATAAATTTTGATGAATGTTTTTACTTGGGGTTTCAGAGTTTAAGGTTTCAGAGTTTTGGGTTGATTGGTTGATTGATTAGTTGGGTAATCGGTTAATCGGTTAATTAGTTTTATGAGTAGATACTATTAAATAGTAAATGGTAAATGCAAAAATGGTAAATGACTAAATCTTTCTATATCTTTGCATAAAATTTAAACACCACACAAAATGCTTGATTTTTTGAAACAACGCCGGACTATTCGTCAATACATTGAAAAAGCCATTCCGGAAGAACTTATGACCGAATTACTGAATGCTGCAGCGCAAAGTTCGAACACAGGCAATATGCAGGCTTACAGTGTGGTTGTAACAACCAACGACGAAATCAAAGCACAGCTGGCTCCTGCACATTTCAATCAACCCATGGTGACAAAAGCGCCGGCTGTACTGACTTTTTGCGCAGATTTCAACCGTTTCAGCAAATGGTGCGAACAAAGAAATGCTGTGCCGGGTTATGACAATTTTCAATCGTTTATGGCTACAGCTATCGATGCAATTATTTTTGCACAGACTTTTGCGGTTGCAGCCGAAAGTGCCGGACTCGGCATTTGTTATCTCGGAACTACGACTTACAATGCCGGTGAAATTATCGAAGCACTTAATTTACCAAAACTGGTAGTGCCCATCACTACCATTACCGTAGGTTATCCCGAAAAAATGCCGGAACTGACTGATCGTCTGCCGCTCGAAGCTGTGGTTCATTACGAAAAATACGCTGATTTCAGCAGCGAAAAAATTGATCTGCTTTATTCCGAAAAGGAAAACAGCGACTTTTATAAGAACTTTGTAGCCGAAAATAATAAGGAAACACTTGCTCAGGTTTTTACAGATATCCGTTATTCAAAAGCAAACAATGAGTTTTTCAGCGATAAATTTCTGAAAGTACTCAAACAACAGGGCTTTCTTGACTAAAATTAAATTCAAAACATGATCAGAGGTTCATTTTACATATTGCTTTTTTACTTTTTAGGTGAAATGCTCAGTAAGCTTATCGGAGGATTTGTTCCGGGCAGCGTACTCGGCATGGTTCTTCTTTTTCTGGCCTTGTACTTCAAAGTAATAAAACCTGAAAGCGTAAAAGATGTAGCTACTTCCATTACTAAAAATATGGCTGTATTCTTTGTGCCTGCAGGTGTCGGATTAATGGTTTATGCTGAACTGGTATCGAAATCGCTGGCTGCCATACTCGTAGCCATTGCCGGAAGTACGATACTGACCATCATAACAGTTGCACTTGTGCAGGAAAATTTTGAAAAACGCCGTGCTAAAAATAAGGAGCTACAAAAATGAATGACTTTTTAAACACTGTAAGGCCATATCTGAGCACCGAAATATTTCTGTTGGCGCTTGTGCTCGGAGTTTTTTATCTGGGAATAATCATTTATCAGAAAACAAAAATCACCCTGCTGCAACCACTGCTTACTGCCATGGTGATAATAATTCCGTTTCTGATCTTCACAGGCATCGATTATCAAACATTTTATCAGAACACCCGCATACTGAATTTCATGCTCGGTCCCAGTGTGGTAGCACTGGGTTATGTACTTTACGAGCAAATTGGTCACATAAAAGGAAATGTAATTTCAATTCTCACTGCTGTGTTTACCGGAAGTGTGGTAGGTATAGTGAGTGTGGTATTATTGGCTAAACTGTTTGGAGCTGATAAAATTCTGATGGCTTCGCTTGCACCAAAATCGGTAACAACTCCTATTGCCATCAGTCTGGCTGAGAAAACAGGCGGTGTGCCTGCGCTTGCAGCAGCTTTTGTGGTACTTTGTGGTATTTTCGGAGGTTTGGTGGGACCAATTGTACTGAGACGTATCGGCGTAAAAAGTAAAATTGCAAAAGGTCTGGCCATGGGCTCCGCATCTCATGCGCTTGGCACTGCCCGTGCAATGGAAATGGGTGCACTCGAAGGAGCTATCAGCGGCCTGGCCATTGGCATTATGGGAATTATGACTGCTCTACTGATTCCGTTTGCCGAAAATCTGTTTTAAATAAGCTCCTCGAGTTCCGATTCCTTTTTATTCATGAAAATATCATTGTGATAATGTTCGAGTTTTCGTAACATATAGGCCATTGTATTTTTTTCTGTTTCGTTCAGATTGCCGGTTACGATTTTCGAAACTTTCTGCATTTCGGGGAGAATTTTTATAATTTCCATACGGCCGGCAGGAGTCATTTTCACCCTTACACTTCGTTTATCGGTTTCGTCGTTGAACGATTCAATCAGACCCATTTTAATCATTCGGTTGATGATTTCTGTTCCGGACGTTTTTTCCATCACCTGTTTCTGAATCAGTTCACTTTTCGAAAGGCTTTCGTAAGTCATCAATGTCATTAAAAATGAAAATTCATCGGCCGTTTTTATTGCACTATCGCGCAAAGCCTTCTTTATATATCCTTTCGCATAACGAAACATAAGGACTATAAGTATGGAAATATCGGTAACAGGACCATCCGTTTCTTCATATTTATATCCCGCATAATCTCCCTTCAGCTGTTTTGTTTTTATGTTTTCATATCTGTTTTTGCTGTTTAAAAAACCCAGAAAATCAGACATATTCATTTCCTGACCCACCACTTCTCTCTCCGATTCAAATTCGTCGAGAAGTTCAATCAATTCAATAAGTATTTTTTTTGTTTTCATTATTTAAATCTGTTCACATTCAAATTCCAACAAAATTATAAAAAAATAATTTTTACACGATCAGTTTGATAATCAAAGCCCAAAAAGAAAATTATGGATAAAAACCACAAATATACAGTTCGGCTTTGAACTTTTTTGTACCATATTTGTATTATTAAATACAATTATGTACTATTTTGTTCATTTCAAAATAAAATTTTATGGAACTTTTCCATTTTACCTCTCACAAAGTATCGTCGATAGTGACCAGGAACTACAGTAGTTCCTTTTATCTGTCAACTACATTGCTTGAGCCGGAAATACGCACAGCCATACATGGGATTTATGGATTTGTACGTTACGCCGACGAAATTGTGGACACTTTTCACGATTTCGACAAAGTAGTACTTATCAATGAATTCGAGAAAGAGATGCAACTCGCTATTGAACGTGGAATAAGTCTCAATCCGGTGCTCGATGCTTTTCAGATTGCGGTAAACAGGTATAAAATACCTTACGCTTATATCGATGCATTTATGAAAAGCATGAAAATGGATATTTCGAAAAAAGAATATCTGAATGCTGCTGAAACTGAAGAATACATTTACGGATCGGCCAATGTGGTGGGCTTAATGTGTCTGAAAGTTTTCTGTCACCACGATCAGAAATTATTCGAAGAACTGGTGCATCCGGCAGAAATGCTTGGTTCTGCATTTCAGAAGGTAAACTTTCTGCGCGATCTGAAAGCCGACGTGGAAGGTTTGGAGCGAAGTTATTTTGCAGGATTCGACAAAAACAATTTTGATGAAAAAGCCAAAATTGCTTTGATAAAGGATATTGAAAAAGAATTTGATATTGCTCTCACTGGCCTGCGCCGTTTGCCCGGACGTTCGCGGTTTGCAGTACTCACAGCATATACATATTACAGAACATTACTAAATAAAATAAAACGCACCGAGGCAGGCCTTATTCTGCAAAAACGAATCAGAATATCAAACACGCGAAAACTCACGCTGATGGCTAAAGCTGCTATTGAATATAAGTTGAATTTGATATGATGATGTGGTGATGTGGTGATGTGGTGATGTGGTGATTTTTTAATTTGAAAATTTGAAATTTGAAGATTTGAAGATTTGACAAAGTAACTCTTAGTAAATCAATTCAAAGTAAATATTATATACAATTGCACACTGTTACAACTCCCCTTTAGGGGGTTGGGGGCAGTGAGAATGTGGTGATGTGGTGATGTGGTGATGTGATAATGTGATGATTTGATGATTAATTCATGATTTAAAAAATATGATAGATAACGACGTAATACTGGTCGATGAATTTGACCAGCCTATTGGAACAATGGAAAAAATGGAGGCGCATGTAAAAGCTGCGCTTCATCGTGCTATATCTGTATTTATCTTCAATAGCAAAGGCGAATGGCTACTTCAGCGACGGGCAATTGAAAAGTATCACTCACGCGGACTCTGGACGAACACAAGTTGTACGCACCCGGCTCCCGGCGAAACTTCGCTCGAAGCTGCACACCGTCGGCTTCATGAAGAAATGGGTCTGAAAGCTGAACTTCGTGAAGTTTTCAGCTTTAAATATATTCAGGAACTTGAAAACAATCTTACCGAGCACGAATACGACCATGTATTTGTAGGGTATTCGGACGAATTACCGGTTCCAAACCCCGACGAAGTAATGGATTATAAATACATTTCGTATCAGGATTTGTTGCAGGAGGTGGCCGAAAGCCCCGAAAAATTCACCGCATGGTTTAAAATGATTTACGAAAGAGTTGGAAATCTGTAAGTGCTTTGAAATAAATTCATACTGAATGTCAGAAAAATACAAAAATATCATACAATTACTGCGGGAACATCCATTGTACATTAAGGTAGCTCTTATTATTTTCTACGTGGTAGGAATCGTAGCCATTTATATTCCCTTCACATCAGATTTTTTCATTTCACTGACTCCGCTGGCTTTACTGTTGAGTTTTGGCCAGCTTATGCTTTTCCACCGCGATTTCAGCATAAAAACGATGCTGATTTTTGCCCTGATATTTGCAGCGGGATTTCTGGTGGAAATGGCAGGTACCAATACAGGAATTATTTTCGGAGAATATAGCTACGGCCCTACCCTTGGTCCGAAAATTGGCCAGACACCGGTTTTAATGGGTCTGAACTGGATAATGATGATATATCTGACCGCAGCTCCTGTACGCAAACTCAAAACACATCCTCTGGTTAAAGTGCTTTTGTCTTCGTCGCTAATGGTGACCTACGATTTGGTGCTCGAGCAGGTGGCTCCGGCCATAAAAATGTGGTCGTGGTCGGGAGAAACCATTCCCCTGCAAAATTACGCCGCATGGTTTATACTCTCAGTCATTTTCCACACACTGTTTGTGTCAGCAAAGGTAAAAGTCAAAAATGAGCTGGCACTTGTACTGTTGCTTACGCAGTTCTTTTTCTTTGTATTTTTACTGCCATTTTCACGATAAACGACTGACACATCCATTCCATGATAAAAGCTAAGCAACATCCGCTTGTAAACCTGTTTTTCAAAGTTTACGTACATCTGCAAATGAAACGTCATTTCAATTCAGTGAAAGCAGATGTCAATGTTCAGGTCAAAGACAGTCCGGTTTTACTTATAGCCAACCACATCAGTTGGTGGGATGGATTCTGGGTTTTATATCTTTGTCAGCACTTTCTGCACAAAAAGTTTCACTTTATGATGCTCGAAAAGGAACTACGCAAACGTATTCTTTTCAGTTATTCAGGAGGTTTTTCAATTGCTCCGGGCTCCCGCGAAACCATTGAAAGTCTCGAATATGCAGCCGGTCTGCTTTCAAACAAAGACAATCTGGTGCTTATGTTTCCGCAGGGCAAACTGCATTCGATTTACCACGATCAGTTTATTTTTCAGAAAGGAGTTGAAAAAATAATCAGACAGGCTCCCGGAGCAAAAATTGTATTTATGGCCAGCCTGATCGACTATTTCGAACATCCGAAACCTGATTTATATTTTTATCTGCAAAATTACGATGGCCCGGCCAACAGCACAGCCATCGAAAGTGCATATCGCGAATTTTTCAGAAAACACACCCAACATCACAAAGAAATGGTATTATGATATATATCGCCCTTTTTGTTTTAGCGTTTACTGCCATTCAGTTATTAGTGGCGCTCAGTAACCTGATTTTTCGTCCGAAGCTGAACACGCCATACAGCAGAACTGATGAACTCGTATCGGTTATGATTCCTGCGCGGAATGAGGAAACCAATATTCTGAAAATACTCACCGACCTGCAACATCAGTCACATTCGGCACTCGAAATTCTGGTTTACGACGATCAATCCACCGATCGTACAGCCAGCCTTGTAAGCGAAATGGCGAATTATGACAAACGCATAAAACTTATTTCGTCGCAGGGACTTCCCGAAGGATGGCTGGGAAAAAATCATGCTTGCTATCAAATGTCGCAACAGGCTACGGGAAAATACTTTCTGTTTGTGGATGCCGATGTCAGACTGGGTGGAAATGCCATTAGCACCACACTGCAACAACTCAACAAATCGAAATCGGTTTTATTATCATCCTTTCCGCGTCAGATCATGCAAACACCGGGCGAACGCGTGGTGGTTCCGATAATGAATTACATACTGATGACTTTGCTTCCACTCACACTTGTACGTCATTCACGGTTTCCATCGCTGGCTGCTGCCAACGGACAATTCATGTTGTTCGACGCAGACACCTATCGCAATCAGCAGCCACATTTACAAATGAAAGCCGAAAAAGTGGAAGATATCCGTATTGCCCGCTGGTTCAAGAAAAAACGCCTTCGGGTTTCCTGCATTCCCGGCACCAAAGAAATTAACTGTCGCATGTACTCAAATTACAACGAAGCCATGAATGGATTTTCAAAAAACATTGTGATGTTCTTCGGCAATTCGTACGTACTTGCATTAATGTTCTGGCTTGTTACTACTTTTGGATTTATATTTTTAATCGCAACAATGCCTCTTTTATATTTCATAATTTATGTTCTTGCTTTAATTTTTATCAGAATAGCCGTTTCGCTTGCGAGCAGACAATCTGTTTTCAACAATATAGCCGGTATCATTCCGCAACATTACAACATGGGCCGACTACTTTTTTTGTCGCTGAAGTATAAAAATCAGGGTGCGTATGAATGGAAAGGACGCAAAATTAAGTAATCAAAAGGGCTTCGAAGACCGACAAACAGGCATTTCATATATTTTTTTCAAAGCAAATAAAAAATTTTCATCTCACTGTATTTTTATACAGGTCTGAAATTCATAGATTTGTCCGGAAAGCACAAAAAATATCGGTAATTATACAAAAATATTTTTCGAACAGCTATTGCAGAAATCAAATTTACGCCTTATCTTTGCACCGCAATTGAGAACAACGGTTCACAATAAAAAACAAACCTGGTGTGGTAGTTCAGCTGGTTAGAATACCTGCCTGTCACGCAGGGGGTCGCGGGTTCGAGTCCCGTCCATACCGCCAGAGTTTAAAGAGCAATTCAGAAATGAGTTGCTCTTTTTTTTATAAGTTCGTTGATATATTTAATAATATATCTCTAACACAATAGAACACATAGAAATGATTGAGGAAAAAGACTTAGTTCACATAGCAAAAGTATCTGAAGATACTTTTATTGCTCTGAAATTATCCCGAATATCGGGATAATCATATGGGTTCTTAGTCTTTTCTTTTGTTTTCAAAACTACTGTGGACTATGTGGTGAAAACATATCAATAATACTTATCGATTACTTATCAGCACACACTCCAAAAGACATTTTGTAGCACGGTAAAACATCCGATTGCGGTTATCAAACATCCGCTCGTTTGTATTTAAGAGACGCGCTTTCTTATTTTAGAGGCAGTTATTTACGTGGCAGATTCGTTAGCTTATAATTTTAGCCCGGAAACAGCCTTTTCGGGAAACAATTTATCAAAATTCACAAATAAATTTATCGGTTTTGTAAACAAACCTGCATTTTACAGAAACCGACGGTTATAAAATTAAGGATGGCCATTATTTTATACAGGCTGACGACTATTTTTTAAGCTTAATCGAAGCTCTGACACAAACGGGCGTCAATCCGGAGCGATCAGTTTCCACTATAACACAAACATGCGGTTGTTTTTACAAATCAATTTCTATAACGACCCAAACGAATTCTATTCATACCCAAACAAGTTCTGTCTTGACAAGAAATAACGGTTCTCAGAGCTTTTCCCGCGGTAGTTTTACATCTGCGACATCTGTCGAAACCCAAACGAATGCCACTCCAACCCAAACGAATTCTGTTTTGATACGAACGTTTTCTGCAAAAACACAAACAAACTATTCATCGACACAAGTACCGGATACGATTTTATACAAACACAACAGAAAAGTGTGTCGATTTTGACAAATTATTTATTCATCAACCTTATTTCTTTATCATAAAATTATTGCTATATTTCGGCAACTTTTAAATACTAACACAAACATTACAAGAAAAGAAATCACATGAAACCAAAAATTGCAAAAAGAGGACCTTATGCGGTCGACCTGGAAGCAGGCAAACATTATCACTGGTGCGCATGCGGACGAAGCGCTTCACAACCATTCTGCGATGGATCGCACAGGGGAACAGAGTTTATTCCGCTTGCATTCACAGCCGAAGAAAGCAAAAAAGCTTATCTCTGTGGCTGCAAACAATCGCAAAATCCCCCGTTCTGCGATGGCACACATGCAAAACTGCCTGAATAACCGGATATTCTGACAGCAAAAAATCCGTTGATATCATAAATTGAATATCAACGGATTTTTTTATTTTAAAATAAGCAGATTATTTCATACTGTAAACTGTTTGTTTCACCCATTCAGCCCATTCAGCATGCGATTTCGATTTATCGAAAGTCTGCCAGGGTATAGGTTTACCAAATTTCAACACAAAATGTTTTCCTTTCTGTTTAAACATTTCATCGGCCAGAAACATCATTTCGACATTAAATTTAATGCCCAGAAACTTACGAAGATTGGCCAGATTATAAAAAAACTGTGAGTTGCGTCCTTCGAAATACACAGGAACCACATCGCGTTTGTATTGTACTGCTTTAGTAATAAAATTCTTTTTCCACTCAAGGTCACAAATCTGACCTTTTTGCTTACGCGAACAAATGCCTGCCGGATAAGTTACCAAATGATTTTCCGACTCGTAAAGTTGCTGCATCATTTCGGCATGTCCTTTTCCCTGCCCACCAAACTTATTTACAGGTACAAACATATCCTTCATCGGTGTCAGAAACATGAGTAAATCGTTCGAGAAGAAACGCACTTTGCCATCGTAATGCTTACCCACCACATAACCCGTGGCTATACCATCGAGTCCACCAAGTGGATGATTACTTGCAAAAATATATTTTCCATCCTTTGGAGGAAGGTTTTCTTCGCCTTCAATAACCAGGTTAATATCCATAAACTTAAAGGCAGCCTCAATAAAGGCAATATTTTTAAGATCGGGATTTTCACGAAAAAACTTATTAAACTCATCTTCGTGCACAATACGACGAAGATAATTGACTACAAACTTTGGAACTTTGGTTTTTGGAGCACGTGCTTTCAACACGCCGGCCACATCAATTTTTATAATGTTATTTTCGCTCATTATGGCATTTTTTAGGTTTAAAGAACGGCTGCAAATGTACAAAAAATCCGTTTGTTACAAAATAGTAATTAAACCCGTTCAGATTAATACACTAACCACATAAAAAAAGAACAATTTCCGCGTTTACAGAAATTGTTCTTGTATTTTAAATCAGTATTTTTTAGCTATCAGGCGTTTTCTTCATCAAGAATTTCCTGAATATCATCGTGACAGCTGCCACAAACGGCACCAGCCTCAATAGCATCGCCTACTTCTTCAATTGTTTTAAGTTTTTGTTCTCTTACTGCTGCCACTATCTCGCTTTTACACATATCGAGACAGGTACAAATTACGGGATCTTCTGCCATATCGTTGAATATTTATATTTGTTATTTGGTTTGTAATACGAAAAAGATAACAACAAAAGTTAGTAAAAGGTTTTATGACAGAAAACATCATATTGAAATTTCCGTACCAAAGCCACAGCCAGGTTCTTCTAATTCAGCACTTTATTTCCGCTTAAAGAAATCCTCGTCCTTTAGCTCCTGAATTCTGTTTTTTACAGCAGAATAATACGAACCTTTTATTTCTTCTTCGAAATTTGCCTTCCCGGTTTCGGTTTCTTTTGGAAACATTGACAAAAACTGATTATAGTACAACAAAGCCTGCTTGTGGTTTTTAAGTGCATAGTCCGCAAGTGTGGCCATTTTATACACAGTGAGTTTGCTTTCGGGTATAATTTTCAACGATTTGGCATAATATTCCATTGCCAGAGTGGGTTTTTCCCAGCGCGAATATCCGGTGGCCAGATTCTGATAATAATTGTAAAGCACCGTATCCTTAGGCGTCATCAATTGCAGGCCACGCTCGAGCACAGCTGTACCTTTTGCAAACCGACCTGTAAAAATAGCCGAACGCCCGAGATAATAAATCAGATTCAGATTTGTCGAATCCCTTTCGTAAGCCTCGGTCAAATGATCGTAAGCCTCGTAATAATCCTGTCGGCCATAGTAACTTGAACCGAGAAAAAAGGTGGTGGTAAATGTTTTGTCACCAGAATTGTATATTCTTTTAAGCTGATAAATAGCACTATCGTATTGCTGAAGATAGCAGTGCCCGATACCATTGTACTGATTTACCGATTTGTTGGTTGAATCAATGCGGATATAGGCGTTTGTGCAACTTGTGAGGGCTTCATATTTTTGTGTTTGCAAATAAATACGGGCAAGCTTTACAGTGGTATTGTAGTCGTCGGGCGCTTTGCTCAATGTTTTTTGATAATAATGTACCGCAGAATCATTGTTATCGAGTTGCCAGAAACAATCTCCGGCCATGGACAATAACTGCGGAAGCGAATCTGTTTTCAAATTCTTTCGCAGCTCAGTAAGCGCTTGCTCCCAGTCTTTCATTTTATACAAATTACCTGTTAGAGCCAATGAGAAATATCTGTTGTCGGGTTGTAGCTGCAACAAATTCCGATAAATGCGATCGGACTTGTAAAATCGTCCGGTGATTTGATACAAGTCGGCAAGTCCGTTTAGCAACTTAGAATTTAACGAATCGGTTTGCAACAAATGCTCATAAATAAGAATAGCTTTGTCGTATTCCATCAGATTTTTATAGCATTGCGCTTTTAGCATATCTGTGTTAGCCGACGGTTTTTCTTTTGCCAAAAGCTGCAAAGCTGCGTGATAATCGAAGCGGGCCATGGCGCGGTTAATGGCATTATCCTGTGCCGAAAGAAATTGTGAGCATAGAAGCAGAATGAACAGAAACAACTTTTTCATAAGCAAACGATTTTGAAATTAAGGATTTACATCAATCAGGAGTGTCTGAAAAAACACAAACAGACACTCCTGATTTCTCTTAGCGTTTTGTGATAATAAGAATTACACCATTTTTAGCCTGCTCGCCGTATTTTTTTATTAAATCGGCTTTATGTGCTTCATCCAAAGGTTTTACTACATCTACACGCTCGATAGCATCTGCTTTTATTATATCAAGGTTGAATGTTTTAGGCATCACAGTACCATCTATGGCAATTACCGGAGCATTCTGAGAGTCAATTTCAGGTATAGTAGTATTTTTGTCTTTCGGACCACCATCTAATCTAAAATTAAGTGGCAAGGTATATTTAACCCTTACGGCTTTGCCTTTTTGCATACCAGGAATCCATTTAGGCATTCCATTGATTACCCTGATTGCTTCTGCATCTAAATCGGGATCGACACTGCGTACTACTTCAGCATCCTGCACCGAACCATCCGTATTTACAACAAATTGACACATGACACGACCCTGAATACCATTTTTCTGGGCATTAACCGGATATTTCACATTATTGGATAAGTATTTAAATAACTCCTGATCACCTCCCGGATATTTCGGCATATTTTCAACCACCATAAATATCTGATTGTCGTCATCGATTTCTTTAGTAGTTTTTGACTCAACAAGTTCCTTTTGTTCTTTTGTTTTCGCAACGCCATAACCAACAACTTGTACTTCGCTCATAGCCTTTGGCTTTTGCTGTTCACTAACCTTATTCGCTTTATCAGGTACAGGCATAATTTCGGTTTGCAGGAACTCACTTGCTTTTCCGGCCAGTGATTCGGCATTGCTAATTACAACCAATGAAAAGGTTAATGGTGCAATCAACAGATATTTCAGCGCTGTCGATTTGCTCGATTTTTTTTGATTCATCATGATAATACGTTTTTTAAGGGGTAAAATATTAAATTTATTTGAAAGTTTATAATCGGGAGTCTGGTACGATAGCTGTAAAAGATGATACTGATAAGTTTTGGTATCGAAGCCTGAACTGATCACTTTGTCGTCGGCAAGGAATTCGAGATTCTGACGAATTTCGCGTTTCAACAGCCATGCAGCAGGATTAATCCAAAAAGCAATACACAGAAATTCGCTGAACATTACATCCAACGAATGCCACTGACGGACATGCGTAAGTTCGTGCGTGAGAATCTGGGCTGTTTCGGCTTCGGTGTGCAAAGCCGGATTGATATAAATGGTCGCGAAAAACGAGAATGGCGCAATTTCCTTCTCAACCACAAGTACACGAACATTCTGAATGATTTCGTAATGTCCGGAATGCTTAATTCTGAGGATAGAAACCAGTTGGAGCAGCAGCCTAACCGACAATACCGCCATTATCAGCACATAAGCTGAGGCTAGCAGATTATTCAGCGTAAAAAAAGTTGTCTGTTCTGCAGCACCCACAGTAAACTCGGGCAACACAGCATAATTCATTACAAATTCTTTTACAGTTTCCTGTTGTTGCAGCCAGCCTTCGATGGAGAAAAACGGATATGCAAACGACAACAATATGGCCGAAAGCATGTATATACGCCGCGCACGCCACAAAGTATCACCGGCAAAAAACAATTTGTAAAACATGTAAAACAAAGCTATCGCAAGGTTTACTTTCAGTAAATACACAACAAACTCGTTCATTTTTTCTCGATTAGTTTAATGATTTCCTGCAATTCCTCAGCTGTAATTTTCTGTTTCTCGGCAAAGAAACTTACCATTTCCTTGTAAGAATTTTCAAAATAGTTTTTCACCACACCCGACATAAATTTCGACTTAAATTCCTGTTCGTCCATGGTGGGTGCATATTCGTATACATTGCCATAACGGGTGGCTTTTACATAGCCTTTGCGCTCCAGATTTTTCACAACCGAAGCCACAGTAGTGTAAGGCGGACGTGGTTCATCCATTTTTTCGAGAAAATCCCGGATAAATCCACGCTTTTGCTGAAAAATAACGAGCAAAACCTCTTCTTCCTGATGTGTCAGCTTTTCCATTTCAATTTGCTTTTTATGTATAACGTTCGACAATTCATTTTATTACGAAAACTTCGCAAATCTACGAAGTTTTCGTAATAACAATTCAACTACCATATTAATTTAATATTTTTTAAACTTTTAATCTTCTCAAACTGTTTTTGAAAAATTAGTACCTTTGCATTTACCTGGAAAAAACAAATCCTATGAGACAATATATACTTATTTTACTCAACTTTCGCAAGTATAATAACTTGCTGATTTATATAAAAATAGCAGCATAGAATTTTGGTAAAGTCGCTGAATTTCAGTAACTTTATGTCGCC
>SAAO01000055.1 GCA_009929375.1 Bacteroidia bacterium
ATAACAGCCTTAAAAAGCATTTGTAAATCCAAAAAGAAAAATTATATTTGTAGTGATTTTCCTAGAATATGAACCAGACAGAGTTTAAATTACACTCCCGAAAATTTGAATTTTTATAATTCATCAAAACATATTTCAAATTCTTTCTGATTTTATAAATAACGGAACTGTTTTTCGATGTCTTTTCAATACAGCCTGTTAAAGCGACTCATCGTATTTCAAATTTTGCTTGTCGTTATGTTGACTCGAACCGAAGTTCCAGATTATACCTATATAAAAAATACGGGGATTACGCCATTGTTCGATACGTTGCTTTAATTGGGGCGTATCTATTGTATATATTTTTTTGAACGTGTTGAACAGGTCGGAAACAGTACCCATAATGGATAAATTGGTTGATGGGATTTCATATTTTGCACCTAAATTGGTGATGAAAGCTCCTTCCCGTTTCCCCTGAGGCAGTAAGGAGGATGATGTATATCGTGAATTAAGTTGAAGCATGGCTCCCTTGAAAATATTGAAATTTGCATTCAAAGCGGAACTCCACGCGATATTATTTTTGTTTTTGCCATATCCGAGTTTTTCGGCATTTATCTGGTCATAGTAAACATTACCGCTAAGATTAATATTCATCCACTTTTTTATGTCCGTATTTATTATTAGTTCTAAACCTGCCGATTGACTTGAGTTTAAATTTTCCTTTGTCGTCAACAGAATAGAATTGTCCAAATACTTTGTAACCGTTGTCAACTTGTCTGCTGTGTAGCGGTAGTAGAGCGTGCCTAAAATGGTTGTTGCACTTTTCCGCCATTGGTATCCCGCTTCTATCGAATGAATTTTCTCCGGCAGCAGATATGGATTTCCGGCTCTCAGGCTTAACGGATTCTGGTATTCAGGAAACGGATTCATGTCGTCGGCTTCGGGACGGTTTACGCGCAGACTGTAATTGAGTTGCAATTCATTGTTGTCGTTAAGTTGGTAGGCTGTATGCAACGTAGGATAAACCATGAAATAATTATTGCTCACAATACTGTCCAAACTGAACAAATGGGATTTTATGTTCATCAACTCGGGACGCAAGCCCATCAACATTCCAAACTTACCGACTTTATATTCCAATGTTGCATAGATGGCATTATTTAGCTGATTATTTGTAAAGTCATTCGTCTTTTGCATATCCGGTACAAAAACTCCATTTTCAAGATTCTGGAAGTGATAATTCAAATCAGTCTGCAAAGCATCCATTTCGTATCCCATAGTCAATTTTATCTTGTCGTTAAACGTCCGGTTATATGTGACTCTGAACAGATGTTGGTAATATGCCTGCCATATCTGTGAGTTATCCTTTGTTTCTGATGTGGTAGAATACACGTTTGTAGTATATTGATTGTCTTCTAACCCCTCAAGAATTGAATAACTGTAATCTACGGAAAGTTCGTTATTATCACCAAAGAGATGGGTATAAACGGCATTGCCTTCCGCTTGATTGGTTTTCTCGTCATCGTGCCGGTAGCGGTTCGCATTATATGTTATAATTTCAGCATCGTCCCTGTTGGTCGTCAAGGTATTTTCTTCGCGTAAAAAACCCCGATGATTATATGCACCGCTCAATTGTAAGGTGTTCGAAGAATCAATATTCCAATCAATGCCTGCACGGATAACGTGCGAAAGCGGATATGCTTTACTGTCGGTATGTTGTGAGATATAAGACAAAATACTGTCATTTTTGATTCGATCGTCCAGTGTTATTCGGTCTCTACGATCTAAACGAATACCGTAGCTTCCATAGAGATTTATCTTGCCTGTATTATAATTCATAGAGGTTGTCGCATTATAACGACCTTCGTTCCCGATATTGGCCATTATGTTTCCGTTAACCCCAACTTTCCGTTGTTTCTTCATCACAATATTGAGAATACCGCTGACACCGTCAGGCTTGTATTGTGCCGAAGGATTGGTAATGATTTCTATTCGTTCGATATCGCCGGCCGGTAGTTGTTGTAGTACTTCCGCTCTTGTTCGGGCATTCATCATGGTGGATTGTTTTCCGTTTATGAGAATCTGCACGTTTTCGTTTCCGCGTAAACTTACGTTTCCTTCCACATCTACTTGTACCGACGGTATGTTCTGCAGTAAATCGCTCAAAGATCCTGAACTACTCATCAAATCTTGTCCTACATTAAATATTTTTTTGTCAATGCCTTGTGTATATGTTGAACGCCTACCCTGTACAACCACTTCATTAAGTTGTTGAGATGACGTTATCAGGTAGAAATTCCCTAAATTGATTATATTTTGACTCTCGTTGACAGTAAAGGATGCCGATTTTTGTTTTTCGTATCCGATGTAACTAAGTACACAATAATACATATCGTCAGGTAGTGATTGGATTGTGAATTTTCCATTCGCATTGCTAACCGTTCCCGTTACGAATTTGTCTGTTTTTGCCAGATAAACACATATACCCACATACTCTATTGGCGTATGTGTTTCTTTTTCTAAAACGACTCCTGTTATCATATTGCCTCCTTTGGAAGCTGATTGTACAGACATTGAGTAAATACAAAAAAATAAAATAAAGATTGAATATTTCGATTTCATTTTATATCTCTTAAGTTAAAAAAACACCATGAACTTAGAAGTTTTGAATTATAAAGTCAGAAAAGTATCAATAATATCTAAGATGCCTTCAAGACTTTTATTATTGGTATTTATTCCCACATTCTTTGTTCCATATGGCTGATATCGATCCATATTACTGACAGAAAACAATCCTATTGTTCGGGTTCCGGACGAACTTGCCAGATGCATTATACCGCTGTCTGCTCCAATAAAAAGAGTAGCATTGGCTATCAGAGCTGCAATTTCTCGGAGATCCATACTGTAGAAAGTAGGAGCCTCAAAATTTATCTGGGAGATATTTTCTTTCGGTAAGATTTCTATAATATTATAATTTTGTCCATACCTTTCTTTTAACATTCCATACAAATGACTCCACCATTCTACCGAATAACATTTTGCCTCGGTGGCATATGTATATATACAAATTGTAGCTTTATTATTATTTACGATATTAATTAACAGCCCTTGTCCTCGTTTCTTTTCATTGGAGTCTAACTTCATATCTAATGTAGGAATTGCAGTATTTATTGGGGGATCTATGCCAAGAGATTTTCTTAGGTTATAGACCGAAGTTTTAGCCATATGCATATAATCGCTGTAAATAGTAGCTAATTTTTCATCCATCACTCCAAATATTTTTCTTTCTGATTTAGATAGTTTAGTAGCAAGCTTGCCGGATGAAGATCCATAATCAACATTTATTACAAGATCATATTCTTTTTGCCTTAGACTACACCAGACATATAAATATTGAATAATATTGCGAAATGGCTTTTGAGGTAGTCTTATAATACGATCAATATTCCGATAATTTTTTAATATTGCACAAGCTGCACTTCCCCGAACAAATACGTCTATTTTGCAATTCGGGAAATAGCTTGATATATCCTGAATAATTGGTGTTGTAAGAAGTTGGTTTCCCAGCCTGCTATTGGGCCTGCAAATTAGCACATTAACAATATCAAGATTATTCATACCAATAATATCATCCTTTTGCCCTATAGTCCTTGTAAGAGAATGCATAAAGAGCCTTCTCATCCCATTGATCTTTCCTTTAAATAACATATTAAAATTATAATTTGAAATCGGCTCAAAGATAAATCGGTAACTTTGTAGAAATTTTGAATTATATGAATAGATTCATTATTCAAAATTTCTACAGAATTGGATGTGTAATTTTGAATAAAAACTGGAATTATGTGGAAGTGGTATGCCATACTATCAGCTGTATTTGCCGCATTGACAGCAATATTCGCAAAAATTGGGATTAAAGATGTTGATTCTAATTTGGCCACAGCGATACGTACCTGTGTGATATTGTTCATAACGTGGGGAATTGTCATTGCAAGCAACAGTTTAGGAGGCGTAAAAGAGTTGAGTAAAACCAATTGGGGCTTTCTTGTCCTTTCGGGAGTCGCGACGGGATTATCATGGTTGTTCTACTTTAAGGCCTTACAATTGGGAGAAGCGTCAAAAGTCGCACCAATTGATAAAATGAGCGTTGTGATAACAATCTTCCTTTCATTTATAATCTTAAAAGAACCTGTCAGTTGGAAAGTACTGTTAGGGGGAGGATTGATTGCTGGGGGGGCGTTGGTAATTTTAACGGATAAATAAAGATTATATGAAGATCTTACTAATAGAAGACGAACGCGAACTGTCTAATAACATCGGAACTTATCTGGCATCCGATCATTATTTGTGTGAACAGGCTTTTACGTTTGACGAAGCGTTGGAAAAAATCGATTTATACAGCTACGATTGTATTCTTTTGGATTTAAATCTTCCCGGAGGAGATGGATTGAAGATCCTTGAGGAAATAAAAGCACGTAAAATCGATAGTGGCATCATTATTATTTCTGCCCGTGGTGCATTGGACGACAAGATAAAAGGCTTGCAAATTGGCGCCGACGACTATCTGGCAAAACCCTTTCCCCTGCCTGAATTGAGTGTCCGCATTTATGCTTTGATGCGCCGGCAACAATTTTCACATAACAATACGCTGACATCTAACGGCATAACAATTGACTTACTTGCAAAAACCGTAAATGTCGGCAATACCGAAATAATATTAACAAAATCGGAATACGAATTGCTGTTGTTTCTGATAGGAAATAAAAACAAAGTGATTTCAAAAAACGCGATTGCGGAGCATTTGTCTGGAGATATGGCCGATATGCTGGACAGCCACAATTTTGTGTACGCGCATATTAAAAACCTGAAAGCCAAGCTGAACGAAGCGGGCGCAGAAGCCTGCATCAAAACGGTTTACGGCACGGGATATAAATGGGAGGACAAAGATGCGTAGCCTGTTATCGAAAAGTTCTGGACAGTTTCTGATTTTCACAAGCGTGGTTATGATGTGTTGCTTTCCGCTGTTTTTCTACGTGATGAAAAACTTTTATGCGAAAGACCTCGACGAATTAATCAAATTTCGGAGCGAACATTTTGTAGAGACCAATAATTCGACGTTGAAAATTTCGGACATCGACTATTGGAACCGATTCAACGAAGATATGAAGATTTTGCCTTACGAAAATTCGTATCCGTTAAATAAAGTCGTCCAAAAATCGCTGTTCAGCAATGTCGAAAACCACGAAATCGATTACCGCATTTATTACCGCAAAATAAGCATCGAAGGGAAACCGTATGTGTTTATGTCGCAGATTGCAATGATTGAATCGAAAGATTTGTTTCGGACGCTCGGCGTACAATATCTGCTGTTTTTCGTTATTATCGTCATCGGATTGTTGGGTATCCAGTTCGTATTGTCGCGCTGTTTGTGGAAGCCTTTTTACAACAGCTTGAACGAAATTGAAGATTTCAACCTTGAAAAAGGGGAAATTCCCGAATTTGAGAAAACGACGACTACCGAGTTTGCACGATTGAACGGCAACCTCACCAAGCTGATGGAAGAAAATGTGGCGAGTTACAAACAGCAAAAGGAATTTACGGAAAATGCTTCGCACGAACTGCAAACGCCGTTGGCCGTATTTCAATCGCAACTCGATTTGCTGTTGCAGGACAATTCATTAAACGAATCACAAATGAATGTCATAGAATCGCTCTACGATGTTTCGTCCCGATTGACGAGGCTGAACAAAAATCTGTTGCTTTTGTCGAGAATCGACAATTCACAATTCAAAGAGACGATTACGATTGATTTCAGCCAATTGTTGGAACGCCAATTAACGTATTTCAAAGAATTGGCATCAAATAATGGAATAACTTTATCGGCAAATATCCAAAACGCGTTGGAAATTACCGCCAACAAGGTGCTGTTGGAAAGCCTGATAAACAACCTGATTTCGAATGCTATCCGACACAATTATAGCGGAGGATTTATACATATTGAAGTAAACGGCAACACATTTCAAATCGGCAACAGCGGTTCTAAAACCCCGTTGGATAAAGAAAAAGTTTTCCGCCGATTCAGCCGTACTTCGGAAGAGCGAAAAGGCAACGGCTTGGGATTGTCAATCATAAATCAGATTTGCAAACTGCACGGTTGGGAAGTCAGGTATAATTACAAGGATGAAATTCATTGTTTTTATGTCAATTTTTACCTAGAATGAAATTCTAATTTTCTGCAAAATCGAACCATAGCTTTGTCGCAAAAATTCGATAATGAAGAAAATTATTTTTCTGAGCACCTTGCTTCTGTCTGTTCTGTGTTTGTATGCTCAATCGGGTTCGCAAAACTCGTTGGAATATTATATCGAACACGCGATAAAGAGCAGTCCGCTGATTAACGACTACAAAAATCAGCAGACGGTTTCGGCTTACGAAGCGCAACGGCTGAAAGCGTTTTACACCCAATCGAAAGTGGAGGCAAACGGCAATCTGCTGTTTGTGCCGATAATTTCTAAGGACAACGGGAAAACTCAGTTTCAACTGAATCCGCAAAACGCCACCGATTATTACGGCTACAACCAAGGCGTGAGTAGCGGAAGTCTTCAAGCGGGGCTGACCTGGACGCAACCTTTGTTTGCTGGTTCGTCGTACAAAATTGCGCAACAGCAGGCGCAGGTAACGCAGGATATAAGTCGCAACAATATCCATCTGCAAACACACGAACTGCAACGTTTGGTAACCGACCAATACATTCTGTGTCTGCTGGATAAGCAACGAATCGCGTTTGCCGATTCGCTTCTCACGATTCTGAACGAGCAGGAAAATGTGGTGCGCAAACTAGCTCAATCGGCACTGATGAAACAATCGGACTACAACCTGATTACGATTGAAAAAACAGGTTACGAAGAATCAAAAAGAAGCTACGAGCAAGACTATCAAACCCATTTGCTCGACCTGAATATCCTCTGCGGAATCAAGGATACTGCCGTTATCAACCTTGCGGATATTGATTTGAAGATTAAAAACGAGATAATTACGAACTCGTCTTTTCTGGAAAGTTACAAACTGGACAGCCTCAATCTGATGGCTCGCCAAGCAGTTTCGGAGATTCAGTACAAACCGCGCGTCAATCTGTTTGTCGATGGCGGATTGCGGACAAACCAATACAACAGCACTACTTTCAAAAATATGGGGATGAGCGCGGGCGTTACGTTCGCGTGGACTATTTTCGACGGCAAACAACGCCACATCACGCGCAATCAGACCAAGGCGGAGTTGAATACGGTGGCAATAAACAGGGATAATTTCATCCTGCAAAACGATTTGAGGAAAAGCCAATATTTGTCCGAACTGAAAGGTTACGACGAGCGGACAGGCATTCTGCAAAAGCAACTTTCGTCCTATTATCAGGTGCTTGGCGATTACAACAAAGAGATTCAGAAAGGACAATTGTCTGTGATAAATTACATCACGGTTCTGAAAAACAGAAGTCAGGCCGTCGAAAACTATTATCTGTTGCAGGCAAACCGCTTGCTGTTGATTAATGCTTATAATTATTATAATTGGTAACACAATTGAAAAGTGAAAGTTGAAAATTGAAAATGAAAAATCCATTAAATATTCGTATGAAAAAGATATTATTTTTTATTCCGCTCATTTTATTAAGCTGTTCTCATCAGCCAAATAACAATGATACAATGAAGCCCCGCACCGCCGTAACCATCACACAGGTGTCACAGGGTACATTCAACGATTCCATCATCCTTTCGGCAACGACCGCTTACCTGAACAAAAGCACCATCACGGCGCCTATCGCGTCTTTCGTCACCAAGGTTTTTGTGGAGCAGGGAACCCGTGTGCAGGCAGGACAACCGCTTTTCCGATTGGAGAGCAAAGAGCGGAATGCCTTGGGTTTGGACGATAACAATTCGGCGGGCATCATCGACATCAAAGCAACCACATCGGGCATCATCACATTGGTAAAACAGCAGGGCGGAGATTATGTAACCGAAGGCGCGATACTTTGCGAAATTGCCAACCAAAACAGTTTGGTGTTCGAGATAAACGTTCCGTACGAATACACACAATATGTGGCTGGTGGGAAAAATTGCACCATCACATTGCCCGACGGAAAAGTGCTGAATGCACAAATCGGTTCGCCGATGGCTTCGATGAACACAGCTTCTCAATCGCAACTTTATAAAGCGAAAGCGAATGTCGGCTTTCTGCCCGAAGGATTGATTGCAAAGGTTTCAATCTTGAAAAAGGCTTCCGTTTCGTCCTCGCAAATCCTTCCGAGGCAGGCTGTGCAATGCGATGTTTCGATGCAGAAATATTGGATAATGCGCCTAGCGAACGACAGTCTGGCTGTGAAACAGGAAGTGCAAGTCGGAAATGGCGATAAAAGCAACATCGAAATCCTTTCGCCCGTGTTGTCGCCATCCGAGCGGATTGTGCTGGACGGAAGTTACGCGATGGAAGATTCGACTTTGGTAAAAATAATTAAGTGAGCGATATGAACACAGCTAAGTCGAAAAACTTTTTCAAAAAATACAGCAACCCGATTCTCTTTATCGGTCTGATATTACTGTTGGCGGGTTCGTATTGTTACAGGCAGATGCAGACCAATCTGTTTCCCGAAGTGCCGTTTCCGCGCATCACGATTATTGCCGACGCGGGTCAGCAACCCGTTGACAGAATGATGATAACGGTAACCAAACCGTTGGAAAGTGCGGTGAAACGTGTGCAGGGCGTAACGACCGTGAAAAGCAGTACGGGGCGCGGGAGTTGCGTTGTGGATGTGTTTTTCAATTGGGGAACGGACATAAAAACGACCAAAACCGAGCTGGAAAGCCGTATCAACGAGATAAAAAATTTCCTTCCGCCTGGAACGGTCATCACCACCGAAGCGATGAATCAATCGCTGTTTCCCGTGTATGGTTTTACTTTGGAAAGCAAAACGCACAGCCCCATCGAACTGCGCGACCTGGGAAATCTGGTGCTTCGCCCGATGTTTTCGCAAGTGAATGGAATCAGTAATGTGGTGGTCAGAGGCGGGAAAAACAAGGAATTCGTGGTCATTCCCGATGTGATGAAGATGTCGTCGCTGGGCATTACGCCCTCGTACCTGAAAATGGTTTTCGACAACACCAATTTCGTTTCGGGCAACGGCTATCTGGCCAATTACAGCCGTCTCTACCTGTCGATTACCGACACGCGCATCAACGACATCGAAGAACTTTCGAACCTGACGGTCAAAAACGACGGTTCGCGCATCATCCGCCTCAAAGACATTGCCGACATTCAGATTGACGAGCAACAGGAATTCGTCAAAATTAATGCCAACGGCAACGAAGCCGTGCAGATAGATTTGGTGAAACAGCCTGGCGTAAACCTGATTAATTTTGCCAGCGATGTGGACAGCAAAGTGGCGCAGATAAAGGAACTCTTGCCCAAAGGCTACGAGTTGAAACCCTATTATAACCAAAGCGCGTTTGTGAACGACAGCATCACAAGCGTTATCCACACCATTGTGGAAGGCCTTATCCTCGCTCTTATCGTGATGGTGTTTTTTCTGCGGGCGTGGCGGTCGAGTCTGGTCGTAACACTGACCATTCCCGTGACGCTGGCATTCAGTTTGTTGCTCTTGTATCTGGCGGGCATTTCCATCAATATAATGTCGTTGGGCGCCATCGCGGCCTCTATCGGGCTGATTCTCGACGATGCCATTGTGGTTATCGAACAGATATACCGAGGGCACGAGGAGAATCCGCAGAAAAGCCGATTCGATGTGGTCAAGCAATCCATCCACGATTTGTTTCCCGCGATGGTTGCTTCGTCATTGGCAACGATTGTCATCCATTTTCCGTTTCGTTTGATGAGCGGATTGGCGGGCAGTTTTTTCAAAGAATTGTCGGACACAATGCAGTTGACGCTTATCGCCTCGTTCTTCGTTACCTGGTTGCTCTTGCCTGTTTTGCATCTGTGGATTGGCTACAAACCGAGTGCGCACACTTTGAATTTGCAACAAAAAGAGCTGGACAACAACGAATCATACGAAGACGAAGCCACCGAAAAAGTGCATTGGCTGACGCAACTTTACAGCAAACCGCTGATAGCATTTACCATTTTGCTCGTCATCGTTTCGGGCGCGTGGTTCGCTTCGCAACACCTGACTTCGGGATTTTTGCCCGACCTTGACGAAGGAAGCATCGTGCTCGATTATCATTCGCCTTCGGGAACCGACATTGAAGTAACGAATCGGATGTGTCTGCAAATGGAGAAAATAATTATGGCGAATCCCGAAGTGGAGACGTACAGCCGACGCACGGGTTTGGGAATGGCGTTCAAAACGGCGCCGAGCAATTACGGCGATTACCTGATTCAGCTCAAAAAAACACGGACGAAAACAACGCCCGAAGTTATTTCCGAGTTGCGGACGGCCATCAACAACAACGTTCCGTCAATGACGGTCGGTTTCGGACAGCGCATTTCCGATTTGCTGGGCGATTTGATGAGCACCGCGCAACCTATCGAAGTGAAAATTTTCGGGAACGATTACGCCACTTTGCAGAAACTGGCTGGTCAGGCCGAAACCATACTGTCGGGCATCAACGGCGTGACCGATATGGACAACGGGCTGATAACGGCTGGTCCGTCCATCGCGTTTTATCCCAATCAGGCGCTTCTGGCTCAATACGGCATCAGTATAACCGATTTTCAGGAGCAGTTGAGCATCTACACGGGAGGCACTCCGTTGGGACAAAATCCGAATCTAGTGGAACCGAATCCTGTGCAGTCGGCGATGTATGGCGGATTGCAAATCGGGACGATTCAGGATGGCGAACAGATGAGGCGCATCCTGTTGCGCAAGCTGAAATTTGCCGATAACAATCCCGATATTTTGAAAAAGCAACTATTGTTTTTGCCCGATGGCTCGACAAAACCTCTGTCGTTTTTCTGCGACGTGCGGATAATTCCTGGCGAAATTGAGCAAAAGCGTGAAAACCTGAAAAGCGACATCACACTTACGGCTCGCTTGGACGGACGCGATTTGGGCTCGACAATGCAGGACATTCAAACCCGCATAAAAAACGAACTGCCCTTACCGCAAGGATACAGCATTACGTATGGCGGAGCTTTTTCGCAACAGCAACAGTCGTTCACCGAACTGATAACCATTCTCTGCCTCGCCATTCTGTTGGTGTTCACGGTGCTGATGATTTTGTTCCGCGAATGGAAAATCTCTTTTATCGTGCTGTTTGTGTCCGTGGTCAGCATTTCGGGCTGTCTGCTGGCGCTTTGGATAACGGGAATTCCGCTGAATGTGAGTAGCTACACGGGCATCATTATGATTGTCGGCATCATCGCCGAAAATTCGATTTTTACCGTTCATCAGTTCCGAATGAACCGCAAAGCGGGAGGCGATGTGGTGGAATCGGTCAACTATGCCATCGCGCTTCGCATCCGTCCCAAGCTGATGACCGCCATCGGAGCCATCCTCGCCTTGATGCCACTAGCCTTGGGTTTCGGCTTGGGTGCGCAGATGCAACAACCGCTTGCCGTGGCCGTCATCGGTGGATTTATCGTCGGTCTGCCGATGCTGTTGGTGGTTTTGCCGAGTTTGATGTTGTTGAGCTACAAGAATCCAAAACATTAATCAATTGCTCTAAAATGGGAATAAAAATTTTGATATTGTCTATATTGACCAATATCCCGATAATTCTTTTCTCGCAGGAAGATTCCACAGAGCCAAAGAAAAACTTTTGGAGCAATAAATCCATTTCCGTCAGTTATCAGAACGGCTATATTTTCCCGACCAATATTTTTTTGAGAGGGCAAAACGCCTCTGCTAAACAGTTGGACGACTATCAATCTATGTCCCTTCGTTTCATTACGCAAACAACAGGTGAAAATGCTTGGGAACAGCTCTTCAACTATCCGAGATGGGGAGTTGGTCTCAATATTTCGGATTTCAACCATTCCATCGAAATTGGACGTCCTTTTGCGCTCTACGCCTTTCTGAACGCCCCTTTCGCGCGTTGGAAAAATTCGTCGTTCAATTACGAGCTCGCGTTTGGGCTTTCTACCAATTGGAAGTCGTTTAACCCCGTGACAAACCAATACAACGTAGCCATTGGTGCGCCATTTGCCTTTTTCATCGACGCGGGATTGAATTACCGCTTTGCAATCAGTAAGCGTTTCGATTTGGACGCGGGTTTTACATTGACACATTTTTCGAACGGCGCGCTCAAAGTTCCGAATTTTGGCATCAATACCATCGCGCCAAAAATAAGCGTAATCTATAATTTGCAGGAACGCCCCGAATTTATCGAACGTCCTATACCCGAGTTCAAACCGCACTTTGAATGGGAATTTTCCACTTTCGCGGGATTAAAAAACCTTGTTTTCAGCGAACCTGTGCAAGCCGACATTATCGAACAGTACGAAGGATTGTTTTTCCCCGTTTTTGGATTTACCGCCACCCTCAACCGCCACGTAAGCCGTATGTCAAAATTCGGATTGGGAGCAAACTACGTGTACAACAGCACCGCCAATGCGCAGGATGTCGCCATAAAAGCTATTAACTCGGACGATTTCGACCCTATTACCGGCTCGTTAGGAGATAAAGCGCAAATTAGCTTGTTCCTTTCATACGAACTTGTAATGAACCGGATGTCGCTTGTACTTCAACCTGCCTGCTACATTTACCGAAAGAAAACAACCAATCAAACACCAATATTTCATCAACGCATCGGTTTGAAATACAGTATAACCGACAATATATTCGTCGGCATCACCTTACGCGATTATTCATTTCGAGTATCCGACTTTATCGAATGGAGTGTCGGGTACAGAATAAATGGAAATAAGAAGTAATAAATCAATTTTGATTATAGTGAACACAAAAATCTCTGCTGTTTTTGTAGATATATAGAATAAATATAATGATCCTGTAAATTCTAATTTTCTACAAAATACACATTATACATTTGACAAAAAATACATCACTGTACATATGAAACAAATAGCTGCTATTCTAGTGTTTTTCATTTTTCTAGTGGGAAATATATATGCGCAAAAAGGAGATACAATAAGAGTTTTAATTGCATCACCTACCGTATATAAAAATGATTCTCTTTTGCATAGCCAAGAAAACCTCAAATATCAGTTTGTTCTACCTGATTTTATTTATTTGGAAGATCAGTTTTCTATAAATTCAGATAATAGTGTGACATTCAAAATAAGTGGCTCTCAGAAGAAAAACCTATTTAACTCGACTTATTCTAAATTCATTGTTCCTACCGCATTAATATCATATGGCATTTTAACAAGAGGAAATAAATGGTTGCAAGATTTGGATCATAGTACAAATCATGAAATTCATGAACACTATTTGGGTTCGCTTCACATTGATGATTATTCCCAATTCGCTCCGGCAGTAGCAGTATATGGCTTGGATTTATTCGGAATAAAAGCAAAGCATAATTTCAGAGACAGAACGTTTATTATGACTACCTCACATATACTTATGCTCGCTACTGTTCAAACAATAAAGAGAACGACTAATATAGAACGTCCTGATGGCTCAAATAAGCACTCTTTCCCTTCAGGCCATACGGCAACTGCATTTGTTGGCGCTCATATTTTATTCAAAGAATATAAAGATGTTTCACCCTGGATAGGTATTGCCGGTTATACTATTGCAACGGGTACAGGAGTTTTACGGGTAACGAATAAAAAACATTGGATAAGCGATGTCGTTACCGGTGCTGGAATTGGTATGTTAAGTGTTGAAATAGCTTATATGCTCCTTCCGGTATTTCATGATGTTTTAGGTGTCAAGAATAGTAATAAAAGCTTAGTCATTGCACCATCTTTTGGTTCTGGTACATATGGAGTAGGTTTAGCATATACATTTTAAAATAAAAGTAAAACTTATAAAGTCTATAAGATATGAGTCTTCTTTAAAAAGTATATTTTCTAAATTTTACCCTTTCCAAAAACCTCTGTAGGACGTTATATCTTCTTAAATTCGACTTGTTCAAGTGGGCTCAAATATTAAGAACTTCAATTTACAATCATGATAAATTTTATAGATAAACTACAAAAGGAGATCAGGCAAAAGATTCAGCAGATCGAAGCCGAGGATAAAAATATTCTAAGAAAATCCCTTGATGCTTCCCATGTTTTAGGAAATACTTTTGACCAGTTGAAGGATTTTATCATAGTATACAAATTTAAGGATGAAGACGAAGAAATATTTTTCTTTAAAGAAGTAAAACCTAAGATATTTTGTCATCTTATCTATTATCGCAAAGTATATAATATTGAAATGCACCGTCCTGTTGCCAGTTTAGAAGCACAAAAAGAATATCTGAAAGTAAAAATGGATGCCATACATGACTTCAACAATAAGATACTGGACTTTTACCGTTATTATCGCTCTGGAGCTACTTATCTGGACGCCGCTTACTTTGTAAGGGGCAAACCCGATACGGAACAATATCTGGAAACGTTCTATTATGAACGTGATCCGCAGTTTTCAACCAATGCCGATTTTAAAGTCGCTAAGATTATGGCTAATGATATGTTACAGGTATATCTGCTATCCGAATTGGATTTGTTGGATAATTATATGCAGAAACCTACCAATACTTCTTTCCCTAAAGTAAAGCTGACATGGACGGGAAGTAAGACCGATCTCATCGAACTAATCTATGCATTAGATACCGAAGGCTGTTTTAATAACGGTAAAATCCCCCTGATACAGATAGCGGCCTATTTTGAAAGCATTTTCAATATAGACTTGGGTAACAATATCGCACGTAATTTCTACGATATGCGCATCCGAAACAACCCGACACCTTTCCTCGACCGCCTACGTGAAGAAATCCTCAAACGGATGGATAACACCAAATCGGGCGGAAAAGATAAGGGTAAAGATAAATAACAGTAGCAACGGACTTAAAAAACATATGGATATGAAGAGAATCTTTTTATTACCATTATTTGCCTTGTTATTCTCCTGCGGAGGGACGACAAGCAAATATGAAAAGTTGATTGCCGACGTTGTACAAACAGAAAGAGGTGTAAAAATCGACCTTAATTTTAAGGCAGACAAACTGGAAGAAATTAGTCAGATAAGTGTTGCTGATAGTATTAAAATCATCACTGATAGTTTTAATGCGGAGAGGAACAGGCAGACGGCTTCGCTTGAAAAAACGCTCAGCGTATTTACCAAAAGCATTGAAAAAGCAAAAACTGCCAGCAGACTTTCCCGAACGATGATAAATTCGTATCAGTCCAGCATTGACAAAACAAACGAACAGATTGATGCGCTTGAAAAAAGTGTTCCAGGCGAACTTACAAAATACGAAAATAGAGATACCAGTGAAATATTGGCAATAGTAGTTCGCTGTACTTATACAATCGACGATCCACTAACCAATAAAAGGGCTACCGAAACATTTAATTTTTACCTTTCACCGGATGGAACAAAGTTTTATTCTAAAAAAAGGGTGAAAGAATAATTTAAAGCAAATTATGTATTTATATAGCAGAAAGAACCATTTCTATTCTTTGCTAGTTAATATCACTAGTGTCCCATTAAAATTGGAGCGTTGATGAATGAGCAAATTGGCCTTATATGTATTATTGACTTTCAATACTTTACGAAACATGAATCTTCA
>SAAO01000029.1 GCA_009929375.1 Bacteroidia bacterium
AATGGAAAAATTGTTCTCTGAAAATGAAAAACTTACAAAATACTTAAATTTCAAAAACCTACCGCAAGCGGGTTAAATGAAGCTTGCGAAAGTTGAATATCTTATTTTTTGAGTCATTGTCCACTAGTGTGGTGGCACCCGGACTGCGGAACTGAATGCTGAAGCGGTCGTTCACAGCACCAGCCGACGCCACGAAATTGTACGACACACCTTCACTCAGTTCGGTTTCGGTTTCGGCCTCCGCATCCACCAATATCACACGTACATCTGTTGGGATATTCTGTAACTGAGAAGCAGTAATGCTATAGGCTTTTTCACTTGTGGAACGAATTCCGAGAGCTACAGTTTTACCGGCTGTAATCGGCGCTACCGAGTTAATCACCATTGTTTCTGTACCAATCATGCTGTATATTTCGCTAATCTGAGCACTTTCGTTACTCATTTTTTCAATGTCGTAAGCATCCTGACTGTCGCTGGCATAGCTTTTTCCTACTATCAGCGTTTCGTCGCTGTTTGTACCATCCGACAGAACCAAACGTACACGTTGACGATCGTCCGTAGCTTTTACTTTCAGAGGATTATAACCCGTTTCAGCTTTGTGTGAGCGATGTGCATTTTTAAATGTAAGCGAACCATTACTACCATCGGCATCCACTTTTACCCAAAAACCCTGCATGGGAGCTATCTTGCCAGATGCCTGGTCGGGGACGCCATCTCCATCGCTGTAAGTGTGGAAATCCATCGCTGTACCATTCCATGTTCGGAACCAAATGGCATTACGCATATTAGTTGCTGATGCCGGATCGTATAATAAATCCCAATCGATATACGATGGATAAGGATTGCCAATCAGATTAAAACCACGCTTTGCATTTGATGTACCTGTGCGGGTAGGAGCGATGGTAATATCGCCATTGTTTAACGAACCGCCGGTAAAAGTATAAGTGCCACCATCTGGGCTAGATAGTTTTACCACATAACCTTTGCCTACGGATAAAGCAGTAGATGAGCCTGCAGCATAAGGGTTAGTATAGTATGGTACTGTTGAACTTTCATTTCCATCATTTAAGTAATCTTCTACGTAAGTTCCAATCTTGTTTTCTGATAGAGTAGGAGCAAATACGTCACTCGTGGCTGCACTTACCGGACTCGACAAATACCACCACTGACGACCGGAAGTGAGGGATTGTTCGATATTGGTAGTGCCTGAGCCAGTGATTGTTCCAACTGTAATTACTGTAGCTCCATTTTTAATGGTGATTGTGCCATTGTTTGAAAGGTTGCCATTGATATTTAAAGACTTTCCGGCAGCAATCTCTAAAGTGCCACCTGATTCTATAGTGAGATAGTTTATATCCACATCTGTTCCGTTTACAAGGAGTTTAGCACCTGACTTTACAATTATTTCAGTACTTGATTGATCGGCTTGTAGCTCCAGAATACCTGAATTGATTGTGGTGGTGCCAGAGTATGTATTGACAGATTTGAAGATAACTGTTGCAGAATTAAATATCTCGAACGAACCTGTACCATTTATTTGGTTGATTGATGGGTTGACCGTCAGTGTTTTGTTTCCGTAAACTTTAATTTTTTGATTTCCATCAATGGTGATGTTGCTTCCTGAAAGTAAAATACCTCCATCCCCAACTGGATTTATCTCTAAATCGTTTCCTATTCTGTTGCCAATTGTAGGATTGGCTATTTCGAATAGATTATTGTCAGAGTAGTTTTCGAACTTAAAAGCATATGTGTTATCCCCGTATAGTTTAATACCACCTGCACCACTGTATGTAATTATATTTCCAAACCACGATCCTGATGCGTAATTTGAATAAACCCAATGTCTAAAACCTCCAGTATTGTTAAAGTACAAATTGTCGCCGGAGCTTGGATTGACTCCGCTCCACCAGTTTGTACCGTCGCTTATATTATCAGTTGATGCAGATTTTCCACTCCAATACACATCAGCACTATAAACTAAACTTGAAAAAACTAAAACTACTATCATCAACGTAATTTTCTTCATATATTTCTCAAAATTTAATGGTTTTCAAATTAAAATACAATTGTTCAAATATAAATAAATCATTAATATTTTATTTGAAGTTTGTGGTATTTTTTCTTACAAATCATTGCAAACGATTGCATGATTATAACATTTAATGTTCTGTAAATGTTCTATTTGTCCTGTATGTTTCCTTCTGTTCTGTTTGGGGGTAAGTTATGGCCTTTTTAACTTATATTGTCAGGCATTATTATTAAAATTACATAAAGGCTTCAGAAGGACTGTTCAGGCAAAAATTTCAGTTGTGATAAATCAGTGGCTTTGCGTAATGGTCTTACACAGTAGTGCGTAAAGGTCTTACATGGTAGTGCGTAAGGGTGTTACACAGTAGTGTGTAAAGGTGTTACGCACTACTGTGTAAGATGCTTACTCTGAAATCGGGGTTTGAGGGCTACTGTGGACGGTATGAGGTTTAAAATTCCGGTTGCTTTAGATTGAAGTTTCTGGTCGTAACATTTTTATGCCAATAATGACCGAAAATACTGCCCATGGAATTAATGAAATGAGTGAAAATACGAGTCCTATAGTACCTGCTGTGGAGGGTATAATCATAAAAACACCGGCTATAAGTCCCCAAATTGCGGCTGCACGACCAAAGTGGTTGGGCTTAAACATGACAAGTGATATAATAATCAGCGCCACGGCATTCAGAACGTAATATACGTCGAATGCACTGCCTTTGTAACGTGCAAGTATGGCTCGTCCGGCTGCAAGAATTTGCTGACTTGTTTCAGCAGAACTGCTTTGTTCGAAGTCCTTGCTTAGTGCCAGCATTTCGAAACCTACCGACGAACTGTAATACACGGCAATACCAATCAGACCCAGCATCAATGCAATAAGCATGGCGCTGTAGTTGACTTTACGCAACGCCACAAATAGTGCGAGATACAGCAAAGCCAGTAATGCATTATTTATATAATAAAGCAAATCGAGACTTAATAATCCCAGCCATTTACTATGTGCAAAAAGATTGAAAAAACCTTCCACTGAATCGGGTGGGGGATACATACTGAAAATTACAATTTGTACTGGAATTATCAGGACAATTGTCAGAGCAGCAAAAGCCCCTGCTGTCATAATGTGCTGTGCATCACGTTCGGTGTACATGGTTGTTGATTTTTTGTGAATAATAAATTTAAGGATTCAGGCTACAAAGCTAAATAATAATCTGAAATAATGTGTTTTGGTTTTTGACTTTTCTTACTTCGTTTTGTCATTAAATACCGGCCAACTAAAAAAGTCCCTGCAAATATATGCAGAGACTTTTTGATTTATTCCTATCCAAAGTTTTTAAATGGATCGGGAGTACTGTCCGGATTGTTTTTACTCCAGGCCGGTGTGTTTGGGTCACTCATTGGATTGTTATCTTCCGTCGACTCCATTGCCAGTGAAATTTCGTTATCTAGAGTTATTAGTTCAATCTCCGGGGTTATATATTTTTTCCTTATTTCTGTTATTTCCATAATTGCTATGTTTTTATTCAATGTTTCAGAGTTTCAGAGTTTCAGGTTTCAGAGTTTCAGAGTTTCAGAGTTCCATAGTTTCAAGTTTCAGAGTTCCTAGTTTCAGGGTTTTATGATCACTCGATACCCAGAACTCCATACTCAGAACTCCATACTCAAAACTTATTATTTCACAATGACCATTTTTGTTTGATTGTTTACTTTTACCATATATACTGCCGGAGTCAGACCGTTTATTTCGACGCGGTTGCTTTGCGCTTTGCCATTGAATACGGGTTGACCGAGGGCGTTGAATATGCTAATGGTGTTACCTTCGAGCGAAGCACTTTCCACACGAATTGTGTTTTGTGTGCTATAAATCAACAGGTCGCTGCTAATGCGGTCGAAGCCGGTAGTGCTGCCTTTGGCACGGAAGAGCAGGCTAAAGCGTGAAGTGCTTGCATTGCCATCGGTGTCGAAACTATAGCTACTACTTTCGGTAAGTATCAGCTCTTCGCCAAGCTGATTATCGCGGAGTACAGCTTCCATATTGCCGGTATTGCGCCATTCGGTCAGGCTTATTGTGTAGTTGCCTGCACGGCCCGGACGAACGCCAAGCGCAATTTGTTTGCTGTCGGTGAGCGGGCTGATACCATTGATGACCAATTCCTGATTTCCGGCCATACTGAAAATCTCCGGACGATTGGTATCGCCATTGGCCATTTTCTCAGAGTCGAAGCTGTCGTAATTATCCGAAGCAGAAGGATGCGTGACAATCACAGTTTCGTCGCTCAATGTACCATTGCTAATGCTCAGACGCACTAAATTACGATCGGCAGCAGGTGTTTTCAGCGGATTGCCGTCAACACTTTCGTCGTGTGAGCGCATATCGTTTGTAAAATTCAATGTGCCATTGCTTACAGTTGCAGGAGACACCGGATCGGTATCCACTTTTACCCAGAAGGCCTGCATTGGTGGAATATATCCATGCGCCGAATCAGGTACCGAAATGTTTGATTTGGCATTGTAAGTGTAAAATGCCATACTTCCTTTATCCAGAGTTCTGTACCAGATAGTTGATCGTATGTTTGTCGAAGCTGCGTATACCAACTCCCAGTTCAGATACGAAGGATAAGGATTTCCCACCAGGTTAAAACCACGTTTGGCATTGTCGGGGTTCACAGGGTTTTCGGAGATTGTGCGTGTAAGTGCTACTGAAATATCACCCGTGTTAAGTACATTGTCTGCAAAAATATAATCTGTTGCTTCAGCGGCTGTCATTTTCACCACATAACCTTTACCGGCAGTAAGTGTAGTTGGTGCTGCAAACGGATTTGAATACGAACGTGTTGTTTCGCTGTAATCTCCCACTTTGTTGCTGCCGAATACTGTGTAGCTTGCTCCGTCAACCGGACTGGCCAAATACCACCATGTACGGTCAGTTGCTGCGGGTAAATGTCTTTTCACTGTGGCAGTGATATTGGTTTTGTTCCCGTTTGAACGTTTATCCACAAAAGTTGCTGTGCCTGTGGCATCGCTTTCGAGGGTGAAAGTGCCGGGCGAAAAGCTATGGCCATTGTTTAGAGTAAGTTTAGCACCGGGTTTCAGAGTCACTGCCGATAATGAGGCATTTGCATTGATTGTTATTTCATGTCCCGCTTCAATTTCAACTCCTCTGCCATTATTGTCCGGAGCAGAGGCAACATCTATCCATGCACCGTTGTCGGTAAACTCCCATTTCAAATTATCATTAAGATTTCCAGAGCCTTTTGTGCGATATTTACCACTATTTTGTGGTGTAGGTGTTGCTACTTCAAAATCATTACCAATGTTTTGAGAATATACATATTCACCTGATACTTTTTTGCGTGTAGCAGAAGTAGTGTTAGTTGTAGCCGACATTGCTGAACCCCAGACTGGAGTCGAAGCACCAAATGGGAGATAATCTTTAAAGTTTACATGCTCTGTTACGGAGCTAATGTCAGACGTGATTGTTTGAGCTGTATTTATTGTGAAAAGTATTACTTTGCCACCAGTACCACTCATAGCTAATGTACCACTCACATTTGGTTCAAATAAATCAGCTGTGCCGCCTGTGCCCGCTGCTTGTTGAATCAAAAAATGTGATTTTGCAGGGATTATTGATCCACTTGGAAATGTATGAACATTCGAACCATCTGTGCCAGGAGTAGTCCCTGTCGCGCTGTAATATTGAATACTCCAACCGCTAATGTCAATAGGTGAATTAGTAGTATTATAAAGCTCAATAAAGTCGTTTTTAAATGTAGCTCCGGTATTTCCACCACCGCCATATACTTCGGTAATGATTACATTAGGACGTACTATGGCATCTGTCATCGTACTTGCTTGCGGCACACTGCCATCTGTTTTATAATCGATGCTTGCGCCACTGTTGCTGTAAGGTCATATTTTGAAATAATAAGTGGTACTAGCAGATAAGCCTGTGAATTCAACAATTTCTGTACCTTGCGCTACATTTTTTACCAAAGTAGCATCGCTTTCGGGTGTGCCATCCACAGGTGCGGCTATTGCAGCATAACTTACGGCTGAAGCTTTTATTAAATAGCCATCAGCACCTGAGGCATCTGTCCAGCTAAGTATTATGGCATTCTGTCCATCTTCTACAGCAGCAAAACCGGTAGCGTGAGCCGAAGGTTCGGCGTTGATAGGCACTGTTACACTGCCACTCACCGTTACAGTTTTAGTATCTGCACCTGTGGAGGTGACGGTAATAACTTCATTGTTGTATGCTCCCTGGTTAAGTCCGCTTTTGAGGCGAACATACACAGTTTGGGCTGTAGCAACTTCAGCAGGTGTAAACGTCAAAGGAGTAGCATATCCCGAACCCGAAGTTTTTGATATTTCGTAGTTGGTAGGGGCTGCAATGCTAATGTCGTTGGTGAGATTAAGGCCACTCACCGTAAAACTTTGCGCGGCCGATGGACCTGCATTTTGAGCGTAGGTGAAGCCTGAAAGAGCGGTTGCGCTTACATTAACTTGAGCTGCATTACAGTTGGGGTTTGTTGTGTAAGTAGTGGTTGAGCCACCTGACTTTTTAAATAGATCCAAAATGCCCGAGTTAGTTGCATAATTGGCAGCATTTTTAGTTCCGTAACTTCTCCAATCGGAACCATTTGTATAAACTGCGCAGAACCTGCTATTGTGTTTCATTGCAAAACCTGTAGAATATGTTTCAAATGCCCAACTTGCAGCTGTTGTATGTATGCGGACACCATTGTTGTCATTAATGTTGTAGAGAATGTCTGAAGGATTTGCTGCTGATGTTATTGCCATTGAAGTGTTATCACCTGTGAAATTCCATTGCATGTCTGAGCTTATTGTTCCATTCAGCAAACTGCCTGATACGCTAACACTTTTTGAAGTAAGCGTTATCTGGGCTGGAGGATTCGATGCGGTTGTATTGGTATTTGGGAGGTAAAAATCTCCATTTGTTATAATATAGGTGCCTGCAACAATTTGTTCTAAAGCTGTGACTTTTGTCCAGGTTTCCGGAGTGCCTGTTGTCTGGCTATACACAGCATACAAAGTTACATTTCCTGATGTAGTAGTGTAAGTTGCGCCGCCGGCGTAAGTTGGGGCAGAAGTAGTGCTGCTATTTGTATCCCAGCCCACAAATGTATATGAGCTGCAATTATCAAGAGTAGGAAGTGTAATTGTATTTCCTTCGTATGTTGTGAATGGGAAGTTTGTATTTGTATAAGCTTCGCCATCATTGTTCAATGATAATGTGAAGTGAGGTTTAGCCTCAAAATTTATCCGTACAGCACAATCCGATGTTGGCGAAACTGTAAACGCATTGCCACTTTGCGAAACTGTAGCCGTGCCGCTTAGTACAGTGTAAGCGGGCGTGGCATAGGTGTAGCCGGACGCAGGTGCTCCGGTAATTACTGCTCCCGAAAGCGATACTGTGCCAAAACTTTCGTTGTTTGATGTGGGGGTAATGCTGTAGCTTAACGCACTTACCGTTCCGCTTACAGCCACATTTTGAGACGTGGCTCCTGTAGAAGAGCAAACCACATTACCAGCAGGAGAACCAACACCTGCCGAAGCAGCAATTCTTACTTCAATAGTTTTAGTGGCAACCGTGCCCGATGAAGGTGTAAATGAAACCGAAGACGCAAATGAGCCAGTGCCATTTTCACGAACCTCATAGCCTGTAGGTGCTGTAACCACTAAATCTGTTGTAAGATTACTACCTCCAACAGTAAAAGTCTGCGATACCGAAGCTGTGCCCGCTGAGGTTGTAAAACCGCTTAATGATGTGGGAGAAGGAGTGGTAATGGTTGGGGAGGATGCCAATGTTCCAACAAGTTTGATGTCATCAATATTGAACCCGTTAGATCCTGATGATTCTGTATTTGTAAACTTAATAGCCACAACTCCGTCAGGCAAAGAAACTGTTTTAAGCACCCAAACGGCCGTACCAGAACCTGTTGAAAAACCTCCATAATCTATATTTGTAAAGTTGGTTCCATTTGTGCTATACGAGAGCACAAATGTGGTTCCATTTTGCGCAGTTGTTGATTTCTTCACACCAAACGACAATGACAAACTTGTTTTCCCGGTTGTATTTATTCCGCTGATTTGAAAATATTCATTTGAAGCATTTAATAAAACATTGATAGTTCCAGACGCACCTGTATAACTACTACTCGGATTAGTACTTCTCATATCTCCCGTACCAGTGAAAGTAAGTGCACCATTATTTTGCCATCCTGTGTAAGAATTCGGAGATGGATTCCCGGTAATGGAAGTACCGCAGTTTTCTGAGAAAATGGTTGTTGTTTGTCCCCATGCGCTACTCGCAGTTAATCCTAAAAATGCCACTACGAAAGCGAAGAACCGCAATGCAGATAACCCCCGCTTAAAATCAAAAGCATGAGTTTTAAAACAAATAATCGTTTTTTTCATAAGAATAGAAATTTAAATTATTATCACGTTTTTTTATAATTTTCGTTGTATCAGGGAATTGTAACACTCATTTGTGGCACAGCGCCATCGGTTTTATAGTTGGCAGTTGCACCGCTTCCGGTGTAACCGTAAATTTTAAAATAATATGTTCCGGCGCTTAGGTTTGTAAACCAAACCTGTTGCACTCCGGCGTTTACATTTTTGTCGGAATTGCTATCGGAATAACTTACGCCATCCGTTGGTACAGCAATATCTTCAAATCCTGTTGCACTCATGCGTATCAGATATTTCTCCGGTGCAATAGCTCCGGTCGCATCTGTCCATTGCAGCTTAACATTACGAGCCGAAAATGCAGTAGGATAATTAGCCGGCTCTGCACTTCCACTTTGTCCTACACCCCAAATGCTGTAAACATATTCCGGATGATCGATAAAAGGGTTGCGGTTTCCTTGTATGCCATATACCGCATCGTTGCGGGCAGTTTCTTTGGCCGAAACCGGGTCGGCTACATGCCATTCGCCCAGCATGTTGAGGAACCATGTTTCGAAAGCAGGAAAAGCAGTGCCATTGAGTACCGCATCGCCATTGGAGTCGTACTTCTCCCAGCCGGCAATTACATTTTCGTAGCGTGTGGCCATGTAAAAATATGTGCGTGCAAAGTCGCCTTTGAAATCGTCGATAGGTTCAAACACTGCGCCCGAAAAGCCGGGATAAGTGTTTGTGCCTTTTTTGCTTCCGTTTTGCGATGTCCAATCAGGATTGCTTACTTCTCCGAAAGGAAGATTTCCGCGTTGTCCGTTTACATAACCATCGGTGGGGTAAAGGTGGAAAAGATCGCTGTACATGGGTGTGGCATCGTTAAACCAACTTTTGGGGAATGAGTGCTCACGGTTGTAGCAGCTGTTTTCGCCTGAGTAATTACCGCACTGATCGCTGATAAATGTAAACTCATAAGGTGGAGTGCTATTTGGAATGTCCGAATACATATCCCATACTTTTCCGTTGCTTTTCGCATCGGTGGTCTGAAAATCAGTCCATAGTTGTGCATACGAACGTTCGGTATGACCATTAATTATATTGTAAAGTTGTGTTTTAAGAGTCGCGCCGCTTCCTGTGGCTGTAGTATAGTAACCCGAAGGAATGGCGGCATAGGCGATTGCTGATACAATGTATAAGAATACAAACAGAGAAAAACGTTTTAATGTCATGTTTATTCTATTTATTATTGTGTCCGAATTCAAATTGTTAACTGCATGGGCTTTCGGATTCTTTCCGCCAAAGTTATTTTTATTTCTTTATATTAAAGATTGTTGCCTGTGAAAATACGATTAAAAATAATATTAACCTTGTTTGAGAATGAAAAAGGTCTCAAATATATGAAAACAAATTTAATAAACCAAACATAATTTATAGTTTTTTTTCTACAATTTGAAAGTGGTTCGACCGGGGCTGTTGCTTTGTATCTATCGGCTGAACGGTATTTCCGGTCTGACGATAAAAAGCAAAAAAAAAAGTCACCCGAAATATATCGGATGACTTTTTTTATATGATTAAATCTTACGCTCCCTGAGGAGAATGATAGGCTTACTCCTGGTTCAATGTAACGCGTTTCAGAGCCACGCAGGTGTATTGTTTTTTAGCAAGCAGTTCTTTTACTGTAATTTTTCCAGCTTCTTCGCCACCACCTTCGTATTTTTGTTCCAAAAGGGTGTATTCTTTGAAGAATTTTGCCATACGTCCGGCTGCAATGCTGTTTACTCTCTGTTCAGGTAAGCTGGCCGATTTTTCAGCAGCTACAGTTGCTTTAATTTCGCGGGCTTTAGCTGCGTCTTCAGCAGTGATCCAGCCTTTTACCATATTCGATTCAATATGGTCGTCGGTATCCACGTGGGCTGGGTTGATGCCGGCTTTTTTCAAAGCCACTTCCACTTCCTTAGCCACAAGTTCTGTTTTGGTTTTTTCGATAGCTACAGAAAGCTCGTTGTCTTTAATTTTCTGAGGAACAGAAGCTTCGTCGATAGCTACAGGCGACATTGCAGCAATGTGCATAGCTACACCACGAATGGTTTCGTACTCAGCACCTTCTTCGGCAAATGCTACTAAGCTTACCAGCTTGTTTCCCGGGTGAATGTAAGCTGCAGTCGAACCACCTTCTACAAATTCGTAGTAGTTCAATTCCATTTTTTCACCGGTTACACCCGAACGATCGGTCACGAGTTCGGCCACTGTTCGGCCATCGATTACCAAAGCTTTCACTTCGTCGAGCGATTTTGCTTTAGCTGCCATAGCTGCATCAAGTATTGATTTTGTCAGCGCTACGAAATCAGCATTTTTAGCTACGAAGTCGGTTTCGCATTTTAAAGCGATAAGGGCTGCAAAACCGTCAACAGCTGCACCTAACACGCAACCTTCTGAAGCTTCACGGTCGCTGCGTTTTGCGGCTACAGCCTGTCCTTTTTTACGAATAATTTCAATTGCTTTTTCGAAATCGTTTTCTGCCTCAATAAGGGCATTCTTGCAGTCCATCATACCGGCTCCGGTCATGGTGCGCAATTTCGAAATATCTGCCATTGTTACTGCCATAATATTCTTATTTTGTAGAATTTTTATAATTTGATTTATTTACTATTTGGCAATTTACCATTTACTATTTGCTGACCTGCGAATTTAATCGCATTTCTACAAATTTGTAAATGGTAAATACTAAAATTGTCAATGACAATTATTCCTCGTCTTCTTTAACGACTTTTTTCAGTACGTTAGCGTTCAGAGCTTCTTCGTCTTCTTTCTGAGTACGTGGACGTTTTGCAACGCGCGATTTTTTCTCTTTCACTACAGGAGCTTCTGCAGCTTCAGTGTCAACTTTTTCAACTTTACGTTCTTCGAGGCCTTCCTGAATGGCTTCCACCATGGCACCAAGAATCACGTCAACTGATTTTGTGGCATCGTCGTTTGCAGGGATTACGAAATCAATTCCGTTAGGATTTGAGTTAGTATCCACGATTCCGAATACAGGAATACCCAGACGCTGAGCTTCTTTAACCGCAATGTGTTCTTTCATTACGTCAACTACGAAAAGAGCAGAAGGCAGACGGGTAAGGTCGGCAATCGAACCAAGGTTCTTTTCGAGTTTTTCGCGCTGACGGGCAATTTGAAGTTTTTCACGTTTCGAAATGTTATCGAAAGTGCCATCGGTAGTCATTTTGTCGATGGTGGTCATTTTCTTCACGGCCTTGCGGATAGTTGGGAAGTTGGTGAGCATACCACCGGCCCAACGCTCAGTAATATAAGGCATGGCTACCTGTTGTGCTCTTTCGGCAACCACATCTTTGGCTTGTTTTTTAGTAGCTACAAAAAGTACTTTGCGGCCTGATTTGGCTATTTGTTTCAATGCAGCGGCAGCTTCATCGATTTTTACCACAGTTTTGTGAAGATCGATGATGTGGATATCGTTGCGCTCCATGAAAATATAGGGAGCCATGGCAGGATTCCATTTGCGTTTGAGGTGACCAAAGTGACAGCCAGCCTCTAAAAGTTGTTCAAAATTTGTTCTTGACATTTTGTTTTTGTTAATTTGTTTACTTTCTTCTTTTTTAGAATTCAATTCGCAGGTAGCCATCCAGTGTCTATGAGTCCTGTGAATTTAGATACTAAACTAAACCATTGATTATTTATTCATTTACCATTTACTATATAGCGTTTAAGCCACATGAAAAAATGGTAAATTGTAAATTGATAAATGGTAAATAATATTAGCGTTTCGAGAACTGGAATCTCTTGCGTGCTTTTGGTTGTCCCGGTTTTTTACGTTCCACTTCGCGTGGGTCGCGGGTCATAAATCCTTCAGCTTTCAGAGCCGGTTTGTCTTCCGGGTTGATTTTTACCAATGCACGTGCAATGGCAAGGCGCAATGCTTCTGATTGTCCTTTAAATCCACCACCATCGAGGTTTACTTTGATGTCATATTTTTCGGCAACACCTAATTTGTTCAGCGGTTGTTTAACCACATACTGCAAAAGGGGTGATGGAAAATAAACTTCGAGATCACGCTTGTTGATGGTGATTTTTCCGCTTCCTTCGCTTACGAAAACACGGGCTACAGCCGCTTTTCTTCTTCCTAGGGCATTTGTTACTTCCATACTGATTATTTAAGTGTGTTTAAATCGATTTGTTTTGGTTGTTGAGCTTGTTTGTCGTGTTCTGCACCTGCAAATACATAAAGGTTGCCAAGCAATTGAGCACCCAGTTTGTTTTTAGGTAACATACCCTTCACCACTTTTTTAATCAGTTTTTCAGGATCTTTTTCCATCAATTTTGCTGGTGTCATTTCGCGCTGACCGCCGGGATATCCGGTGTGACGAAGATAAACTCTGTCGGTCCATTTGTTACCGGTGAGCTGTACTTTTTCAGCATTGATAATGATCACATTGTCGCCACAATCCACGTGAGGAGTGAAGCTTGGTTTGTACTTACCGCGCAAAAGTTTTGCCACTTTCGAGCCCATACGTCCCAATACCAAATCGGTAGCATCCACTACTACCCATTCTTTCTGCGCTGTTGCTTTGTTAGCAGAAATGGTTTTATAACTTAACGTATCCACTTTATAAAAATGTTTTTTTAATTAATTAATCGTCGGTTTTACAGGCTTTCAATACAATGTTTGAATGAGGCTAATCGGCACAAACACAGAAAGTTTCAACCAGTAAAAACGAACTTTTACACTGGGATAATAAACGGACTGCAAAGATACTGAATTTCTTTTGATTACCAAATACATGCAGTAAAAAAAGTTTTTCGTGTTTTGTGTTTCGCGTTTTGCGTTTCGCGTTTCGCGTTTCAAAGATTCGAGTTTCATGGTTTCAGAGTTTCAGGTTTCAATTTGAAAATCCGCCACGGCGGACAAGTTTTGAGATTTGAATATTATCCACAGATTACACAGATTAGCACAGAGGAATTTGAAACATTTGTCCTTCGTCTTTGGTCTTAATTCGATAAAAAAAAGAGCAAGCGACCAACTGCCACTTGCTCCTTTCTTACTTTCTTACCTCTTACTTTCTTACCTCTTACCTTCTTACCTCTTACTTTCTGCAAAAGATCAGTCTCTTCTTCCCAAAAACATTAAAATATAGTAAACCAGTGTTGCCAGCGATCCGAGTGCAGCTACCACATAAGTATACGCAGCTGATTTAAGGGCGTCGCGGGCGGGTCCGTTTGTTTCGTAATTGGTGATACCTGCATTGCTCAGCCATGCAAGGGCACGACTACTGGCATTGATTTCCACCGGCAGAGTGATAAAGCTAAACAGTGTGGTAGTGGCGAACAGGATAATACCTGCAAGCATTAGTTGCGGAAATGATTCAAGCAAAATAATACCTGCGAGCAAAACCCACTGCATCCAGTTTGAAGCAAAACTAACCACGGGGACCAGTTTCGAACGCATGGTGAGTGGCGCGTAAGCTGTGGCATGTTGTACAGCATGTCCGCATTCGTGCGCAGCTACTGCAGCGGCAGCTACCGAGTTCGATGCATAAACGCCTTCGCTCAGGTTAACCGTTTTGGTCAGCGGATTGTAGTGGTCGGTAAGTTGTCCGGGTGTGGAGATCACCTTCACATCGTAAATGCCATTGTCGCGCAGCATTTTTTCGGCGACCTCACGTCCGGTCATACCATATGCCAACGGTATTTTTGAATACTTTTTAAATTTCGATTGTAAATTGGCTGATACAGCCCAGCTGATAAGCGCAAATACTCCGAAAATGATATAAATTCCCATCATGACTTTTTTCTGTTTTTAAAATTATACTTTTTCCTTGTCAAAATCTCTGCCAATCGGTTATACTGACAGAATGTCGGATTTTGCAGGATATAACAGATGATGGCGTATTTCTGTTCGATACAAAAAAGTCATCCGAATTAATCCGGATGACTTTCTTATGTTGCACGCATCATTCCCCTTTAGGGGTTAGGGGTGTTTTATTCTCTTATAATTGTCTGTGCACGGTCGGGACCTACGGATACAATTTTAATAGGCACTTCCAGCTCTTCTTCGAGGAAGCTCAGGTAAGCGTTGAATTCTTCAGGGAATTCATCTTCCGATTGCATTTTTGTCATGTCTGTTTTCCAGCCCGGCATTTCCACATATACAGGTTCTGCACCATCGTTCAGGTCGAAGGGGAAGTTTTCGGTTTCTACGCCATCGATTTTATAGGCCACACAGGCTTTGATGGTTTCGAAAGTATCCATTACGTCGCTTTTCATCATGATAAGCTGGGTAACGCCATTGATCATGACCGCATATTTTAGGGCTACAAGGTCAATCCAGCCACAACGACGGGGGCGACCTGTTACAGAACCGAATTCGAAACCGATTTTACGCATCTGATCACCTGTTTCGTCAAAGAGTTCAGTAGGGAATGGTCCGCTACCCACGCGGGTACAGTATGCTTTGAAAATTCCGTACACTTCGCCGATATTGCGGGGAGCTACACCAAGACCTGTACAGGCTCCTGCGCAAATTGTATTCGAAGAGGTTACAAACGGGTACGAGCCAAAGTCAATGTCGAGCATAGTACCCTGAGCACCTTCTGCAAGTACTTTTTTGTCAGCTTTCAGTGCATCGTTTATAAAATGTTCACTGTCGATTAGTTCAAAACGTTTGATAGTTTCAATGCCGGCAAACCACTCTTTTTCGAGTGTTTCCAAATCGTAACTGAAGTCGTATTGTTTCAGAATGTCGAGGTGACGACTTACAGCAGTTTTATATTTAGCATCGAAATTATGGAGTAAATCACCTACGCGCAGGCCGTTGCGGCTTACCTTGTCGGTGTAAGTCGGACCGATACCTTTACCTGTGGTGCCGATTTTTCCTTCTCCTTTTGCCGATTCGTAAGCAGCATCGAGCAGACGGTGTGTAGGAAGAATCAAATGGGCTTTTTTCGAAATCTTCAGGCGTTCGGTGAGCGGGTGTCCCGAAGCTTCGAGGGCTTCAATTTCGGCTTTGAACAATGCAGGGTCAAGTACCACGCCATTGCCGATTACATTTGCTTTTCCACCCTGAAAAATTCCGGAAGGAATTGAACGAAGTACGAATTTTTTGCCTTCGAACTCAAGTGTGTGTCCGGCATTGGGGCCACCCTGAAAACGTGTTACCAAATCGTAACCGGGCGTAAGTACGTCCACTACTTTTCCTTTTCCTTCGTCGCCCCACTGGAGGCCTAATAAAACATCTACTTTCATGTGTGAAAATTGTTTCTATGTTGTATACTATTGTTTCTGTTTAATCAGTAACTGGCATTTTTTGCACAGACCGTAAAGATAGAGTGAATAATGTGAACTTTCGAAACCACTGAAGGATTTCGACTGTATGACTGTTCGTATTTTTTTGTCCGAAAACTCTTTTACCGAACCACATTTTGTACAAACCAGATGATGATGAATGCTGTTGCCAAAAGTTTTTTCGAATTGTGAAGTTTGTCCAGCAAAGGGGTGTTTTACTATCAGGCCGCAATCGAGCAATAATTCCATGGTGTTGTACACGGTGGCCAGACTTACGCGATAGTCTTTTTGCATATGGTTGTATAGCGATTCGGCATCGAAATGTCCTTCGTTGTCAAAAATCTGTTTCAGAATGGCAAAGCGCTCGGGTGTTTTGCGGTGTTTTTTTTGTTGTAAATAGTTTGTGAAAACCTCCCTTACAGCTTCGAATGTGAGTTCTTCTTTCATTCGGGAATAATTGTTTTTTTGTAGTACGGAATCAGAATGTGATATTTTCAGTCTGTAGGTCCGCATTCATGCTCGTTTCATGATATTCTCCAAACACCTGCAAAAATACAAAAAAATGAGCAATTTCTTATATATTAGTTGTCCAAAAATAAAATTTCCTGACGAACTTCTTCTGAAATGTAGCGTTGACAGTCATTTTGACCGTTGAGATGCTGTGCGCAAAAATTACTGATTTTTTTTGCAGTGTCAGGGCTGCGTCTGCAAAGTCGCGCCAGACAAAGTCCCATGCTCTTGTACAGATAATATTCTTCGGTCCGGCTGTATTGTTTTACTTTGTTTAATAACTCGTCAGTCAATGCATCCGGAATTTGTGCGTGCAGGCGTGCTGCCATCATAAAGCCGCTCACTTTGTACCATGTTTGCTCCGAGTCTGTTATTTCAACAATCAGTTCGTTTGCAAAGCTTGTTTTGATAAAAATATTCATCACACATTGCTCCATTAGCTCCGGTTGATGAATGTCTGACAGCCATTGACGTGCATTTTCGATGCTGAATTTTTCCGGCTCATCGAGCAGGGTGGCCATTATCATGGTTTCGCGAATTTTGAGCATCCAGAGTCTTTGCGCCAGGTCGTGGTTGGGGGCGTAGCCCTTTGCCAGTTCGCGCAGTCGGGGGATGGCAACTCCGAAATTTTGCTTGTACACAATGCCGCCTGCTTCCATGCTTTCGGAGGTTATGCCATTCATCGAAAGGCGGATTTTTCGTTTTATTTCGGCTATCTGTTGGTCAATTTCAGGGTTGGTAAGCAGAAATTTCATATTTGTTCTTTAGTTTTTAATTGATAATCAACTGAATGTAAAAAATCTGATTTTTTTCCTTTCAGCTATTGCGTAAAATCAAAGGCTGTGCTATCTTTGCAACCGCAAAACACGGTGGTTATAGCTCAGTTGGTTAGAGCGTCGGATTGTGGTTCCGAAGGTCGCGGGTTCGAGCCCCGTTTTCCACCCAATCAAAAGGAAGTACTTTTCAGTGCTTCCTTTTTTTGTTTTTGTCCACCGTATTTCTTTCGGTGATTCCTGTCGATTCGTACAAATCGGTAAACGAATATCCTCTTTTTTTCAGTTCGCGGATCAGCGGATCGAGTCGTTTGTAAAACTTGTCGGTGCGTCGTTTGTCGCTGCCGGTATGGAAAAGCATAATGTAGCCGTTAAGACCTCCGTGACTTTCCACTTCCAGAATGCGGTTGAAAATTTCAGAACTGGAAAAATATCCATCGCGCATTTCAGGAACGCTCTGGTCTTTCTCGGAATTGCTGCCGGTTGTATTCCCGATCATAATAAGACCCGCTTCGTGCGCCCAGCGATTGATGCTGTCGTTGACCATTCCGTGTGGTGCCATAAAAAATGGTGCCTCTGGTTTCCCGATGTCTTTTTTATCCAGAGCCTTAAAGTTTGCCCGCAGGTCGTTCATAAACTGCGTTTTGTTTACGCGCAGTTGAGTCGGATTCTGTGGATCGGTGTAGATCAGGTGTTTATCGGAATGAGCTCCGATATAATGTCCTGATTTTTGTAGTTTTTTTATAAACTTTTTATGCCTTCTGCTTTTCAGAAAATCGCCTGTCAGGAAAAAAGATGCTTTTACTTTTTGTTTTTTCAGAATGCGGGCAATTTTCGATTTGCCATCCAGGTACTGATGTCCGCTGAATACCAGTGTAATCTGTTTTTTCTGAGGATTAGTGCGGGTGATGGCGCCGGAATGGTATTCGTTGTAATCGTTGAGCAAACCACCCGATTCGGTCTGTTTGGCTGCCAGTAGCCCTATGAGCGAGGCAGTTCCATCTAAAGTCGGAGCATTACTTATATAGTCGTTTATGTCATCGTGGTACACACTACGCGCACTTTGGAAACGCTCAAAATTGTCTTTTCCTTCAATGTTTTCAGGTTTATATTTATCGAAAGTGCTCTGCGAAACCGGACCGTTGATAAGTGCGCCAAGCGGTTTTTCTCCGTTCAGTCTGTTTTGTGATGAAAATGCATTCTCCGGCGATTTGGCCGTTTCGGGCAGACCGACAACCATGCTTATTCCCCATGGATTGCAGCCGAAAAGCCAGTCAATCAGTGCTGTTTCGAGTTCAATAAATGTCTGGTCGCCTGTAAATTTACGGTACAGCTGACATTGCGTGGCGAGAGCCACCACGTAGTTGTTCGAATTTATGACCGTAGGTGTGGCTACCTGGAATGGCGATTGTTGTCTTTTTAAATCAGCGCGTTGCAGTGTTGCTTTAATGTTTTCACGAAACTCGTTTTTGATTTCCGGTTTTTCCATATTACCCAGCATAATATGTCCGATGTTGATAAACGGAAACCATTGATAATGTGCAGCTGTGTCGGTAAATACCCATGGGGAAACAGGCTCCATGCGTCCGAATTTCATAGCATCCTGCAGATATTCAGGTTCTAATGTCTGAAAATAAAGCTGATAAGCTGCCAACTCCATGTCGTCGGCCCAGTTGTCTTCTGCAATGAAAGGTACTGAACTGCCGGGTGCTTCCTGACAAACTCCGGGCTGACTTTTTTCCAGTGTGTAAAGCTCAATGGCTTTTGCTGAAAGCGTGTCGGCAAGTGCAAAGTGATATTTTCCAAGCACTTCGGCGCCCAGTGCAAATGCGGCCGACATTTTTCCGGCCAGCGAAGCTACTCCCCACGAACGGTTTTGAAATTCCCTGTTTCCCTGTGGCTTTCCCGTGGCCAGCATTACAGGATGCGCCTTTCCCTGTCCGTAATCTGCAATATCGTTATGGGGCAGGTCGGTGGCCGGTCCGAAGCGATTGTCGCCAACCTGATGATACAATGTGTCTTTTGCCGGATTCATTTTCATAAGCCAGCGAATGCCCCGTAAGGCTTCATCCAGTATGTCGGGCAGCCCGTTAGCCCCTTTTTGTCCCTTTTCGTCATACGCATCTCCAAAAGCATCGGGATGCATTTGCCATGCAAAAAGCATTTGATACACACTTGTAGCTGCTGTGCTGCTGTTTTTACTGTAGTAAGGCGCATCGTGCCAACCTCCGCTTACATCTATGAATTTTGTGATTTTTACTAGCTCTGGTTCCGGCTGAACGGCTTTTTTCTGATTTTTTTTATTGTTGGTTTTCGAAGTTTCAACGGGGGCAGGAGGGATGACGGGAACATAAATGTCCGGTCCGTACATTTCGAAAGCCTCTTCCGTGTGGCAGGCTTCTGCACCGTTTTTGTCAGCTCCGCAACGGGCACTGCGCATGTATTGCAACAGAAAATCGGCGCTTCGTTGGTAAATATTTTTGTTGATATAAATGGTAGGTGAGAAAAAGTATCCGGCCTTCAGATAAAATGCTCCCTGAGCCTTGAAGGAGCTGAAATCGAGTATATATACATCGGTAAATGGCTCGTATTTTCCGTAATTAAAAAAAGTGTTGTATTCGGCTAATTTCTCGTTGGTAAGGGCATCGTGTATGCTGAATTTTTTAAAGTCGAGTGCCGATTCGCTCACCAATACAGCTTTTTTTATCCCATCAGGGGTATATCCGAGTTGATTGATTCTTATCCAGGCATCCAGTGCAAAAGCAGAAAAATAGCTGTTTATTACCAGAATGCAGGCTAAAAATATCTTTTTTGTCATTTTTTGATGCTTTTATTTGCAAATGTAAATCATTTTATCCAATTGACCAATCGGATAATTTCAGAAAATGTATTACTTTTGCATCTCGAAATATTTTTATTCAATTAAAATACAATACGAAACAGATGAAGGTATTAAAATTTGGCGGTACATCCGTAGGTTCAGCAGCACGTATGAAAGATGTGGCTAAGCTTATTTGCGATGGAGAACAAAAAATTGTTGTTTTATCAGCCATGTCGGGCACTACCAATAGCCTGGTTGAAATTTCGGACTACTTCTACAAAAACAACAGCGCCGGAGCACTCGAACGTATCAACGCGCTCGAACAGAAGTATTATGATGTGATCGAAGATCTTTATTCGACTGATAAATATAAACATGAGTCGAAAGCCATTATAAAAACGCATTTTGAATACCTTCGTTCTTTTTCGAAATCGGTATTTACACTTTTCGAGGAAAAAGCCATTCTGGCACAGGGCGAATTGCTTTCGACCAATATGTTCCATCTCTATTTGCTCGAAAAAGGCGAAGACAGTGCATTGCTGCCTGCCCTCGACTATATGCGTATCGACAAAAACTCGGAACCTGATACAGCTTTTATCGCCGAAAATCTTGAGAAACAGCTGAATCTGCAGGCCGATAAAATGATTTATATTACCCAGGGTTATATCTGTCGCAATTTCTACGGTGAAATTGATAACCTGCAACGTGGTGGAAGTGACTATAGTGCTTCGCTGATTGGTGCGGCTATTAAATCGGAAGAAATTCAGATATGGACAGATATCGATGGAATGCACAACAACGATCCCCGTTTTGTGGAAGGAACAAAACCGGTTCCTTATCTGCACTTCGAGGAAGCTGCCGAGCTTGCCTATTTTGGCGCTAAAATTCTGCACCCAACCTGTATTCTCCCTGCCAAACTGAATAATATTCCTGTACGTCTGCTCAATACCATGGAGCCTGAAGCACACGGAACACTTATTTCAATGCGTTGTCAGAAACATACAATTGAGGCTGTGGCTGCCAAAGATGGTATTACAGCTATCAAAATCAAATCGGGACGTATGCTACTGGCACACGGATTCCTGCGCAAAGTATTCGAAATCTTCGAATCATACCAGACTTCTATTGATATGATTACCACTTCGGAAGTGGGTGTATCGGTAACTATTGATAATACAAAACGTCTCGACGAAATTGTAAACAACCTCAAAAAGCTGGGTACGGTTACCGTTGATAGCAATATGGTCATTGTTTGCGTGGTGGGCGATCTTCCAAGCGAAAATGTGGGCTTACAGGCAAAAGCAGTGAATGCACTGAAGGATATTCCTGTTCGTATGATTTCGTACGGCGGAAGCAACTACAATGTGTCGTTCCTGGTTCATGCTGAAGATAAAAAACGTGCACTCGAAGCTTTGAGTCGCGAACTTTTCAGTTAAGATATTGTTTTTTACAGAAGCCGGCTTGCTTTAAGCCGGCTTTTTTTTAAGTTTTTTTTTGATAAATAAGATATATGATAAAAGCAAATTACCCCGTCGATAAATTAGGAGCATTACAAACTCCTTTTTATTATTACGATTTGAATGTGTTGCGGGCAACGCTCGACGAAATAAACCAGCACAAAGGCAGTTTCAAGGTGCATTATGCCATGAAAGCCAATGTAAATGCTCAGGTTCTGGCTACTATTAAAAATGCAGGTCTTGGTGCCGATTGTGTAAGCGGTGGCGAAGTACAGGCTGCTCTCGATGCCGGAATTCCTGCTTCGGAAGTGGTTTTTGCAGGTGTGGGAAAGGCCGACTGGGAAATTAATCTTGGTCTGGATAACGATATTTTTTGCTTCAATGTGGAGTCGGTTCCCGAACTTGAAGTGATTGACGAACTGGCTGCAGCCAAAGGCAAAAAAGCCCGTGTGGCATTGCGTATCAATCCGAATGTGAGTGCTAATACACATCATTATATCACAACCGGACTGAATGAGAATAAATTTGGTATAAACCTTTCGGAACTGGACAAGGTTACTGACCTGGTGAAAACGCTGCGCAATATCGACCTGGTGGGCATTCACTTTCATATAGGTTCGCAAATTACCGATATGACGCCTTTTCAGGATCTCTGCGTAAAGGTAAACGAAATTCAGGAGCATTTTGAAAGTCGTGGTGTGGCTTTGATGCATATTAATGTCGGAGGCGGACTCGGTGTCAATTATGAGCATCCAAATCATTTCCCTGTGCCTGATTTTGCCGCTTATTTCAAAATCTTCCGTGAGCATCTTACACTTCGTCCCGGTCAGACATTGCATTTCGAACTCGGACGTGCAGTGGTAGCACAGTGTGGCAGTCTTATTTCGAAAGTGCTGTATGTAAAAGAAGGTACTTCGAAGAAATTTGCCATTCTCGATGCAGGATTTACCGAACTGATTCGTCCGGCGCTTTATCAGGCTTATCACCGTATTGAAAATCTTTCGTCGGATAAGGCTGAGGAAACTTATGATGTGGTTGGGCCAATCTGCGAATCGTCGGATACTTTTGCCAAGGATTATGTGATGAACGCCACCAAACGCGGTGATATCATTGCACTCCGCTCTGCTGGTGCCTATGGCGAAATCATGGCTTCGCAATATAATCTTCGCAAACTGCCTAAAGCTTATACTTCGGACGAAATTCTTATAAAGTAAGAGGTAAGAAAGTAAGAAAGTAAGGAGCAAGTGGCTGTTTAGTCGCTTGCTTTTTTTATTAGTTGACAGTTGAGAACAAAGACAACAAAAGAACAAAGACAAGATATAAAACACGGAGACTCTGAGGTACAAATATCTTGAATAATTAAAAGACTGAGCGATTGATTTTATGAGAATCATTTCCGAAGTGAGAAATCTTCAAATCTTCAAATCTTCAAATCTTCAAATTAAAACATGAAACTCAGAACTCAGAACTCAGAACTTCTTCTTCGTTCTTACTTTCAGTCCATCAGGCACAATTTTAATTTTAATTTCACGACCATCCTCATAAGGTTCTCCATCGTAGTGGAAAGGACCGGGTTCGTCGCGCCATAGGGTGATTTCACGGGCACGGAGTGTGGTCATAAACAAATCGTTGTCGATCGTCTTGGTAAAAAGTTGAAGTGCCAGTGTGGGAATGGCTATCACCGGGAAATTACTCATAATGGAAATGTCGAGCATTCCATCCTGTACACTAGCCTGTGGTGCGATATAAGCGTTGTTTCCCCATTGCGATGCATTGGCAAAAGTCAGCACAAATGCTTTTGTCTTCAGGTCGATACCATCGCCTGTGATATGATAGTTTTGCGATTTGTAGCTGAAATAGCCGGTTATGATTTTTTCGAGATAGGCCATAATGCCACGTCGCTGCCCTTTGGCAAACTCAGTGCTCACATAAGCATCGAAACCAGTTCCACAAGTGCAGAAAAAAGGCTGGTCGTTCACAATGCCATAATCCATCAGTATGGTTTCGGAATGATTCAGTACTTCCACAGCATTGTGAATGTTCATGGGGATATTCAGATGGCGTGCAAGACCGTTACCTGAGCCTATGGGGATAATCCCGAGTGCCGTGTTGGTGTGGCGGAGTTCGCGGGCAATCTCATTTACGGTACCATCACCACCCACAGCCACCACAATGTCAAATCCGCGGGCCACAAAACTGCGCGCAAGTTCGCTACCGTGACCTTTACGTTCGGTAAACACAATCTCTGCATCGAAAATATCCTCGTTGAGAGTGTCGAGTATATAAGCCGGAATCAGATCTTTTTTTGTGGTTCCGGATATAGGGTTGATAATAAATGCCGTCTTTTTCTTCATAAAGAAAGTATTGTGTGCCGTTTGTTGGTTTTCTTTCGTCAACGGCCTGCGAAATTACAAATAATCCTGCATAAATTGCTTAAAATTTTACTTCTCTGTAACACTTTATTGTTTTTGATTGTTGTATATTTGTAAAATCTTATCAAAATCAGTACTGTCCCTATACTTACCGACAGTAAAATTTCAAATAAAAAGTCTTATGGCAAAAAAACGCAAATCGCCCAAAACCGGAGGAAGTACCAAAGTACGCAAGTCCGAACTGGTTCGCAGTATCATTAATATTTTCAACGAGAATGCCGAAAAGACATTCAATTACAAACAAATATCCACACTGCTCAATGTGAAATCGGAGTCGCAGAGAATTTTTATCAATCAGCTGCTTTATGAGTTGCTCGATGAGGATTTTCTGGTGGAAATTTCGCGTGGAAAATTTAAGGTGAATTCGCGCAGTGGATATATTACAGGAACTATTGATCGTCAGGGAGTGAAAACCTACCTGATACCCGATGATGAAGGGGAGCCTGTATTTATACCTGAACGCAAAACCAATCATGCTTTGCTGGGCGATAAGGTGAAAGTCTTCCTTTATGCCCGTCGACGTGGTCAGGGCCCCGAAGGCGAAGTGATTGAGGTGGTGCAGCGTGCCAAGGATACTTTTGTGGGAATTCTCGAAGTGTCGGAAAATTTTGCCTTTATGATCTCGGACAACCGTGTGCTGACCAATGATGTGTTTATTCCCAAATCGAAACTCAATGGAGCCAAAAACGGACAAAAGGTAGTGGTGAAGCTGCTTCAGTGGGAACCTAACCTGAAAAATCCTGTCGGCGAAGTGGTGGATGTGCTGGGTGATAAAGGTGATAACAATACTGAAATGCATGCTATTCTGGCTGAATTTGGTTTGCCTTACAGATATCCGGCCGAAGTGGAAGCTGCTGCTGATAAGATTGATGCAGGTATAACGCCCGAAGAAGTGTCGCGTCGTATCGATATGCGTGGTGTGGTGACTCTTACCATTGACCCCCGCGATGCAAAGGATTTCGACGATGCGCTTTCGCTGCGAAAACTCGAAAACGGACTTTGGGAGGTGGGTGTGCATATTGCCGATGTGACTCATTATGTGCGGCCGGGCAGTATCATCGAACGTGAGGCGCAAAGTCGTGCTACCTCGGTGTATCTGGTCGACAGGACCATTCCCATGCTGCCAGAACATTTGTCTAATGGAATCTGCTCACTTCGTCCCGATGAGGATAAACTGACTTATTCGGTACTTTTCCATATGAACGATAAGGCTGAGGTAAAGCATTACGAAATAGCCAAAACAGTAACCCGCAGTGTGCGCCGTTTTACCTACGAGGAAGCGCAAACAGTGATTGAAACAGGTGAAGGTGATTATCGTGACGAAATTCTGGAACTCGACCGACTGGCCAAAATACTACGTGCTAACCGCTTTGCTGCCGGTGCCATTGCATTCGACAGGGTGGAAGTGCGTTTCGATATAGACGAAAAAGGAAAACCTGTATCGGTATTTTTCAAAGAACAAAAGGATGCCAATAAACTGATTGAAGAGTTTATGTTGCTGGCAAACAGAACCACAGCAAAGCATATTGGAAAACCCGGAAGAGGACAAAAAGCCAAAACATTTGTGTACCGTATTCACGATTTGCCTAATCCTGAAAAATTGCAGAATTTCTCGGTGTTTATCAAACGTTTTGGATATAATCTGAAAACCTCGGGTAAAAGTGCTGCGGTTTCGTCGTCCATTAATCATTTGCTCGACGAAGTACAGGGACGCAAAGAGCAGAACCTCATCGAAACGCTGGCCATCCGGTCAATGGCAAAGGCAGCCTATTCCACCGATAATATTGGTCACTATGGTTTGTCGTTCGATTATTATACGCATTTTACCTCGCCCATACGTCGTTATCCTGATATGATGGTGCATCGCCTGCTCGAACGTTACAGCACCGGAGGTCGCAGTGTCAGTCAGCAGGAATACGAAGATCTTTGCCGTCACAGTTCTGATATGGAACAACTGGCAGCAAATGCAGAGCGCGCTTCTATCAAGTACAAACAGGTGGAATTTATGGGTGCTCATTTGGGTCAGGTCTTCGATGGCGTTATTTCGGGTGTCACAGAGTGGGGCGTGTATGTAGAACTGGTCGAAAATAAATGTGAGGGTATGATCCCGATTCGTGAGCTTGACGATGACTATTATACCTTCGACGATAAGAATTATTGCCTGGTGGGACGCCGTTATCATAAAAAATATCAGCTGGGCGACGAGCTTACAGTGCGTGTGGCAAGGGCTAATCTGGATAAAAAGCAGCTCGACTTTGTGCTTGCCTGATAAGACTGGGCTAAAAGCTCAAAATATTTTTGGCTATAAATATGTGATAATCTATGTTTTGAAATTTTTATCACATTTTAGTTCGAAATTTTTACCCGAATCTCTTGTCAGATTTCAAAATTAGCCCTATCTTTGCACTCGCAAAAGCGAAATGGCTACGTAGCTCAACTGTATAGAGCATCTGACTACGGATCAGAAGGTTATAGGTTAGAATCCTATCGTGGTCACATAAATAAATGCTATTTAATTGTTATACAGTTAAATAGCATTTTGCTTTTATCCTATCGCACAACATTTGCACAACACAAATTTTCATGTTTGCCAAATTTTTTATTGAATAAACAATTTTCAAAAACATCTATTCCCTCCTTTTCGACAAAATAAGTAAAACTTTTGATGTTTTCCAAGAAGTATCTTAACGCCAAGTTACCAACCTTACAAATCTCAGAATAATCTTATAACAAAGAACCAGTAAATATTGTATGATTTTCTTCTGAATCGCAAAATTTTTAAGTAGAAAAATAAGCAGAGTCAAATAAAACAATAACGCAAATAGGTTATTTTAAATTAATATTTATTTTGTTATTGATATATGTAAAGTAATGTTTAAATTTGGGGGGCGAAAAAATTATCTGCCATATACTATGCACTTTAATGAAAATACACGTGTAAAGATACCTGCCATCCTGCATTTATGCCGGTTGGGTTACAGTTATCTGTCGTTGAAGAAGTCCTGTTGGGACGAATCGACGAACATTTTCACGGATATTTTTAAGGAGAGTGTACAGCGGATTAATCCCGAATTAGACAAATCTGATGCGCAGCGGGTGCTGGATGAAGTGTCGTTGTGTCTGGAGAACGAAGACCTGGGGCGGGCTTTCTACGAAAAACTGATTAATCGTTCGGGCACGAAGTTGATAGACTTTGAGAATTTCAGCAATAATTCCCTGCATGTAGTTACTGAACTGCCCTGCAGGAAAGACGATGAAGAGTTCCGACCCGATATTACCCTGCTGATAAACGGTATGCCGCTGGTATTTATTGAGGTAAAAAAGCCCAACAATCAAGATGGTATACTCGCCGAACACAAACGCATACAGACCCGTTTCAGCAACAAGAAATTCCGCAAGTTTGTGAACATCACGCAACTGATGGTTTTCTCGAACAATATGGAATACGATGCGAATTCCATACAGCCCATCGAAGGGGCTTTTTATGCCACTGCCTCTTATCAGAAGCCCAACTTCAACTATTTCAGGGAAGAAGAAAAATTCGATCTGAGCAAGCTGTTGGCCGATGAAGATGATAAACTGGAAACGCATGTGTTGCAGGATACCAACTGCCTGAGCATAAAGAACGCCGCGGAGTTCCTGACCAATAAAAACCCTGATTCTCCCACACACCGGATATGCACTTCGTTGTTTCAGCCGGAACGGCTGGCGTTTATGCTGCAATACGGCATAGCCTATGTGAAAACCTCCACCGGACTACAAAAACACATTATGCGCTATCCGCAGTTGTTTGCCACCAAAGCCATTGAAGCCAAACTGAACGAGGGTATCAAGAAAGGCATTATCTGGCATACGCAGGGAAGCGGAAAAACGGCACTGGCCTATTACAACGTCAAATACCTAACCGATTATTTCCAGAAAAAAGCGGTGGTGCCCAAGTTCTACTTTATTGTGGACAGACTGGATTTACTGATACAAGCTGGGCGGGAATTTAAAGCCCGTGGATTGGTGGTACACGAAATTAATTCGCGCGAAGCCTTTGCACAGGATATCAAAGCCACGCAGGTGATACACAACCATTCGGGGAAAGCAGAGATTACGGTGGTGAATATCCAGAAATTTCAGGATGACCCAGATGTGCTGTACAATAACGATTATCAGTTAGACATACAGCGTGTGTATTTTCTGGACGAAGTACACCGGAGCTACAACCCCAAAGGGAGTTTTTTGGCCAACCTGAACCAGTCGGATGCCAATGCCATCAAGATTGGGCTAACGGGCACACCACTGCTGGGCGACGACTACAATTCCAAATCGCTGTTTGGCAACTACATTCATAAATACTATTACAATGCGTCGATAGCCGACGGCTACACGCTGCGATTGATACGCGAAGAGATAGAAACCACCTACAAGCTCAAGCTGAAAGAAGCGCTGGACAGCATTGATGTGCTGAAAGGTGCGGGCGACAAAAAATACGTGTATGCCCATCACCGCTTTGTGGAACCGATGCTGGAATACATTGTGAGCGACTTTGAAAAAGCACGGTTAATGCACAATGATCATACTATCGGGGCGATGGTTGTATGTGATTCTGCGGAACAGGCCAGAATGTTACAGGAAGTTTTTATTAGCAATTATACTCAGGAAAGCGAAACAAAGAGCTATCTGATGGCTGCAACACCACCACCTACTTATTCAGCGAAACACAAAGAAGAATACAAAGTAAAAACTTCGGCAGTAATCCTGCATGATACTGATACAAAACAGGTGCGCAAGGACATGGTGGAAGATTTTAAAGACGGTAAGATTGATATCCTCTTTGTATTCAATATGCTGCTGACGGGCTTTGATGCACCACGACTGAAAAAACTTTATGTGGCACGTGTGGTTAAGGCACATAACCTTTTACAGACACTTACACGTGTAAACCGCACCTACAAAGATTTCCGATACGGTTATGTGGTGGACTTTGCTGATATCAAAAAGGAGTTCGACAAGACCAATCAGGATTATTTCCGTGAACTTCAAAATGAACTGGGCGACGAGATGGAGCATTATTCCAATCTGTTTAAAACGCCTGAAGAAATACATGCCGAGATTCAGCAGATCAAAGAAACATTGTTTCACTTCGATATTAAAAATGCCGAGGTGTTCTCGCAGCAGATATCGCAGATACACAGCCGCAAGGAGATGCTGGAGGTGGTAAATGCGCTGAACAATGCCAAAAGCCTGTATAATCTGATACGCCTCTCGGGGAACTTCGACATGCTGGATGCGCTGGATTTCCGTAAACTGACTATCCTTGCCCGAAGTGCCAATGAACGGCTAAGCCTGATTAATACCAAAGAGGCACTGGAAAACAATGTGGATGCCACCAACCTGCTGAATATTGCCCTGGAAGATGTGCTGTTTGCCTTTGTCAAAGTATCGGAATCGGAAATGATGCTGGCCGACCAACTGAAGAATATCCTGCAGAAAACACGCGAAATGCTGGGCGGTAACTTCGATCCGGGCGACCCCGTATTTATATCCCTGCGCGAAGAACTGGAACGCCTGTTTAAAAAGAAAAACCTGAGCGAGGTAAGCAAGGAAGAAATGGAAAGCAATGTAAAAGCCCTCGACGCCATCTATAAACACGCGCAGGAACTGGAACGCAAAAACCAGTACCTGAAAGCCAAGTACGAAAACGACGAGAAATATGCCCGCCTGCACAAACGCCTGATGGAGAAAGACCCGCTCACCGATAGCGAAGTAAAACTATTCGAAGCCCTGCAAAGCCTGAAAAAGGAAGTGGATGCCCAGATACTGAAAAACTACAAAATGTTGGACAACGAAGACTATGTACAGAAAATGATTGCCCGCTTAGTAATCAGCGAACTGAAAAACAAACATAATATCGCACTCGATGCGCAAAAAACCAAACGGGTGTGTAGTACGATGGTGAAAGAGTATTTGAGTGAGTATAAAGGGGTGAAGATTGCGTGAAAAAATAATTATGATTAACCAAATTGAAAATAAAAAAGTCACTATCTACTTTGATAGTCCAATGTCGTTTGAAGCAAAGAATATAAAACCTTTAAATGGTATTATAGGTTTGTACTTCATCTTTAGCTCTTCTATTCAAATACAATACCCGTTTAATAATTCAAAATTACTTTATATAGGGATGAGTGAAAAGAAAACGAACAGTATTGGACGAAGATTAATAGGTCATTTTGAAGGTAAATCAAAAAATATTGGATTAGTAAATTTCAGAAAAGTTGAACCACTGTGGTTTACTTATATTAATATTGAAATGCTACGAGATATATGGAATTTCAGAGTTGAAGATCTAGAAAGTTATTTCATACTGAATTTTGTAGAACACTATGGGGTATATCCAATTTGCAACAACAAAACTGGATTTGAGATTTTGAATAATAAGCTTACAACAGATTTTAAAATTGATTGGAATTACTTTAAATAAAAATATAATGGAGAGAGCAAAAGTAAAATCGGGGAAAGAAATTTTAGATGATTTTTTCAAAGAGATTTCATCTATTGAAAACGTTGATAAAACGATTGCCGAGAGTTTGGCAGAATTATATACTAATGGTAAACTAACCGACAAAAACGTGGTTAATGAGTTACAAAAAATCCGAACTGAAAATGGCAACGAAAATTAAGAGCATAACAATAGAAGGAATTAGAGGAATACGAAATTCCATTTCATTACCACTTAATGAAAAATCTGTATTACTTTATGGCGATAATGGTTCAGGAAAAAGTAGCGTTTCTGATGCTATTGAATGGTTTTATACAGATAAAGTTTCTCATTTATCAGGGAGCGAAATTGATTTGAAAGATGCTTTACGAAACTCACATCAAAAAGAAACCGACACATCTTCTATTGCTATTTCCTATAATAGAAATGTAATTGATGCTACAAAAAAATTATCTATTAAAAGAGGAAGACTAAGTTCTGAAATATCCAATTTGACCGATGATTTTCAAAAATACTTTTCCGCTTCTCAAAGTGAAAATTTATTACTAAGATACCAATTCTTACGAGATTTTATAGACCAAACAAAAGGCGATAAACTAAAATACTTATCAGATATTATCGGCTTTTCAGAAGTAACCAAAACAAAAGACGTTTTAAGAAAAGCATTTAGTTCAATTAAATCAGAATTAAAAACTCAAAACTTTGAAGCACAAATCAACAACGAAAAACAAACATTAATTGCAAAAATTGGTGCGACAGTCAGCCAACAGAACAATTTGTTTGAGAAGATAAATGAGATTATTGAACCTTTAAAAACAGGATTTACTGTAAGTTCTATAGATGATATAGATAAGGTTTTAAATCACATCAAAAAACCTGCAAATACAAAACAACTAACAGAACTTCAGTTTTTAGAAAACACTAACAAAGCACTCTCAATACTCAAAAGCGAAATATTGTTTATTGATGGAGAATATCAGAAATATTTTACAGAGTTCAACAAAATTGCTGAAGATGTTCAAAGCATTATGCAAACATTTTTGGCGGAACTTTTAAAATCGGGAGAAGCAGTCATAACAAAGAAATATCACAAAGAGGATAATTGCCCATTGTGTTTACAACAAAAAAATCTTGAAGAATTAAAAACAGATATTCAAAGAAGATTAAAAGAAATTGAGGAATCATCCAAAAAGAAAGGTGTATTTGATGCAGCTAAAAAATCTATTTCTGACATTGTAGCAGAACGATTGAAGCGACTTGAACTCACAGCAGTTAATGCTTTGCTAAATGAGCAAGAAAATGAAAGTATCAAACAGGCAATATGTAGTTTAAGTAACAAGCTAACTGAATATCAAAAATCAGCAAATGAAAAAGTTACTTCGGGAAATAAACTTCCAGCAAGTATCACGTTAATTCTAACGGAAGATGATTTCAAAATACAAGAACAAATATCTGCAAGATTTGAAGCAATACAAACGGCAATAAAAAATGATAAATCAACAGAACTGTATGCAAATATTTCTGCTGCCAAAGACGCATTTTTGAAAATAAAACGATTTGAGAAAAATAAAAGTAAATTAGAATACCAAAAGAACTCTTTAGAACTTATTTACAATGAATTTGTCAAACGCCAAAAGGAAGGATTGGAAAGTTTTATAAATACATTTTCCTTATACATCAATGATTTCTATGAGTTTATGAATCCTGATGAACAATTTCACGAAATCAAGATTGTAACTATTGGCGAAGAAGATGAACTAAACGGAATTACGATTGAATACAAATACAACGATATGTGGGTTTCGCCACCACAAAAATATTTTAGTGAATCACACTTGAACTGTTTCGGAATTTCATTTTTCTTGGCATCTGTAATTGCTTTTAACAAGGAAAATAAGTTCATTGTCTTAGATGATGTTATATCAAGTTTTGATTCAGCACACAGAAAACGCTTTGCAGATTTGTTGTTTGAAAAATTTGCAGATTATCAATTTATTCTTCTGACACACGAATTGGAGTGGTTCAGTTATATTCAACAATTAGCAAAAAGAAAAGGTTGGATAATCGGAGAAATTAAATGGACAGAAGCGAATGGAACACATCTTGAAGAGAAACCAAATGACCTAAAAGAATTTATAGAAAGAGAACTTGCAAACAGTTCGGTTGAAACACTTGGGAATCCAATTCGAAAATATTTGGAAGGCAAACTAAAAGATATTTGTTTGAATTTAGATGTAAAAGTAAGTTTCAGACTGAATGATGTGAATGAGAAAAGAATGCCTGATGAATTATTGAATGAATTAAAATCGAAAATCAATAAAAATGGAGGACAGGATTTGAAAGCTAAAATGCCTATTATAGAACGTGTAGCAAATTCATCTTTACTTGGAAATTTACTTTCGCACGATAATCCGTTTAATCCTAAGCTTGGCGACTTAAAAGCGTTTTGGGCTGATATAAAAGAGCTTGAAACTATATTTTATTGTCAGGAAACGAATTGTAAACGACCAAAGGTTTCAATAAGAAATTATGACAATGTGGCTAAGAAAATAAGATGCGGGTGTGATAAAACAAAATATGATTGGAAGGATTAATTAAAAAAAAACAATTACAAAACAATATAAAGTCCCCCAATACGATAAAGAAACAAAGCCCTGAATAAATAAACTTTTACTGCATTTATCATATGTAGGTTACAATGAAATAGGGATAATAATTCGGCATTAACATGAATAATCAATTGAAAATTATAGCAGTAAATATTTTAGCTGGTTGTGCTATTCATATTAAAAAAAATTTAGAGGAAAATAAGCCATATTTATTTTATAATGATTATGAATTAGAATTAGTTGAAAAGACCAATAGGTTTAATATCACAAAAAAGGAAACTCCTGAGATAAATTCTATTTTTTTTAGTATTCACAATAATGCGCTTCTACCAAATATAAGTATTTGTGCAATTGTAGGGAAAAATGGTAGTGGTAAAAGTGCCTTAATTGACATTGTATTACGATTAATAAACAATCTTGCTTGTAGAGTATTACCAAATGTACAGGCAGATATTATGCCTGTGAATGGAGTTTGTGCACAATTGTATTTTGCTATTGGTGATGAATATCACTTGTTGGAACAAACAAAAAAAGGAAACATTCTACTATATCATTTTAACAAGAATAAATGGAATAATGTGCAGGAACGATATTCAAAAGGGCTTCTCAGAGAACATTTATTTTACACTATTGTAATGAATTATTCATTGCATGCTTTTAATACAAAAGACTATAATGAAGAATGGGATAATGAAAGGAAAGATTGTTGGCTACGAGGACTTTTTCATAAAAATGATGGATATCAGACACCTGTGGTTTTGAATCCAATGCGAACAAATGGCATTATTGACATTTCTCGTGAGAATAGTTTGGCTAATGACAGACTAATTTCTCTATTTTTTAATGACCAAAAAGAACCTAATAGGTTATTTACTGAAATTAACGACAAAAATTCCGTTGATTCTATATCCATTATTCTTGAGCAAGATAAATCAGAGGCGAAATGGAATGATATTGTTGAAGATTGGAAAAATGGAGGTAACCGCACAGAAGATTCCTTTTTCGTTGAACTAAAAGAAAAAATAATTAGTCTATGGCAGAAAAAATACAGATTTAAGAAAAAAGATCAAGTTGACAAAGAATATGATTCTGCGGTATTATATCTTGTTTACAAAACAATTAAAGTGGCACGATATGATGCATTTGATAATTTTGCACCTTTATCTATTGAATATGGTCTCCCTTGGACAGAGCAAACGGATGATGAACTTAAACGATTAATAGATGAGATAGATAAAGATAAAAGTCATATCACTTACAGGATTCGGCAAGTTTTGGCATTTCTTGAATTAAGACATATTTCAGTAAAACAATATACAATTCATGAATTTGCGGAGTTAATTCACGGGAAAATGGGAAATGGGAAATGGCGATATATAGATTTAATTCCTCCACATTGTTTCAAGACCGATATCTTTTTAAAAGAAAAAAACACGAATAAAGACATATATTCATTCTCAAAACTTAGTTCGGGAGAAAAACAACTGGTTTACACTATAAGCTCAATCTTGTATCATATAAGAAATATAGATTCTATCATTGGGAATAACAGAAGAGTAAAATACAATCATATAAACATTATTTTAGATGAAATTGAATTGTATTTTCACCCCGAACATCAACGGCAGTATGTAAATAATATTATTCGCTATATCGAGAATATGCAGTTCAAAGTTAGTAGTATTAATATACAAATGGCAACACATTCGCCATTCATTTTGTCTGACATTCCTAAAAACAATGTGCTTTTTTTGGATAATGGACATCCTGTTGTAGAACGAATGCAAGAAAATACTTTTGGTGCTAATATTCATACTCTTTTACAAAATGGATTCTTTCTAGATGGTGTTCCAATAGGCGATTTTGCTAAGAATAAAATCAATCAAATTTTTGCCAGACTACATAACGGTGAGTGTACTGACGAATTATTTAATGAAATCCTCATGGTTGGAGAACCATTTATCAAAAGCCAGTTATTAAAAAAATACAATGAATTGAAGCCTGTTGAATATTCTAAATTAAAAGATGAAATAAGAAAACTGAGGGAGGAGTTAAACGAATTAAGAAATCAAGGCAATGATAAAAATTGAACGACATAATTTGGATGACATTGCGAACCAATATCTATTGAAACTTCAAGGCAAGTCACGTTATAAAGCAGGGAAACTTGTCAGAAGTCATTATATTGATAATATTGGGAGACTAGTTTTAGCAAAACCTTCTGATTTTGGCAATATACAAGCAGAATTTAATCTTGAATTTCAAAAACAGGGTGCAGAAGACTTTAATAAATTCAAAGATTATATGGAAAACCAATATAATGATATGAGAAATGAACATGGTTATTGGTTACTCAAATCATTGAATATAAAGGTTTGTCCATATTGTAATAGACAATATACCTTTACAATAGAAGAAGAAAAAGTAAGTCCAGAGCTTGACCATTTTTACCCCAAATCAATTTATCCCTATTTAGCGTTGTCATTTTACAACTTAGTTCCCTCTTGTTCTGTGTGTAATCACACTAAATTAGAACAACATATTGAGATCCACCCCTTTTTTAAAGGTTTTGATGACAATTACAAATTCAAAATAAAAACAAAAGACGGAGAAGAATTTTCTTTGGATTGGGCATTGAGAAATAAACTTGAAATTGACTTTACTGATAATAATAAAAATATTAAAGTATTTGCATTGAAAAAATTGTACAATGAGCATATTGACTATGTCAAAGAGATAATTGATAAGGCTCAAGCGTATAATCAGAGTTATTATAATTCATTGATCGATTCATATAAAGGATTAGGAAAACAAGACGCTGAAATAGATCGATTTGTTTGGGGAAATTATCTTGAAAATGCAGAGCATGAAAAACGGCCATTATCCAAATTGACAAGGGATATACTTGAACAACTTGAAATTAAATAAAACATTAATCTTCGTTTTTGATAAACGAATACTCAAAACAAAAACAAATAAATGACCCCCACACAATTCGAGAAAGAAACAAAGTCCCTGATAGATAGCCTGAAAAGTATATGTTCCACCTATGGGTTGGGAGGCGATGGCAATGAGTTTAAGATTATTACGCAGGTGTTTCTGTATAAGTTTCTGAACGATAAGTTTATTCACGAGATAAAAGCGATAGAGCCACAGCTGAAGGATGAAAAGAACCTGTTGGAAGTTTTGCAGGGCTACACGGCGGACGATTACGAAATGTTGCTGATGCAGTTGAGCGAAAGCACGGCACAGTTGCAGCCCGAACAGTTTATCAGTGCGCTGTTTAACCGGCAGAATGAGCCTGATTTCGATAAGATATTTGATGAAACGCTGCTGAGTATTGCCAAACTGAACAACGATATTTTCTCGGTAATGACCAATGGCGGCGAAAAGATTCTGCTGTTCGAAAATATCAGCAAGTACGTGACCGATAACCGCGACGAATTTTGCAAAGCCCTTATCAACAAGCTGGTGGGCTTTAGCTTTGAGCCTATCTTTTCACAGAAATTCGATTTCTTCTCCACCATATTCGAGTACCTGATAAAGGACTACAACAGCAACAGCGGGGGCAATTATGCCGAATACTTTACGCCTCACTCGGTGGCGTCGATTATGGCGCGCTGTCTGGTGCAGACGGAGGTGAGCAACGTAAGCTGCTACGACCCTTCTGCGGGTTCGGGCTCGCTGCTGATGAACCTGGCACACCAAATAGGCGAAGACCGTTGCAGCATCTACTCGCAGGATATCTCGCAGAAATCGTCGAACCTGTTGCGATTGAACCTGATTCTGAACAACCTGGTGCATTCCATACACAATATTGTGAAGGGCAACACCATACTGGACCCCTATCACCGGGAGGAAGACGGCAGTCTGATGAAGTTCGACTATATTGTGAGCAATCCGCCTTTTAAGCTCGATTTCTCCGACTTTAGCGCCGACCTGGACACCAAAGCCAATAACGAACGCTTCTTTGCGGGCATTCCCAATGTGCCCAAAGCCAAGAAAGAGTCGATGGCCATTTATGTGATGTTTATCCAGCACATTATGTATTCGCTCAAAAAGGACGGTAAGGCGGCGATAGTAGTGCCGACAGGCTTTATCACCGCACAAAGCGGCATTGAGCGCAAGATACGCGAACGGCTGGTGGAGCAGAAAATGCTCCGGGGCGTGGTGAGCATGCCGAGCAATATCTTTGCCAACACGGGCACCAATGTGTCGGTGCTGTTTCTGGACAAGGCCAATACCAAAGGCGATATTGTACTGCTGGATGCTTCCAAACTGGGCACCACGGTAAAGGAAGGCAAAAACCAAAAGACCGTACTTTCCGACGAAGACGAAAGCCTGATTATCGACACCTTTAACGGACACAAGGCAGTGGAAGATTTCTCGGTGGTGGTGTCGTACGACCAAATCAAAGAAAAAAACTACTCCTTCAGCGCCGGGCAATATTTCGAAGTAAAGATTGAATACGTGGATATTACTCCCGAAGCCTTTGCTGCCAAAATGGATGCGTTTAATCGCCATCTAAACAGCCTTTTTGCAGAGTCGAGAGAGTTGGAAAAGGAGATTCAGAAACAGTTGGGAGGGTTGAAGTATGAATAAGAACTTTTCATATATTAAGGCAAGTGAATATTACTCTAAAATAACAGATGGTACTCATGATAGTCCCAAACAGCAAGAAATAGGTAGATATTTAATTACTTCAAAACATATCAAAGGAAGAACAATAGATTTCGACACTGCTTATTTTATCTCAGATGCTGATTTCAAGAAAATAAATGAGCGAAGTCAAGTTGAACAATGGGATGTAATCGTCAGTATGATTGGCGAATACTGTGGATTCAGTTACATTGAAAGAGATGCTGAAATTAATTATGCTGTAAAAAATGTTGGGATATTTAAAGCTGAAACACAAATAGAGGCCGAATGGCTTTATTATTATTTAAGTTCACCTATTGGCAAACAAAAACTAAAACAAATAAAATCTGGTTCTTCACAGCCATATCTATCATTAGGAGGATTAAGAAACTTACCCATATTACAGCCTAGTAATAATACTATAAAAAGCAATATAGTTTCTTTATTATCTTCCTTTGACTCTAAAATCGCCCTGAACAACCGCATCAATGCCGAATTAGAAGCGATGGCGAAGACGGTGTATGATTATTGGTTTGTGCAGTTTGATTTTCCTACTCCCTCTCCTTCGGGGAGGGCTGGGGTGGGGTCGCCGTATAAGAGTAGTGGTGGAAAAATGGTGTGGAGTGAGGAGTTGAAAAGAGAAGTGCCGGAGGGGTGGGAAGTGAAAAAGCTAAAAGAAATAGCAGATACTGGCTCAGGTGGAACTCCACTAAGCACTGAAAAAGCATATTACGAGAATGGAACAATTCCCTGGATTAATAGCGGGGAAGTAAATGAACCATTTATTGTTTCTGCAAAGAAATATATAACTCAAGAAGGGGTAGATAATTCCAGTGCAAAGTTATTTAATAAAGGTGCTATTTTAATGGCTATGTATGGAGCTACAGCAGGAAAAGTAAGTATTATTGACATTGAAGCAACTACAAACCAAGCTGTTTGCGGTATTATGCCCAAACAAGAGTATTTCAGAGCTTATTTGAAATTCGGATTAGAAGATTTATATAGGTATTTAATCAATCTTAGTACAGGTTCTGCTCGAGATAATCTTTCTCAAGACAAAATTAGAGAATTGCAATTTATTATTCCAGATGAGCCTATTTTAAAGGCATTTGATAAAATTGCAGATTCAGCAATGAGTAAAATTCTTTCAAACATGAAACAAAACCAACAACTCTCGTCCCTTCGTGATTGGTTGTTGCCGATGCTGATGAATGGGCAGGTGAGACCCATGGATATCTTCGAATAAATTGAAGAGCAATTATCGAAAAATAATTAAATAGAATCACTTGATTATTTAGTGTATAAACTTAAAAATTTAATAATATGGCAGAACAAATTTATTTTATCTTTTGGGCATTAGATGAGACTAAATATCCTTATGACGAAAATAAGGACTATTGTATATCGACAGTAAAAAACAATCAGTTATTTATTGAAAATGTAATATTTTCAAACGATAATAGAGTAGAACTTAATAAATTTTTAGTTTCTGATTTACTGCGAATTTACATAAATATTAGTTATAATAAAGACTTTCCTGAAAAGTACAAAACAGATGCAATTAAATGGATTAGATATACAGAAAACTTGCTTAAAGAGAATAATATGTCCACAGATTTCTTACAAAGTAAGTATATAGAGGATATAATTAACAAATTTCAACCTAAAAATGACTTCATATATTTTTACATACAAACAGAAGGTAAAAAGCTTAAAAATAGATATTTAAGATATGATGATATTTTTAATCAAATGGGGTTCAATTATGATTTAGAGACAACTGATGAATACTTTTCGAAAAAAAATTCAAAATCACATTCTTTAAAAATTAAAACGTTAGCAATTTTAATTTTATTAAAGGAATTAAATAAGGGCAAAGGTTATAATGATTATACTAATATTGCCGCATTTATTTCATTTATAACTGGCAATAGTTCAAAAAAAATTAGGAATGAAACTGGAAGCCAGTTTCAACTTAAAGACTATCATGATAAAGAAATCGCAGAGTTAAATGATTTATTAAAAAAAATCAATATAAATTTCACGATTAATAAAGTAGACACTTATTAAAATTCTCCACCGGTGGATATACCGGTGGAACGAAAAAATACCAATTAATTTTGTTCGCAGAACTTCAGAGATGAAGACTGCGAACTTTTTTTTTGTGATAATTTGAAATAAAACGATATGAGTAGTGAAGAAATAAAAACGTTAATCGAACTTGCTCGACAGTGTCCAAACTTGTCAGTTTCGATCAACTTAAGCGATTTGCTTGAAGCATTTCGCATTGTTCTTCGCGAAGAAAATGAAAAACAAGTGCAGAACAATGTTGAAGAAAGCCAAGAGCGACTATTAACTGAAAAAGAAGTTCAAGAAATGCTTAATGTCAGCCATTCCACGCTATTTCGCTGGAATAGAGACAAGTATCTCTGTTTTATAAAAATTGGCAATAAGAATAGATACAAATACTCTGATATAATGAGAATTAAAAATAATAAATAAAAAAAATAATATTATGAAATCAAATCAATTTAATGAGTTTGAGTGCTCAAATGAAAATTACTCAACAAAAATGTCTGATTATTATTTCAAACATGAAAACACAATGCTGTACGTATTTAGCAAAAAGTCAAATGAACTATTGTTCATCATTTTAGATGTTATAGATATTCAAGAAGTACTGACTTTATTTAAGTGCTTAATCAATAATGTTGATTTAATTTTCCGTCAATATTATACCATTAGTGAATTAAATCAAATTTTCAAAAATGATATGAAAAGTACATTCAATTAATCAAAAGGAAAAATGAAATTAAGGAACTTAGAAAGTTACTAAATTCCAGATAAAATTCATATTTGAAAATTTTAAATAAAGTCACAGCCATAAAATTTAAGAAAATTGAAATAGTAAGAAAATTCAATCTTTTATTTATAACAATAACATATTAAATATCAAACGAATATTCAATTTACACTCTAAGTTTTCATGATAACGTTTTTAAAAAAGAACAACTCCTTAAAAAATACGAAAAACATTTAAAAATTTAATCAAGAAAGATCAACTTTTTAGAAATACAAATCTATAATGAATAACAAGTGAAATTAAAATAAATATACATAATTTAAAACCTCACGATGTACAGGCTAATCGCAATTTAAAATGAAAACAGTTTTAAAAATTACAAAGAAAAACATCAATGAATTGAACAATTTGTCAGCTTATCCAAAGTTGCGAAAACTAGTATGCAGTAATCTGAAAGTTACCAGCTTGCCTACTTTACCTAGTACTTTAGAATCGCTAGATTGTCATAAGAATAGACTAACAACTCTGCCTACTCTACCAAAAAACTTGAAAGAACTAGATACTAGTAGCAATAATTTGACTTCATTGCCAAGTTTACCAAGTAATCTAACAAAATTAAATTGTACAAAGAATAAAATAAAAGCTTTACCAAAACTACCAAGAACGTTAAATTTTTTGTTATGCGAAAATAATCGCTTGGCAAGTATTGATAAATTTCCTAATGGACTAAAAGTTATTAATATTTCCAGAAATAGAATTAAAAAGGTACCTAAATTGTCAAATAACTTAATGTATTTGCTATGTGAAACCAATAAACTTGAGACACTTCCAGTTCTACCTCAAAATTTAACAGGTTTAATTTGCTCCAACAATAAATTGAAAACATTGCCTAAGCTTCCTGATAAATTGGAAGACATTAGATGTAATAATAATTTGATTACTCAGTTACCAGCATTACCAGATTCTCTAGTTAATTTATTTGTTTGCAATAATCCTATTATAAAATATTCGAGTTTTCCAAAAGGATTGATAATATTAGATTTTAGTTTTAATGAGCATTTAAAAATACTTCCGGAAATAAATAATTCTATAGAGCATTTTTGGTTTGAAAACAAGGATGGTAGAATCATATCAGATTATGAAAAATACAAAGAAATTATGATCAAATTCAATCGTAACAATAAATTAAGACAACTTGATCAAAAAAAAATGTTGAATTAATTATTTTTTAATCTGCAAGTAATTTTTTGAGCTCTAAGTTGCTAAGACACATATAAAAACCTCACAATGTATAGGCCAATTGTATATTGAAATGAAAAAGAAAGATGATAAATTATAACTATGGAGTGGTATACTAACATATCCTTTGATTTTAATATCAAAATGATTAGTCAAAATGAACTCTTAGTTCACGACATGACTAACGGGCAAAAAAAGATGAACATAACAAAGAAATATTATGAATCACCTTGAATACTTCAGCGCAAAATGCACTGTACAGGGGATTCGTCGCGCAGACTTATCCCCTTTTTTATTGAAAAATACATATTGTAATGTTCAATGTACGTTGATCAAAACAAACAAAAACAACAAAATATGATTCAATAGTGAATCACATAATTATAAAATTATAAATATATGAATATAGATAAAAAATTTGAACGCGAATTTATTCGTAAAATGGAAAGAAAATTATATCAGACAGTTAGTACAAATTATATGTACGAGAAATTTAAAAGTGAATTAATCAGTCATTTTAACTCTCATAATTTTAGTGTACCATTCACTAACATTAGTGTGTATCCTGAAATAGTAACAGAAGAGCGTTTTTATGTCAACAATAAAATTAGCAAAAAAACAACGTAGAGGTGTCGATAAAAATGAGTGAGAATACCATAAAAATATTTCACGAAGATTTATGTAACATTACTATTATTCCTCATCCAAATGGTATTGAATTATACAGACTGGAAATGTATAATACAAATAAAGGTTATGGCTCGATCTTTATGAATATTTTTACAGATATCTCAAAAAGATTTAACATTCCAATAATTCTTACAATTGGTTCTCCTGGTACTTATACTGATAATTCAGATAGGCCTGCCCAAATAAGATTTTATAAACGATTTGGTTTTAAAAGATGTAAAAATTCAGATTATTACAGCAATGAAAAATAATAAAGAAATCTACGTAAAATCAAAAGCAAATATGGCTGATGATATTTTCAGAACATTACACAATCGTAATTTTAGTTTTGAAATTTCAAACATTTTCAATGATAACACATTGAGTCTGTTTAAAAATCTAAAAAAGAAAAATATTCCAGTATATAAAATTCTATTACAAAATTTTTTGAATAGTAAAAAGATTGAATCTGAAATGGAAAAATTAATATGGACATCAGAATTTTTGGAATTCCTAAACAACAATCATGACAGTATACTTGGTAAAACAAATGAATTTTATAAACGAATAAAATAAATAAATTCAATAAAAATGGAAACAAATTACATTAGAGAACAAATTGAAAATGTCAACAAATACAATCTCAAATATATTTAGACATGAAAAATCAAAAAGAGTGAAAATTTTCACTCTTTTTGATTTAACAAGCATTAAACCAAATACATAACTCCAAAACACTCTAAGTTTTCCTGATAAAGTTTAATAAAAAGAATTAAAACAAAACTCTCTTTTTTTTATACATACTACAAAAAAAAGAATAGTATGAAAAAAATAAACAGAAAAGTATTTTTTGAGTTTAAAGGTTTTGATGGAATTGAGATCAGAGAAGTAAAAAACGAAACTAAAGTAACAAAGTTATATGGTAAGAATTTTGATAAAATATTAAACCTTTTGGTAAGTAAAATGCTTACAAAGGGGGTAAACCATCAAAATGGATTTGTAGATATTCCCTCCTCGGCATTTAAAGCAACTTTAGATAATTATAAAATATATTTACAATACCTGATTTCACAAGGATTTTTAGAACGAAGTTATTTCGTTTATAAATCAAACGGCAAAACTAATCCAGACTATTTACACAAAAGTTACCGGAAGAACAAACCTTTTGGTTATCGCTTCACTGAACTATTTAAGCGCGAAATCAAAATAAAACGGGTTATTTTCATTCCAAATCCTAACTTTGATAATTCAACCATAAAATCTTTATCACAAAATAATAAACAGTACTTTGAATTAAATATTAATCCTGAAATACTCAAAAGACTTAAACAGGATTTTAATACTTGCCAAATTATTGACACTGAGATTGAAAAAACAAATTTTCCAAACAGTAAATTTATTGATATTGATAAATGGTTCTACAACCAGGCCGAACTTTTTAAATGGAAAAGAGCAGATATTACATTTACTATGACTTCAGGGAGATTATATACCAATTTTACTCGATTATCATCACATGTGAGGTCAAATAATATTCTGTTGAATAATGAAAAAATCTTCTGTAAAGATATCAGTAATTCATTTCCACTTATGATTGCATTATATTGCATTAAAACCAATCCCAGATTGGTTAATGATGCTGATTTCATTGAGTTTTGTTCATGGGTGACTAACGGCGCCTTTTATGAAAATTTGAAAACGGGTTTGAATCAGTATAGAAATGCGGATGAAAAGCACCGGCTTGAAGTCAAGCAATCCAAAAGCAAACAAAATATGTCATTTCAATATGAGGAATTGAAAGCAAAAAGATCGTTGTCTAAAGATATTGTAAAAGTTTTGTTTCAAATATATTTAAACGGGCAAAACGAATACATACCATTTGTGCAAGGTTATGGTAACTCGTTGATTACTGATTACATGAAAATGAAGTTTGGTGCAGTTCACGAGCAGATTACACGACTCAAAGAGCGAGATAATTGTATCTATGAAAAGCTCGTTATAGAAGAATCTCAATTTATTTTTCAGGTGGTTGGAACATTATACGATAAATATCCCACAATAAAACTTCTTACTGTACATGATTCAATTTATACTACAGAATCAGATTTTGTTAAACTCGAAAAAGAATGGAATATACAATTCAAGAAACTGATTGAGATTTTACCTAAAGATGAGTTTCTGGTAAGTGAACCTATAAAAACAGAAAAAAGATATATTCAAAATGAAAAAGTTAAACCCATAGAACTTATTGAAATTGAAGAGCTTGATGATGAGTTCGAGATGCTTTCTTCAAAACCTGGCTGTTATTCAAATTATCAAAGACATATGAATGATGAATTTTGGAATGATATATAACATGCTACAAATTGACCGATTACCATTCAAATGACTAATTATTGTATTAAATTCAACTATGTATTAAGGTTGATATGAACAATGTAAAATCTGTAATATCACCCTGAACGCTTGCTTTTTCTAAGGCAGTCATATAAGCTTTTCTTTTTTCTACAGGTATGATAGTCCAATCATATCCACCAGAAATTAGTTGTGTATTCATCAGGAAACGGCCGATTCGTCCGTTTCCATCCATATAGGGGTGAATATATACAAAAAAGAAATGCCCCAGAACAGCACGAACACAAGCTTCCGGTTCATTTTTCAATAAATCAAATAAAACCGGTATGGCGTCCCGTACTGCTTCAGGGTTCAATGGTGTATGCATGGAACCACGAATATATACCTGTTGTGTTCTGTAGCCTGCTAAATCGGTAGGTTTGAGTAATCCGGCAATAACACTCGGAGCAAATAATTCACGATACCAGGTTCTATGATCTGCATCAACAATTTCACCAGCATTAGCACCCTCAATAATTTTCACAATACTATCTTTTACCGCCTGAAACGCTTGCCAATAACCTCTGGCAGCCATGGCATTTTTCTGTTCCAGATCGGAAACATTCTTCTCTGGTTCCCAACTTCCACTTCTTACTTTCTCTATCAAATTGTCTGTAACTCGATAACCTTCTATTGATAACGAATGATAGGCATCCAGTTTGTATTGTTCATCCAAATGCTTCATATAAGTTGTAATGTCAAACGAGACATTTCTAATCTTTGGAAAATTAGCAATTACCACTTCTCTCATGGCATTCCACATCAGTTTTAGCCTCATGGCATAAGGTGAAGTTATACGGGTATATATAATGAAAGATGAATCTGTGAATGGGTCTTCTTCCCGCACAACATAACCGACACTATTCATTGTGTTTAAAATTTCATCCGCAATAGCGCTATTGCCTATGTTCCGAAATGCTCCGACAAGTCTACCGGCTTTTGTTGTTTGACCTTTTTCAAGCAAAATTCTTAGTATATCTGATGCATCAGGTATAAGCGATAAACAAGTTCGTGCACTAATACTGTCTAATCTGAAAAAATCCGGGCTACATTCAATTAAAGCTTCCTGCAATGAATATAGATTCAATCCAAATTGAGTTTCTTTGATGATTGGAGTTCCAATAGAAGTTTTGATATCAAGTAAGCTTGTGCCGTAAAGTAAAGTCCTTATATTATTTGTTCCTTTTGGTGATCGAATTATTGCTTGTGTAGGCACAATTGTATTGCCACTGTACAATGCGAGCGACTGTTCTGCGGTTAAGCACCAATCATTGTCAAATCTTGAATTTGCATATTCCCGTATAAATTGCCAATACGAAGTGTACCAATTAGTAGTATCTCCGGGTGCACTGTCAGGACGAGAAACGATATACCAGCCTTTCATCACTTCCTGTAGAAAACCATTATCAACCAATCTTACTAAATGGGTCCTCGACAAATCTGAAGATTTAATAATGGTATGATTATTCCCTTGTTGAACTCGTTGCAATTCCTGTAGAGAATCTGCTAATTTTTCTTGAATAGTTGCCATAAGATATCTATGTATTTAAACTCTTATCCATAACACGTTATTATTGTAAGTATTTGTTAGTATTTTAAAAATACTGTTATTAGTTATTCATAACTTACAAATATTAGTTTTTTATAGTGCGCTATTGTTAGTTTATTATGCAAATATAGCATATTTAATTCTATAATACAAGCATTTAACTGATAGTTGATTTTATGATATTTAAATTGCATGAAGTTATAATTCAATAATATCTGAGAATATAGTGAATATTACTATTCGTTTTTCAAGAATTAAAAAACTTCAAAGAAGCAACTTTTTTCTTCTTTGAAGTTTTGATTTATAGTTCAATTTATATTTAATGACTTAGTTTTGATCATAAATAAATTGATAAATTTCACAATCACAATCTATCATTTCATTGCAACAATCATTATAACATTCTTGACTTTCAGTATAAAGTGTAAAAGTCAATTGTTCTTCATCCCAATTCCAGCAATAGGCTGCTTCTTTAATTTCAAATTCATCATTTATTGCATTTGATAAGTTGTCTTCGTTATTAAATTGAATTACGATTTTACTGAATAAATTTGACTTGATGTCTTTTTTCTTGATTTTGAATTCATTGTAATTCTCACTAAAGTAGTCATACACTACTTCTTTGTCTTGTTCACTTAACTCTATTTTCATAAAGTTCTCATAGCATTTTAGCTTTTTCATAATTGTTTGTTTTTAAAATTATTATTTATGTTTATTTCTAATTATACTTCTTATAGTATGAATGGATAAAAAAGTTGATCATTTCTCGAAAAATATTTTCAAAATATTTTTACAGTTTTAATTCTGACTTAAATGAAATTTTCAAAGGATATTTTTCAAATCAGGGAGGTAGAGTCAATAAATATCCATACTTTAGCCCTTACAAGAATTATCTATGGAACCAGAAGGCAAAAAGATGAGCGAGATTTTGGAAAAGACTTTAACTGTATGCAGAGCTGCACAGGGTAAGAAGTACACTAATACAATAAATATTAAAGGTGAATACTTGAAGGCGTATGGTTTTGCTCATGGTACTAAAGTTAAGGTAAGAATTTCGCACAATAAGATTACTATTGAGGGTTGTTAATGAAATAATTTATCCGCATTTTATACATAATTTTAGATTCAAAATGATTACAGTACTAATCATACTTTTATTAATAACAACTTCTTCAACAATCTACTTTGCCCGATTAGCCATAGCAACCGGGCAGAAGCAAGATGTCCGGAGGAATAAGCTGTTGAAAGATTATTCAATTGTGTTAAGTGCATTTTTAAAATTTTTGAAGACTCAAAAAGATAACATTAATAAGGAAAATGAATCTCATGAATATGAGACTCTGAAAATTAAACAACAACCCTTATGCCTAACTGAGAATCTCAATAGAGCCCGGCAAATGTCCCATAATGAACTTTATACTTTTTTAAAGAATGAGACTTCCCCAATTCAACGTCTGAAAATGATTGATACTGCTTTGGATGAAAATGATTTAGATATGGTAATTAGACTCTCGGAGTTTGAGAACTCGAAAAATAATAATCACTAATATCAAACTGCTGTTGAATTTTTAAAGCAAACTCTTATTTACGGAATTCTTCTATTTCAACCAAATAAGCTTCAGAAGGCTTTATGTCAATATAAAACTTATCATCTGATGCAGGATGACATCTATGGCGAAAATTATGCAAAATTTCGCCATCGTAAAATGTACCCATATACTCATACACCTCATTATTATTCAAACAAACAGATGGATCAACACATATTGAATTGATTGGTTCTTTTGCCAGTTCTTCCCACATATAGTCCCATTCTGTGCTATCTGGCTCTACATCTCCGATAAATGTGTAGAAGAAATCTATTTTTAATTTTAAATTTTCAACAATACTGACATAATCAGGCCTGAGAAGTTTGGTCAAAGATTGACAACCGATAAATGCAAAATCTTCGATAGATTTCAACGAGAATGGAATTACAACTTCCTCCAAAGATTGACAATTCCAGAATGCCTGGTTTTTAATAGTAGTAACACCTTCATGAAGAATGACAGATTTTAGACTTACACAATCTTTAAAAGTTGCTATTTCAATGGTAGTTACTTTTTCAGGCATAGTCACTGATTTTAAATCTACACAGCCCGTAAAAGCATATTTATCTATTAACTCAATACTATCCGGCAAATTGAAACATACTAATGATTCACAATTTGCAAATGCACCTTCGCCAATTTTTAGCAGATTTTCCGGAAAAATAACTGTTCTCAAATTGGAGCAAAGACAAAATGCTCCGATTCCAATAGCACTCAATTTGGGTGGTAATTTAATTGTAGTAAGACTTCTGCAATTATTAAATGCAAAATCTCCAATAAATTGGAGATTAGCTAATATATTGTCGCCTGCTAAGTCTATTATACTTTCAATTCCTAACCATTCTTCCAGAGTGAGGCCATCGGCAGATAGAATATAAGATGATTTTGGATAATTTGATATTTTCATGTTTTTATAACTATTTTTTATCAACTTACATTACAGCTCGTTTAATAAATCAAGCGTAACAACTTTGATAATCCGATATAATCCTCGTCCAATAATAATGGTATTGTCAATTCAAAATGATCTTTTATCAAATTCAAAATACTCCCTGAGTTTAGATTTAATATAAATGAATCTGTTGAATAAAGAATGTTCATCGAAAATGGAATTTCAATTGAAATCGCAATATTCATTGGAGAGTTTGTTTCTCTAAAAGTAAGTATTATACCCTCTATCGCTTCAAATTCAGTATCGTCATCGGTTAATGAGTGATTGTAATACAAGTTTAATGAGTAATTATTTACATCGTTTGAACATAATTTGGCAATCAATTGCAGTGCTGTTGTTTTCATAGCTAGTTTGTTTTTTTGTATTGTCAATATTTCTAATTAAAAATATTGTCAATTCCATATCAGTTGATATGTATCAGAAAGTCAAATCTATTGCATCATCTGATACCGGTAGAGATATAACCTTTTCTATAGAAGATAATATAAATTCTTGTGGTTCATCTTCATATATTTTGGTATGTTTCAAACCCCCAATAGATATCAATGAAGGATTCTGTTCATTTTCATTTTTGATTACATTCATATATTCTATAAATTTATCCCAGTTACTTACGGTATCTGCACTCAAATCAAGACCTTCAAGTTCTTCTTCCCATTTTCCTCCAATAATGGCAATTGATTTATATATGCCATTATACTTTTTAATTAATTCATCATCATATTGTATAGCAGCGTAGGGTTTTCCGGTGTAATTTCTTACAAAATCTACAATGTTAAAATCAAGTGAAATATTATCCCACCATTCATCTTTATACATAATCAATATCTCTGCTTCTTCAAGTACTCCTTCAAAATAAATTAATTGGAAAATCAATTTATTAAATTTCTCGTTTAAGAACCAAATGAATTTATCATTTGGCACCCAAGGTGTTAAATAATTGATTATTAATTCATCAACTGTATTAGATAGAACATTAATATCTCTTAAATCTCCTTTGCATCCCCAGTTTTGTTTCCGCCAGCTTGCTGAAACCTCACTGTCATTTTCAATTTCTGTAGGAACTGGATTTAGAGTATACATCGAAAAATCTTTCGAAATATTCTCACCTATAAATATTTTAAACTGCATTAAATCTGTAGGATCTCCTGTTATTATTAGTTTGTTGTGATAATAGTTTGGCATAGTATTTTATCTTTTTTGTTTAATTAATTTTATTGTATATATAAATTATGAATCGTTCATTTTGAAATTTTTACTTTATACCCGGTTAAATAAGAATATATTGTTATTTAACCGGGTTATCTTATTTCAAATTACTGATATATTCTAAAAACTCAGTCCAGTTTATAACATTATCTTTGTTATAATCATATCCTGCTCTAGAAAAAGCTTCTTTCCAATTACAATTAATTATATCAATGTATTCATAATCTTCATATTCTTCATATTCTAAATATTCTTCTGTATCTTCATCATTAAAAAATTTAAAGACTTCACTTTCTTCAATCTTTGCAAAGACAATGTGATTAATTGAGTAATTTTCATCGTAACAATTATGACTTTGAACATGAAACTTTCCTGCAAAACTGTTACCAGGCTCATAATATTCCAATTCAAATTTTAGATTTGGGAATTGCAATCCTAAGAACTCGATAAATTGATAATTTGGATTCCAGGCAGTGTCATAATTAATGCTGAGTTTGGTATCACTTTCTTCGAGTATATCTATAATATCAATATCCCATTTACAACCCCAATTAGCATAAGCCCAGTCGTACCAGTTATCATACTCATACTTATCAATCAAATAATTGTTATGTATAATGAACTCTTCTTCAGTTTGGTTTTTATCATTTACATTTTTCAGTATCGAATTACCTGAGCTGTCAATAACTTTTTTTGTACCAACAGCAATAAATCTAATTGGTGAATCTGTATTTTTAAGTTCTTCAGGCATTGGTATAAATTTATTCATAGTAAAATTTGACTTTACATCAGTACCAATAAAATCGTATAATTCTCTCATATACAGTGAATCACCTGTAATAGTTAATGTATCATAGCAATAGTTAGGCATAATTTAATACGATCGACCTGTACATCGTGAGGTTTTTAAATTGTTGTTTATTAAATATTTATATGTGTTTATTATTATAGATTTATTTATTTAAAAAGTTGATCTTTTTTTTGAAACAATATTGAATTTCTAATTTTATTTTTAATAGTCTGATATTCATTAATATATATATCATTAATTCATTAAATCAACTTTCAATATTATCTATAGTTTTTTTTCCAAAAAGTTTATTTTTTCTGATTATTTTTTGAAAAAAAGATTGATATTTTTTATTTATATGACAGAAAAAAGTCAATAATTCTATGAAAATTATTGACTTTCTTGGCTTTACATTATGATTTTTAACTGATCCTGTTGATTTATAAATAAAAAAACCTTGACCAAAGACAATGATCAAGGTTTTTTAAAACTATCTTAGAATGCACATATATATCGATAAGGCAAAGAGCATGAATGCAGTTTGCTATATATCAGAATATCAGTATTATAATCTCTTTAAATTAATTTATTAAAATTTTCATTGGACCAAACTGTAAAATTTCTTTCTCCAAAAATATCAATTAACTCTATGATATTATTTCTATACCAATCAATTAAATTAATCTCTGGCCAGAAACTCTTCATAATAGGAAAATCTGTACCAAATAAAATTCTGTCAGATAATCCTGTTTCGCAAATTATTTTCATACTTTCAATATCCATAAAAGAATTATCTACATATACATTTTTTGATCCTTTAAGCACAGTTATAGTTTGAGAAATTGGTTTCCCATGAGCTAAAATAAAGTTTACTTCAGGAAACTCTCTACAGAACTTATAATATTGTATGGCATTTGAACCTATCCAACCACCCGTATGGAACATCACTGGGATATTACGAAGATAAGCCACATGAATAACTGAACGTATTTTATCTGGCATTAAATACCATTCCTTCCTAGCATATGCATGTATTTTTAAAACCTTATAATTTAACTCGTTATATTGATTTAATGAACAATCTGCATCAACCATTTCAGGATTAACCCAAAGATATGGTATAAATCTTTTGGAAGGTAATTTTGACATCGTTTTAATGTCTTGATTAAAATTACTTTGCATGGAGATTGGCATTATTCCAACTTTACTTATTCCTAATTGATCAAACCAATTGATTATTTCATCCGGCGAATAATAATCTTCCCTGAATTGCCCAAAATGAACATGACAGTCACAAATTTTAGAGGCGACACTATCATATAAGTGGTAATTATTGGTCATTATTGAACACGTAATTAAATATAATATTTTGCCATTGTCTTAAACGATTTAATAAATATGTCAGTAATTCTTCTCGCACTAATTTGTTCTAATGTCATCATTGTAGAGTAGCATCTAATTAATGCAGGCTGTTCTCCGGGCTCTAAATTTGGATCATTTACGTCAAATATGTATGTTGAAACTTGTACTTCACGATTACTTGTAATTACTACTTCAAGTTTAAACCAACAACCTGACTCGCCATAATACAATTTAAGTTCATTGTCTTTCACATCAGATTGAATGTGATACCATGTCCTTAATTCATGGCCGATATCCAACAATGTGGGTAGAATAATTTTTTCTTCTACATCAATAATATTTTGAAAATCAATATCATTGTCAATTCTTCGCTTCTCGAGCATTTTTAATAGATTATTTCTCCAATTCATTTTGTTTCTTTTAAATAATTTTCGACCATCTTTTTATTCAGTAATGCTACATCACAAAAATGTTTTGTGATTTTAAACATATCTCCATTATTTTCATTGTAATTTCGAACTAAACACATCGCACAGTAATCGCGGGCGTCGCATTCAATACATTGCGGAAAAGAACCATTTGTGATTGTTCTAAGTTGTTTTAACTCTGGTGAATTTTCCCAAATATCTTTTAAACTTTGTTGGTTTGCATTACCAACTACCATACCTTGCCAGCCTGCACATGGATAATAATCGCCATTAGCAGTAACGCAAATATTATCTACACCTACACCACAAACGGGCATTTTTTTAAATTTTTCAATATCACGACTTTTTGGTTCTTGATTCAAAGTAGAACCTATATAATCCCTGTCATATTCAAGCATGTCATTCAACAGTTCTGCAGTTTCATTTATACTGATTCTTTGTGCCAGATTATTTGTATTATGATCTGCTTGTGCCATCATAATGAAATCAGTTTGCGCTTTAATTCTTAGTTTATTTGCATAAACCAACACATCTTTATATGATTTTCTATTTAGTTTCATTACCGGGCAACTTATCTGAACAGGAATATTAGCAGCCACTAATCGCTCTATATTTCTCTTTGTTTTTTCAAATGAACCTTTAACCAGCGTAATAGCATCATGTTCTTCGGCAATCATACTATATAAAGAAACCTGTACAATGGATGGATTTATTTCTTTGAGTAATTCTATATGCTTTTCCGTCAGAAGAACAAGATTGCTCAATATGCTGATAATAAAATCATTACTGCGGGCATAACGAAGAATAACATCTATTTGCTTATGTAAAAAGAGTTCTCCTCCAGACAATGTAACTTGTAATGTGCCCATATCTTTGGCTTCGTCCAGTACCCTGAGTATCATTTCGAGTGGCATGTCATTTCCATTATCTTTTTTCTGATTTGGTATGTAACAATGAATGCAACGTTCGTTGCATCGTGAGGAAACCTCTATTTGCAAACCGAAAATCCTTGGCTCTTTATGAAATTCTTCGTAGAATAACTCAGAACTTTCGGTAGTAATTTCATTTTTATCAGGGTTGGTAAAATCGTATAAGGTAGTTTTCGGATTTTCCATCTGATAATTGAACGAAGGTTCTTTTGAATTAAGCTCTTCAACGGAATTACCTGTAACAATAAAACCTTGTTTTTCCAAATCCAAAGCAAAATCCAGAAAATCTGCTTTTAATTCTTCTTGACTTATATCATTGTAAAGTGGCAGGAGTTCATCAATAATCAGATCCAACTCTTTGGGTTCACGACTAATTATATCTAAGAAGTCTGCACCAGTTTCATTAAAATTCAAATCATGCTTGGTCAACTGGTTAGTAATATATCCTACATTCCCAAAACGACGGATAAAAGTGTCTTTAGTTTGTCTGATTAACATGTTGGTAAACATTTGTGTTTATATTTTTAAAATCAGAACAAGCACCCCCATTTTTGAGGGTGCTTTGAAAATTACTTTGTTCTTTCACAATTTTTGCAATTTGTCCAATTTTTATCAGCAGGACAACCAGCAGCATAAGAACCTTCTGGGTTGTTTTTTGCTACAACCATAGCTTTCACATAAGTTTTCATAATATCAATATTTAAAATATTTCCCTACTCTATTATGGATTTTCGGGTTACTCAGTTATTTATGTTCTGAATTGGGCATAAAAAAAGCGTGGTACTTCAACCGTATCACACTTCAGAGGCCTTCGACTGCCCAGTACTGATGATAAGTTAAAGCCCACGCCGTTTGGCGCTGGCGTTTACTAACTTATTCCAAGTACTAGTGAAAGTGTCGAAGTTTCTGAAGTAGGAATAAAAGCTAACGCTTTGCAAATATGTAATTATAGTTGTCGCTACAACTTTAAATAATTATAGATCATCAATAAATAAATCTCAAAATCTATAACTATTGCAAATCTAATAAGTATTTTTTATATAACAATCAATTAATACAGAAAATTTCGTTGAATGAAAAAACACGACTATATAGAGTCTGTGTAGTTATTTTAATCAAGAATAAAAGTAACACATTAATGATCGCTAAAGAGATCTAAATGGCAAGGTTGGGTGGGTATTTAGCCGTAATTTTAATCTGTGAATTAAAATAACACAAAATGAAGGTAAAATACAACAGAGTCTCAACTTTTCAGCAAACTGGAAATCGCTTTACCGCCGACAACGAAAAATACGATTTGACATTGTTAGATAAAGTGTCGGGCACTATCGAATTTAAAGAAAGAGAAAAAGGTAAACTGTTGGCGAAACTTGTTGACGAAGGAAAAGTTTCGGAATTAACAGTTGAAGAACTAAGTCGTCTTGGTCGAAATACTGGAGATTGTATTCGGGTCTTGGAATGGTTGGATGAAAAAGGTGTCAACGTAATTATACGGAATCTCGGAATTCAATCCCGGCCAAATGGCAATAAAAACCCCGTATGGAAAATGATAACTTCAGTCATGAGCTCATTATATGAGATGGAACTCGAAAATATACGTGAAAGAACCATGGTTGGTCGGCAGGTTTATGTCTTACGGGGCGGAAAGCTGGGAAGACCAGCCAATACTAATGAATCTAATTTGGATTTTCTGAACAAAGATTCAAGCCAAAAAATCAGGAAAGCCTTGGAGAAGGGTCTAACAGTAAGAGAGGTAAGTAAAGTTGCTGAAGTTTCCACCCGAACTGTTATGAAGGTAAAGAAGCTTCTTTAGAGAATAATACACTTTTGTGGCCACATATCTCAAAAAGTCAACACAAATTATTCAGAATTTTAAAAAAAACGGTATTCGAAAATGGAAAGGACAGGTAGTAATGGAGAGCTTATAATGATTGCTGCTCCTCACAAAATGGGCAAAACGCCCTTGGGATTATCATTGTTTTCTTTGGGTTTTATGCATTGGGGAGAAAATATTCATTGGATTTCACCCAAAATGAAGAAGTCTGAAGTCAAAGATATGTTGGTAAGGCATTTATCAATAAAGATATTTGGTGATTACGAAAATTCTCAGATAAGAAGAGAATTTATTTTGCAGTTTATGGAAGTTTTTGATATTGAAAAAAAGATAATCGAGTTTCACTCAGAAGATAATATCTGTTCATTTTTTTCTCAATTTGCGCAACCTAATTCTGCTAACCTGCCAGATTACATCATTATAGATGATTTTAAAAATCTAATACAGAATAATAGTTCAAATATTAATTCAAGAATTGTTGAACTAAAAAAAATTGCGAATGATTTGACGATTAAAATCATAGTATTATATGAGTGTAATTTCCCAAATAATATGGGTGAAAAATTCGATTATTCAAATATCAAACTTGATTTCGATTGTGAGCTTGTTGACTCACTTTGCTTCTTATACAGACCTGAATATTATCGGATTCCATTTTACCCAAACGGAGAGAGCACGTTAGGAGATGCTTCATTTCTAGTTTATAAAAACAATCAGCTAATGTGTGAGTATCTAATGAAATATGATCCTTTAAATTTTCGGTTTTATTAATTCCTAAAAAATTAATCCTTTATATCAACAATTTAATACAAATATTATGTTCAAAACAAGATTAAACAAGACTGTTAGACAAACAGCACGAAACAATCAATGTCCTGTAAATAAAGTAGAGAGCAAACTCAGCAATATTCTAAAGATGAAATATTTAAATAAAAACAACTTGGAATACAAATTGATTGAAAATGGCAAAATGAAAATTCTACGATTTTTATATACCGCACAAAATCAGAAAATAAGTAGTGGTTATAATTGTTGGCATGGGAATTATCAAAGCCTGCTTTATCAATTTGTGGGATTTGATGCTGCTGAGAAAGTTTATTTTGATAGGATTTGCCAGATTCTTTTTGAAAATGGCTTTATCTATACAAACCAAAAATCAACAGAAGTGGGATTGACAGGTAAAGGAGTATTGTTCTATGCAGCAACTATCCATTAGTCTTCTTTTTCATAAATATCAAATTTTTGAAAGAGGATATGACTAATGACATCATACAATGGCATATTATCACCAATAACTTCAGTAATTTATTGAATCTCTGAAATTTGTCAGTTCTCGACGAATTATGCCTGTGGCCACAATCTGTATGTCTTCTATAGTAAGCCTGTAAATGATTTTATTTATCATCAACAGTAGAGTATTTAAGATTATAGAACTTGTCAACCGCACCGGCATAATCGGGCACTTTTTCAACATATTCATCTATTACATCAACAAGCTGATCTACATACACATTTTCTACAACTTTTTGCAACTGCTTATTGGAATCAAAGAAGGAAAGATCAAACAAATCAATTCCTGCATTGTAGATAATTTGAACTTCACCTGATAGTTTAAAACCATTAACTTTAAAACTAAGGCCATCTTGTAAACGTTTTGGATTTTCGAACCCCCATGACCAAATTACAATGAGATTTGAAATTAGAATCCTCAATATATAATTTGTAATGTCAATTTCGCTATTATTTTCCTCCATACATTTAATATTATATGGCCAATGTATGGATATTTACAATGACCACCTAAAAACTTAAGCTAAAGAAATCTAAAGGGTTTTATTGTTGCAAATTATAAGATTCAATTTTTTATATATACAGATAAAAATATTATGAAAAATTACGAGGAATTTATTGAGTCAGTTGAACACGAGGATAAGCAGTTAAATAAGAACGAAACTGAAAACCTAACACAAAACAAGACCTCATATACCAAAGAAAAGAATAGAAAATATATAAAAAGGAGAATCCGACAAATTCAGAAGACTATGAATAAGTTTGTGAATGGATATTCGAGTTATAAATAAAATCAGATGATTATATAAATAGTTGAAACTTACAATATCTGAGAACTACTTATGAGAGAACCTTTTCATACTTCTACAAACTTTCATTTGTCAATTTTGTCCATATTTTTGTACTATTTTAATTGATAAGTCATTTTGATTGTATATTTCTTTGCATCAAATTTAATATAGTGAAAATGACAAAAGCTAACTTGTATAAAATTGTATTATTAATAGTGCCAGTGCTATTTATCACTTCATGTAGTGATACTTTTAAAGATACATATTTTGAAAGACCTTCCTGGTTGGAACCTCCAATTTATACTGTATTGCAAAATGAAGGCAGATTTACAAACTATTTGAAATGTGTAGATCGTACCCAGTATGCCACTGTTTTGAAAGGAGCAGGTTTGTATACTGTTTTTGCTCCAAACGATGATGCATTCAATGCGTGGATGCAAAAAAAATCGTACTCTTCTGTTAATGATATTCCTGAGGACGAGGTAAAACAACTTGTCGCATATTCAATTGTTTACAGTAAATGGCCTTTCGATAAGTTAGCCTACCGTTTTGTGAAAAACCAGTATGAATTAGGTGCTTTTAAAAGAAAAACAGCCTGTTACTCATTACCGTATCAGGATGAAGAATACGAAAATAGCTGGGTGGTTGACGAAACCAGAACTGGCGGATTATCGTACACAGTAAACGATTACCAATTAAATTTATCACTACAAAATTATAAGTATCTGCCTGTTTATTCTGATGCATTTTTTAATTCATCTAACCTGACTGCCTCAGATTACAACACCTTTTATCCTGATGTGGAATTTACCGGTAAAAATGTTCAAGGTGGAACCATTCTTGAACAAGATATAATTGCTGAAAATGGAATTATTCATGAAGTTTCAACAGTAAATGAACCCATAAAGAATATTGAAACAATACTGAAAAATCCCGAATACAGCAGCTATGCATCTTTATTGAAGTACAAATCGGTTCTTGGCGAATATATGTTTAAAACTTACAAAGACGCTGCCGAAATATCGCCAAAACTTCTGGAAACGTATCAGAAAATGGTTCCTGATGCAAATATTGCTAAGTTATATGTAAAATCCTACCCCACAGATATTGGTTTTTCACCGGTAATGGAAAATATTTTTTCGGAAACCGGCGATAATGATACTGAGAAATCTGGCAACACATTGTTTGTGCCTGAAAATGAGATATTGAATCAATATATCCAAAATAAGATTCTGAAGTATTATGACAATTTAAGCAGTGTGCCTAAAGAGGTTATTTATACGCTGATAAATACACACATGGCAAAAGGGTTGGTGTGGCCAAGTAAGTTTCAGGAGTCGTTTAACAGTACCGGTGAGTATTTGAATGGTGAAGGAAGCACCGGAAAAACTTTTGCCGATGCAGGTGTTACAAAAAAACAAAAAGCGAGTAACGGATTTGTGTATCTGATTGATCATGTGATTAAAAGCCGCTATTTTGAATCGGTATATTCTGAAATATATCTAAATCCAAAACATTATCTATTGAATCTTGCCTATACACAATCATTACGCGAAGAATTGATGAAATGTGCTCTCAATGGATATATGTCGGAACGTTGGACAGTGTTGAATTTCTCGGATGATTTACTGAAACAGGATGGTTTTGGCTACGATGATTTGAATAGCGCTTTTACCCATGCTGAATCAGCAGATGTTGGCGGTGTTACCACTCGCCTGCAAAGGCTTATTAATATGCATTTATTCCCCGGAATAAAAAATTCTGTACTTAATTCAGAAGTTACAGGTTTTTCAACCTCTCCACATGGCACATCCACATACAATGGCTGGGGATATTTGGTAACTAATTATGGCGATATGATTCGCTATAAAAACAATCAGTTGCAAGCTGCCGGTAATATTGAAGACGGTACTTATGTGACTGTTACCAAACAAAGTGACACTTACAACAACGGAACAATTTTTAATGCGGATAAACTTCTTCAGTATTCTCCGCGAAACACCAGATCGGGTACCGATAAATACAAGGACTTAGCACTTTGGGACTATTTAGCAAGAGCAAAAGCGGAAAATTCTAATGTCTCCATGTTTGTGGATTTTGTTGAAAAGTGCCTGAAAAATACCAGTGGTGGATTGGATGGTGTGAAAACGGAGTTTTTTTATACGGTTTTGATGCCCAATAATACAGCCATGACCAGCGCTCAAACAAGCGGATATTTGCCAACCATAGATAAAATATCGTCGGACAATGCAAATTTTGATATTACAGCATTAGCAAAGGCAACTATGTTCGTAAATGCACATTTTCTGGTTGGACAGGTTTTGGCAGATGATGGTCTCGAATTTATATATCCGGTAAATCCTCTTTCGCCCAATGAAGTGCAGCTAAACACAATGCTTAAAATTACGAATGATAAATTGGATTTGGTTAACAAGAATACACAAGTCAAAATTCTAAAATATAAAAGCGGTACAAGCTGGGTGTTACGGTTTGAACCTCAGGATGTTTTACGCGGCAATACCATATTGATTGATGGTACTATTGGAACAGGAGTTGTAAGTTATATCAATGGAGTGAACAGAGGAAAAGTGAATACCACCACTACCGACAATTTCCGCAGTAACCGCATTGCCTGCAAGGCAGTGTTACACGAAATAACCAATTTTATCCGCTTTACGGTTGTTGAATAAAACAGTACAAAATCAAAATACTATAAAATAAAACCATGAATAGATTTTTAAAAATATCATACCTTTTAATTGGTTTGCTTGTTTTGGTTTTCGGGGGTGTATCGGCACAAGAGAAAATCATGGTACGTGGAAAGGTGATTTCTGCACAGGATAAGTTACCGTTGATTGGGATTGCCATTATGGAAATTAATAAGGAGAACCGGACAATAGGAAGTTGCATTTCGAACGTTGATGGTGATTTCTTTATACGTGTGTCCGATACGAAAAACAAACTCGTTTTCACCTATCTGGGATATAAGAAAAAAGAAATAGTTGTAGGCGATAACAGGGAAATTAAAGTGGCGTTGGATGAAAGTGTTAATGCTTTAGCCGAAGTGACTGTGACGTCAAAAAAACAACAGGTAGGGAATTTGCCCATCGATGTTAGAGATGTATCTATGGCTTATCAAAAACTGGAAGCAAGCGAAATAGCTGATTTGAATGTTGCATCAGTAGATCAGGCTATGCAGGGTAGAATGTCGGGAGTAGATATTGTTGCCAATGCAGGTGACCCCGGAAGTGGCATGTCGATTCAGATTCGCGGTACCACGTCCATTAACGGAAACAATCAACCATTAATTGTGGTTGATGGTGTTCCGCTCGAAACGGAAATTGGTTCCGATTTTGATTTCAGTACAGCATCAGAAGAAAATTTTTCTCAATTATTAAATATTGCACCTTCTGATATCAAAGAAATTGTGGTTCTGAAAGATGCTGCCGCCAATGCCATTTGGGGAGCAAAAGCTGCTAACGGAGTACTCCAAATCACCACGCAACGAGGTAGTATTTCGCCACCCAAATTTACTGTACGTGTTACAGGCACTTACAAACCAATGGCGGAAATGATTCCCACACTAAGTGGCGATGAATATACAAGTATGGTTTTGGAAGCACAGTTGAATGCCGGAAATATTCTCGATCCGCTAAAATTCCCACAGTTTGCGTACGACCCTAATAATCCGGAATACTTTTATAATTATTCACAAAACACCAATTGGGTTGAAGCCGTTTCGAGGGTTGCTTACTCGGAAGAATATAACCTGTCGTTACGTGGAGGGAGTGCTAAAACCAGGTATTCATTTTCAGCAGGTTTTCTTAATGATGATGGAAATACCATCAACACCAATTTCCAACGATTGAATACGCGTTTAAATTTGGATTATACAGTGTCCGATAAATTAACGTGAGTTCGATATAAGAATTAAAATAATTGGAGTTGAAATGAGTCAACTCTTTCGGCATTAATCGATGGTTTCTTAGGTAAAAAGCTATAAGCA
>SAAO01000056.1 GCA_009929375.1 Bacteroidia bacterium
AGGCAAAATACAGCGCGAACCGTTGGGTAATGGAGCATATAAAAAGCATTTCCGCTATATAGGCAAACGTAATCATCATGGTCAGATATATCTGACGCGGAATTGTTTTTTCGAACCCAATAGCTGGGAGTCTTCACGCGACAAGGATTGGGTAGGAACTTGCCTGAAGGAAATAGAGATAGCTTTCCGTTGCCATAAACCTGCCACCATCAGTTCGCACCGTGTAAACTATATGGGAACAATAGACCAGGGAAACCGTGCCAACGGATTAAAAAAATTAGATATATTGCTTACACAAATAATAAAACACTGGCCTAATGTGGAGTTTATGACTTCGATGGAGTTGGGAGATGTGGTTGGCGGAAAGAAAAGATGAAGAAAATTGTATTTATAAATCAGGATTCCGGCTATTTAATGATCGATATTGTAAATGCTCATGTGGCCAAAGGTTATGACTGTGTATTGATGACGGGTAGGTTGGTGGAGAGACATACGCCTTTAAATCCTCTTGTGAAAATTATAAAGATCAAAAAATACAATCGTATTGGGTTTGTTCAACGATTTGTAAGCTGGACATTGGCATTTATACACTCATTATTTATACTAAAAGTAAAATATCGTGATTACGAAGTGTTTGCAGTATCAAATCCTCCGTTTACAACACATTTAGGACTGTATATATCCAACAAAATAAGAATACTTATCTATGATATTTATCCGGATGCAATATCAGAGTTAGGGCTTGCAAATGAAAGTTCAGTACTTATTCGATTATGGAAATGGCTGAATAGAAAAGCATATAGTAAGGCTGATAAGTTATATACCCTAACAGAAGGAATGAAAATGGTTTTAAGCTCTTACGTTGAATCTTCAAAAATAAATGTTGTTCCTATTTGGTCGGATAATGAGTTTTTAAAACCAATTACCAAAAATCAAAATAAGTTTGCAATCGAGCATAATTTTCAGGACAAATTTGTTGTTCTATATTCAGGTAATATTGGATTAAATAATCAACTGGAATTTTTGCTTCATGTGGCCGAGATCCTTAAATATAATGATGAAATTGTGTTTTTAATAATCGGCAATGGTGAAAAAAGAACAATTCTTGAAAAGCAGAAGCAAAAATCAAATCTTAATAATATTCATTTCATGGATTGGCAAAAGCCGGAAGACTTACCCTTTTCGTTGTCAACAGGTGATATATCCATAGTAAGTCTTGATGCAAGAGCCTCAAAATTGGCAATACCAAGTAAGCTATATAATTATTTATCTGTGGGTTCTTCTTTGTTATGTATTGCTCCTGAAGACTCTGAACTAAGTTTAATTGTAAATAAATATAAGGTAGGTGCATGTTTTGAGTCTAACCAAGTAGATGAAATAGCTCGCTATATTTTATTTATGCACCAAAATCCAAATGACCTGATGAGCCTTAAGTCCAGTGCACTTAAAGCATCTAAAGATTTTAGTAATTTAAATGTAAATAAGTTTTTTGAATAATATGTTGATTTTGTATAAAACATTTATAAAGCCTGTGACAGATTGGCTTATAGCATTTACTGCTCTCGTTGTTCTAAGTCCGTTATTTTTAATTACAGCCATAGCCATTAAAATTGATTCGCATGGACCCGTTTTTTTTAGGCAAATGCGTCTGGGTTATAAAGGAATGGAGTTCAGTATTTATAAATTCAGATCTATGACAGTTGAACATAGGAAGGCTAAAGATAATAAATTGTACGAAAATGACCCACGCATTACTAAAGTAGGTCGTTTTATACGAAAAACCAGTATCGACGAATTACCTCAACTTATAAATATATTGAAGGGTGAAATGAGTTTTATTGGCCCTCGACCCCCGGTTACCTATTTTCCAAAGAAGTTAGAGGAGTACAATGAATTTGAAAGAAGACGTTTTGAAGTTAAACCAGGAATAAGCGGACTAGCACAGGTGCGTTGCCGTGAGATTCATGATTGGGATATAAATATCCCTATTGACGTTGAATATGTTGATAATTTCTCCATGAAAAATGATATTTCACTATTTTTAAGCTCCTTGTTTTTTTTCTTTAAGACCGACAATATTTACCGAAAAAATAGTTGAAAATGAATGAAATAACCAATAATACAATAACAGCTATACATCAACCCAATTATATTCCCTGGTTGGGGTATTTCTATAAAATTTATCAGTCTGATGTATTTGTTTTTCTGGATGATGCTCAATTTTCGAACGAGGGTATGCACAATTACCACTATATAAAGACTCCACAGGGGCCATTCCGGCTCAAAATTCCTGTGGTGCAAAAAATGGGAGATAAAATAAACGAAGTAAAAACAAAAGACACCCTTGACTGGAAGCAGAAGCATTTAAAAACCATCGAAAATAACTATAAACGGGCACCGTATTTTAGCGAAGTGTTTTCTGATTTTGAAAACTTACTTGTGCAGGATTATGAGAGCTTATCTGCGATGAACATTGAGCTTATTCGATTTATTTGTGCTAAATTTGGAATCTCTACTGAATTTGTAGTTGCCTCAGCGCTTAATATCAGTTCGGTAAGAGAAGAAAAGATTCTGGATATTTGCCAGAAACTCAATGCAACGGTATATTATTCCGGCACAGGAGCAAGGGCATATCAAAACGAAGATAATTTTATTCAGAGAAGTATCGAATTAAAATACTCGGTATATCGCCCTTTTGAATATCCTCAGTTTTTTGGCGATTTTCAAACCAATGTTACTGTGTTGGATTACTTGATGCATTGCGGATACGATTGGGTCAGAGTATTAACAACTCAGGAAAAATAAGTGGAAATAGGTAGTTTTTTAGAGTTAGATTTACGGGAATCAGGCGAATATTTTCAGTCTGAAAGTATAATTAGGCTTAATTCAGCAAGAGCCGGTATATATCACGCAATGCGGATATATGGTTGCCGGAAAATATATATTCCTTATTATCAGTGCCCCACAGTGAGTGCATTTCTGAGGTCAAAACAAATAGAGATAGAATATTATCATATTGATAAAGAATTTGAACCACTAAACGTTAGGCAATCAGAAAATAGTGTGATGCTTTTGGTAAATTATTTTGGTATTATGTCGATGGACAAAATGCAGAAAATGTCGGAGAAGTATAGCAATGTGATTATCGACAACAGCGCCGCTTTTTACATGTCGCCATTGTCCGGATGCCTTAATGTGTATTCAGCACGAAAATTTTTCGGAGTACCGGATGGTTGTTACGTTATTGGCAAAAATGTAAATAATTACGAAAGTGAATATCGACAGGATTATTCATCTGATACTGCATCTTTTTTATTTAAAAGAATTGAATACGGCTGTTCTTCAACATATTCAGACAGGATGAAAAATGAACACAGAATAGATGAATCTGATATATTGCTTATGTCGGACTTGACTAAAGCTTTGCTTTCAGGAATTAATTATGAGAGTATTGCTGAAAAGAGAAGGGTAAACTTCCTGATTGCTCATCGTTTGTTCAAAGAGATGAATCTTATCGATCCAACTGTATTTATGGATCAACATAATATTCCGATGGTTTATCCATTAGTTGTTAAAAGTAAGAAATTGCTGGATGGTTTGCGGGAAAATGAAATTTACACAGGTCGTTGGTGGAATAGCGTCCTAAAGCTTGTATCTGAAAATAGTTTTGAATCCTTTCTGTCAAACTATATGTTACCAATACCTATTGATCAGAGATATAAGTTGAACCAGATTGAATATGTTTATAAAACTGTTGTGGACTTAATGGATAAGTACGATGAAGATTGAAATATCGCCTTTATCTCAAATAGACAAGTTTGAATGGCACACCATGTTACAAAAATCAGACGGTGTCACCTATTTTTGCTCAAGTGATTATTGGCAATCATTTGATGATCCATATTGTTTGACCATAAGAAATCACCAGAACGAATTGTGGGGGGGGTAATTTTTTCTATAGAAAGTATGATACCCTTAGTAGGTCGATGGTTTAAGGTAAGTCGGGCCGAGTCTTCAGTAATCCTAAGCAACGCTGTAATTGATAAAGAAGCTGTTAAGAAAGCTGCATTGACAGAGTTGTTTACGTTTCTCAAGCTAAAGAATGTTATTTATTTTACAATAACACCAAAAGTCCGTACCAGTGATTCAGAAGTATATAATCAATTAGATATACACTCTTCAAGGTGTGGCACATACATTCTTGATCTAACCATAGATATCAATGATATTTATCGTGGTTTCTCTAAAGGCTGTAAGTCGTCCATTCAGAAAGCGATTAAAAGTGAAGTTGAAGTGAGATTTTATACAAGGGAGAACGCCAGGGAAAAAATTCCCGAGTATCTGATTTTACAGAATAGTCTTATGGAAAGAAGAAAAGAACAGTTTTCTGCGCTTTACATAAAAAGCAATACCTTTTACTTGAAAATATTTAATCAGGATTTTTCAGAGAATATTTTAGCTTTAGCCTATTTCCATAATAAACCGGCTGCTGGTGCGATAATAACTGTATACAATAATAAAATGTTCTATTATCAGGGCGCATCTGATTACGAGCTTACTAAAGAATCGCAAGCCACAAACTTATTGCAATACGAAATTATAAAATACGGCAAAACCAATAACTATATTCAGTATGATTTAGGAGGAGCAGATCTACATCTCACTAAAGAATCTCCATTATATGGTGTTTATTCCTTTAAAAAGAGTTTTGGTGGACAAGGTGCTGAGTTTGATGCTATGAGTATTGTTTTAAACAAGCATAGGTTTAATTTTATATGGAAGATGAAGAACCTGCAGAACTCGTCAATTGTAAAGTGTATTTTCAAATTATTAAAAAAGTAGTATGCAAAAAATTATGGTAATTGCCCCTCATCCAGATGATGAGATATTAGGTTGTGGCGGTATAATGTCAAAGTTTGTCAATGATGGAAAAGAAGTTTATGTCTTGGTCATTACCCGCGGAACACCAAAGTTATATTCTGACGATCGAATTGTAAATGTTCGAAAAGAAGCATTAGATGCACACAAAATACTAGGCGTTAAAGAAACTGTTTTTTTGGATTTTCATGCACCAGAATTAGACCAAACTTCACTAGCTGAGATCTCAATGGAAATCTCAAAAGTCATAAAGAAGCTCGCCATTGATACATTGTATATCCCACACCGTGGAGATATTCATTCAGATCACCGTGTAGTATATAATGCAGCTTTGGTAGCAGGCCGTCCTGTGGCAGGTAGTACAGTGAGAAGTATTTATGCTTACGAAACATTGTCGGAAACCGAATGGGCTGCACCTTTCGGTGATGATGCTTTTATACCTACTCATTTTGTAGATGTAACCGGAAGTTTTGAAAACAAACTGAAAGCAATGGCATGTTTTAAAAGTCAGCTAAAACCGTTTCCAAATTCCAGATCATTGGAAGCTATTGAAGCATTGGCAAAATTCAGAGGTGCCACAGTGGGAGTGAAGCGGGCAGAGGCTTTTATGACAGTGAGAACGATTGAGAACTAAGCGAACAAAGCAAGGGGATGGAGTTTGTACAACAAAAGAATTTAAGCTGTATTTTCGATATCTTTAGTAGATAAATAAAAACGAACTCCTTATATTTGCACAATGAGTTTGCTTAATATTGCACAACGAAATGTCTAAATATTGCACAACGATATGTCTTAATTTTGCACAACAAAAAATTATTCGAGATCTTTACCTTCATAATTTAATGCCATTTTATGGAATATATTAAAAGACTATTCCCGTGGTTTGTGAAAGAAGTAGAATTAACAGAGCGACGGGAACAATGCTTTTTAATGAATTCAGAGATATGAAAGATATAGCAATATATGGTTTTGGTGGTTTTGGCAGGGAGATAGCTTCCATAATCCTCTCGATAAACAGCATACAGCCTGAGTGGAATATCGTGGGATTCTTCGACGATGGAGTAGCTGTAGGTGCTGAAAATAGATATGGCAGTGTTTTGGGAGGTATTGAGGTGCTGAATCAGCATACTGAGGAATTAGATGTGGTTTTTGCCATAGCTTCACCCGTTATTGTGCAAAGGCTGGTGTTGACAATTACAAATCCTAAAATATCTTTTCCAACTATATTGGCTCCTACGGTGTTATTCTTCGACAGGGAAACATTCAGGTATGGCAAAGGAAATGTGCTTTGTCACAATGTAAGAATAAGCTGCGATGTGACCCTGGGCGATTTTAATCTGCTTAACGGTGGTGTATCGCTGGGACATGATGTGAAAATGGGTAGCTATAATATGCTTCAACCCGAAACGCGTATCTCAGGTGAGACGGTCGTGGGTAATGCAAACTTCTTCGGAGTGCGCTCACTGGTATTGCAGGGAATAAAAATCGGAAACGACACTCGCATTGGTACCGGTAGTGTCGTTATGCGTAAAACCAAAGATGGGATGACTTATTTTGGAAATCCGGCGAAGATATTGGCCCCCTAACCCCCTGAAGGGGGAATGGGGAGATTGCAAATTTGAAATTTGTCACAATCAGGGGCATAGCCCTGATATCTTAATCTTTTAATGGCAAAATACATTCGATATTACGAAATTCAGATGCCAGGGCTAACGCCCCTTTTATAATTGTTGGTCATGTTTTCTACAAAGATGACAGAGCTACGCCCCTGATAAGGGTGAAAATAATATATAAATTGAAAAAATTGAGGAAGCATTAGAAATTTAAATAAAAACACAATGGAAAAAGAATTTATTGGAAAACTAAAGGAAGTTTTAGAAATTGAAGATCATGAAGTAAATATGAGCGATGAGTTTCGTACTTATGATGAATGGAGTTCACTGGCCTATTTGTCGGTCATCGCGATGCTGGATGAGGACTATGAAATCCAAATGGAGGAAGCGGATTTTAAAAAACTACGTACAGTGGCTGACTTATATAATGCAACTCTGGAGAAGTAGGGTATAAGTGAACTGAGAGAACTTTAATATTAAAATACGATAATATGGCTTATCTATATTACAAGGGTGTTGGAATTACTGCTTTGTCGGCTGCAGTTCCCCGTACTGTAATAAATAATTACGAATACACGCAGTATTTTCCTAAAGAAGAAGTAAAGGAAGTTGTTGATAAAATTGGTGTGTTCGAACGCCGGTTTGCCGATGCTGATACTTGTTCTTCGGATTTATGTTTTGCTGCTGCCGAAAAACTTTTATCTGATAACAATATTGATCGAACAGAGATTGATTTGCTGGTGTTTATATCACAAACGCCCGACTATCGTATGCCAGCCACTTCGGTCATCCTCCAGCATCGTCTGGGTTTATCCAACAGCACTATTGCTTTCGACATCACCCTGGGTTGTTCTGCATTTATCTATGGAATTTCAGTGGTATATGCCATGATGCAGCAATCGGGTTTGCGTAAAGCTTTGATCTTGGATGGGGAAACCCGTTCGAAAGTGTATTCACCCAAGGATCGTCGCACAGCTTTTATATTTGGCGATGCGGGTGTGGCTGCTTTGGTGGAAAGGAATGAGAAATTCGGAGAAAGTTTTTTCTCGTTAAACTCTGATGGTTCACGTGAAGGATTGATAAAAATAGATGCCGGAGGTTATCGAAATCCAAGTTCGGTGGAAACCCTGAAGGAAAAAGTGGTGGATGAGTATGGTAATATTCGTAGCGATGAACAAGCCTATATGAATGGTGGAGATGTTTTCACATTCGTAAATAGGGAAATACCGCGAGATATTAAAAACCTGCTTGAATTTACGCAACGGGATAAGGATAGTTTTGACTTTCTTGTTTTTCATCAGGCGAATAACTTTATCAATACCCATGTGGCTAAAAAACTAAAATTAGACATGGATAAAATACCTTCCACCATCGAAAAGTATGGTAATACTTCTTCGGTATCGGTTCCTTTGACCATTGCAAGTGAACTGAAAGATAAGATGGATGGCGAAAAAAGTCTTTTGTTAAGTGCATTTGGTGTGGGTATGACCTGGGCAACTGCTATAGTGCCTTTTGTAGATTTGAAAATCAGTGACATAGTTGAAGTATGAATCCATTCAGTCTGGCCGGAAAACATATTGTAATCAGTGGTGCATCTTCAGGTATAGGAAGACAATGTGCTATCAGTTGTGCAGCAATGGGTGCGAAACTCTCATTGTTGGGTCGCAATTTGGAACGCTTGAACCAAACCCTGAATTCATTGGAAGGAGCAGGGCACCGACTTTATCAAATTGATCTGAGCATAGATCAGGATGTAAAAACTGCTGTGGAAAAGATTGTTGCAGATAATGGACGGATACATGGTTTGTTGAATGTGGCCGGTGTTTCAACCACATTGCCTTTAAAGTCAGTCAGTGAAAAAAAAATGGATGAGTTTTTCCGTGCCAATGTGTTTTCAGCATACAGTCTTGCCCGTGAAGTTTGTCGCATGGGACATTTCTCACAAAATGGCGGTAGCATAGTGTTTTTTTCATCGGTGATGGGTAGCTTTGGCGAAACAGGCAAGTCGCTTTATGCAATGACAAAAGGAGCTTTACAATCGGGTGCCCGATCGCTTGCCTGTGAATTGGCTCCAAAACAGATAAGGGTAAATACTATTTCGCCGGGTGCAATTATCACTCCCATAAATGAACATTTAGCCCACATATCCGATTCCGTTAAAAGAAAAGAGTTGGAAGATATGCATTTATTAGGGTTGGGTAAAACTGAGGATGTGGCAAATGCATGCATTTATTTGCTTTCAGATGCTTCGCGTTGGGTGACAGGTATAAATTTGTTTGTCGATGGTGGTTATAGTGTAAAGTAAGTGTCAGATAAAGACAATCACATTCAATATGATAAAGTTTCGTCCGGTATCTTTGGATATCCGGTAGTAGACTGGAATTACTTATGTGAAGATATAAGTGTTGAGCAAATATTAACCCATGAAAAACAGTGTATTGAGCAATATAATGCGAGGTATATTTCTCTTTCACTTCCTTGCGCTAAGCCTTATTTAATCAGTGCATTTGAAGAATGTGGTTTTAAGTTTATTCAACACCGTCTGAACATTCAAAAACAATTATCTTCCGGTAGCTATAATCTTTATCCGTTTGTTTTTATTCCTTTGTCTGATAAAATGCAATTGAAAGAATTGTTGAAAAAGTGTAATAAGTTGTTTTTCGACGATCGTTATTCTACAGATCCCACCATTGGTAAATCCCTTTCTTTACAACGTAATAAACAGTTTTTGATAAACTCGTTTCAAAATAATAATCAGAGAATATATATATTATGGAACAGAACGAGAAAAACTATAGATGGATTTAGAACCTATGATTTTTCGAAGAAAGGAGTTGCTGCTGTATTGTTGGGTGGTGCAGTTAAGAATGATAAGGTCTTTGAATATGATAAGATTTTGAATTACCTTGAAATGGAGGTGTTGTATTCTCTTAATATTAGAAAGCTGAGTTTGGTGGTTTCTACCACAAATCACCCTGAAATCAACAGGTATATTTCCGAATTGGGCTACAGGGTGATTAGTAGCTCAGTAATTATGAGAAAGATTATTGATTCGTGAATCTGTAACTTGATATTAATATGTAGACGCTAACTCTTTTAAGTAAAATATTTTTCAACTTTTTTGTGAATATTTTGTTTGAAAAGATAAATATATGATATATTTACAAACGAAAACTATCTTTTGTTAATATTTGAAATTTATGCTGTTACAAGTGTTTGCCCGGAGAGTAAGGGTGTATCCGGCAAGTACATTATGAAAAATTATATGAAGAAAAAAATCTGGTTATCGTTGGCTCACATGAGCGGAGAGGAACAAAAGTATATTCAGGAGGCTTTTGATACGAATTGGGTGGTTCCTCTTGGTCCGAATGTAACGGCTTTTGAAAAGTCGCTTGAGGAATTTATTGATAGAGATAAACGTGTGGTGGCTCTGGTTTCGGGTACTGCGGCTATACATTTGGGTTTGTTACAATTGGGGGTGGGAGCAGGCGATGAGGTGCTTTGCCAGACTTTTACCTTTACAGCTTCAGCTAATCCTATCTGTTATGTGGGTGCTAAGCCGGTATTTGTGGGTAGTGAATATGCCACATGGAATATGGATCCGGGGTTACTTGAACAGGCTATTGCCGACAGAATAAAAGTAACAGGACGTAAACCAAAGGCAATTATTCCGGTTCATCTGTACGGTATGCCGGCCAATATGGAAGCCATTATGGCTATTGCAGACAGATATGAAATACCTGTGCTGGAAGATGCTGCCGAGGCTTTGGGGTCATCGTTTGATGGTCAGCGTTGCGGTACTTTTGGTGAGTTTGCCTGTCTGTCGTTTAATGGTAATAAAATTATAACCACTTCGGGTGGTGGTGCATTGGTGTGCAGTAATGACGAGCAGGCCAGAAAAACCCTGTTTTATGCTACGCAGGCACGTGATGAAGCTCCGCACTATCAGCATTCGGAAATAGGATATAACTACAGACTTAGCAATATAAGTGCCGGTATAGGTCGCGGACAAATGACAGTGTTGCAGTCGCACATAAATCGCCGGAGGGAAATAAATAATCTTTACAGAAAATTACTGGCTGATTTGCCTGGTATAGATTTTCAGACAGAACCCGATGCGCGCTATTTCTCGAATCACTGGTTGACCTGTATCCAGATACATCCTGAAGAAGCCGGATTTACCCGCGAAGATTTACGTCTAAAGATGGATGCCGAAAATATTGAAACCCGTCCGCTCTGGAAACCGATGCATCTTCAGCCTGTGTTTGCTGCTGCTCCTTACTATGGTAACGGAGTTGCCGGAAAACTTTTCGAAAACGGATTGTGCCTGCCTTCGAGCCCCGTGCTTAGCAATGAAGATGTGGAGCGTGTGGCGGAAGTGATTAGAAGTATGTATAATTGACAATGCACAGTTGATAATACTAATTTGTTTAATTCGTAAAAATTCGTAGTTAAAAATATTGCGACAGCAATAAAAAGACACCTCACCCGCCTTTCAGGCACCCTCTCCCAAGTGAGAGGGAAGCGCAAACTAATGCAGAGTTGTTTTGAGGACTACAAGAAATCTATGATAATCTGCAAGTTGCGCAGCCCCAAACCCCTAAAGAGGCTTAAAGAGTGGTATGCAAGATAAAATACATTTTTTTGATGTGTTTTTAGAATTAGGAGACGAAAGTTAATATACAACCCCTTTAGGGGCTTGGGGCAATTCCCCCCTTGTGAAGTAATAATAATATGTGTAAATCTGAGTAGTCTGTGGATAAAACTATTGCGACAGCAATATAAAATCTTTGTGAATACGCTCAATCACTGCTATCTGTGTTCTAAAATATTATCTGTATTAAAATAGTAACTGGTAATTGTTTAAATAGTAAATGAATTAATGAAATTACTTCCTGTACAAAGTTTATTTCTGCTGTCTGTACGTTTGCAGTTGTCGGATGTGGAAAAGGCTGAGCTAAAGGATTTAATAACTGAAATAAAGGATTGGAACGAACTGGTTCGGTGGGCGATAGCACGTCAGGCCGGACCTTTTTTGTATAAAAAACTGAGTGAACTACAAGTGCAGGTGCCGGATTTTGCTTTACAGGCATTCAAACAATCGTGGCTGAAAACCCTCAGTCGCAATATGGTGCTGATAGCTCATTTTAGCGAAGTAATGACTGCATTGAACGATGTGGGAATATCAGTTATTGCCATGAAAGGGATTTACCTTTCGGAATGGCTTTATACAGAAGTGGGTTTACGACAGTTCAGTGATATAGATTTGCTGGTGAAACCGGAGGATGGAGAACGCGCCTTGTCTGTAATGCGTGAAATGGGTTATCAGCAGGCTAAATCAGAACTTCCTGAGGATATTCAGCTGAAACTTTTACCGGCACATTATCCTGCCATGATAAAGAACGGGGTTTCGGTAGAGATTCACACTCGTTTGCATAGTCGTGTGACGGATTATGAGATTGATATTCCTTCGCTTTGGGCTGCCTCACAAACAAAAGAAATTCATAATGTCAGCACAGGGGTGTTTTGTACCGAACATTTACTGCTTACATTGATACAGCATTTGGATAAACATTTACGTTCGGGAAAATTTCAGTTCACAGGTTTCTTTGATATCGTGAATCTGCTTGACTTAAAATGGCAGGATATTGATATTGCCGGACTTATTGCAGATGCAAAGGCCTGGAAAATGGAGGCGCTGCTGTATGATTATTGTGTGCTGACTGAAAAGTATTTCGGTATTAGTCTGCCCGGACTGAAAGCTGTGGCCGGAAATTCATATCAGGAGTTGGAAACTCTTTTTCTGAGGGGGTTGTCAATGAAGAAAATGACGCCGGTTACGCCTGTAAACAATCTGAAAACAATAGGATACTTTGATACACCCGGTCAGAAAATAAAATATATACTGCAGATGGTTTTTCCCCCGCGTCGCTATATGATGCAACGTTATCAATTGACTAACCACATACTTGTGTTTCTTTACTATCCGTATCGCTGGATAATGCAGGTTTATACTGCTTTGGTGGGAATATGGAAATAATTGATAATGCACAATTGATAATTGATAATGCACAGTTGATAGTTAATAGGTAGTATATAGTGAGTAGTAGGTAGTAAAGAATAACTAAATGCTCTTTGAATCTCAAAACTTGTTCGCTGCATTGAATTCTAAATTTCACTATTAAAACCAACCACCAACTATCAACTATCAACTACCCACTACTAACTACCGACTATAAACTAAATACTAATCAATCTGTGTTCTGATTTAAATCTTTGTTTCGGCGATAAATAAAAAATGAGCGGGTGACCTGAAGTCATCCGCTCATTATGTTATATCACAGAAGATCTGTTTGTTCTGCGTTCTGAGGGCTTTGGTTTGCCTGTCAGAATTTAGGTTTCATACCAAGGTTGTACATTACAAAGGCCCACATGTCAGCTTGCGCGTCGATGACTTTTGCAATAGGTTTACCTGCGCCGTGACCAGCTTTGGTGTCGATACGGATCAGTGAAGGGTAATTTCCGGTATTGGCATGTTGCAGGGTGGCTGCAAATTTAAATGAATGTGCAGGAACCACACGGTCGTCGTGATCGCCTGTCATTACCATGGTAGCCGGATATTTTACGCCTTCCTTTACATTGTGCAGGGGCGAATAGGCTTTCAGGTATTCGAACATTTCTTTGCTTTCCTCGCTGGTGCCATAGTCGGTAGCCCATGCCCAGCCAATGGTGAATTTCTGATAACGAAGCATATCAAGCACGCCTACTTCAGGAATAGCTACAGCAAAAAGGTCGGGACGTTGTGTCATACAAGCGCCAATCAGCAGACCACCGTTCGAACCACCATTGATGGCTAATTTTTCAGGCGATGTATATTTTTGTGCAATCAGATATTCGGCAGCACCGATAAAGTCGTCGAACACATTTTGTTTCTGCATTTTGGTACCTGCTTTGTGCCATTTTTCGCCATATTCGCCACCTCCTCGAATATTGGCTACCACATAAATACCGCCCTGTTCGAGGAAAGGAATGCGTGCCACGCTAAACGAAGGGTTGAGGCTTATATTAAAACCACCGTATCCGTAAAGCATAGTCGGGTTTTTGCCGTTTTTCTTCAGGCCTTTTTTGTAGGTGATAAACATGGGTACTTTGGTACCGTCCTTTGAAGTGTAAAACTGTTGTTCGCTTACATAATCCTCAGGATTGAAGTTTACTTCTGTTTTGCGGAAAACTTCCGATTTGTTCTGAGCCACATCGTAACGATAAATGGTAGGAGGGAAGGTGAACGAAGTAAAGGTATAGAATGCTTCGTTGTCGTCCTTATCGCCTGAGAAACCACCTACAGTTCCAATGGCAGGCAGTTCCACTTCGGCGAGTTTTTTGCCTGTAAAGTCGTAAGTGTACACATGGTTAGAGGCATCCTGCAGATATTCCGCTACAATTTTGCCACCCAGAATGCTTACTCCTTCGAGTACATTTTCGGTTTCGGGCAGAATGGTTTTCCAGTTTTCACGTGCGGGTTTGGCCGGATCGACTTCCATAAGCTGCTGATTCGAAGCTTTCCAGTTGGTTATTACATAAAGTTTTCCGTTTACATGATCCACCACACCGTAGTCGTTTTCGAAACCTGCTTCGAGGGTTACAAGCGGAGCGTTGGGTTTACTGAGGTCTTTGATATGCAGCGAATTTCCCGAAGTGGATTCTGTTTCGGAGATAATCAGATATTTCTCGTCTTCGGTAACAGCAGCGCCACAGTTGCGAAGCGGGAATTTTTTATTTTCGAAAATCAGCTTGTCGGCAGTCTGAGCTTCGCCTACTTTGTGGAAATAAATTTTGTGATATTCGTTTTTGTTCGAGAATTCCTTACCGGCCACAGGCGCATCGTATGCGCTGTAGTAGAAACCATCAGCCTGCCATGCAATGCCTGAGAATTTCACCCATTTGATGACATCTTTCAGGAGGGTTTTGGTGGCGAGGTCCATTATGTAAATTTCGTTCCAGTCCGATCCGCTGCGGGCAATACTGTATGCCAGATATTTGCCGTTGTTTGAAAATGCAAACTGCGAAAGAGCCACAGTGCCATCGTCCGACAGTTTGTTGGGGTCGAGGAGCACTTCAGGTTCAGCATCGAGGCTTGCCTGACTGTAAAGTACGCTCTGGTTTTGCAGTCCGTCGTTTTTAAAGAAATAGTATTTATCGTTTTTCTTAAAGGGCGAACCGTACTTGGGATAATCGAAAATTTTGGTAAGGCGTTCTTTAAGGGCAGGACGGAATTTGATATTGTCGAGATAAGAGTAGGTAAGCTCGTTTTGAGCAATTACCCATTCACCGGTAGCTGCTGAGGTATCGTTCTCGAGCCAGCGGTATGGCTCGGCAACTTCGGTACCGAAATAATTATCGGTTACATCTTCCCGTGCTGTTTCGGGATAGTTTAATTTGGGCTGCGTTTGGCAGGCCGTCATTACCAATAGTGGAAGTGACATTTTTAAAAGTGTTTTCATTGATTTTTTATTTTGAAGATTTATATTAGCACACAGATTACACAGATAAATATGGATTAACACAGATTTTTATTGCTATCGCAATAATTTTATCCACAGATTACACAAATTTACACAGATGCTATTGCTATCGCAATATTTATTTTGTTTAACTACGAATTTTACGAATTAAACGAATTAGTATTATCAACTATCAATTTGTTAAATCCGCAGATTACACAGATTAACACAGATTTTATTGCTATCGCAATATTTTGTTTAACTACGAATTTTACGAATTATACGAATTAGTATTATCAACTATCAATTTGTTAAATCCGCAGATTACACGGATTAACACAGATTTTATTGCTATCGCAATATTTTGTTTAACTACGAATTTTACGAATTAAACGAATTAGTATTATCAACTGTCAATT
>SAAO01000077.1 GCA_009929375.1 Bacteroidia bacterium
ATTTTAAGAGCGCTCACTACGAACTTCAACTTCAAACAAGGACGATTTTTAACCGCCTTCCTCTCTTATTTTTCGGCTCACCAGCCGAGGTCGCGCGTCGAAGAGCGGCATTGCTTTGCGTAAGTTTGCTTTTTCACCTCAAGTGAAAAAATCAAAGGTTTGCAGAAAATATAAATACAAATGAACAGTATTCCATAAGCCTCTAATTGTCAGTGGCATTGAAATTACTAATAACTATCAATCAAGTGTTTAACAGTTTGCGAAAGTTCAATAAATTAAGAATATATTCATAAATTTGTGGCAGTTTAAAAATCAAACGGCAGCATATCGGAACACAGTTCCTTATAGTATATTCCGACGGGATTAGAAAAATCCCGTCGAACGTATGCGAAGCTTAGTGCTTTAAAATAGCACATCCGTTTGGTCAGGAGTACCTTCGGCCCATGCAGCATTCGCGAAAAATCGCTGGCTGGGTGAAAATGCTCAAAAGCGCTGTTGCCACCAAAGCTCACCGAACGTTCGCTGACTACCTTTTCCCAAAAGAAACGGGCGGCCTCAGTCCAGTCAGGCAAACCTTCCAGTCCGGCATAATCACAAAAGAAGACTACACACCTATTTCTACATGACAATCAATCAGTTACAACAAAACGGGATAAATTGGTGGTTATAAATCAGAACAAAAGAGTGTTATTTATCATTATTTAATTTGAAGCAAGACATTAAGTCGCCAATACTACAATTCGAGAATCGGATGAAAACTCTCACATATTTTAAAAATATTATTGGATGAAACATCGAATACATCTTACCGTCATTTGTGTTATCGCATTGGTAGCTACACTCAGCGCGTCGGGGCAGGATATTGACAGCATTCAAAACCTGATCAATCAGAAATCCACACCCGATACTGTAGTTATCAAATCTCTGCGTCAATTAGCAAGAATTTATGCGCCCACAGACTCCGTAAAAGCAATCAACGCGTTGACAAGCGCTCTTGAAATTTCCAGGAAAAAGTCCATCCGAAAGGAAGAACCCGTCAACCTCAATCAAATCGGGTTTTTCTATGAGCAATACGGCAATTTTACGGAAGCCGAACGATATTACCGGCTGGCTGTCAAACAGTCGATCCGCTACAAAGAATATCGCTCCACGGCCCGGGGCTATCAGAATATCTTTTTTATCAAAAAAGACAAATACAACGTAAAGCAGTTGGAGCAACTAACCGACAGCGGTTTGGTGTATGCAAAGAAGGCGAATGACGAGTTGCTGATCGGGCATTTATACAACAATCTGGGAAATACACAGGTTTTCAAAGGAATGTATGAAGATGCCATGGAAAATCTTTTGCGCGGCCTGGAAGCGTATCGGAAAGCTGATTCACCGGTAAACATGTGTAACTCATACCTGAATATCGGCAACACATATAATCACTTGAAACTGTACGACAAATCCATTGAATATTCGCTCAAAGGTAAAGAGCTTTCGGAGAAAATAGGAAATTTTAAGTCGCTGAGCCAGATTCTGGTCAATCTTTCGAGCACGTATTTTTATAAAAACGATTTCGAAAAAGCCATAGAATATGCCAAAGAAGTGGAAAACTTACGGGCGAAAACAGAAATTTCGGAGAATGTGTACGGAAGTGCCGTTTCGAACATCGGTAATGCTTACATGAAAATGGAGAATTATCCGCAGGCAGCATTCTATCTCGAAAAGGCGTCCGCTGCACTCAAAAACACAGGTGATATTTACAATTATATCGTTAGCTGCATTACGCGCAGCGAACTCTATATTGTTACAAAAAAATACGAAAAGGCCAAGGCAGTTCTCGATGAAAGCCTTGCACTTTCGAAAGAATACAACTTCAAACCCACTTTGCAGGCTGCGTTGATGAATAAATCAGAACTTTTCAAACGAACGGGAAGGTATGAAAAAGCGTATGAATTGCTCGAAGAATCGTACCTGATAAAAGACAGCATTTCCACCCTCGAAGCCACCAATACCATCAATGAGCTGGAAACCAAATACCGCACAGCAGAAAAAGACAAGCAAATAGCTGAACAAAAAGCTGTTATAGCTACGAGAAACACATGGTTGATTGTGTTAGGAGCGCTTGCCCTACTTCTATCCGGCTTTGTCCTGGCCCGCTACAGAATTATCAGGCAGCGACAGAAACTCAAACTGCAAGAACTGATTCTCGAGCAACAGGACATGGCGGCCAAAGCCGTGATTCACGCCGAAGAGAACGAGCGGAAGAGAATGGCAACTACACTACACGATAGTCTGGGGCAGTTTTTGAGCGTGGTGAAAATGAATTTGCAGTCGATGCAGGATAAATTGGAAAACGATGAAAAATCGGCAAACACCTATAACCGCACACTGAATCTTCTGGATGAATCTATCAAAGAAGTGCGCAGCGTATCGCACGAAATGATTCCTAACGCACTAATGCGAAGCGGATTGGGCGAAGCACTGAAAACTCTGATTGAAAAAATAGACAGCAATTCGTTGAAAATAAGCCTAACCACCGACAACCTTAAAGAAGATATCAATCAGGATATACAAATGGTGTTGTACCGGATTTTTCAGGAAAGTATTAACAACGTAATCAAACACTCTAAAGCCAATAGACTGCACATCTCCGTGTTTCAGGACCAGTATTCGTTGAATGCCATTATTGCTGACAACGGAGTGGGTTTCGACAAGGAAAAGGTAATGAAAAACAAACCCGGAATGGGGTTAGAGAACATTCTTGTGCGGATTAAATTTTTAAAAGGAAAATTCGACATCGATTCGGCTGAAGGCAAAGGAACTACGCTGAAATTTGAGATACCTTTGGCATAGCTTCCCGCACTTATTAGTACTGAAAAAAGAAAATGAGTATCCGCTTGGATACCTAAATGTGTTACTCATTAACACTGTGAGAAGATTTTTATAAAGAAATCAAAATTATGAGGTACATTGTGTAAATTTGAATTTATAAAGATGTCAGAGCTACGCTCCTT
>SAAO01000003.1 GCA_009929375.1 Bacteroidia bacterium
GAAAAATTGTTCTCTGAAAATGAAAAACTTACAAAATACTTAAATTTCAAAAACCTACCGCAAGCGGGTTAAATGAAGCTTGCGAAAGTTGAATTATAATCTTTATTGCCACTAAAATCAGCATATCCACGAACTTCTAGAACAAGCGATGAATCGTTTAATAAGTGCATTGCAACTTTACTAATAGCAATAAGAGCATCTTCATCAAGCCGATAACTATCGTAATCAAAAAAAACATAGAGTGAATCAGTTTTTACACCTAAAATTTGTGTTTTACCATCGTTTACAATTGAAGATTTCACAGGCAATCCCCAAAAATCTACTTCTGTATTATCTGGCGTATTGTTGTCACGATCTCTTACATCAGGCACACCATCATTGTCGGTATCAGGACCGTCAGAAGAAAACAACTTCTCCATATTCTCGACACGTGGAGTCAGCGAATTGAGCTTGCCATCCATTTCGGTCACTTTGGTATCTATTTCGCCTACTTTTTTATCTACAGTATTCACTTTGGCTGTGAGCGCTGCAATTTCCCTTTTTGCTTCAAGTGCAGTGGACAAACCTAAATCAGGCGCATAATCCTGCCAACGCAAATTGCGCACATGATCCTTCTTTACCGATCTGAATTTATACCTCAGATATACACTTGCAGCAGCAATATAATCATTCGTAACACCTTTCCAGTTAAGATTTGAAACCCCCTCAAGATTATCCTTAGTGTATGCACGATAATGGAATTTTGCTCCCAATGCTAATGGACGTGAAAAATTGTACTCTGCAGAAAATGTAACAGGCACAGACCCCGCCTGTCCAATCTGACGACCCTGGTCATTTAAAATTACATTTGTAGGTGTAACACCGGTAATTCTGTCAATCGGATAGTATTCGTAATATGCATACCCTAAACCAACAGAACCAAGAATATGAATTTTTGATTTTGTTTCCGGAAAAATCCAGCGGGTAAAGTTAATGGTAGCATTCAGAGTTGCAGCATGAAGGTATGTACTTATGTTTACCTGAGATGGAATGGTATTTTCTGCTTTAAGCGGGAAATAGGAATAGTCGGCTGAAATTCCCCATACAGGAGAAAAAGCATACTCCAAACCTCCTCCATAAGTTATTTCCCTGAATGAGCTTGGGAAAATTGACGAGGTATTCTGATTAATATCACCATCCAGATAGTTATATCCGTATTCAGCCCATATCGACCAACGTGAAAAAGCTTTATTCTGAGAATAAAGTCCGGTCACAGATAGATATAGAAATAACAATAAAAAAAATCTTTTCATATATTCTGAAAACGTCAGGATCTAATACCTGAATAGTAGTGAACCATCAAATAGATACAGCAACCCAAAATCAATTCAAAAATAATGAATTATTCAGTATAATTGCAATTTTAAAAGTGTTTTTTTGGATATAAAAATCACCGTACATGTAATTTTGAATCTAAAGTACAAAAATACAAATAATTATGACATTTTACTATCCTAATAAAATTATTTACCACACATTGTCAATTTAATTGCTACAAACATAGCCTGAATGTATCTTACTTCACAATTTCAACTTTTTGAGTCGGGGCTGCATTTGTGTTGCGATAATCAACTCTCTCCACCACTTTTTCGGCAAGGGCTCTGAAAGCTATTCCGCTGATAGTATCATCATCTACAGCCACAGGACGACCGGCATCGCCATGTTCGCGAATACTCTGAACGAGTGGAATCTGAGCGAGCAAAGACACATTCAGTTCTTCGGCCAGACGCTTGCCCCCTTCTTTACCAAAAATATAATACTTGTTTTCAGGAAGTTCGGCCGGCGTAAACCATGCCATATTCTCCACTAGTCCCAGCACGGGCACATTTACCTTGTCGCCAATAAACATATTGATACCTTTACGGGCATCGGCCAAAGCCACATCCTGAGGCGTGGTAACAACCACCGCTCCGGTTATTCCCAGGGTCTGCACAAGCGTAAGCTGAATATCGCCTGTTCCGGGAGGAAGATCCATTACAAAGAAATCGAGTTCACCCCAATGAGCATCAGTGATAAGCTGTTTCAACGCATTGCTGGCCATACTTCCACGCCAAACAAGTGCATTTTCAGGATCGACAAAGAAACCGATGGAAAGGATTTTTACACCATATTTTTCAACGGGAATCAATCCCTGTTTGCCATCAATCACATCAGTCATTGGACGGGCATCCTCCACACCAAACATTTTGGGCATTGAAGGACCGTGAATATCGGCATCGAGCAAACCAACCTTATAACCAAGTTTTGCAAGCGCAATAGCCAGGTTCGACGATACTGTGGATTTTCCCACACCACCTTTACCCGAAAAAACAGCAATAATATTTTTGACACCCGGCAATACTGCATTCACCTTGGGTTTCGGAGCCTCTTTTGACTCCACAGAGATATTGCCTTTTATGTCCACATCTTCGCCCACATAAGTAAGAACAGCCTGTTCGGCAGCTTTTACCACCGATTTTGCAAACGGATCGTTGGGTTTATCGAAAATGAGCGAAAAGCTAACCTTGTTGCCTTCGATACGGATATTATCCTGCACCATTCCGGCTGATACTATATCTTTTCCTGTACCCGGATAACGCACATGCACAAGTGCATCGAGGATTAACTGGGGATATAAAGTTACATTCATAAATCTGAATTTTGTCCGGCGACAAAGTCCGGAAAGTTATTGAAATTGTTTTCTGAAAATTGAAACAGATGTAATTTGAAAAAGTTCCGGTTTCAACTGAAAATGCTCAAAATAAACCTGAAATTATCCGTTTACATGCTGCGTTTTGTTTCGACCATAGCTGCGATAGCTGTCGTGTTCAATTTCCACTTCGGGCTCTGTCAGCTCTTTATCTTTCTGCGGAATAAACTTGATATATTTAATCGTCAGACCTCGTTCGAGCCATTGTTTCTCGTAATGTGTTTTAATGCCCAGAATCGGATCCACAATCCCCGAACCGTACAAATCGTCGTTGCTGAAAAGCACAGGAAACTCATTCAGTTTCACCATTTCGCAGGTATATGTAAACATAAAATTGCTGTCGGTTTTGAGATGAATTATGCCTTCGGGTTTCAGAAATTGCAGATACGAACTAATGAAATTTGTGGCTGTGAGGCGCTTGGTCGTTTTTTTCATTTGCGGATCAGGAAAAGTAAGCCAGATTTCGCTGACTTCATTTTCGGCAAAAAAATGCGCAATCATCTCAATGTCGGTTCGCAGAAAAGCCACGTTTTTCATACCTTTCTGAAGCGAATCCTTTGCACCTGTCCACAAGCGTGCACCTTTAATGTCCACACCAATAAAGTTTTTGTCGGGATACAGTTCGGCCAGATTTACAGTATATTCCCCTTTTCCACAGCCCAATTCAAGCACTATCGGATTATCGTTTCCGAAAAATTCCTGATTCCATTTTCCTTTCATCGAAAATGAATTTCCTTCGCGTACATAATGCGACGACACCTGAAACACATGCGGAAAAGTCTCCATCTCCGCAAATTTGGCAAGTTTATTTTTTCCCACTATTATAATTTCTGAAAAAATTCTTTGGTGTTAATTTGCTTTTTCAATTCTGAGACCCAAATCGTTCAAACCGACAAGCACCGAATCGCGCATTCCCTGTCGGAACGAGAAATGGTAAGCTCCTGAGTCGGGAAACTGAATTTGCTGACGATAAAGCACAGGCATTTCGAAAACCGAGCCCACGCCCGAGCCCAACCACTTCCCCCGCTGATCGGCCAGATAAAAATTGATTGAGTCGATAAGCACTGTACTATCGGGACTTTGCTGCTCGATAAACAGCCACAGGTTTTGATGCGGATATTCGCCACGATTACGCACATTTACATATACATTGAAGTGCGACACAGTATCGGCGATATTCACATCAAAATGAATGGCACTGTCCTGATGCCAGCCATTGGCCGGAACAGATTCGAACTGATAAAACACATCATTGCCTCCGCACGAACTGAGAATAAGCAACATACAGAAGAAAGTCCACTTTTTAAGCATCATTTTTTTTATTCTGATCGTTTTTCTTTACCAAACGCGGGGCACGGCTTTCCTGGGCTGGATTATTGTTGCCCTGACCACTCAGCTGTTTTCCGGTTTGAGGTTTATTGCTTCGTTTGGGTTTTGAGCCCGAACGTTTTTTCTGACTATCGAAACGGGTCAGACTATCCTGCCCCACCACATTTTCATAATCGGCACGAGCCGGTTTGTCTTCATCCTTTTTATCATCAAGTATTTCGGGCTTACTGCCTTTTTTATTCATCGAAATTACCTGACGGGCACGTTCGGCGGATATAGTTACCACATTTGCACCAAAATTGGGTGATGTGGAATATGAAATAAGTCCTTTGAAAACGTCGGTTTTGAAATGATAGTAAGTGTTATCGAGCGTTTCGAGCTGTATTTCTTTCGAAGGAAAGTCTTTTTGCGCATCCACATAACTATCGAGTTCAAAGTTCATACAGCATTTCAGTTTTCCGCACTGACCGGCAAGTTTTTGCGGATTGGGCGAAATATCCTGATAACGCGCGGCTGTGGTCGACACTGAGTTGAAGTTGGTCATCCAACCTGAGCAGCAAAGTTCGCGACCACAGGGTCCGATACCGCCGATACGTCCGGCTTCCTGGCGGGCACCAATCTGTTTCATTTCAATTCGCACCCTGAATGTTTCGGCAAAAACCTTAATCAACTGACGAAAATCGACACGTTCGTCGGCAATATAATAGAAAATAGCTTTGTTTCCATCGCCCTGAAACTCCACATCGCCGATTTTCATATTCAGCTTCAGATTTTCGGCAATCTGGCGGGCTTTGATCATTGTTTCCTGCTCGCGGGCTTTGGCTTCGTTATATTTTTCAATATCATTATCCTTGGCTTTACGATACACACGTTTGATTTCGTATTTTTCAGGATTAATGTTGTTTTTGTTCATTTGCAACAACACCAAACGGCCAATCAGCGTTACTTCGCCAATATCGTGACCGGGTGACGATTCCACAGCGACCATATCGCCTTTTTCCAGTGGAATTCGTGTGCTGTTCAGAAAATAACCTTTACGGGTATTTTTAAACTGAACTTCCACAAAATCAGTTTCTTTTTGTGTCTCGGGCAAATCGCACAACCAGTCGAAAGTGCTTAGTTTTTTGTTTGAGTTGCATCGACAGCCGCCTTTTGTCATGCAGCAGCCCCCACTTGTATTATGTAGTTGATCCATTGTGTAAATTTTTAGTTTGCAGGAGTTAATGCCTGCGGTTATATAATTGATTGATTAATTGCATATTTATCAGCGTTTCAACAACATGATGATTTTGAGCACCAGGTCGAAGAAAACCATTTTTGCATTTACATTCTGTTCGATATGACGTTCGGCCAGCGCAAACTCTTTCATTATGTCTTCCACGTTTCTTTCGTTGATGAATGGCGAAAATTTCCGTGAAAAGTCGGTTTCGTAAGTTGTCAGATAATTCAGATCGGTTTGTTGCAGGTTAAGGATAAAGTTTTCGCGCGTCATATGCTGCGCATATTGCAAAAACTTTTTCTGGCGCTCACGCCCAATGGACGATGCCGCCATTTCGTCGGACCATTTGCGCAAAGTTTTCAGTGATGCATGATCCTTACGGTTTCCTACCTGCCAGGCCAGACGCATAATCATCACAAAACGTTCGAAATTCACCTTGTTTTCGTCGTCCTCGCCAAGAATAGCCAATGCACTGAGATAGCTTCCATTCGAAATACGGGCCACATTCACCGCATCCTGCTGCGTAATGTCCAGATCGCGGTTTTGAAGCAAAGCCACGACAATATCATCGGTCGTCAGTCGTGGCACGTGAATGTGCTGCGTACGCGAAAGAATGGTGGTGATAATTTCGTCTGGACTGTTGGAAACCAGCAAAAAAACAGTTTTTTCGGGTGGTTCCTCCAGAATTTTCAGAAGTTTATTAGCGCAGGTATCATTCATTTTTTCGGGCAACCAGATAATCATTACCTTGTATTCCGACTCGTATGTTTTCAGGCTGAGTTTACGAATAATTTCCTGACTTTCGTTGGCATAAATCATTCCCTGTTTGGCATCGTCCGAGATACGGGCATACCACTCCTGCATACTGAAATACGGACTTTGTATCAGCATCGATCTAAAATCGGCCACAAAATCGTCGCACACCACCGAGCTTTTGCCCGTAGGTTTAATGACAGGAAATACAAAATGAAGATCGGGATGTGCCAGTTTGTTGTACTTAACGCACGAAGGACAAACGCCACAGGCATCGGTATCGCCACGGTTTTCGCAGCAAATATAGCGGGCATAAGCGATGGCAAGACCCAGTTTCCCCACACCTTCGGGACCACGAAGTAGCTGAGCGTGAGGGATTCTGTTCTCTTTTACCGTTTGAATCAGACGGTTTTTTATATCTTGTTGTCCAATGAGATCGGAGAAATACATGTCTGAATTTTTCAGTCGTCGGCTTTAATGCTACGATTTGCAAATATATAAAAAAGTAGCTAATCGCTAAAATACAAATTTCGAATGATTACAAATAAGGTTCTCTATCTTTTTAAATGGCAATTTCCTAACCATTCGATGCATGTTTTCAGCGTATTTTCGGGTGCTTCCTTGTGTGGCGAATGGGCTGCTTCGGGAATAATTTTTATTTCAACACTGCTTTGCAGATGAGCCTTTAGTTGATAAAGTTGTTCGTGCGAGTCAAAAACATCATTTTCGCCCCTGAAAGCAAGCACAGGACATTTAATATTTTCGAGTTCGGGTAAAAGATTCCAACCGTAAAAAGCCTCACTTGCCCAGCAGTTTTTCCATTTGTCGAAAAGCACCTGCGTTTTTGTGCCGTGATATTTTTCGAGCGAACGAAGCAGATTTGTCCCCTGAGCTTTCAGGGCTGTTTCGGCCACAGATTTCAGGCCGCTGTCCTCCAGAAAAGTATGCGGACTTTCCACCATCAACGCTTCTATTCGCTCCGGAAAAAGTGCAGCTGTCAGCAAAGCAATGGTAGCACCATCGCTATGCCCGAAAAGTATTACCTTCTTCACATGCAGCACATCTACAAGTGCAATAAACGCGTGCGCTTCGTCATAAAAATATTCAGGTGTTCGGTCGCACGACGCATCAGCACCCGACTGTCCGAATCCACGTCTGTCGTACAAAAGCGCATTGCAACCCGTTTGCATTGCCAGTTTTTGAGGGAAATCGCCCCACAGCGCAGCGCAACCCCATGCATCGTGGAGAAAAACGATAAGTGGTGCGTCTTCGCTTTGCTGAAGGACTATTTTTTCAGCAGAAATAAAATGTGAATCAATCTCAATGTGGTAAGTCATTTGTCAGGTTATTTTTTTATTTCCACACAAAAGTATGATTTTTTATTCTGAATCCGTATTTTCAAAAAAACTGAGTCGTACCGGAAATTAAAATTCCATAAAAATTATTTATAAAATTCCTTATTAATTAGGCATTTTAAATGCCTAATGTTTGAAAAATTGCCTAACTTTGCAAGCTTGAATCATAAAACTAAATCGCATGAGAGTAATTATTCAACCCGACTATCAAAATCTGTCGGCCTGGGCTGCCAATTATGTGGCTTCGAAGATTTTAAGCGCAAAACCAACAGCAGAAAAGCCTTTTGTACTTGGATTACCAACAGGATCTTCACCCCTTGGCGTGTATCGTCATTTGATACAACTTTACAAAAAAGGTGTGGTTTCATTTAAAAATGTAATCACTTTCAACATGGATGAGTATGTGGGTTTGCCGCAGGATCACAGCGAAAGCTATTATTCGTTTATGTGGAATAATTTTTTCAGCCATATCGATATTTTGCCCGAAAATGCAAATATCCTGAATGGAAATGCTGAAGACCTGGTAGCAGAATGCGCAGCTTATGAAGCTAAAATGGTTGCTGTGGGTGGCATCGACCTCTTTTTGGGTGGTATTGGCCCCGACGGACACATTGCATTCAACGAGCCTGCTTCATCACTTTCGTCGCGCACACGTCAAAAAACACTGACCACCGACACTATCATTGCCAACTCACGCTTTTTCGACAACGATGTAAACAAAGTTCCTAAAACTGCACTGACAGTAGGTGTGGGTACTGTATTCGACGCCAAAGAAGTTTTGATTGTGGTAAACGGACACAACAAAGCCCGCGCTTTGCGTCATGCCGTAGAAGAACCTATCAGTCACATGTGGACCATCAGCGCGTTACAAATGCATCCGAAAGGAATCATTGTGTGCGACTACGATGCCTGCGCCGAGTTGAAAGTAGGTACTTACAAATACTTCCTGGATATTGAGAAAGACACTTTAAATCCTGAAAGTCTGCTATAAAGCAACAGGTTGACAAATACAGAAAGTCCGTAAATTCAGCAAATGAATTTACGGACTTTTTGGTTTAATAAAATCCATTATCTGAATATAATTTGTACATTTGCCTTATTGTAAATAATTCTAATTTTAGCAAAATAACTATTTTTATGACCTCAAAAATAAAAAGCATGATGCTTACAGTAGCAATTTTACTGGGCCTTGGCGCATGTGCACAACTACCTAAGGGTGCAACTGCTATTACTCAGTTCGATGCTGAACGTTATCTTGGTCAATGGTACGAAATTGCCCGATTCGATTTTCGTTTCGAACGCAATCTGAACAATACCACTGCCAACTACAGTCTCAACGAGAATGGCACTATTAAAGTGGTAAACCGCGGCTACAATTATGTAAAAAACAAATGGCAGGAATCAGTCGGAAAAGCCAAATTCGTGGGCGACCGATCTGTGGCAAGTCTGAAGGTATCGTTCTTCGGACCGTTTTATGCCCCTTACAATGTGATTGCACTCGATGAGAATTATCAGTATGCGCTTATTGTGGGTAAAAATACCGATTATATGTGGATTCTGGCCCGCGAAAAAACCATTCCCGAAAGCGTAAAAACACAATATCTGCAAATCGCAACCGATCTTGGTTTCGATGTGAGTAAGTTGATTTGGGTGGAGCATGAGTAGATTCGCATATAAATTTGAAGATTTGAAGATTTGAAGATTTGAAGATTCTCAGTTTCGGAGTTGATTCTCATTTAATCCCGCGTCCGTAATTCTTCATTATCAACTGTCAATTATCAATTGTCTTGGTTCTTGGCTCTTGGTTCTTTGTTCTTTGTTGCCTGCTCATTTTATTTCTTTTTTTGAATTTTCATTCAAAAAAGCTACTTTTGTAAGGTCGTGGGTCGTAATGCAGACCTGCGACCTTATTCACAAATACTAATTGTAAACTTAGTCACAAACGCATGCTCAACAAATTATTAAAATTATCGCTTATGGCAATGGCCCTGACAGCAGTTTCGTGCAGCAATTCATCCGACTCGCCTGTTATAGGCCGTCAGTATCCTGAAATCAAAGACAATCGCATGTCACCCGAAGTACTTTGGGCTATGGGTCGTGTGGGCGGAGTTCAGGTATCGCCCGATGGAAAACGCGTGCTTTATTCGGTGAGTTACTATTCTGTAGAACAGGACAAAAGCAACTCGGATTTATTTATGATGAATACCGATGGTACCGGAAAATATCAGATTACCGACACTGAGTTTCGTGAAGTAGCAGCCAAATGGTTCAAAGGAGGCGAAAAGATTGCATATCTCTCGTCGAAAAGCGGCTCAATGCAGCTTTGGATTATGGATGCCGACGGAAGCGACAAGGAACGCGTGACTGACGTGGAAGGTGGCATAAGTGACTTTGCCTTCTCGCCCGACGAGACAAAACTGCTCTATGTGGCTGACGTAAAATATGGCCAACGTACTGTGGATTTACATCCTGATCTGCCCAAATCATCAGGAATTATTGTGGATGATTTGATGTACAAACACTGGGACGAATGGAAACAATCAGTTCCACATCCGTTTGTAGCAGACTTTACCGGCAAAAAAATCAAAAACGTTAAGGACATTCTCGAAGGCGAACCTTACGAAAGTCCCATGAAACCTTTCGGCGGCATTGAACAACTTGCCTGGAGTCCCGATGGAAAGACCATAGCCTACACAAGCCGCAAAAAGGAAGGAATAGCTTACGCTGTTTCGACAAACTCGGATATTTATTTTTACGACCTTGCAACAGGAAAAACTGAAAATAAAACCGAGGGCATGATGGGTTACGATCAGAATCCGGCCTTTTCGCCCGACGGCAAATGGCTCATGTGGCAAAGCATGGAGCGCGATGGTTACGAAGCCGACAAAAACCGCCTCTTCGTAATGAATCTGGGAACGGGTGAAAAAACCGACCTTTCAGCAACCTTCGATCAGAATGTGGAAGCGCCTGTGTGGACAAAAGATTCGAAATCGATATATTTTGTGAGTGTATGGCATGCCAAAACACAAATTTACCGTTTGGATATGGCCGATGCTAAAATCACACAAATCACCGAAGGTCAACACGATTTCGAATCGGTGCAACCTGCTGCCAATACACTTATTGCAGTGCGCCATTCGATGAGCAAACCCAACGAAATTTATGCTGTAAATCCAAAAAACGGATCGACAAAAGAGCTTTCGTTTGAGAACAAACACATTCTTACGAAAATTGAAATGGGACGCGTGGAAGAACGCTGGGTAACCACTACCGACAACAAACAAATGCTCGTTTGGGTTATTTATCCTCCCAAATTCGACCCGAACAAAAAATATCCGACACTGCTTTATTGTCAGGGCGGACCGCAATCGGCTGTCAGTCAGTTCTGGTCGTACCGCTGGAATATGCAGACTTTTGCAGCTTCCGATTATATCATTGTGGCTCCTAACCGCCGTGGACTTCCCGGATTCGGACAGGAATGGCTCGAACAAATCAGTGGCGACTATGGCGGACAAAACATGAAAGATTATCTGTCTGCCATCGATGCAGTAGCTAAGGAACCATTTGTGGACAAAGACCGTTTGGGAGCTGTAGGCGCAAGTTATGGAGGTTTCTCTGTTTACTGGCTAGCCGGCCATCACGAAAAACGCTTCAAAGCTTTTATTGCGCACGATGGAATGTTTAACCTCGACCAGCAATATCTCGAAACCGAAGAAATGTGGTTTGTAAACTGGGATTTGGGTGGAGCATATTGGGAAAAAGACAATGCTGTAGCACAACGCTCGTATGCAAATTCACCACATTTATTTGTGGATAAATGGGATACTCCGATTCTTGTAATTCACGGCGAAAAAGATTACCGCATTCTGGCTTCGCAGGGTATGGCAGCTTTCAATGCTGCAAAACTGCGTGGAGTTCCTGCCAAATTACTTATTTATCCTGACGAAAATCACTGGGTGCTGAAACCTCAGAATGGCGTGCTCTGGCAACGCACTTTTGTTGGCTGGCTCGATCAGTGGCTGAAGAAATAAACTAAGAAAGGGATGTTCAAACTTTTGAACATCCCTTTCTTTATATATCCATTTTTTTAGAAGTGCAGCATAGCACCCAGCGAAACTGCCTGAATATTCGGTCCTTTCTGTGACTGGAAAACGCTGAACGGAGAGTATTTGGCGTACACGCCCCATGAGCCGTAACCTATCTGAGCCATATAATCGAGCGAAAGTGGTGCGATATTCAATCCTTTTCCTTCCACAGCATTCACGCCGTTACCATTTGCATCTTTGTATTTCACGCGCGACGATGCAAAAGTATTCACGCTACCCACCACACCGGCTGCCATAAAGAATTTATGATTTTTACCGAATGAAGGTTGCCATTCGAGCAACAGTGGAACTGTGAGACCAAAGGTTCGCAAGCGGCTGTAACTATAGGTGACTCCTGCTGGCGCTGCCTGAACACTTGTTACATCATTATTTTCAACCAAATGTGTATTCATATCGAGGAAAAAGTTTTTCCAGTTGAAGCCGAGCCCGGTGGTAAGACCAAGATTATTGCGATACAAAGGCAATGTTTTTTCCATTACACTGAAGAAGAACTCGTTAGATGCTTCTGATTTAAGCGAGACACCATCAATATTGTTGAGTTTAAATGCTTCATCCGAAATATTGGCAAAACCCCAACCTATACCCGCAAAATGTCCTTCCATTTTGTATTTCTTTTTGGCTTTTGCCTTTACTTTATTCAAAAAAGGAATCTGAATACCTAATTCTTCCACTACAGTCCATTTTTCGTAACTTTTATCTTCGCTGAATATACCTTCGTACACCTTTTTGTATTCATTCGATTCTTTGTCGAAAACCTGCACTTTCATTTGTCCTACACTGTCTTCAATTTGTATGGTTTTATTATTGAAATGTACTGTAGTGTCGGACTTCAGACTTTCCTGTGCATTTGCCGAGCATGTAGCCACTAAGGCACCAATTAAAAAAGGAATTAGCTTTTTCATTTTTATATTTAATTTGATGGGTTGTAAAAATTATTTTTTCTTTAAAATCAGCTTAAGAATGTCCTCCGAATCGTTTTTCGATTCGATGTAAATGAGCGTAATTTTGTTTTCGGGCTTTTGAGTCTCGTTGAACAAAATGAGCCGGAACAAGTCGGACTTGCGTGGAAGTTGCAGGTAAACAGAAGTGGGTTTGCCGTTAGCGACCACCTGTTTTACCTTTTTCGCTCCTGCTTCGTCTTTGATCAGACATTTCCGGATAAAATCGCCGGCAGCAGGATTATTGCTAATGGTCAGACTTTTGAACAATGAAAAATCATATCCATCGAGCATTTCAGAGCTGAGTTCAACCATTACTACTCCTTTCTTTTCACCATATTGCTCAAAAGCTTTCCGGATTTCGAGATCGCTCTGGGCTTTCAGCGGCGAAAGAATAGCCATACCGAAGAACAGCACTGTACATACATATTTTTTTAGTGGATTCATATTACTCGTTTTTTGTTTTTTATAATTAACGAACCGACGTCTGTCCGTAAAAATTTCAGGGTTTATTATTCGAAAGCCGAAAAAACATCCAGTTGTTCCTCAATAATCTGAGAATTATTCAGATTGCTGATTCCTTCTTCCACATACTGCTCACCCGACGAAACGCCATGAAGCGAAGCAATTGCTTCCGACTTAATCCGGTCAATATCTGTTATCTTTTGTCCGTTGACGTATGCATAATTTGTTGGTGCCGACACGGTGAACAACTGCACAGTGACCATCATTGTTACTACCGCAGCCGCACCTGCAGCCCAGCGGATATATTTTGGCAGTGAAACATGCTTTTTAGCTTTCTTTGAGTTGAAATATCCGAACATTGCCTGTTCCGGAGCATATTTTTCGGGCAAACCGGTGCGCGACAGAAAGGCCTGCAAGCGTTTCTCTTCCTCCACCGAAGTCATACCTTCGTAGTATTTTTCGATGAGGCGATCGATGGCTTCGTATTCGGCTTTATTTTTAAATCTTATGATCATACTGTTGTCCATTTAATATATTCTTCGCGTACTTTTTTGCGGGCTCTCGAGAGATTTACTCTCACCGCTTCGACATTGGTTCCGGTAATTTCGGCAATTTCCTCTACTTCATATTCCTCCACATCCTTCATCTTTATTATAGCCTGCTGAAGTGACGGAAGCGTATCTATAATTCTTTGCAAAACCTCTACAGTGTTTTTTCTTTCGACACTCAGGTATGGATTTTCGGCTGCTGCTCTGTTGTGAGTTGCTTCGTCGATGGTATCGGTTCGCTTTTTCACTCTGAGTTTATCGAGACAGTGATTTTTGGTCACTGTGGTGGCAAATGCCGGCAGACTGTCATATTTCCCAAGTGTGTCACGCAAATTCCAAAGCCTCAGCAGCACTTCCTGTACGGCATCTTCCGCGTCATCCTCGTCCGACAGTATTTGCCGGGCAGTATAAAAAAGGTGATCGCGTATGGGCAGTATTTCTGCTTTAAATCTTTCGTGACTCATTTATTACAATGACGAATTGAGGTGATAAAACATAACACCTGAAATGAAAACTTTTTTATTTGAAATAACTAACAACTAAATATCAGCAATATACAGAACAAAATACACTGTATTAATATCTGTCATTTTTTTACAAATGTACAATAATTGCCTGAAAAAATCATTCTGAACAAAGAGTCACAGGGAATTGTTTAACTTTGCGAAAAGCAAGTACAAACATTCAACTCAGATGAAATGATAAACGCCGAAAAACTTATCTACATTGGTCTTATGGCCGGTTCCGTGCTATTTCCTTTCCTTTTCAGTTTCGAAAAACAGATTTCGTTTTACAAAAAATGGAAGTACCTTTTTGTGGCTATTTTAGTGCCTCTGGTGTTTTTCGTAGTGTGGGATGCCATTTTTACAGCAAATGGCATGTGGTCGTTCAACGAGAACTTTGTGCTTGGTCCTCATATTTTTGGTTTGCCCATTGAGGAATGGTTGTTTTTTGTGGTAGTGCCTTATTGTGGCGTATTTATTTACGAAGTGCTGAAACTTTATCTGCCCCGCATCGATTTCAACAAAGCTGTGTATGGTTCGTTTGTGGTGCTGGTACTGATTTTTGCATTACTTACATTGCTGTACAGTCAACGCGATTATACCTTTTTCAACTTCCTGTTCAACACAATTTTTCTGAGTTTTATGCTTTTCAATAATTGGTTTAAAAAGCACCTTACACATTTTTTTCTTGCCTTTCTGATCGCACTTATCCCAATGTTTGTTGTAAACGGCGTACTGACAGCCATGCCTGTGGTTGAGTACAATCCGTTTGAGAACAGCGGAATACGCGTTTACACAATACCATTCGAAGACTTTTTTTATTTTCAGTTGCTTTTCGGAATGAATGTAATGATTTACGAGTGGTTGCAGCGGAAAAAGAAAAATTGAGAAATAACTGTTTTCAACTAACTACATTTCAATCATATTTCATATTTTTGCTTTTATATATACTAAAAGAAACAACATGACCACTTTTCAATTAAAAAAGCTGTTGATACATCAAATTTCGGAAATAAATGATGAAGTTTTTCTGAATGCACTAAAAACAATCATCGATTTAAAAAGCAAATCAAATGTTCTTGAATTGACTGAACTGCAAAAGGAAGAAATATATCAATCTCAACTGGAGATTAAGAATGGCCTGTATGTAGCTGAATCAGATTTGAATGAAGAATTTGAATCATGGAAAAAAGAGAAATAATCTGGTCGCATTCAGCCAAAATTAAATTATTTGAGAATCTTGATTTTTATAAATCCAGAAATCAAAGTTCTGAATACTCAATAAAAATATTTACTAAAATCAATAAAAATATAGCGCTTCTCAAAAAGCATCCCGAAATAGGAATTAAAACAGATATTTTCGAGTGTTAGAGCCCTGTCTGTTGAGAATTATCTTATTTTTTACGAAACTGAGCATCAAAGAATAATTATACTTTCTACATGGGACACAAGGCAAAATCCTTTAAAATCCCAATAAAGAAACAACTTTAATCTCTCAAATAATTCTGTTTAAACAAACTAAATTAGAATCCCGCACAACTGAAACACCGATTCCGCGCAGGTTTTGCGTAGTTTCTCATTTCCGGCCATAGTGCTTATTTTCAGCATCATATTTTTGAAAACAGCTTTTGCCTCATTGTCGAGCGTGGACACATGATAAAAAGCATCGTGCGGATTGATTTTCAGCGCACTATCCCAGGCATAAACCGACGACAAACCAAGTTCAGCAAGCAAAAAACTGATTGCTTCGTAGTCGCGCTCTTCGTCGATGCTTCCATCAGCCGATGCAATTACCTGAAATGCACAGTGCAAAACAGCATATTTCTGATGCGGTTCGAGATGTTTCATTTCAAAAAACTTCAGAGTTTTTCCTTCAGAAATTTTCCGGTGTACGAGCATTCGCAATCCACAAGTGCTTCAGGCGTTCCTTCAAACACAAGATTTCCGCCTCGTTCGCCACCTTCGGGGCCAATATCAATAATATGGTCAGCACTTTTTATCACCTCCATATTATGTTCGATAATAATGACAGTATGGCCTTTGGCAATCAGCGCATCAAAAGCTTTGAGAAGCGTTTTTATATCGTGGAAATGCAGACCTGTGGTAGGCTCGTCGAACACAAAAATGGTAGGCTCCGGCTTTTCGTTGGCTAAAAATGCTGCAAGTTTCACACGCTGACTTTCACCACCCGAAAGCGTACTGCTCGACTGACCAAGTTTCACATACCCGATACCCACATCCTGCAGTGGTTTGAGGCGTTTCACAATTTTCTTTTCAGTATTTCCACTCTGTGCTCCAAAAAACTCAATAGCCTGATTTACAGTCATTTCGAGCACATCGAAAATATTTTTCTCCTTATATTGAACCTCCAGAATATCCTGTTTGAAACGTTTACCATGACAATGATCACATTCAAGCACAAGATCGGCCATAAACTGCATCTCCACAGTTACAGTACCTTCACCCTGACATTCCTCACAACGCCCTCCTTCGGTATTGAACGAGAAAAATGAAGCCGCATAACCCATTTGTTTCGACAATTGCTGGTCGGCAAAAAGTTTACGTATTTCGTCATAAGCTTTAATATAAGTCACAGGATTCGAACGTGTTGAGCGCCCGATTGGATTCTGATCAACAAATTCCACATCTTTGGCCAGCATCATAGAACCGCGGAGTGCTCCGAATTTTCCGGTTCGATCGGCAACACCTCCATAGTGCTTTTTGAGGGCAGCATAAAATACATTACGTACGAGCGACGATTTCCCTGAGCCACTGACACCGGTCACCACTGTCATTACATTGAGTGGAAATTTTACATCAATCCCTTTCAGGTTATTCTCGCGCGCACCAAGCACTTCAATATAATTGTTCCACTTGCGACGGCGTTCAGGAATATCAATTTTTTCAGCACCTGTAAGATACTTCAGCGTATAGGATTTTGAAGTGTCTGTTTTGGAAGTATCAAAACCATTTTCGGGAATTTTTCCTTTGAAAACCACTTCGCCTCCTTTTCGTCCTGCTTCCGGCCCAATATCGATGATAAAATCGGCAGCACGCATAATTTCCTCGTCGTGTTCCACCACAACCACCGTATTTCCAAGGTCGCGCAATTGCTTCAAAACTTTAATAAGCAAATGTGTATCGCGCGAATGAAGTCCGATACTTGGTTCGTCGAGAATGTAAAGTGAACCCACAAGGCTGCTACCAAGTGATGTTGCCAGATTTATGCGCTGACTTTCACCACCCGATAGCGAATTGGAAAGTCGATTGAGTGTAAGGTAACCAAGTCCCACATCCAGTAAAAACTGAATACGGTTGTTGATTTCCACCATCAATCGTTTTGAAATTGATTTATCCTGTTCGCTGAGTTCCAGTGTATCGAAAAATTCTTTGAGTTTTGTCACCGGTAGCAAAACAAGTTCGGAAATTGATTTGTCGCCCACTTTTACATACGAAGCTTCCTTTTTCAATCGGCTTCCGCGACAATCGGGACAGGTTGTTTTACCGCGATAACGCGCCAGCATTACACGGTATTGTATTTTATACTGATTGGCTTCGAGCATTTTGAAGAACTCATTCAGACCTTCAAAATACTCATTTCCGGTCCATAACAATTCACGTTGTGCATCCGTAAGCTCATAATAAGGTTTATGAACAGGGAATCCGAATTTATCAGCCGACTGAATCAGGCGACGTTTAAATTCACCCATCACCTCACCGCGCCAGCAGGCCACAGCATCTTCGTAAATCGAAAGCGTTTTGTTGGGAACAACCAGATCCTCGTCGATACCAATTACCCGACCAAAACCTTCGCAGCTCGGACAAGCACCCAGCGGACTATTGAAACTGAAAGTATGAACCGTTGGCGTTTCGAACTGCATGCCATCTGCTTCGAAACTTTTTGAGAAATAAAGCGTTTGTGGTTCATTTTCGCCAAAAATCCTCAGGATACAAACACCTTTTCCTTCGTAAAAAGCAGTTTCAACCGAATCGGTGAGACGACTGATACCTGTGGGAGTGCGATCGACAGTCAGTCGGTCGATAAGCAGAAAAACCTCTGCTCCACTTTGCTCAATAGCTTTATTTTCAAGAATCTCCTGAATCCTGAAAGTCTCACCATCAAAATCCACACGACTAAAACCCTGCATCATCAGACTTTGCAATTCTTCTTTCAGCGTACGATCGCCCGAAGGAGTCACAGCCGTGAGCACCATTATTCGGGTATCGTCAGCAAAAGTCAGCGCAGCATTTACCACATCGGCAGCTTCATGCTTTTTCACTTCATCGCCTGAGATGGGCGAATAAGTTTTGCCGATTCGGGCATACAAAAGTTTGATGTATTCGTAAATTTCAGTCGAAGTACCCACCGTAGAACGCGGATTGCGTGTGTTTACCTTTTGTTCGATAGCAATTGCAGGCGGAATTCCTTTTATATAATCCACTTCGGGCTTGCTCATTCGTCCCAGAAACTGCCGCGCATAGGACGAAAGGCTCTCCACATAGCGGCGCTGCCCTTCGGCATAAAGTGTATCGAAAGCAAGCGATGACTTACCGGAACCCGAAAGTCCGGTTATCACCACAAGTTTGTTGCGCGGAATTTCCACATCAATATTTTTCAGATTGTGTACTCTTGCCGCTTTTATAGTAATATTTCCCTGAGTGGACATGATCATTTATTTTTTGAAAAAACAACCTGCAAAGATACAAAATAGCTTATTAAAAATTATTGGTATTAAACTAATAAAACAGAAAACTACAAATTCCGAAAACTTAGATAGTAGTATTTTTTCTGTATAATTATCAAAATAAAACGACAAAATTTAGGAATTTATATACAAAAAACTTACAAAAGAACCCATTAAATTGCTTACAAAAGAATAAAATCAGAATATTTATTGCTTTATCTATTGTCTTTCGCATTTATTGTTGTATTTTTGTACCGATTTTTAATAAATATACAATTCAATTACACAACAGACGAAAAAATGAATATTTTTTCGTTTCAGAACAGTTGAAACATGGAATGTATTAAGTAAAATACACAGAAAATGCATGTAAGCTAATTGAATAAATGAGTCCGACAACAATATAAAATCAATATAAAACGCATGAAAAATAAACGAAACCGCTTACAAATCATTTCCGAGATATTACGCTCGAATGTGGTGGGTAGTCAGGAGGAATTACTGAAAATGCTTTCTGAACGACAGTGCGAGGTCACTCAGGCCACTCTGTCACGCGATCTCAAATTGTTGAAAGTAGCCAAAACCCCGTTATCGAACGGCACTTACAAGTACGTATTGCCTTCGTACAACAAACCAATGCCTGCACAACCTACAGCAAATGCGCTTATTTCGCACGGAGCGGTGCTGAGCCTTGAGTTTTCCGGTCAGCTTGCTGTTGTAAAAACCAAGCCCGGCTATGCAAGTGCCATTGCGTGGGATATTGACAACAAGGCTACCGATGAGGTTTTGGGCACCATTGCCGGCGACGACACCATTCTGGTGATTCCGCGCGAGGGCATAAGCCGTGAAGATATCCTGCAAATGATGAATCACACCTTTGCCGAAAAAGATAACTAAAATTTAAATATTGTACACATTTAGTGTAAACGAACTCATTCAAAACTGAATATGAATAACGAAGTTGCCGTTGATGAAATTACGGTAGAAATTGCCGACGAAAAAAGTCTGGGATACGTAGAAACAATTCTGGAAACGATAGCTGCTGCAGCCAAAGTGCGTGGCACTGGTATAGCACGCCGCTCACCGGAATATATTGAACAAAAAATGAAAGAAGGCAAAGCCATTATTGCACTTGCAGGTGGTGAATTTGCCGGATTTTGCTATATTGAAACCTGGGGCGACAAGAAATTTGTAGCCAACTCAGGGCTTATTGTAGTGGATAAATACCGCGGCCACGGATTGGCTAAACGCATTAAACGCAAAGCTTTCGAACTTTCGAGACTTCGTTATCCGAACGCCAAAATTTTTGGATTAACAACCGGTCTTGCTGTCATGAAAATAAACTCTGAACTGGGCTACAAACCGGTTACATTTTCGGAACTGACTGACGATGAAGCCTTCTGGAAAGGTTGTCAGAGTTGCGTGAATTACGACATTCTGCAACGTACCAACCGCAAGCATTGTCTTTGCACCGGTATGCTTTTCGATCCGGCAAAAGACGCAGCAACAAAGGCCCCCTAAATCCCACCTCAGGGGACTTATAAATTGTTTGGATACAAGGGGATGATTATAAACGCAAAAAAACTCAACTAAGCACATCTTATTCCCCCTTTAGGGGGTTAGGGGGCATAATTATAAACACATGAAAGAAAAAGTATTATTAGCCTTCAGTGGCGGACTCGACACTTCGTTTTGCGCCATGTATCTGGCGCAGGAAAAAGGATATGAAGTTCATACCGCTGTGGCAAACACAGGTGGATTCAGTGAAGAAGAACTGAAAGTGATTGAAGATAAAGCATATCGCCTGGGAGCGAAAAGCCATGTTGCACTCGATGTAACCAAAGATTATTACGAAAAAAGCATCAAATATATGGTGTTTGGCAATGTGCTCCGCAATGGCACTTATCCTATTTCGGTAAGTTCAGAGCGAATTTTTCAGGCCATAGCCATCATCAATTACGCAAAGGAAATTGATGCACAATACGTGGCACACGGCAGCACAGGCGCCGGAAACGACCAGGTGCGTTTCGACCTTACATTTGATGTTCTTGCGCCCAATATCAAAATCCTCACTCCCACCCGCGACATGGTTTTGACCCGCGAGTACGAAATCAACTATCTGAAGGAACACGGATTTGTGGCCGATTTCACCAAGATGGAATACTCCATTAACAAAGGCCTCTGGGGAACTTCAATCGGTGGAAAGGAAACGCTGAAATCAGAACAAACCTTACCTGAAGCAGCTTATCCTAGTCAGATTGAAAAAACCAGCGAAGAAACTGTGACTATTTCGTTCGAAAAAGGCGAAATTACAGCCATCAATGGTCAGAAAAACAATGACAAAATCGCGCTTATCAATCAGCTCGAAGCCATTGCTTCAAAATTCGGCATTGGTCGCGACATGCACATTGGCGATACCATTATCGGTATAAAAGGTCGTGTGGGATTCGAAGCTGCAGCACCTTTGCTTATCATCAACGCTCACAAAATGCTCGAAAAACATACGCTTACCAAATGGCAGCAATACTGGAAAGATCAGCTGGGTAACTGGTATGGCATGTTCCTGCACGAAGCTCAGTATCTGGAACCCGTTATGCGCGACATTGAGCAATTCCTCGCAAGTTCGCAGCAGAATGTAACAGGAACAGTGATTGTCAATCTTCGCCCTTACAGCTATACGCTCGTGGGTGTGGATTCTCCTTTTGACCTTATGAAAACCGACTTTGGCGAATATGGTGAGGTTAACCGCGCATGGAGTGCTGACGACGTAAAAGGATTTACCAAAATACTTGGTAACCAGATGAAGATTTTTTACAACGTTCAAAAACGAAACGAAAAACAATAAAACCAAAAAACTACAGTTAAGAGTAAAACCAGGAACTATGCGTCAGGGTTTTACTCTTTTGTTTATCCGCAAAAATGAACAGAACTGTGTTTCGCGAATAAATCACGATTTTTCAACTTTTAAAAATATAATGCTATGAATTCAAAATTCATTCTCTTAGGAATTTTCCTTCTTTCGGTTTTAAGTTTAAATGCAAAAATTAAAGTAGCCCCGATTTTGGGCGACAACATGGTATTACAACGAAATACCGAAGTAAAACTATGGGGTACAGCCGATCCTAATCAAAAACTCACGCTTACAACAAGCTGGAACAAAGCAAAAATATCAACCGTAGCCAACAACAAAGGCGAATGGCTCGTAAAAGCCAAAACAACCGAAGCCGGTGGACCATTTACAGTGACCATTACTTCCGGAAAAGAAAAAGTACAATTACAAAATATCCTGCTGGGCGAAGTCTGGCTTTGCTCTGGTCAGTCGAATATGGAAATGCCCATGGTGGGATATAACGATCAACCTGTCAATGGCTCGAACAACGCACTCGCTGAAGCTGAGAATTGCCAAATCAGACTTTATAATGTAAAACGCGTTTCCATAGCAACACCACAGGACACTTGCGTTGGCGAATGGTCCGTTGCTTCAGCAAAGTCGGCAAGCAGCTTTAGTGCTGTGGGTTATTTATACGCCAAACAACTACAAAAAGCGCTTAAAGTGCCGGTTGGCGTAATCAATTCGAGTTGGGGTGGCTCACGTATCGAAGCCTGGATTGACGCCGAAACTATGAAAAAGTTTCCCGAATCGCTCAAAACCACTACGCACGAAAAAACAGGCGCTAATCAACGTGCCTCACATTTGTACAACGGCATGATCGCTCCGATTAAGAATTATGGTATCAAAGGCGCAATCTGGTATCAGGGCGAATCGAACAGAAGCGAATATCAGTACTATGCCGGATTGACGAAAGCAATGATTGAAAACTGGAAAAGAGATTTTGAACTGAAAGAATTGCCATTTTATTTTGTACAGATTGCTCCTTACTCTTACAACGACAGCAAGGATATTCTTTCAGGAAAATTTTACGACGAACAACTAAAAGCATCGCTGGAAATTCCGCATACAGGAATGGTAGCCACGGTTGATTTCGGAGAAGAATTCTGCATTCATCCTGCCGAAAAGGAAACTGTAGCTAAAAGATTATCGTATTGGGCATTGTCTGAAACCTATAAAATTGAAGGCATCTCCTATAAAAATCCGGTTTATAAAAGCCTTCAGGTGAAAGACAGCGCACTGGTTGTATCGTTCGACAATCTGGGAACCGGACTTTCTTCGTTTGGAAAGGAACTGACAAATTTTGAAGTTGCAGGTGAAGATAAAGTATTTTACCCTGCAACAGCCAAAATCAGATCGAAACAGGTTGTTCTGTATGCTCCGGAAGTGAAAAAGCCTGTCGCTGCCCGTTATTGCTATGTGAATTATCCTTCGGGCAAAGGTTTTCTGTATAACACTGCAGGTTTACCTGTTTTACCATTCCGAACCGATAACTGGTAAACTCCAACGGATTATTTTGCAAAACTTCTGTGTTTTGTGGTGATATTGAGGCTGCTGAATTACGACATTTTGATTTATGAATTGAAAATCGTAAATTTGCAGCCTCAAAAACTAATTTATTAAAATTCTCACTTCATGATTAATGCTCAGGATATCAAAAACGGAACCTGTATCCGTATGGATGGAAAATTATATTTTGTAATAGAATTTCTCCATGTAAAACCCGGGAAGGGAAACACCTTTATGCGTACCACACTGAAAGATGTGGTGGATGGACGCGTAATCGAACGCCGCTTTAATATTGGCGAAAAACTCGAAGATGTGCGTGTGGAACGTCGTCCTTTTCAATTTGTATACAAAGAAGGCGAAGACTTTATTTTCATGAATCAGGAAACATACGACCAACAACCAATTGCAAAAACACTGATCAATGGTGTGGATTTTCTTCTTGAAGGAATGGTTGTTGAAGTAGTTTCGGATGCTTCTACCGACACTGTACTTTATGCTGATATGCCTGTAAAAGTACAAATGAAAATCACCTATACCGAACCTGGATTGAAAGGTGATACTGCAACTAACACACTGAAACCAGCCACTGTTGAGTCAGGAGCAACTGTAAGAGTTCCTCTCTTCATCACCGAAGGCGAAACCATCGAAATTGACACCCGTGACGGTTCATATCTCGGACGTGTGAAAGCATAATCATCACTCATAAACATAAAAAAATCCGGTAAATGAATTTTTACCGGATTTTTTTATGCGAAATCGCAGAATAATTATTTATTAAAGTCACGCAATTTGATATTTGTCAGCACTTTCTTAGTGTGTAACGAAAAATCGCTGTTCATCATCCAACCATAGTAACCAATATCGGATTTGAGTACATCCGTTACTTTCTGCCCTTTGTATTTCCCGAAATTAATCACTTCCTCGCCTTTATCATTAAAAATAATGCGTCCGGCAAAGTCGGCATTGTTGTTTTGAGTAGTAAATTTTGAGAGAAAATCAATGTCGTTTTTCAGTTCCGGATAGCGATCGAGCTGAGCCATCAGCACCTCGTAAGTAGCCAGTGTATCGGCTTCGGCACCATGCGCACCCACCAGATCCTTATCGCAGTAAAATTTGTATGCAGCCGAAAGCGTACGGGCTTCCATTTTATGGAAAATCACCTGCACATCCACAAATTTACGTTTCATCAGGTCGATATCCACTTCGGCACGGAGCAACTCCTCAGCCAGCATAGGAATATCGAAGCGGTTTGAGTTATAACCAGCCAGATCGCAACCCTCAATATCGCGGGCAATTTCTTTTGCAACCGATTTAAAAGTAGGACAATCAGCCACATCGGCATCGTAAATACCATGAATCTCAGAAGCCCCTTTCGGAATTGGCATTCCGGGATTTACACGAATCGTTTTTGTTTCCTCACGACCGTTTGGCGATACTTTATGATAGGAAATTTCCACAATACGGTCGGTTACAAAGTTGGTACCCGTAGTTTCGAGATCGAAAAAGACAATGGGATTTTTAAGTTGAAGTTTCATTTTTTTATAAGAATAAAGATAAAAGACAAGAGACAGAAGTGATTACTATAAAAAATCAAGGTCTAAAGACTTTCGCCCTTAGACCTCAGACTTTAGACCACAAAAATTCGATTAATCATTCAGCAACATTGGCATCAGCAACATCAGAATCTCTTCGTTGGCTTCGTTTTCGAATGGAAGAATAAGTCCGGCACGCGACGGGTCAGTAAGTTCGAGCACCACTTCCGAAGCACTGATGTTGTTCAGAATTTCAATCAGAAAAGCCGATTTAAAGCCAATTTTGATTGGATCGCCTTCGAACTGACAAGAGATTGTTTCTTCAGCCGAAATCGAAAAATCGATGTCCTGAGCTGAAATATGGATTTGATTGTCTGAGAAAGCAAGTTTCACCAGATTGCTGGCCTGATTTGAGAATACCGACACACGTTTAAGCGCGTTAAGCCACGATACGCGATCGATAATTATTTTGTAAAGATTCGATTTGGGAATTACACCGTTGTAATTTGGGAAACGACCCTCTACCTGACGGCAAATCATGGTATAGTTCGACAAACGGAAGTATGCGTTTTTCGAATCGAATTTAATTTCAACCTCACCGCTTTCTTTCGGAAGAATATTTTTAAGCATTGTGGCTGGTTTTTTAGGTAAAATAAAGTTCACCTTTTCTTCTTCCTCGCCAAGGGTAATGCTTGTATGTTGCGTTTTGTAACGAACTAATTTATGCGCATCGGTTGCCACCATGGTGATATTGTCGCGATAGATATCGAAAAACACACCATTCATTACGGGGCGAAGTTCGTCGTCGGCAGTACAGAAAAGCGTTTTCACAATACCATTGGCCAAAAAATCCACATCCATTGTGAGGACGCGTGCATCTTCCTGCAATTCGGGCAAACGTGGATACTCATCGCCATTCTGACCGATAAAATTATACGATCCATTCGCCGAAGTAATGACCATTGCCAAATTGCTATCGTTGATAGAAAACGACAGGGGCTGATCAGAAAACTCGCGGAGCGTATCGAGCAGCAATCGCGAAGCTACAGCCACTTTACCACTTCCTTCTGCATTATCCACCTCGAGCGATGTGATAAGTGTAGTTTCGATGTCGGAAGCCGTCATTGTCAACGTTTTTCCTTCGAGATTCAACAAGAAATTATCCAGAATTGGGAGCGAATTTTTGCTGTTTATTACACGGCTAATAGCTTGCAAATGGCTGAGTAAAACTGTACTTGATACAACGAATTTCATATGTATGATTTTTATGTTGTTTGGGTCATTATTATTTGAAGAACAAATGTAGTGATTTTTTTAAATAACAGAAAATTATAGCTGTATTTTTTAAGTATCAGGCACCGCCTGTTTACACAAAAAAACAATCCGGTTTAGACATACTGAAAATTTGGTTTCTTTTAATGTATGCAGAACCGGATTGTGGCGTTCAAAATTCTTCGAAGGAAAGGTCAATCAGGAAGTTGCTTTTTTCTGATGTATTTCTGACTCGTGAGCACCGGTGCATCTGCAGGATAACTCACATAGCTTAATTTTAGCGTATCCTTATCAATCTGGTAGGTACAGGATTCAAAAATCACCTTATCCTGATCTACACTCACAGGAGGTTGATTAAGAGCCACATCCCATTGAACTGATTTTTTCGACACAAAATAAATATTACGGGCACTTTGTACATAATTTCCATGTTCCTCAGTGTAAAATGACAGATCACCTGCTTCCTGTTTTTCGTAATACCCAAGTCCCGAAACCACATACAAAAACGTGCCGTCAGGTCTGAATAGTAGTTTTTTCACATTTCGCCCCACTGGTTTCATCGCTGTTGTATCAGTCCATAAACCATAAATATCATTGTCTGGAAATTCTGGTTCTGCATCCATATAGGCACTGCACGCACTTAATACCAACGAAACAATCAGTACAGAGACGATTCCCGCACCTTTCAAAAAACGACTTTTAAACAGTTTTACTTTATTACTCATCCTTTGCAAATTTAATTACGCTAAGCGCCTTAATGTCATCCACATTGCTGTAGTCGTACTGATAAAGTCCATCTTCAGCAATCATCATCAATACATTACCCCAGGCAATAAGGTCGTATCCTTCCATGCCTTTTATGTGTTTTATACTATTCAGATATGACTTTTCGGGCGTGGTAATGTTGAAAATCTTCAACCCATCGTCGCACAGGAATAGCATTTCCTCGTCGATTCCCAGTCCCTTAGGTTTTGTCATATTGAAAGTGACCAGCTTTTTAGGTTCCAGCACATTGGACACATCCACAATGAAAAGCTCATTAGCTTCTTGTCCGCACATATTCCCCGAATGCACAGTCACATAAGCCAGATCGTTGTGAACCACTACGGGATCGCAACCAAAAATATGTGTAACCGACGACATATATTCAGGTTTCAGCGGATCGGCCACCGAATAAATAAGCATGCCTGTAGGTGTGCCCATAAACATATTATCCTTGTAACTGAAAAGAGTTTCAACATCCCAGCCGATAGGAATATTGTCCACAGCTTTTACAGGCTCATCGCCACTCAGATCGAAAATTGACATGTAATTGCGAATCACTGTGTAAAGCTTATTGTCGTAAAGCGCAAAACGCGACATTGAGCCATTGACACCATTTTTCGAACCTCCTCCATTTGCAGATGTGGCTAAGTCATAATATACTTCGCCCCTCCATGGCCAGAACCAGCCTCCGGTATATTGATCAAACTCCTCAGTCCGTTCAGTAACTTTCCAGCCTACAATTATGCCCGACTGGCGTTTTTCGCCATAGCACATATTGTAATCGATGCCATAGGTGTTATCGACAGGAGGTAATGCATCCGGAAAAATCGAGTCAATACGTCCGGCAAACTGAGGCGATTGCGGATTTGTAATGTCGAACCACACAAGGTCGATATACGAATCGGCATAAAGCAAATTGTCGCGAATAGCCATATCAGCATTTCCGGTCAGCTCTATAAACCCCACATTTAAAGGAGCCGAGGGATTTCTGTTATCAATAATATGAATACCTTCATCGGGCTCAGAGATAAAAAGATAACCTTCGTAGAAAGTGATTTTTCCCTGTTTTTTTATTTCGCGGGCCTCGTTTGTAACCTTCACCTTTGCTCTGAATTCATCTGCATTCATAAACACAGGTTCATTAATCTGATAGGTAACGGTTTCCGTAAAATTATTTTCACAAGCACTCAATAAGTAAATGAGCATTAACGGAAAAAGATATATAATACGTTTCATAATTGTACTTTTTAATTTAATATTTAGCAGGATTTCCAATTTTTCCTGCAAAAAGAATCACACCTGTACTTTTCTCACTGATAATGAACACAAAAGGACGGTTAACATTAAAGAGTTTATATTCAGGAATAGAAGTATACTCAAACTGAACAGCGGTCACAGCTGCAGCTTCGGTACCTTCCTCATCGACTGTTACATATGTTTTATGAATAACGTCCGAAATCATGACCGGCGTATCACTAATACCACTAAAGTTGGCCATTGGGGTAAACGCCACAGGCATTCCCATATCTTCCAGCGTTTCTTTCAGCTTAAATTTGTTCTCCACTTTTAATCTGGGCATAAAAACCTGTACTTCGCGACCCGTCATACCGGTTTGGATATTCTGCCATTTTGTAGCATCGAATCCGACAAGCAAACTATCGGTACTTTTACCTTCAACCGGAAGCATGACAGTCATACTGAAAGCTTTGCCTCCGTAGGGCATTGACAGATATTGCGCTGTTTCATCTTCGTAATACATAAAAGTATCTTTCAGCGACATCATGTTTACACTCACATTTTGATTGTTCTGGTTACGAAATTCAGCCTCACGGGTATCTTTCTTATCAAATTTCTGCGACCACAAACCTTTAAAGTACACAGCATTTGTCAGATACATTGCTGCTTCAGCAGGAATTTCATCGAGAATCGTGGGTATAAGCTTGTTGGTTTTTCGCGAACACCAGCTATTAATGGTATCGAGTGCTGCCGGACTTTGAAAGTCGAGCATTTTAATGTATGCATCAAAATTTTCGGCATTCACATCCAGAAAACTCTGCTTCACATTAAAAAGTTTATCGTACCAAACTGCATTCGCTATGCTTAGCTTCACCTTCGGATCCACACCGGGCAGATTCGACTGCATAATTTTGTAGTATTCGTTGATTTCAGCATAAGTCATATCACGAAGCTGAAGCACAGAGGCAATCTGGGTTTCAGTTTCATTTTCGGCACCGTTCAAAGCCATTCCAAGTGCAATACTCACGCTCATGGGCGAGAGAAACACATTTTCATCATCATTATTTTCAATAGTTTTGCGCAGCAGTTCGAAGGCAAAATCATTGTCCTGCACCACGCGTTTCTGTAAAGGAGCACGAAGCACAATTTCTTTAGGTTTTACATTTTCTTCCTCATCCTGAAGCATTTCACAGGATGGCAGAAAAGACAGCAAAAGCAAAAACATCATTAGTTTTTTCATAGGATTACTTTTTATGTTTAAAATGCAAATCTTACTCCGGCCTCTACACCTGGGGCAAACTGTCGGTCGGATCGTATGCTGAGTGGTTGATCGTTGTCGAAATAGTAAGAAAATCCAGGTTCGAAATAAAAATCGAATGTACCGGCAAAATTATAAGCCACACCCAAAGCAGCATTTACCGACCATTGGAATCCATCAATATTGGTGGATGCTGTGGTTCTGATAGTCTGATTACCCATATATTGTTCCTGAACAAAAATTGAACGCAAGCCTTTCTCGACCATTGCACCGCCCGAAGCATATACCGACCACTGACGACTGGTCCAAACATTGACTTTGGCATTAAGTGGAATGCCCAGATAGTGCAGATTGAGAGTTGCGGCATAATTCGGCGACTCGAGATCGGTCAGTAAATATGTGTAAACCAATCCGCTTTCGAGCGAAACACGATCGTTCAGCTTCTTACCCGCACGCAAACCAAAACTAATCGGCGCATGAAATTTCCGCGACGAAAAATCGGCCGGTGCAAGAATGGTCGCTGCTGTTTTAATGCCGGGCGCACGAAGCAAACCGGTATAAAGATCGGAGTTTGAAGCGTTCAAAAACTGCGGACTGCCCGACGAACTGCGTCCCGAGCCCAACGATGCCAGCACCACCCATTCGTTAGTATTCTTTGTTTTCAGAGGATCTTCCCAGCCGGGTTCGTTCTGAATGGTTTCAAAAGCATTTTTATTTTCTTCTTTATTTGTATCCCTTTTTTCTTCATTATTTTCAGCCAAAAGCGTTTTCGGCGCATCCTCCTCAATATTCTTTTGCTGAATATCATCAGCAATATTTATCTCTTTATCAGAAATTTTTAATTTATCTGCCAATTCATCTTTTGTATTTACATGAACATCATCAGTATGCTGATGTATGTTTTTTGTATTTCTTTCTGATTGATTTGAACGAACTGAATTTTGTATCTCATTTTGTGCCGATTGCTTTTCCGCAACCTTATTTTCCGTTGTATTTTCAAATGTAATTTCAGCTGCCTGCTTTCCCGACACGATTTTTTCTGCAGTTCTTTCAATGGTTTTATTATCAGCTAACTGTTTTGGAAGTTCATTGTCTGAAAATCTGAAAATCAGAAACGAAAGCACAAGCACAGCCGCAGCCGACATCCACCAGAGCGGAATTATTCGCCTGCGTTTGCGGACAGCTATGCCTTTCTGAATGGCATCCCATACACCATCGTCCACAGGCAAAGTGTGGTTTTCGAGCTTCTGCCTGTACAGTTCGCTGAAAGCATCGTGCGTATTATTATCTGTATTCTTTTGCATATTCATTTCCGTGTAGTGATAAAACTGATTTCTGAAGAATTTTTCGGGCACGCATAAATTGCGAACGCGATGTTCCTTCGCTTATTCCGAGCATTTCGGCAATTTCGGCATGAGAGTAACCTTCGATAGCATACAGGTTGAAAACGGTGCGATAACCATCAGAAAGTTGAGAAACACAAGCCATCAGGTCGTCGGCAGAGATTTTTTCGAGCACCGAAATCTCATCATTTTCAATATGATAACCCACATCGTCGATATCGGCACTTTGTTTCAACGCATCATTCTGTCTGAGGTATTCAAGGGCGGTAGTGACAAAAATGCGGCGAACCCAACCTCCGAAAGCTCCTGTACCCGAATAGCTTTCGATTTTTGTAAACAACTTAATAAATCCTTCCTGAAGCAGGTCACGGGCGGTTTCACGATCGGTGACATAACGGACACAAACCGACATCATGGCAGGGGCAAAGCGGTCGTAAATGGCGCGCTGCGCCCACGACTTTCCTTCGATGCATCCGGCAATCAGTTCTTGTTCGTCAGTAATCCTTTTATCGCCCATTCTCTCTGTTGATGAAAGTTTATTTCGAAACGTTGCAAAGCATTGGTTTTGTTTGACAGAAATAATTCAAAATCATCTGTTTTAATGATTTCTGATGCAAATATAGTGCTTCGTTTTTTTACAAAAAAATAAACGGATAATTTCAGCAATTACCCGTTCAAAATGTGATTTATGTGAATACCAATACAAACTACATCACCTTGGCCTTACCCGACCAGTTAAGTATCCTGAGTTTTACAACAGCTGTTCGCTGAAACGAACCTTTGGCATATTTCAGTCCTGTTTCTTCGAGTCCTGGTGAATATTTTGAAACAAGAAGTTTCAGAGCATACATTCTTTCTTCATCATCAGCCACAAGCATGGCTTCGGCTTCGATGACAATGCTACTATAGACGGTTGTAAATTTTTCGGGAATAACATTTGTGCGTCCCACAACCGAAAACGACACATTCGAATGTTTTGCAATGCACTTCAGTTTTTTTCCCTCGGGAGCACAATGCAAATAAATACTTTCAATCCCATCCCACACATAACTTATGGGAATTCCGTAAGGATTTCCGGCTTCGTCCACAAGCGAGAGAAAACCATATTCACCTTCACGCAACAACGAAACTGCATCCGATTCGGACAACAGACGATCCTGACGACGAACTCCGGTTTGATTATAATTCATCTTTTTTAAAATTATCAGAATTTTTCAGCAACCATTGCTGCAAGTTTTTCAAGATAGAGCACGTCTGTTTCGTCCAGCACATCGTAACGTTCACTATCCACATCGAGTACAGCCAGTACTTTTCCGTTTTTATCGATTACCGGAATCACAATTTCCGACACAGAAGCACTGCTACAGGCAATATGACCCGGAAATTTTTCCACATCGGGTACGAGTTGACTTTTAGCTTCCTTCCACGCAGTACCACACACACCACGACCAAAACGAATGCGGGTACAAGCTACCGGACCCTGAAACGGCCCAAGCACAAGCTCTTCAGCTTCCACCAGGTAAAATCCGACCCACCACCAGTTAAAAACTTCGTGTAAAGCCGCACAGGTATTTGCCAGATTAGCCGTAAGGTTCGTTTCGTATGAAATAAGTGACTTTATTTGTGGCAAAAGAGCTTCATATTTTTCTGATTTTGAAGCATTGGTATCGATATTGATATTTTCCGACATTTGTTTTCTATTTTCATTTATTAAATTGCAAAAATAGTGATTTTTATCGTTTTATATAAACCGGAAGTAATTGCCACAACACATTAACACAACAGTTTCTTAATATATAAATGCCTGTTAATGAAATTTTAAGAACTTCGTCAAAAGTCTCTCAAACAAAAATTATCGAAAAACAATAAATATATTTTGTTATTTGAAATATTATCTGTTACTTTGCGGAGTAAAAATGTATTTTTTATCAAATTATTACAATATTATTTCACTAAAACAGAATGAAAATGAAAACCGGAATTTTTAAAACTGCAATGGCTGCGCTGCTGATGTTTATATCAGTAACCATGTCGGCACAACAGGCACCTCCTGTACCTGTTGACCCTAAAGTGCGCTATGGAAAACTCGACAATGGCCTTACTTATTACATTCGTGCCAATAAGCTGCCAAAAGAACGTGCCGAATTTTATATTGCACAAAATGTAGGTGCAATCCTCGAAAACGACGATCAGAATGGTCTCGCTCACTTCCTCGAACACATGGCTTTCAACGGAACCAAAAATTTTCCCGGAAAGCTTATTATCAATTATTTCGAAAGTATTGGTGTGAAGTTCGGAGCTAATATCAATGCTTACACCTCGCTCGACGAAACCGTGTACAATCTTTCGGATGTACCCACAACCCGCGAATCGGTGATCGACAGCGCATTGTTGGTTTTGCACGACTGGTCAAGCTTTATTTCGCTGCTCGAAAACGAAATTGATGCTGAACGCGGTGTGATTCGTGAAGAATGGCGTACAGGTGCAGGAGCCGAACGTCGTATGTGGAAAGAATCCAACAAACTGAAATATCCGGGCTCGCAATATTCCAAACGAGATGTAATTGGTGATACAGCTGTTATCAACAACTTCAGTTATGAAACATTGCGCAATTATTACCACAAATGGTATCGTCCGGACCTGCAGGCTATCCTTGTGGTAGGTGATGTGGATGTTGACAAAATTGAAGCAAAAATCAAAAGTATGTTTGCCGATATTCCTGCAGCCAAAAATGCTGGCGAACGTCCGGTTTATAGCATCGAAAACAATGTAGAGCCTATTGTAGCCATCGTAAAAGACCCTGAAGCACGCATGACCCGTATCGGTCTCGAATACAAACACGACAAATTACCTGTAGAAATTAAAACTTCTGTCAGTGGTTATGCTTTGAGCATTGCCAATAATCTTATTTCTTCAATGCTTGGCGAACGATTCAACGAAATCAGCCAGCAGGGCGATGCTCCATTTGTAGGTGGATATGCCTTTTACGGCGACCTTGTAAAATCGAAAGATGCTTTCCAGATGCTGGTAATTCCTCACGAAGGACGTGAAGCTGAAGGTCTGAAAGCACTTTTGCTCGAAGCTGAAAAAGTAAAACGTTTCGGATTTACAAATTCAGAACTTGAACGCGCCAAAACTGATCTTTTGAAACGTATCGAAAAAGCATACAACGACCGTGAAAATCAGCGCAACAATCAGCTGGTACGCGAGTATGTACGCCATTTCCTCGAAAACGAAGTAATCCCGGGTATTGAATGGGAATATCAGACTTTGCAAATGCTGTTACCTCAACTCAAAGCCGACATGATTAATCAGATGGCTAAATCGTATGTAACCGAACAAAACCTGATTGTTCACATTATGTCACCCGACAAAGCAACTGTAAAAGTGCCTGCTGAAGCTGAAATTATCCAGTTGATTGCCGACAGCAAAAAAGCTGAACTTACAGCCAAAGCTGAAGAGGACCTGAACAAACCGCTTATCGAAAAAGCTCCTAAAGCAGGAAAAATCGCAAGTGTGATTACCAACCAACAATTCGGAACCACTGAATGGATTCTGAAGAATGGAGTGAAAGTAGTATTCAAACCTACAAAATTCAAAGAAGATGAAATTCTGCTTTCAGCATTCAGTCAGGGAGGTTTGTCAAAAGTGAGAAAAATCGCTGATCTGCCTTCAGCTATGCTGGCTTCAAGCATTGTGAGCAGCAACGGATTGGGAGCATTCAATCAGATTGACTTAGACAAAGTGCTTACCGGAAAAATTGCTTCGGTTACACCATTTATCGATCAGTACACCGAAGGTTTTGATGGGAACTCTTCAGTGAAGGATTTCGAAACAATGCTGCAGTTAATCTATCTGAATTTTACAGCCGTACGCAAAGATGACAATTCATTTAAAGCGTTGATGAACATGTATAATGCAAGTCTGGTAAACCGTGCAAACGACCCACGCTCTGCCTTCTCAGACAGCGTAAACGTTTGGATTACAAACAAGCATCCACGCAATGTGATTGTAAACGTCGACATGCTGAAAAAGGTTGATCAGGACAAAGCCATTGCATTCTTCAAAGAACGCTTTGCTCTGCCGGCCGACTTCACATTCGTATTCACCGGAAATGTAAACCCAGAAGATGAAGCCGTAAAAAATGCCGTATTGACTTATCTCGGAGGATTGAAATCGCTGAGAAAAACTGAAGTTTTCACTGACAACAACATCCGTAAACCACAGGGTGAAGTCAAAAAATATTTCACAAAAGAAATGAAGATCAACAAAGCCTCTAACTTCATTCTTTACAACGCTTCGTTGCCTTACAACGTACAAACAAGAACTTTAATGACTGCTATCGGCAATATCCTGAGCATGCGTTACCTCGAAAGTATCCGCGAAAAAGAAGGCGGCTCGTATGGTGTAGGCGTTCGTGGAGCCATGAGCAATCTGCCTGTACCTGAAGCTACATTGTTGATGCAGTTCGATACCGACCCTGAAAAACAGGAAAAACTGATGGGTATTATTCATGCTGAAGTGGCCGAAATCGTGAAAAACGGTCCACGTCCGGAAGACGTACAAAAAGTTAAGGAAAATATGCTGAAGAAAATCAACGAAGATCTTGCTGAAAACAGTTGGTGGGAATCGGCAATTGTACGCCTCTATCAGGACAAACTGAACCTTGTAACTGATTACAAAGCTTCGGTTGACGCAATTAATCCTTTATTGATTCAGGAAACTCTGAAAAAAGTAACTGAACAAGGCAATGTACTCGAAGTAGTAATGCTTCCTGCTAAATAAGCTGCAAAAGTCCTTTTAAAAAGAAAAGCAGAATACCGGTTTGGTATTCTGCTTTTTTAGTTTTAAAAAAATCGTCAGATTTCTGAATCCAGGAAATTATATAAAAATTCTATTTAAGTAAATTCTGAATAGCAAGCTCCATTTGTTCGAAACCGAACTGTGACATAATCTGATTGCGGTAAGCACAAATTTCATCGTTGCACAAATTACCGATACTTCCTTCGTGCGTATGTTGCACATTTTTGTCGGGCACAAATTGTCCGGCTTCGATATCAAGTCCCACTTTTTTGTACGCATCACGGAAAGGCATTCCGTCCAGCACAAGACGATTTACTTCTTCCACGCTGAAAAGATAATCATAACGCTTATCGTCCAGAATATCGCGTTTGACCTCCACTTTATCCATCATCATGGCTGTCATTTCAATACAATCGCGTAACTCGCCAAATGCAGGTACAAAAACTTCCTTGATAATCTGCAAATCGCGGAAATAACCGGAAGGAAGATTATTGGTAATCATCGAAATCTGCTGAGGTAAAGCCTGAAGCTTGTTGCATTTGGCACGCGTAAGCTCGAACACATCCGGATTTTTCTTATGCGGCATAATACTGGAACCTGTGGTAAATTCGTCAGCAAGTTTTATAAATCCAAAATTCTGCGAAGTGTACATACAGGCATCAAAAGCCAGCTTCGAAATAGTTGCAGCCACTCCCGCCATTGCATTAGCAACTGTTCGTTCCATTTTGCCACGTCCCATTTGCGCATATACCACATTGTAATTCATCGACGAAAAACCAAGTAAATCGGTAGTCATCTGACGATTCAGAGGAAACGATGAACCATATCCGGCAGCCGAACCCAGAGGATTTCGATTGGTGATATTCCAGGCAGAAAGAAGTGTTTGCAAATCGTCGGCCAGACTTTCGGCATAAGCACCAAACCACAATCCGAACGACGACGGCATGGCTACCTGTAAATGCGTATATCCGGGCAAAAGCACATCCTTGTAACGGTTGCTTTGGGCAATGAGCACATCAAACAAATGGTTCAGCGAAGCTACTGTGTCGAAAATCTCCTGACGGGCAAAAAGTTTCAGATCCACCAGCACCTGATCGTTACGCGAACGGCCGCTGTGAATTTTTTTACCCACATCGCCCAGTTTTCGTGTAAGCATAAGCTCCACCTGCGAATGCACATCCTCCACTCCTTCTTCAATTTCGAAACTGCCCGAAACAGCAATTTTATAAATCGACTTTAATTCAGCAAGCAACAGCTCGAGCTCCTGTTTCCCGAGCAGCCCGACTGATTCGAGCATAGTGATGTGTGCCATTGAACCCAATACGTCGTAAGGAGCCAGAAACAAGTCCATTTCGCGATCGCGACCCACTGTATAAGCTTCGATACGGTCGTTGACTTTCGTATTTTTTTCCCAGAGTTTCGACATTTCAGTGAATTGTTTTATTTGAATTACTTTCCGAAAAAATGCATTTATTTGCTCAGCGCTTTGGCCAATACATCGGCTACAGAATTGATCCCTGATTTCAATTTACTGTCAAGCATCATTTTAATCATTGCAGGTAATTCGGCGCTCAGTGTAAGTTTCATTTTCGTATCATTTTCGGCCACCTGCTTTAGCTGTATCCAGACATTAATATGAATCGGCGAATTTTCCGATTCGAGTTTTATCGTTTTAAAGGGTTCGCGCTCAATAATGCGAAACCCCACACGCCCGTAACCTTCGACGCCAAAGCTGCAGCTATCGGCATCGTATTGCAGATCTTTTACCTTTGCATTGAGTTCGGGATTATCGGCAATGCGACTCAGATTATTCAGGTCGCTAAGTATGCCAAAAACCATTTCTTCTGACGAAGAAATGGTTTTAATATCACTTTCGTATGTTGACATGCGGATATTTGATTTTTATTGATTTATCATTTACATTATTCTTTGTATTGCTAAAAACGCAAAACTACGGAATATGTTCAATGTAAATCTTTTCTCCACTGCGAAGGATTCACACGCCATTCTTTAAGCGTTTCAATATCAGCTTCAGCAATATATTTGGTCGACAAGGCTTCGTTGAGCACAGCATCGTAACTGCAAAGTGTGGTCAGTTTTACTTTTGCGGCTTTAAATTTCTGCTCAGCTTCTGGGAAACCGTACGAGAAAATTGCAATCATACCCAACACATCCGATCCATCTTTGCGAATCGCTTCCACAGCCTTCAGACTGCTTCCTCCGGTTGAGATCAAGTCTTCAATCACCACAACCTTTTGGCCGGGACGTAAATCACCTTCGATCAGATTTTCGAGTCCGTGATCCTTGGGTGTCGGGCGAATGTAGATAAACGGCAAACCAAGTGCATCGGCCACAAGCGCACCCTGAGCAATGGCTCCGGTAGCAACTCCGGCAATCACTTCCACATCCGGATAAAGTTCGAGGATAAGACGGCTTATTTCAATTTTAATAAAAGTACGAATCTGTGGATACGACAAAGTTTTACGATTGTCGCAGTATATAGGCGATTTCCAACCCGAAGCCCATGTAAACGGATTACGCGGTTGTAACTTAACAGCTTTGATTCGAAGCAGCTTTTCGGCTACTGCTTTTTCTAATGATTTCATGATGAGATATTTTTATATTTGACAAACAACTTTTTATACCTGTGAAAAGTGTCTTCGTTGATGCTGCAAAGTTAAGCAAACAATTTTAGTCAGGAAATATAAAAAATCATATTTTAAAACATTATTTATCTGCATAAAAATCACATAATATTTTATATATGTGTATATTTCGAATCAAACGCAACATATTTATTCATTTTTCAATACAAATTTCATAACACACAAAAAATGTTTTATCTTTGCAACAGTGAAACTTCGTATCCGACATATTGCCACCATTCTTGTTTCAGTATTTTTTGCAATACTGTTGCAGAACAGTGTATTCGCTCCTCAAAAAGTGAATATTCCGGAGTACAACAGTACCGACATTCAGGATAAACAGTTTGCCTTCGAAGCCCCGGATTATTCTGTCACAGGATCGGGATACGAGCAGGTGCGTATACCTGTACAGTTTAGTAATCTGCATTTGCGCAGAACAGGAAATTCAGATTTTCTGCGCAACCTGCACTTTTCAAACTGTATTGAAAAACAATTTGGCATTTCGTTGATTACATATCTCAAAAAAAGTTCTCTCAAAGAATCTTCAGGGTATTATTTATACCATCTTCGCAAACTTCTTATTTAGTACTTCGTCCATACTTTCTGTAATTTTCTTTCGAAAAGCACTTTTCGTGGCTGCCAAGGGATAATTACATCCTCACTCTTACTCAGCAACATTTTTGCGTAACCTGATTTGTATAAAATATGCAGAATCGGGCATTATGCAATACGATTGCGACTACTATTCTATTTAAATAAAAAAACATAAATAAAATCGTTGTATTCACAGCGACAACAAATTAAGTATAAAATCATATGGACAAAAATATATCAGTTGAGCAATACCTCAACCAACCCGAAAACAAAGAAATAATTGCAAAAAAGAAATCTCCTGTAACATCAATCATAATCCTGGCATGTGGAATAGCACTTTTCGTAGCCAGCGTAATGCTCAAACAGGCATCATCAGGACTAATATTCCCATTAATTATCACCGTGGCCTCCATCGTAACCATATGGGGTATTTTTGCATTCTCATTCCGTAAGAAAAAATTCTATGTAAGTGCAACAGGTCAGGAAATTAAAGTAAAAGAGTTCCTTTTCAATATAAAAGACCGTGATAAATTAGTACGAATGGTTGAAAGTTCTGACTTTAGCGGCATCGAAAAACTTGAAAAATCGGCACAGGACAGCCTCAAACTTAAAGTTGCCACCACAGCCGACCACAATTACTGTTTGGCACAGGTAGTGGTATTTATACCATACGAATACGTAAATGCTACAAATCCGGTAAAAATACCAGCAGAGAAAGCTAAAGCACTGTTTACAAGTCTTTGATTAATTGCCCCATACAAAAAAAGTATTGCAATTCTGAATCATAAAAATACTTTTTAATTCTTCGTTTGCCCGACCTGTTATCGCACATTTGAATTGCGATAACAGGTCTTTTTTTTATCAACGACATGAAAAATCCCTTATCTCAGAAATAATAAACCAAATAGCTCAACGCCATATAAACTTCACAAATATTCAAACAGAAAAAACTTTTTTCACAAACAAACTGTTTTCAAGACATATAAACACTTAAAAATAATACATCATGAAAAGAAAAAAGAGCTTAATGGCAATCCTTGCCATATTTCTTACTATGAATGTAAGTGCTCAGGTCATCGAAACGGAGAAAAGTCTGAAAACACTGGTAACCGATACTGTTAGTGGATGGCGATTTGGTGGAGTTACGGCCATTAATGCATCTCAAACAGCACTCGTAAACTGGGCCGCAGGGGGTGAGGGCTCTTATGCTGTAAACGGAATATTCAGCGCATTTGCCAATTACAAAAACGGAACAACTGCATGGGATAATTCATTAGATATTGGCTATGGATTTTTAAATCAGAATGTATCGGGTTATAAAAAGACCGATGATAAAATAGATTTCCTGTCGAAATACGGGAAAAGGGCTTTCGCTGACTTTTACTACAGTGCATTGGTAAATTTCAAAACCCAGTTTACTCCCGGTTACAATACAAACAACACAAAAATATCGAATCTGCTGGCTCCCGGATATTTGCTTGGCGCAATTGGTATGAATTATCAACCCGACAAATACTTTAATGTATTCCTGGCTCCATTTACCGGTAAAATGACGATTGTAAACGACACAGCGCTTTCAAATGCGGGCGCATTTGGTGTTACTCCGGGTGAAACAACACGCTCGGAATTCGGGGGCTATACGCGCATTATTTATTCACAAAATGATTTTAAAGCTGAGCTACTCAAAAATCTGTCGTTTACCACCAAACTTGATCTTTTCTCAAACTTCCTCAACAAGCCACAAAACATCGACGTCAGCTGGGAAACGCTTATTGCTATGAAGGTAAATAAATATCTATCGGTAAGCCTCAATACTCATTTACTATACGATGCCGATACAAAATGGGAAGACACCAACAACGATGGAACACCCGATAAGGCGAAAGTTCAGTTCAAGGAAATTCTGGGTGTGGGTTTTTCATACAAATTCTGAAACCACATTATACACAAAACAAAAGCCTTACCGATACCGGTAAGGCTTTTGCCACTTTTATAAAAACATATTATCTGCTAATTATTTCTTAGCTTCGACTACAGCGTTCTCTTTTTTACGGAGACGTTTGTATATTTCATAAGTAATAGGAGAAGCTACGAACACCGAAGAATATGTACCAATAGCAATACCAAACAACATTGCAAATACAAATCCGCGAATAGTTTCGCCACCTAATACAAATATCGCAATCAATACAACCAATGTACTCATAGAGGTACTAAACGTACGACTCAAGGTAGAATTAATCGCATCATTCATAACAGTTTGTCTGTCACGTTTCGGATACAATCCCACATTTTCACGAATACGGTCGAAGATAATCACAGTATCGTTCACCGAATAACCAACCACAGTAAGGATAGCTGCAATAAACGATTGGTCAATTTCCATTGAGAAAGGCATAATGCTGTAAAGCAAAGAGAACGATCCAATGGTAATAACCGCATCATGCACAAGAGCAAGCGTTGCACCAAGTGCATAAGAGAACTCACGGAAACGGATAAAGATATAAAGACCAATAGCAAGAAGAGCAAATATAACAGCCCATACAGCTGCCGTTTTAATGTCATCAGCAATAGTTGGTCCTACTTTTTGAGAGCTTTGGATGTTGGCATCAACAAATACATCCTTGGTTACGTCTGCTTTCAGAAGAGGTTTCAGACCCTGATAAAGTTTTTCTTCAATTTCGTTATCTACGGTTTCCGAATTTTCTTCAATTTTATATTTTGTTGAAATACGTACCTGATTTTCGGAACCAATAGTGATAACCTGTACACCAGCACCTTCAAACTGACCTTCGAGCATATCACGCACTTCGGCAGTTTTCACAGGCTCATCGAAACGAACCACATAGTTACGTCCACCGCTGAAGTCAACACCTAAGTTCAAACCGCGTGTTGCAAACGAAATTACACTTACAAGAAGTAACACTCCCGAAATATAATAGGCAATTTTTCTATACCCAATAAAGTTAATGCTTAATCCCTGGAACCAGTTTTTTGTAAATTCAGTCGTAAACGGAAGTTCTTTGGCCTTTTCGCGTTTCGCATACATTTCGAGCATCAAACGGGTAAGGAACACCGAAGTAATAAACGAAGTCACAATACCAATCATCAAGGTATTTGCAAAACCTTTGATAGGACCTGTACCAAACACTGACAATACAACACCTGTGATAAACGTAGTTAACTGTCCATCCACAATGGCAGAAATAGCATTTTTATAACCATCGGTAATAGCACGGTTCATCGTTTTACCGGCGCGTAACTCTTCACGAATACGTTCGTAAATAATTACGTTACCATCCACAGCCATACCCAAGGTCAATACAATACCGGCAATACCAGGCAATGTAAGTACTGCTGAGAAGGAAGCAAGAATACCCATCAGGAAGAATACGTTGGCAAACAAAGCCACATCCGCAATAAGTCCCGGCACTTTACCATAATAAAGAATCATGTAAAGCAATACAAGTACAAATGCGATAATAAACGAAATAAAACCGCTGTTAATCGCATCCTGTCCGAGCGAAGGCCCAACCACATCTTCCTGAACAATTCGTGCAGGAGCAGGCATTTTACCTGATTTCAGAGTATTTGCCAAGTCCTTAGCTTCTTCTACAGTAAAGTTACCTGTAATCTGTGAGCTACCTCCGGTAATCTCACCATTTACAGTTGGGAAAGAGTAGATATATCCATCGAGAGCAATAGCAATTGATTTACCAATATTATCTTTGGTCATACGAGCCCATGTCTTAGCTCCTTCAGCATTCATAGTCATACTTACATTGGCGTAAGCTGATGTTTGAGAGAAGTCGGCTTTGGCATCGGTAATTACATCTCCTGCAAGTGGCGCACGTCCATCGCGGTTGGTAATTTTGATAGCAACCAACTGGAAGAACTCACCTTTTTCATCAATCGCTTTTACAGTCCAGCGCAAACCAAGGTCTCGTGGCAATACTTCTTTCACCTGTTTAGTGGCAAAATATCCATTAATTTTAGCTGTATCCTTGCTGTGAGCCAAACCTACAACAGGACCACGACCAATCTGTCCATTAGGACCACCTACCTGAAGCACTGCAAACAAAGGATTTTCCTTGATAGCCTGCTGAGCAAGTTTGGTAGAATCAGTAGCAGTTTGAGATTTCTGAGTAAGTGCAGCTTTAAGGCTATCGACGCCGGTAGCAGTGTTTACTTCAGTAGCAGTAGTATCAGCCACAGTAGTAGCTGAATCAACAGCTACTGCAGTGCCTGCTTTTGCCATCGCTCCGAGAACCTGATTAGCCTGCGAGATATTATTGATAATTTCGCTCAGCTCATAAGTTTCCCAGAATTCGAGGTTTGCAGAACCCTGAAGCAGTTTACGAACACGTTCTGGTTCTTTAACACCCGGAAGTTCAATAAGGATACGTCCTGTGTTGTTATTATCACGTTGAATGTTGGGTTGAACCACACCAAAACGGTCGATACGGGTACGCAACACATTGAAAGAATTACTGATAGCACCATCAATTTCTTCTTTCAAGACTTTGATCACATCTTCGTTCGAAGTTGTCAGCGATATTTTATCTTTCAATTCAAAAGTACTGAATACAGTAGCCAATTTTGCATTAGGATCGAGTTCCTTGTACGCCTGCACAAACAAATCGATATACTGAACCTGACTGTTGGTTTTCTGACGTTCGCTGGCCAATGCCAATGCCTGATTGAAATTTGGCGAGGTGTTGTGACCTGAAAGCGAGCGGATAATATCCGGTACCGACACTTCAAGTGTTACGTTCATACCACCTTTAAGGTCGAGACCAAGATTGATTTCTTTTTCGCGACACTCCTTGAGGGTATAACCTAACCATACCTTTTCATTTGCGATAGAATCCAGATACTGGAATTCTTTCATTTTGTCCCCTGCTGCGTATTCAATCGCTTTTTTATTGTAGGTACTGGTAACAACAGAAAAGGACAGGTAAAACAAGCACACAAGAGTGAGTGCTACTGCAAAAATCCTGATAAGTCCTTTGTTTTGCATGGAAATTTTGTATTTAAAGATAAAACATTAATAATTCATTTTTTTCAAACGAGGTGCAAATATAGTATTTTTTTTATTATAAACATAAAATTGAGCCAAACTGAATTTCAAATGTAAAAAAACATCAGAAGAATCAAAAAAAGCATACTCAACTGTATTTATAATGTAGCAATTGCAACATTCGAAGCCTTACCGCAATCTATAGAAAGAATTCACTTTTACGAAAAGAAAACAGCAACAAAGAGAAGTTCGGAAAGCAACTACTTATCGCGGCCTTCGGGATAAGAGAAGAATGTAAAATTCACATTCCCGTAGTGTCGGTGCTCGAGAAAGCATGCGTGCGAAGAGAAATCATTTTTAGCCGAATGTTCGAGCACAAACAAACCATCAGACTGAAGCACTCCGGCGGCAAGCACCAAATCGGGAATTTGATTCAGATTGGGCAAATCGTAAGGAGGGTCAGCAAAAATCACATCGTATTTCGAATATCCTGATTTCAGGAATTTAAACACGTCGGTTTTCATCAACGTGAGATTTTCAATTTTCAGCTCCTGGCAAACCTTACGAATAAATGCGCACTGACGGTCATTTTGCTCCACACTCACTACTGCATCGGCTCCCCGCGATACAAATTCGATGCCCACTCCTCCTGTACCGGCAAAGAGATCGAGCATGCGAATTCCTTCGAAATCGATCCGGTTATTGAGCAGATTAAAAAGACCTTCCTTTGCAAAGTCGGTTGTGGGACGGGCCGTAATATTACCCGGTGCACTTATACGCCTGCCTTTATATTTTCCACTGATAATTCTCATTGTTTGTGATATATTTTGCAGGTTAAAAAGTATTTTTCCAAAACATTTTGGTAGCTGATTTTTCTGTCGGCATTGTGAATTTCCATCGAAGACCGATAAGTATCCAGATTGTACTGACCTGCAATCTTCAACACATAATAGAGCAAATCTTCGGCCGTGGCACACTGAAAACTATTCACGAGCAAAGGCTTACCTGCATCAAAAACCATTAAATCGGCCTGACCGGACCTGAAAAAGGCATAAAAAAATGTATCCGCCGAAAGAGCCACATTATCGGCCATAAAAGCCGACAAATGATGCTCGGGAACCAATTCGGGCAAGGTGGTTTGTAGTGCTTCGTTCAGATTGACAGGCAACGCATAAAGCAACACAGCACCCCACGGAAGGAGCTCATTTCTTATCACTGTAAAATTTCCCGGCAAATCAGGAAATGCAAAACGCAACATTGCAGCCTCGTCACCATCTCTGAGAACTCCTGCAGGTACAATGCTGTAATAATCGCTTTCGACAATAACCCGCACCGTACCAAAACTCATACTGAACTCCTGCTGAGCCGACAAAAGATCCAGAATGCCGTCGGTACTCATTTCGGCAATCGCAGCATTGATATGGCGCGAAACGACAGTCTTTTTATCTTCACCTGATACAAACAAAGAAAATCCATCCGGAAAGAACCGGATGGATAAACAATATTGAGTGTTATTTGCAACAGGGTTATAATCCATTACTCACATATATTTTGCCCGCAGGCAGGGAAATTTATTCCCAGTTACCAGCGTTGTTGTTCGGAGCGTCAACAGAACCAACTTTCAGGCCGGGGAATCTGTCGAGTTTACGTTGTACGTCGATCACATTCAACACTTCCTGACGATCGAGGTCGTACAAATAAGTTTTATATTCAACTGAAGCTTCGAAAAGCGCCATTTGAATACCTGTAGCATTGAAATAGCTGTTATTCACCTTCATGTCGAATTTTTTGTTTTCAGAAAATGGTACCACAGCAAGCTGATCGATTGTTTCTTTTGTAAAACGATCACCATATACCGCTTCAATCAGGTCGAGATAAGCTGTATCACGACGGAAATTCTGAAGACCGTTGGCAATAATTTCCTGCATGTTGCCTTTTCTTACGATTGCTGCTGCTTTAGCTTCGGTAAGACCCGCTTCGAGCTGCTTGTCGGAAAGTGAACCTTCTTTCAACACCGATTTTTTCTTGGCTGACTTCAGGAATCCTATAAGTTCATCAAAATTAGCGGTATAACCACCTTTCTGATCTTTGAACTCGGTCTGAGCAGTACGAATATCAATCAATCGTTGAATAATTACTTTTTCTCTTGCGTCTTTTGTTTCAGTAAATCGTATCGGCGTAACAATACTCATTACACAAAAATACGACAACAAACCAATGGAGATTACAAGCAAAACTTTAATTACTGTTTTCATACAACATATATTTTTTAAGGATAGCATGTAAACTATCGCACTTTTGGCGGGGATAGTTTCACACCGAAGTATTTATTTTTTTAAATTATTCCTCTTCCTGCAAAAAAGGGCAACTCACAGTATGCAAATACGAACACCCATTTTTCAGCTTGCAAATTTAGAAAAGAAAATCCAATACTCCATCCTTCATCGGACTTTTTTTCGTTGTTTTTTTACCCATTACTACATTATTAATAGATTTCAGCATTTTTTCGGGAGGATTTAAGACTGTTGCTGAATTTTGTGTTGTATATTTGCAGTAACTAATTGCTTAACATTAACGCTGCATGTCCGCATACCACTTAGCTCCCATACACACACTGTATTCAAAATTATTGCGCAGTCACCACACTCTTTTCAACTATAACGAGCGTCGGGAAATAAAATTGTGGCTGAAACAATACTACCAGCCGGCAAACTACGAACAACCGGCATTCGGACATACTCTGGCCGACAAACTATGCATTGCTGACACCATTTTGAATGAACTTGGACTGGGAAAAGCAGCTATATTAAGCATTTTCTTTCAGGAAGCAGTTGAAAAGAAGAAACTTTCGATTGCCGACATCGAAAAGAAATTCAACACACCTGTAGCGTCAATCATTCAGGGAATTACACGTGTCCGCGAACTTTACGAACGAAACACATCGCTCGAAACCGAGAACTTCCGGAAACTATTTCTGACTTTTGCCGAAGATGTGCGTGTGATTCTGATCATCATTGCCGAACATCTTCAAATGATGCGTACGCTGGCTTATTACGAATCGGAAAACCGTGTAAATGTGGCACGCGAAAGTTCGTTTCTGTACGCCCCGCTGGCGCATCGCATGGGACTTTATGCCATTAAAACAGAGCTTGAAGATCTGTCGCTGAAGCACACCAATCGCGAAATTTACAGCGAAATAGCTCACAAACTCAACGAAACAAAGCGTTCACGTGAGAAGTATATTTCTGAATTTATAACTCCGTTGAAAGAAAAACTCAGCGAACTGGGTTTTGAATTCAGCATAAAAGGTCGTACCAAGTCCATTCATTCTATTTACAATAAAATGAAGAAGCAGAATACGCCTTTCGAAAACATATACGACCTTTTTGCCATACGTATTATTTTCGATGTTCCCTCCGAAAAGGAAAAAGCGGCATGCTGGCAGGCGTATTCCATTGTGGCCGACATGTATCAGCCCAATCCGAAACGATTACGCGACTGGCTTTCTATTCCAAAATCGAACGGATACGAAAGCCTTCACACCACAGTACTTGGTCCGCAGGGCAAATGGGTGGAAGTTCAGATCCGCACCGTGCGCATGGACGAAGTGGCCGAAAAAGGTCTCGCAGCACACTGGAAATATAAAGGTATCAAAGGCGAAAGCGGCATGGACGAATGGCTGAAAAACATTCGCGAAATTCTGGAAAATCCCGAACTGAATGCAGTGGATTTTATGGACGAATTCAAATTGAACCTTTACGACAAAGAGGTTTTTGTATTTAGTCCGAAAGGCGATTTACACAAACTACCCAAAGGAGCTACAGCACTCGATTTTGCTTTTTCTATCCACTCGAATCTCGGTTCGAAATGTGTGGGAGCCAAAGTAAACGGGAAAAACATGCCCATTAAATATGTGCTCAACAATGGCGATCAGGTGGAAGTACTGACTTCGCCCACACAAAAGCCAAACACAGCATGGCTCAATGTGGTCACCACTTCAAAAGCCAAAAATAAAATTCGTCAGGCATTAAAAGAAATTGAATTCAAGGATGCTGAAATTGGTCGCGAAACTCTGATACGCCGTTTCAAAAACTGGAAAATAGAACTCGAAGATGGAAAGATTTCACGCCTTGCCAAGAAGAAAGGATACAAAACCGTCAGCGACTTTTACCAGGCAATTGCGCAGGAAAAAACCGATATTCTGGAGGTACGTGAAGCATATCTTGATCTTGACAAAAAAGAATATCCGACTGACCTTGCTGAAATACGCAGCGCTGAGTCGTTTACAGCCACACCCGGAAGTTCCGAAATTTCCGGAAAAGAGGATGTACTCGTTATCGGACAGGATTTGAAAAATGTGGATTTCAAACTCTCAAAATGCTGTAATCCCATTTATGGTGACGATGTTTTCGGATTTGTGTCAGTAACCGGCGGTATAAAAATTCACCGTACCGACTGCCCGAACGCTCCACAAATGATTGCACGCTTCGGCTACCGAATTGTAAAAGCACGTTGGTCAGGCAAATCGCAGGGATCGCAATATCCTATCACACTGCGCATTGTGGGACATGATGATATTGGCATTGTGACCAACATCACCTCGCTCATTTCGAAAGAAAAAAACATTTCGCTGCGTTCCATTTCCATCGATTCGAATGCGGGACTATTTCAGGGCAATCTGACAGTAATGGTCGAAGATTTAAAAGATCTGGAAAATATTGTAAAAAAAATCAGATTGGTAAAAGGGGTGAAAAATGTTTCCCGTTCGTAAACAGATTAAAATTCGAACCTGATTCTCATTAAAAGAACTTACGAAACACCCGACTCTGCACATATTTCGTTGAAAAAAGACTATATTTGCAAGCTTAAAATCAAAAACCGTTACTGCTTCATTTTCATTATCATAGCATAAATAAGCAGTTTATTTACTTATCATTCACACCTTATGAATATATTTCAGGATACGGGACAATATGTACTTTTAATGAAACGTGTGCTTGTTCAGCCCGATCGCTGGCGCATGTTTTTCCGTCAGTTTCCCAAAGAGCTCGAAAAACTCGGACTACAGTCGTTACCCATTGTGATTATTATCTCCGTTTTTATTGGAGCTATTATGACCATTCAAACCAAACTGAACACCGAGAATCCTCTTCTTCCGGCCTACAGTACCGGACTTGTTACGCGCGATACGCTGCTGCTCGAATTTTCATCTACCATTTTATGTCTTATTCTGGCCGGGAAAATCGGTTCGAACATTGCCTCCGAAATTGGAACTATGCGCATTACCGAGCAAATTGATGCATTGGAAATCATGGGCGTAAACTCGGCCAACTTTCTGATTCTGCCTAAAATTGCAGCCTTCGTTATCATGATGCCGTTTCTGGTTATCTTCAGTATGGCTGTAGGGCTTATCGGTGGATATTTTGTGGGAGTTTTCTCCGACATCATTACTGTAGCCGATTATTTATTAGGAATTCAGTATGCATTTATACCATATTATGTATTTTATTCGTTAGTAAAATCTGTGGCATTTGCCTTTATCATTTCGTCGGTCGCAGCCTATTACGGCTATTTTGCTAACGGTGGCGCACTTGATGTGGGTAAAGCAAGTACCAATGCGGTGGTAAACAGTAGTATTCTCATACTCTTTTTCAATCTGCTCATTACCAACATTATGCTAAATTAGAGTTTCAATTTTCAGGAAAATAAATGCTTATGAGAAAAGACCGTATTTTGTGGGCCGACGACGAAATTGATTTGCTTCGTGCCTATGTTTTGTTCCTTGAAGAAAAAGGTTACGAAGTAGTAACTGCAACCAATGGGAAAGATGCGGTGGAACTCTGTCAGAAAGAATCGTTCGACATCATTTTTCTCGACGAAAACATGCCCGGACTCAGCGGACTGGAAACCCTGGCGCTAATCAAAGACATTGACCCCAATGTACCTATGGTTATGATTACCAAAAGCGAAGAGGAAAATATCATGAACATGGCCATTGGCAACAAAATTGCCGACTACCTGACCAAACCCGTAAATCCGAGCCAGATTCTTCTTACCCTCAAGAAAAATATTCACAAAAAGGAAATTGTAACCGAACATACCACCACATCCTATCGCACCGAATTTGGCAAAATAGGCATGCAAATCAACGATTCGCTGACTTACGACGATTGGGTGGAAGTGTACAAAAAGTTAGTTTACTGGGAACTGGAACTCGCCGAAACCGACAACGGCATGGACGAGATGCTGCGTATGCAGAAAACAGAGGCCAACAACACCTTCAATAAGTTTGTAAAACGCAATTATCAGTCGTGGTTCGAACAACCTGAAAAACGCCCCTTGCTCAGCCCCGACATTTTCAAAACCAAAGTATTTCCATTGCTCGACAAAGGTGAAAAAGTCTTTTTCATTCTTGTCGATAATTTCCGTTACGATCAGTGGAAAGTGATTCGTGAATTAATGAGCGAACTCTTCACTTTCACCGACGAGGGAATGTATTGCAGTATGCTTCCCACAGCTACACAATATGCACGAAACGCCATATTCTCGGGACTTTTACCTTTACAGATTCAGCAAATGTTTCCTCATCTCTGGGTCGACGAAGAAGAGGAAGAAGGTAAAAACCTGAACGAAAAGGATTTGATCGAAACACAGTTGAAACGTTACAGAAAAAATTATAGTTTTTCGTATCACAAGGTGAATGAATCGCCATTTTGCGAAAAACTTATCGAGCAACTTCCGCGCCTCGATAGCAATCAACTTAACGTGATTGTACTCAACTTTATCGACATGCTTTCGCATGCACGTACTGAATCGAAAATGATGCGCGAACTGGCCAACGACGAACAGGCTTACCGTTCGCTCACGTTATCGTGGTTCAGACATTCGCCAACTTATGAACTCATGAAAGCTATTGCCCGACGCGGTTACAAAGTGATTTTCACTACCGATCATGGCACTATTCGTGTGGACAACCCGATAAAAGTGATTGGCGATAAAAACACGAACGTAAATCTTCGTTACAAAGTAGGTAAAAATCTGAGCTACAACAAAAAAGAAGTCTATGAAATTACGCAGCCGTCTAAAATCGGTTTACCGAGTCCGAATGTAAGTTCAGCCTATATTTTTGCAGGCAACGACGACTTTTTTGCATATCCCAACAATTACAACCATTATGTAAGCTATTATAAAAACACATTTCAACATGGTGGAATTTCGCTCGAAGAAATGCTGATACCATTGGTGGTGATGGAACCTAAATAAACCTCTTTTAACCGCAGAGGGCGCTGAGATTTCGCAAAGAAAAAACCACAACAACTATGACTGAAAATCAATTATCTGAAAAAATTATTGGTTGTGCAATTAAGGTTCACAAATCGCTTGGTCCGGGTTTGCTTGAAAGTGCCTATGAGGAATGTCTTTTTTATGAGTTAAAACAACTTGGGTTATTCGTTGAAAAACAAAAGCCACTTCCGTTGATTTACAAAGATGTAAAACTGGACATTGGATATAGATTAGACTTATTGGTCGAGAAAAAAGTAATCGTTGAATTAAAATCGGTAGAAGCTTTAAACGATGTGCACATTGCTCAAATGATTACATATTTAAAATTATCAGGTTGTAAACTTGGGCTACTAATCAACTTTAATGTTCTGAGACTGGTTGATGGTTTAAAAAGAATCGCAAATAATTTGTAACTTTGTTTTTTGTTTTGCAAAAAATGTTCTAAGTAGCTAATAAATAACTAAATAAAATATCACTGACTTTCGTAAAGTTTACTTCAAAACAGATATTTTTCTTTGCGAAATCTCAGCGCCCTCTGCGGTAAAAAAACAGTTTGACATGAAAACATATACGAACGTAAAAGACCTCGGCAATTTGCAGGAGGCAATAAAAGAAGCTTTAGAAATAAAGAAAAACCGTTTTGGTTACAAACATTTGGGCGAAAACAAAACACTTTTGATGGTGTTTTTTAATTCCAGTTTGCGAACCCGCTTGAGTACTCAAAAAGCAGGAATGAACCTTGGAATGAACACAATGGTGCTTGATGTAAATGCCGGAGCATGGAAACTTGAAACCGAACGTGGCGTGGTAATGGACGGCGACAAACCCGAACACATTCTTGAGGCTATTCCCGTAATGGCCAGCTATTGCGATGTGATTGGAGTGCGTGCTTTTGCTCAGTTCGAAAGTAAGGAGTTCGACTATCAGGAAACCATTATCAATCAGTTTATCAAATATTCAGGCAAACCGGTTTTCAGCATGGAAGGTGCCACTTCGCATCCTTTGCAGGCTTTTGCCGACCTCATTACCATCGAAGAATACAAAGAAACGCCCCGTCCGAAAGTTGTTCTGACATGGGCACCTCACCCCAAAGCATTGCCGCAGGCTGTTCCTAATTCGTTTGCCGATTTTATGAACGAAGCCGATGTGGATTTTGTGATTACTCATCCCGAAGGCTACGAACTCGCGCCAGAATTTGTGCGCGGTGCGCGTGTGGAATATGACCAAATGAAAGCTTTCGAAGGTGCCGATTTTATTTACGCCAAGAACTGGGCTGCTTATCAGGATCCGAATTACGGAAAAATACTTAGTACCGATCGCTCATGGACAGTAAGCGATCGACAAATGGCCGTGACCAACAATGCACGCTTTATGCACTGTCTGCCCGTGCGTCGCAACATGATTGTGACTGACGAAGTGATTGAAGGTCCACGCTCAATTGTAATTTCTGAAGCAGCTAACCGCGAGATTTCTGCGCAGGTTGTGATTAAAAGATTACTTGCCCCCTAACCCCCTGAAGAGGAAATTATTCGCAACAAGAAAACTTTTAAGAGTCAATTAAAAACATTATACAATGAATAATTCAGATAATGGTAATAATCGCCCTCTCACTCCCCCTTCAGGGGGCCGGGGGGCTGGTATAGAAAAAGTTATTGCGTCGATACGCAACGTACCCGATTTTCCAAAACCGGGAATTTTATTCAAAGACATTTCAACAGCGCTGAAAGATGCCGAAGTTTTAAGGTTTATTGCTGACGAATTATATGAGTATTATAAGGACAAAGGCATTACCAAAGTTGTGGGAGTTGAAAGTCGTGGTTTTGTACTCGGAAGTATTCTGGCCTATAAATTAGGTGCCGGATTCGTACTTTTGCGCAAACCGGGCAAATTACCTTCGGAAACTTACAGATACGAATATGACCTTGAGTATGGTAGTGATGCGCTTGAAATTCACAAGGACGCCATTGAAGAAGATGATGTGGTTTTGCTGCACGACGACCTTCTGGCAACCGGCGGAAGTGCAAGTGCTGCACTCAAACTTATCAGCATGTTCAATCCGAAATCGGTTTTGGTAAGCTTTATGATTGAACTTGAATTCCTCAACGGCCGTCCGAGACTTGAAGAGACACAGGATATTCATTCATTGGTAAAGTTCTGAGAACAGACAGCATCATTTCAAGAGTGACCAGAAACACGGTTTTGGCGATTTTTTTGTAAAAAAACAATATTTCAAAATCAAATTTCTATGGAAAATCACACAAGCATTAAGTTGTTCGAATCCAAACGTATTCGCACACATTGGGACGAAACCGAAGAAAAATGGTATTTCTCAGTAGTAGATGTTGTTGAAGCACTGACTGACAGTCTTAATGCAAGAGATTATTGGTTTAAAATGAAAACTCGAGTAAAGTCAGAAGATGGAATTGAGTTGTCGACAATTTGTCGACAACTCAAATTAGTTTCTTCAGACGGAAAGCGCTACGCAACTGATTGTGCCGACACAAAAGCCTTGTTTCGTATCATTCAATCTATACCTTCACCCAAAGCAGAACCTTTCAAACAATGGCTTGCCAAAGTGGGTTACGAGCGTATGCAGGAAATTCAGGATCCTGCTCAGGGTCTTGACAGAGCACGCGAAAACTGGCAAAAACTCGGACGTAGCGAAAAATGGATTCAGCAACGAATGATGGGTCAGGAAACCCGCAACAAACTTACTGATTACTGGAAAGATGCAGGAATAAAAAAAGAAGATGAATTTGCAATGCTCACCAATATCATTCATAAAGAATGGTCGGATCTTACAGTAAAAGAGCACAAAGTGCTGAAAGGTTTAAAAACTCAGAATCTGCGCGATCACATGAGCGAAGGAGAATTAATTTTTACAGCCCTTGCCGAACTCTCGACCCGACAAATTGCTGAAACAGAAAAAGCAAAAGGGCTGAATGAAAATGCTAAAGCAGGCAAAAAAGGAGGTGCTGTTGCCAAAAATGCCCGCAAGGAACTGGAAGAGCAAACAGGTAAAAGTGTGATCACAGGTGAGAATTTTCTTCCACCAAAAATTAGCAAAAAACAAATTAAATAACCAATTCAATTAGTGACGCTTTGTGTCCTTAGTGCCTTAGTGGTAAAAAAGAATGAATAAACTTACACTCGTAAAAGTCGGAGGTAAAATTGTAGAAGACTCCGAAACGCTTAAACAGTTGCTGTCCGATTTTTCGAAAATTGAGGGACACAAAGTGCTCGTGCATGGTGGCGGTCGCTCGGCTACTGCTATTGCTGCAAAACTGGGTATAGAAAGCCAGATGGTTAACGGACGCCGCATAACCGACGAAGAAACGCTGAAAGTAGTGACCATGGTGTATGGCGGTTTGGTAAACAAACAAATCGTTGCCGGACTGCAGGCCATTGGCGTCAATGCACTCGGACTTACAGGAGCCGACCTGAACTATATGCGTTCCGAGAAACGACCGGTAAAGGATGTGGATTACGGATTTGTAGGCGATGTAAAAGAAGTGAACGCTGATATTCTGGCCGATCTGATTGCGCGTGGCGTAGTACCGGTTTTAGCTCCTCTAACGCACGACAATGCAGGAAATATGCTCAACACCAATGCCGACACCATTGCCGGAGAAGCAGCAAAAGCTCTCGCCAAACATTTCGAAGTGACATTGATGTTTTGCTTCGAGAAAAAAGGCGTATTAATGAGCGAAACCGACGACGAAAGTGTAATTCCCGAAATTACACCTGCATTGTTTGAAAAATATGTAGCCGACGGAATTATCAGCGGAGGCATGATACCCAAACTCGAAAACTCGTTTGAAGCTATAAATGCCGGTGTAAAACAAGTGGTAATTACACGTGCAGACCTGATTCACACCAGTGGCGGAACAAAAATAAACATCTGATATTCCTTTCTTTCAACCTTGAAAATAAGTCTATGCATAAAAAAATCCTGATTAGTTTGTCTTTAATTCTGGCGTCATTTTGTCAAACATATGCTTCTGACATATCTCCGCTCGACACGGCAAATTTTGCAAAACGTAAAACCATTGTCGAAAATCTGAAAAAGAGAAACAAAAAACTGAGCAAAGAATTATCAAAAGTGTATTCGGTTACTGAGTTGAATTATATCAGACCGATTTACAACGAATTTGATAAAGACCTGAGAAAAGATATTCAAAAAGGAGATTATATATTTTACAGTGCTTTCGATTCCGTAATCAACGATACACACAACAAACTGACTGCTCATAACCCGGGTCTCGAAAAGAGTTGTATGTATTTCGTTTCGAGAGACATATCGCTGAATGCCATGAGTACTGTTTACAATACTTTTGTAATTAACCTTGGTTCGTTTTACTTCTTAAAAAACAGAGACGAATTTGCCACTTTGATTGCACACGAACATGCTCACAACTATTTAAAGCATCAGATTGCTTCGCTAAAAAACAATTATAAAATGGACAGGACCGATGCGAAAGCCTCGGTGAGCGAAATCAGGAAAAACCGTTATGGCAGAGGAGCCAGGGCTGTGGAGGAATTTAAATCATTGCTTTACAACAAAGGTAAAATGAACCGTCAGCACGAATTTGAAGCTGACTCTTTAGGATATTTATTATACAAAATTTCCGGTTATAATCCTGATTTATACCTGAATTCGTTTCGGCTAATGCTTGAATACGACACGATTAAAACTACCGATCTGGATATCTCAATTTATAAAAAAACATTCGACTTGCCCGAACAGGCTTTTAAAGACGAATGGCTGAAACAGGAAGATTTCTCGGATTACGATTATTCAAAGTTCAAAGATAAATTCGATAGCGATTCTATTAAAAGTCACCCTGAACTGGAGGAGCGAATAAATAATCTGAAACGCTTATTCCCCGAGCTAAATACTACAAACAGCACCGACAGCGTAGTGGCCGACACATTTTATCGCGAAATACGTCAGACTGCGTTTTACGAAGTGTTTCAGAGCCTGGATATCAGCGAAGATTATGGATTTGGCGTGTATCTTTGTTTGAGTGAGCTTGCTGATAGCAGCTTATTTTCCGAAAGTGAAGTGGCTTATTTCAAAAAATGGTTAGGAAAGTATTTTACAAAAATACACAAAGCACGTAAAGAATATACTTTAAATCGTCATCTCGACAAAGTTGATCCCAAGGAGCAACCAAAAGATTATCAGCAGTTTCTTAATTTCATGTGGAACCTGAAACTTCCGGAAATAGAAGTTATTGCCAAACACTATAGCATTTAAACAAAAACGCTGAAAGTTCATGAACTTTCAGCGTTTTTGTTTAAGCTTAATTATTAAGACGTTCGAGCCTTATCTGGTTATATTTCTCATTTCTGTTGTATTCGTTCAGAATTATATAACCATCCTTCGCCGGTATAGGCACCACCTGCATATTTTCGGAACTGAGCGGAATTTTTTCAGTAGTTAAGGTGTCATTCTTAATGGTATTAATACTCAACTCATATTCAGTCTTTTTCGAGCCTTTTACCTTGCTTTGATAACAAACAACCGCAGTCTGATTTACAGGATGATACTGAGAGAATATAAAATCATTTAATTTGTATGATTTAGCCTTTTCTACTTTTGTGATCCCGATAGGTTCAAACCGGCTGTTAAACCTCATAAAATACGCATCTTTTGAATAGTTCGGATCCAGGTCTATAATATAAAACGATAGAGAATAAACAAACTCTGCCAATACCGACCTTGTGTAGTATTCTTCATTTGCAGCTACAAGCGATCCATCCCTGAATAAGAATATTGAGTTTCGGAATAACTTATTTGTTTTATTTATTTTTCCTTTGACCGACAATGGCATTTCTACCGTCGACATGTCCTTCCATGTCAGGTATTTTCGTTCAATTTCGTTGCCATTCCGGTCAATTAGTATCCGGTAATATCCGAGATAATCTGAGCCTTTTTTAATTTTCTTGTTGTTATAATATCTGCCAAAAACCACCATCGTATCACCAAGTTGATTCACAATACGCTCGTGAAAATAAGGCGTTGTGTCGTTCTGAATACAATATTCGAAAACCTTCTTTCCGGTAGCCAAATCCTGAGCAATCAGATTTACCTTATCAGCTACTTTCGGAGCAGAATGAGTTTCTATGGCATAAATACGGGTACTATCTGCACTTTTATAACTATATCTGGTTCTTTTTTTAGTCTTTTTGGCTGATACCGAATCCAAACGATATTCCCAAACAAAGTTTTTATCAAAATCATAATACTTTATACTATGCTCATAATAACCCGTATAACGGTTAAATCCACCAACAAGAAAGCCTTTTTTATCTCCGGCTCTCAGGGGATTCACATAGTTATAGTTACCCAACGAATCCTGTCCCATGGAAAGGTCCTTCAATTTTGTAATCTTTTTGGGCAAAGGCCTGAATTCCTTATCCTTAAATATAAACTCTTCTGAAACAGCATTATCTTTCAGTGGAATAATACGATTTGAGTTATAGACAAAAACAGGGGGTTGACCATCGGCATACAATGATATATCCAAGACTAAATAATCACCAAGATAGTGACAGTCATTGTAATAAGTGCTGAATGTTTTGATGATGGATGTATCATAAAATTTTGTGGTATAATATCCGTTATGAACCTTATTCAGATTCTTATCAAATATCACATATTCCATCTTCACACTATCTTTCATTCTGTCGAACTGGTACAAATAAAAATAGCCCCACAAATTATCGTTATCGTATAAAATTTTGGAATAAACCAGCCGTCCCTGCGACATTTGGTATAAATTCTGCATTTGTGCCGATAAGGTTAAGGAGAACACTGTAAGTAGAAAGAGAAGTCGGAATCTTTTCATACAATATTAGATTTTAGCTTATAAATAACTATAAATAATTTTACAAAATTAAACAAATCCAAACAATAACAAAATAAAAATTTAATATTTTACAAATAAAAAAATCCTCCGTATTCTCTGCATAAAATGCCGGTTCGCATTGTACATATCACAGGCATATTCACAATGTTTATGAATGGAATATTCAGGCAAACAAATAAATATTTATCTTTGCATTGAATATATGTGATTGCAACTTTATACTCAGAAAGACATATAATGAAGTCAAATTGAAATACAAAATATTATGAAACACATTTCACTTATTATTGCACTGATAATGAATATTACACTTATTTCTGCACAGGAAGAAATCAAACTTTATCCCAAAGGAACTCCCGAAAGTAACGGACTCGAGAACAAAGAAAAATTCCGCGATCCGGAATTTATTGTGGACATCAGTGAACCACGCATGTACGCATATCCGGCTCCTAAAGAAACCGCCAACGGAACAGCCGTACTTATTTGCCCCGGAGGAGGATATTCAGGCGTTTCGCAAATAAAAGAAGGTTCGGAGTTTGCCGAATGGTTCAACAAAATGGGCATCAGCGCTTATGTTCTTTATTATCGCATGCCCAATGGAAATCATTTTATTCCCCTGAAAGATGCGCAAACCGCGCTTGCTATTATCCATAAAAATGCAAAAAAATGGAATATTGACAAGAAAAAAATCGGAATAATGGGATTCTCGGCCGGAGGACATCTTGCCGCTACAGCAGGAACTCATTTCAAAACCAAAACACAACGTCCGGCTTTTATGTTACTTGCATATCCGGTAGTAACAATGGATAAAAATGTGACTCATGGAGGTTCACGCCATAATTTGTTGGGCAAAAATCCTTCTGAAGAAATGGTGAAGCTTTACTCAAACGAACTTCAGGTAACAAAAAAAACACCGCCCACATTTCTGGTGCATGCAAAAGACGATGGTGCTGTGCCCATTGCCAACAGCGAAAATATGCTGAAAGCGCTAGAAGCGAAAGGCGTTCCGGCTAAACTCGTAGTTTACGACAAAGGCGGACATGGTTTTGGCATGCGAAAACGCAACATTCCTGCCGATAACTGGCCTGAAGAACTCAAAAAGTGGATGATTGCCCAGAAACTGGTGAATCCGTAAATAACCAATTCAACAACAGCTACAAAGCCTATGAACCCAATGATATTCGAACTGACACAAGATGCGGTTCAGTTACTTCGCGACATGATTTCGATTGAATCGTTCAGTCGCGAAGAGAAAAATGTGGCTGATTTTTTGGAACGCTACATTGAATCGAAAGGATATGTGGCTTCGCGCAGCGGAAACAATATTTGGCTGATGAGTCCGGGATTCGACACAGCAAAGCCAACCATTTTGCTGAATTCGCATATCGACACGGTAAAACCTGTTTCAGCCTGGACACGAAATCCTTTCGGGGCTGAACTTGAAAACGGCAAACTCTTTGGTTTGGGAAGCAACGATGCCGGCGCAAGTGTGGTAAGTTTACTGCATGCTTTTTTCAGTCTTACATTACAACAACAAAGCTACAACCTTATTTTTGCAGCATCGGCCGAAGAAGAAGTCTCCGGAAAAAATGGTATCGAAAGCCTGATTCGGGAACTACCGCAAATCGACTTTGCCATTGTGGGCGAACCAACCGGAATGCATCTGGCTGTGGCAGAAAAAGGTCTGATGGTACTCGATTGTGTGGCTTACGGAAAAGCCGGTCACGCCGCCCGATACGAAGGTGAAAACGCCATTTACAAAGCCCTGAAAGATGTAAAATGGTTCGAAAACTATGAATTTGCAAAAAAATCGGATTTGCTCGGACTGGTAAAAATGACTGTCACTCAAATAAATGCTGGTACACAGCACAATGTCATTCCCGACAAATGCAGTTTTGTAGTGGATGTACGAAGCAACGAACTGTATTCCAATGAGGAGTTGCTATCAGAAATCAGGAAAAATGTAGGTTGCGACGTTCAGCCACGATCCACACGATTGAATTCCAGCGCCACTCCGCTGCAACATCCGGTTGTGAAGCGTGCAATGGAGCTAAAACGAAACACATACGGCTCTCCCACTCTGTCCGATCAGGCACTTATGCCTTTTGCCAGCGTAAAAATGGGTCCTGGCGAGTCTGCGCGCTCGCACACAGCCGACGAATTTATCCTGATATCGGAAATCGAAGAGGCTATCGAAATTTACATCGATCTGCTGAACGGGCTAAAAATGTAAATTCTCAACATATCACCAGAGTCAAGATACTTTCATTCTGAAAGTTTAAAATCTTTATAAAAGCCTGTCATTTCAAAAAAACAGGCTTTTACCTTTTACATCGGAAAGAAATTTGTATTTTTGCAAATTCAATAAACAACCGGTTGTTTGGCTTAAAACAAACTGACCACACCGGAAATTGACATAAAAAAGATGAGTTTAGTAGAAAAAATTAAATCGGCCAAAACCACAGCTTTCTCGTTCGAACTTTTACCTCCTTTGAAAGGAAACGGAATTGATGGTGTGTACCGCACTATCGATGCATTGCGCGAATTTGACCCCAAATACATCAACATAACTACTCACCGCAGCGAAATGGTGTTTCGCGAAACAGCCAACGGACTGTTCGAACGTGTGGCTGAACGCCATCGCCCGGGCACAGTAGCCATTGCAGCGGCCATTCAGAACAAATATAAAATTACCGTTGTACCACATATTATTTGCAGCGGATTTACAAAAGAAGAAACAGAATATGCACTTATCGACCTTCAGTTTTTGGGCATTACTGATTTGCTGTTGCTTCGTGGCGACAAAGCCAAACACGACCGTGAATTTGTGCCAACCGGGCATCGTTATGCCACTGAGCTTCAGGGACAGGTAAATACTTTCAACAAAGGACTTTTTCTCGATGGGTCGGAAATGAAATCGCTCACTCCATTTTCGTACGGAATGGCTTGCTATCCTGAGAAACACGAGGAGGCGCCCAACATGGACTCAGAACTTTTTTATGCCAAAATGAAGGTAGATGAAGGTGCCGAATATTTAGTAACACAAATGTTTTTCGACAACGAAAAATACTTTCAGTTTGTGGAAAAATGTCGTTCAGCAGGTATCAACGTACCCATTATTCCGGGTATCAAGCCTATTACGTTTATGAATCAGCTAACGGTTTTACCCAAGATTTTCAAAACCGATATTCCAGAAGCTTTTGCTGCCGAACTTCGTAAATGCAAAACTGATGCCGAAGCAGCCGAAGTGGGTGTGGAATGGTGTACAGCACAAGCCCGCGACCTGATTGCTCACGGTGTGCCAAGTATTCATTTTTACTCAATGATGGCTACGCAAAGCGTAAAACGTGTAGCTCAGGCGGTTTATTGATTTACAATTTATCCATTTACGATTTACAGTTTAACAGCCCGGCATGGGGGCACATTTAATATAACATTCCAGCCAACACTAAAGAAATGAGTTTTATTTTATATTTAATATTCTTCGTACTCATTATCGGCCTTTTTATTTTACTGGCCGTATTCGGATTTGTACGCAGAATTCTGGGTTTTGGTCGCCGCCCGAAAAATTTCGGAAATGAACCAACACAAGATCAATACGAAAACGCCTGAAGTAATCGCAAAGAGAAAATTTTTGAGAAAAATGAAGGCGAATATGTGGATTACGAAGAGGTAAAGGACTAAACATTCTGTACAAATGCCACTTCCTTAAAATAGTAAGCGCGAATCTCTCCGGTTCGCGTTTTTAGTTTGAGGCAACCATCACTTTCAATACCGGCAAGTTCTGCCTCAAACAGCCCTTTATTATCGCGATAAGTGTAAAAGCCAACCCGACGGTATAAATTTTCAGAATATTCATTCCGAATAGTATCCACATCCATTTTACTGTATAATTCATAAATATTATTCAGAACGTCCTGCAGAATGTTCTTCCGTCGCTGATTTTTAGCTGTAATCTGACGTAACGAAACCGGATTTGGAGCATCACTTCTGAATGTTTTCTGATTGATATTTAATCCAATACCCACAATGCTTGTATTCAGTTTTGAACCCTGAAGCGAATTTTCAATAAGTATTCCTCCAATCTTCTTATCACCGAAATAAATATCGTTGGGCCATTTTATGCTGAAACCTGCACAAAAAGAATTCAAAGTACGCAAAATAGCCACGCTTACCAACTGCGAAAGAATAAACTGCTGATCAATGGCAATATGTTGCGGATAAAGCAAAACGCTGAAAAGCAGGTTTTTTCCTTTTTCCGACTCCCAGCTATTGCCGGGCTGACCTTTGCCCGCCGACTGGAAATCGGTTCGTAACACAAAACCTTCGGGCAATTCGTATTCGCGCAGCATTTCTTTCAAAACCAGATTGGTCGAGCGCGTTTCGCGGAGATACATTGATTTCATAAACTCTGTTTTACTTCGAAATGTCAATCAGAAACTGCTCCATTTTCTTCACCACTTCCGACGAGCTGCCATTTGGATTGTTCACAATAATAGCAAATGCAAGTGTTGTGCTTCCCGTTTCCACATATCCTGCATAGGATTTTACCTGAGCCAGCGTACCGCTTTTCGCAAACACTTTCCCTTTCAGATTCGATTTTGCCAGAAATGAAGTCAGCGTGCCGGATTTACCGCTTACCGCCAGACTTTTTTGGAATACTTCAGCATACTTACTTTCTTTGCGCATGTATGTGAGCAGATTTACAAAAAAAGCAGCCGAAACACCATTGTTTGGTGACAGTCCCGACCCATCATTCATAAAAAGCTGATTCACGGGCAAACCACGCTGACGCCAAAAACTTTCAATCACACTTACAGCCGACTTGTTTGTAGCAGGGATAGCTTTTGTTGTGGCAAGATATTTAAAAAGATATTCAGCAAAATGATTATTGCTTTTCACATTGGTTTCTGTAATAATTTCGCTTAAAGGTGCTGATTGATGCGTGTAGATTACTTTTGCAACTTTGGTATTAAATAAATCGACCAATGGAAATTCACTGATACCAAAACCCGCTTCGAGCAACGCAGCATGAAAGTGCTGGGCAAGTAACAAACCCGGATTGGGCAAATCTCCTTTTACGGCAAATTCGTCTTTATTGGCTGGTATTTCGCCAAACAAAGTACGCGTTGCCGAGAAAGGTTCGCCATAGAAATAAGTATTATCGGAACCGATATTCGCCGACATCACATAATTCTGAAAGGTCATTCCGGCCATTTCAGGCTCGGTTCGTACAACTTCGGTTTGCGTTCCGGCTTTGCCCGAGCGGAGATAAAGTCTGAAAGTATTGTCAAGATACGAAATGCCATGAATACCAGGCGCATAATAATTGCCCATATCCTCCCAAATCCAACGCGGATTCACAACTTGCTGATCGAAAATAGATGTATTGGCTATAATACGACCATTAACCTTCTTAATACCAGCCGATTTTACAGCTTCCACCCATTTATTCATAAAATCCTGATCGCCCATTTTTGCTGAACCTAAAGTGGGATCGCCGCCACCGCGAATAATGAGATTGCCATTCAAAACCCCATCTTTCAGTTCTCCGTCCATTTCGAGCGTAGTGCTAAAGCGGAAATCCGGGCCGAACATTTCGAGCGCAGTGGCTGTGGTTACCAACTTCATGGTTGAAGCAGGCACAGCCGAATTATTGGCTCTGTAGCTATAAAGTGATTTGTTGGATTTCAAATCTTTTACCAACAGGCTGATATTTGCATTTTTCAAAAGCGGATTTTGTACAAAATCTGCAAGCGCACTCTGAGCCATCAAACCCACGCTAAACAAAAAAAGAAATGTCGGAAGCAATAAACGTTTCATAAGTTTAACTTTAATTGAAATTTTCACAAAAGTAAAAAGATAAAATCAGAATAAAGAATCTGCCGCAAAAAATATGAGCTCAAATTAAAGACTCCTGAATTTTTCAAAAGCAGTTCACCCGGGCGAATCTTCAAATCTTCAAATTTTCAAATCTTCAAATTTTCAAATCTCTTTCTCTCTTTCCAGCATTTTCACTTTCAACTCCAAACCCCAGCGAAAGCCACCCAAAGCTCCATCGCTGCGCAACACACGGTGACAGGGAATAAACCAAGCTACGGGATTCGCTCCAATAGCCGTGCCAACTGCTCTGACAGCTTTCGGCTTGCCCACTTTTTGTGCAATTTGCGCATAAGTGGTTGTGCTTCCGGCAGGAATTTCGCAAAGAGCATTCCACACATTCAGCTGAAATTCGGTGCCACGAACGCACAATTTTGTTTTAGCTTTCTCATCGAAAATTTGTTTGCAAAGCAATTCTGCCTTTGCATTGTTTTCCTGCAATTCAATGTCGTAAAAACGGTTTTTCAAATCCGCAATCGCCGCATTGCGATTTTCGTGGAAGACAAGCGCACTCACTCCATCTTCCGAAAACACGATGGCACATTCGCCAAAAGGCGTAGAGGCAAAACCAAAATCAAGCTGACTAACTGAATTTAATTGTCTTATTTTCATTGACGTATAAAATTATTTTGGAATGCATAATTTTTAATTTGGAAAAAACCAAAAGCTAACTTACATTTGTTGCAAATGTAATAATTTAATTCAGAACCGATATTTATGTCAGTTTCAAAACCCGGAATTTCAGTATGCTGGTTGCGCCGCGATTTGCGTTTACACGACAATGCAGCTTTGTTTCATGCCCTGCAAAGCGGTTTTCCTGTGCTTCCTGTGTTTATTTTCGACGATGCAATTCTTAATCAACTCGACGACAAAGCCGATAAACGTGTGGATTTGATTTATCAGATGCTCGAAAATATTCAACAAAAACTGCAAACTTCAGAAGCATCGATCAGGATATTTCACGGAAGTGTAAAACAGGCTTTCGAAACACTGACGAGCGAATATGATCTGCAAAAAGTGTTTTGTAACCGCGACTACGAACCTTATGCTTTGCAACGCGATGCCGAAATCAGAGCTTTTCTGAATGCAAAAAATATTGAATTTCATAGTTATAAAGACCAGGTGATTTTTGAATGGAACGAAGTGCTGAAAGCCGATGGAACAGCTTATACTGTGTTTACGCCATATTCCAAAATATGGAAAAAGCATCTTTCTGAAATACAAATTCCCGTTTATCCATCCGAAAAGCTCCTGAATAATATTTATAAATCTGATAAAAACATTTCTTTTCCGAAACTTGAAGAAATTGGTTTTCAGAAAACACGTGTTGAATTCCACGAAGCAAAACCAGAAATTTATACTATTGAGAATTATCATCTTACCCGCGACATCCCTTCGCTCGAAACAGGAACTACGGGCATGAGCCTGCATTTACGTTTTGGTACTGTGAGCGTGCGTGAGTTGGTGAAAATTGCACGTGTTAGCAACGAAACCTGGCTCAACGAACTTATCTGGCGCGAGTTTTTTATGAGTATTCTGATGCATTTTCCACATGTGGCAAATGGAGCATTCAAAAAACAATATGATGCCATCGCATGGCGTAACAACGAAGACGAATTCCTGCGGTGGTGCAATGGCACAACAGGTTTCCCGATTGTGGATGCCGGAATGCGGCAACTAAACGAAACCGGACTGATGCACAACCGCGTACGAATGATTACTGCTTCGTTTCTGGTAAAGGATTTGCTCATCGACTGGCGCTGGGGCGAAGCGTATTTTGCCTCGAAACTGCTCGACTACGACCTCTCGGCCAACAATGGAAACTGGCAATGGGCTGCAGGATGTGGTTGCGATGCAGCACCTTATTTCCGTATTTTCAATCCGGCTGAACAAACCAAACGCTACGATCCGGAGTTGAAATATATCCGTCGCTGGGTGCCCGAAATCAACGAATTTGGCTATCCCGCTCCCATCGTTGACCACAGTATGGCGCGCGAACGTACACTTAAAGCATTCAAAGAGGCTTTAAATAACATTTAAAAGATTCTGATTCTCAGTCCGAAAAACTTTATCTTTGCAGCCGTAAAACAATAAACACCATTCATGATCGACATTTATCAGGAATATCACATGTATCTGAAACTCGAAAAAGCACTGTCGGAGAACACGATAGCTGCCTACGAAGCCGATCTTCAGAAACTCAGGGATTACCTGAAAGATGCACATATTCTAGCTGAAAAAGCCGAAACAGCGCATTTACGCGATTTTATCATCGACATTTCCGATGCAGGCGTTCATGCACGTTCGCAGGCGCGTATTATTTCGGGCATAAAATCGTTTTACCATTTTCTGATTTACAAGAAAAAACGCGACGACGACCCGACTGAATTGCTCGAAATGCCTAAAACCGGACTGCATTTGCCCGAAGTACTTTCGGTAGCTGAAATTGATGCTATTGTGGCCGCCATCGACCTTTCGAAAGCCGAAGGACAACGCAACAAAGCCATTATCGAAACGCTTTACGGCTCGGGACTTCGCGTTTCGGAACTTATCGGTCTGAAAATGTCGCGCATGTACACGCAGGAAGGTTATATGCTGGTGGAAGGAAAAGGCAGCAAACAACGCCTCGTGCCACTTTCGCCACAGGCTTTGAAACATATCGAACTCTGGCTGATCGATCGTAATTCGCTGAAAATCAAAAAAGGCGACGAGGATATTTTATTTCTGAACCGGCGTGGCGGACGACTGACACGCGCGATGATTTTTACCATTGTAAAAGACCTGACTGCATTGGCCGGCATTCACAAAAAAGTGAGTCCGCACACTTTCAGACATTCATTTGCCACACATTTGCTCGAAAACGGAGCCAATCTTCGCGCTATTCAGCAATTGCTCGGGCACGAGTCCATTACCACAACCGAACTTTACACGCATATTGACGTAAATTTTCTGCGACAAACCATTCTCGATTTTCATCCTTTGTACCGAAAAAACAAACAAAAGTGATTCCAAACAAACCACATATTTTTAATGCTTTACTGCTGATTTTTCTGTTTTTGAGCCTCAATATTTTTGCTCAGACTCAGGAAACATTAGTGGTGGGACAGGTTTTGAATGCAACCGACAAAAGTCCGGTACCCGATGCTAATATTTATTTTAAAAACACAAATAAAGGAACTAAAAGTAACGACGAAGGTTATTTTCTGATTCGTAATGAAGGCGAAGAAACGACACTTGTTTTTTCGGCTGTGGGCTATCGCACCAAAGAAATACGTTTCAAAAAAGGACAAAGCGCAGGTATACAGGTTGAATTGAAAGAGCAAAACGTAGAATTGCTTGAAGTAATGGTAGTTCCGGGTGCAAATCCTGCTTTGCCGCTTATGCGAAAGGTGCGCGAAGCCCGCGATCGAAACGATTACAGCACACTTACAACCGGAACTTTCGCTGAGCAAAACCTTGTCTATCTTGGAAATATTAGCCGCAACAGTCTGAAACGCAAAATCTTCAGTCAGCTTTCCGAAGGAGCCATACAAAGTAACGACTCCTCGCTCCTGCTGCCGCTTTTTATGTCCGAGAAAAAAGTGCAGCGACAAAAGAATAACGTCTCTGTGCTTTCGGAAAACTATTTTTCGTCGAAACCCGAAAACGAAAGACTTTTGATGGGCCTGACGAATCAGCAATCTGCCGGGATCAATTTTTACCGCAATTCTCTCACATTTTTCAATCAGTCGTTTGTAAGTCCGCTGGCTTCTTCAGGAAATGCATACTACAATTACTACCTGACTGACAGCATCATGCAAAACCAGCGAAAGGAATATCAGATTAATTTCAGAACAAAAAATCCGAAAAATCTGGCCTTCAACGGAAGCATGAGGATTGATTCTGCGTCGTTGGCACTTACTTATATTGACGCAATTTTGCCCACCGGAGCCAATCTAAACTACGTGCATCAACTTCGAGTTCAGCAACAGTTTGAGCAAAACAGTTCGTTTTTCGTTCCGCAAACATCACTGTTTTCGTCGAACATCACATACGAAGTTCTGGCCGACAGCCTGCATCCAAAACCCGAATTATTCATTCAACAAAAAACAATTACCGAAAATATAAGTATTTCTGAAAATTCGGACATTAATTTTGCAGGTTCAAACCTGAAAGCAACCGAGATTGACAGCAGCATGTTACATTTGGGAAATACTCCTGTGGTTCGGTTTGCCAAATGGCTGGCCGATGTGATTATCACCGGTTATATTCCTGTTGGGAAAGTGGATATCGGTAAAGTTCAGCACATTGCACGACTTACCGAGGTGGAAGGACTCCGACTGACATTACCTTTCCGCACCAACGAAACTTTTTCAAAAAATATCGGGTTTAGTGGTTATGCAGGCTATGGGTTTAAAAATAATATTCCAAAATATTCAGCCGGTTTTCATTATAAATTACCCACAGAAAATCGCCTGATTTTCAACGCAAACTACACCGACGATTATCGGCGCGTGGATTATGATTACAACGATTTTCTGTATCGCGAAAATCCGTTGCTATCGGGCGATGAGGATATTGCCATTACCATTTTCGGATTACGCACGGCCCGAAAACTCAATGAGCGAAAAGAATTCAGCACTTCGCTGACTTACGACTGGAATAAAAATATAGAATCAACACTTTTCTACCGGCATCACCGATTGGGTGATTCGGAGGCAATGCCTTTTGTGCAAAATACCACTGCACTTTCGCACATTACACAGCAAAGTGTGGTTCTGCAAAGTCGTTTTTCGTTTGGCGAACGCGTGTACGACGATCATTTTCAGCGTATTTATGTGGCGAATGAAAAACCTGTGATTTATACAATTCTCGAAGCAGGGAAATTTAATGCCGGGCAAAAAAAGGGGAATTACCTGAAAATTAATGCATCAGTAAAACAACAGGTTCGGTTTACAGCCGGACAATGGAATTACATGTTCGAAGCAGGGAAAATATTCGGTGAGGTACCTTATTCTCTGCTCGAAATTCCAATGGGAAATGGTTCGTTTCCGTATCGCCGAAATCTGTTCAACACACTTCGCGACATGGAATATGCTTTCGATCAATACGCCGGAATGCACAATGAGCTGATCATGAATGGTATTGTCATGAACCACATTCCACTCATCAAACATCTGAATTTGCGAGAATTGCTCACTTTCAAAGTTCTTTATGGAAACCGGAGCAATGTGCACAACAATATAATAGATATTCCGACCAATATTTACAAACTCAATCAACCACATATGGAAGTAGGCGTTGGTTTCAGCAATATTCTTCGACTGTTTACACTGCAATCGGTGTGGCGACTTACAAATCCCGATCATCCCGGAGCAGAACGCTGGTCGATTCGCGGAAGTATCAGAGCCGGATTTTAAGAAAAGGCAGGATTTACATTGTGCTGCAAATCAAAAAAACTATCTTTGCAACAGCTTAACAACTGACCAAAAAATGACGGAAATGGATACAAAAAATCTGAAAATAGCCATTATCGGTGGCGGAAATATGGGCGGTGCCATTGCACGCGGACTTGCCAAAGGTTCTTTCATCGAAACTTCGAACATTTTAGTGAGCGACGTTTCACAGGCCAATCTGGATGCTCTGAAAGCCTTCGACAGTGCCATTGTGACTTCAAACTCAAATATTGAAGTCGTAAAACATGCCGACATTGTGGTTTTAGCCGTAAAACCCTGGCTTGTTGAAGTCATTGCCGATGAAATTGAACGCAAAATCGACTACAAACGTCAATTAATTGTATCGATTGCTGCTGGTGTCGATTTTGAAAAGATGCGTGGCTTGTTCGATAGTGAAGCAACCATGTTTCGCGTGATTCCAAACACAGCCATCGAGGTTTTGCAAAGCGTTTCCACCATTTCGTCGTGCAACGCAAGTCCCGAGCAGGAAGCCCTTGTGGTTTCGCTTTTCAGCGAACTGGGCAAAGCATTTCTCGTTCCGGAAACGCAACTGAATGCTTTTATGTCGCTTTCGTCCTGCGGTATTGCTTATGCATTCCGCTACATTCGCGCAGCCATGGAAGGCGGAGTGGAAATGGGCATTTACCCGAATGTGGCCAAAGAAGTCGTGCTGCAAACGCTTCGGGGTGCCATCGATTTGATCGAAGCCAACAATTCGCATCCCGAAGTGGAAATTGACAAAGTAACCACACCCGGTGGCATCACCATCAAAGGTCTCAACGAAATGGAGGCTAACGGATTTACAAATGCAGTGATAAAAGGCCTGAAAGCTTCACATCTGAAATAAACAATCAGAGTTTTCTATAAAATTTTATACAGTTTATACTTCACTGTAAACCAAAATTGTATAACACAATCAGACGCTTTCGGAATTTTCCTGAAGCGTTTTTTTGTTGTGCAAAATCCAAAAGCTGTTAATGAGCGAAATCTTTCATTATAATTTGTTAAATACGCTTTTGACAAAGCAATAATACTGAATAATTTTCGTTAATTTGCAATCAATCGATAAAATCTTTTATTAACAAACCCGTGAGAAAGCACCTGAAAAATATTTTGCAGATTAGTTTCGTCATCTTGTTATTAGGATGTGATGGCGGAAGCAACGAAATAATTTCTACTTACAGGGTGCAAAAAGCTGATTTTGTAGATGCAGTAAGCGTAGAAGGGTTTGCCGAACCTGTTCGTTCGCTGACAGTGTCCTGCCCTCCCGAAATCGACGGAACTGTACTACGCATTATCGACGATGGAACTATCGTAAATGCAGGTGATGAGATTTGTGTTATTGAGGACAACAATCTAATGTCGGAATACGAAGAATCATTGCGCTCACTCGAAAATGCCGAAGCCAATGTAAACAAAGTACGCGCCGATCATCAGTTGCAACTCGCCATCCTCGAAGCACAGCAACGCACTAACAATGCCGAAACAATGATTGCCGGCCTTGACTCCCTTCAACTAAAATACTCCTCCGACAATCAGCGTAAAATAAAAGAACTTGAACTTCAGCGTTCCGCCATAGAAAAAAGCCGTTTCGAGAAAAAATTTCGCGCTACCCGCCAAATACAACAAGCCGAAATTCGCGGCCTTGAAATTCAGATGCAAAGATTCAGAATGCGCGTTGAAATTGCCAAGCAAAGGCTTGAAGCTCTAACTATTAAAGCTCCACAGGCAGGTATGGTAATTATTGCCCGTAGTCCCATGAGTGGCCGCAAAATTGTTCCCGGCGACAATATCTGGCAGGGAAGACCTATTTGTACAATGCCCGAAATCAAAGAAATGAAAGTATTGATGATGGCCTCGGAAGGAAACTACAAACGCATTCAACAAAACGATGTGGTTGAATATAACTTCGATGCCATGCCGGGAAATTTTGCCACAGGAAAAATCGTAAAGAAAGCACCAGTCGGACAACCTGTTTCCGAAAATTCGAAAGTAAAAGTTTTTGAAATTGAAGCGTCTGTCGATAGTTTTGCCGAGATTCCCGACCCCGGATTTAGTGCCGAATGCCGCATTATTCTGAAAAGAGTGAAAGACACCATAGTGGTTCCTCAAATTGCCGTTTTTGATCAGGATTCTACAAAAGTGGTGTATGTAAAACTCAAAAAAGGATACGAAATGCGCGAGGTAAAAACCGGACTTTCGTCGACCAAAGAAGTGATTATCGAAAAGGGGTTAAAAATCAACGAATATATTACACTCACCGTTCCCCCGAAAAAAGAGATAAAAAGCCGTATATTCTTTCCCCAAAAAGACATTAAGGATAAAATTAAAAAATCAGAAACCGACAGCACCCATCATACAACACAATGAAAAACAAGCTCATACCCGTTCTGCTAATAGTCTGCACATTGCCTCTGATTTTTTCGTGCAGCGAGAAAAAAGAAGTGACCGAAGTGGCTCTTGGCAAAGTAACCAAAGGCACGCTGTTTCTCGAAATTTACGAGGAAGGAGAAGTGGAGGCCATCAATTCCACCAACATCACTGCACCAAACATTTCGTGGCGTTTCGGCAACCTGAAAATCACCTCCATTGTAAAAGATGGAAAAGAGGTGCAGGAAGGCGACACGCTGATTGTTTTCGATCCTTCGGAAGTGCTTAAAGGAGTGACTGATGCTGAATCGCGTCTCGAAATAAATATGGCGGAACTCGAGAGAATGGAAGCTCAGCATCAGTCCGACCTCGAAGAACTGCATGCCGACTATGAAGTGACCCGTATTTCGCAGGAAATTTCGAAAATCCGCTTCGAGTCGGCCGGATACGAAGCCGATATTAAGCGCAAGGAAATTCAGCTCAACCTCGAAAAAGCAAACATTGCGCTGGCCCGCGCCAAAGAGCAGATCGACAACCGAATCAAAATTCAAAAAGAAGAAATAAAGCAGAAAAAACTGTCTATCGATCAGGACAAAGCACGGCTCGATGAGGCGCACGAAACGCTTCGCAAACTGCAACTGATTTCGCCGTCGTCGGGTATTGCCATTATCAACCGCAACTGGAGTACAGGTAATAAATTCCAGCTTGGCGACCAGACGTGGTCGGGATTTCCGCTTATTCAACTTCCCGATTTGTCAACTTTGAGAGCAGTCGTAAAAATCAACGAAGTGGACATTGCCAAAATTCAAAAGGGCCTGAAGGTTGAAATAAAGCCAGATGCTTTTTCCGATAGCGTGTACACCGGAACTGTAAATACAGTGGCCAATCTGGCTGTCAATAAGGATGGAAGTTCGAAAATCAAGGTTTTTCCTGTGGAAATAAATATAAACGAAAAAAGCGAAAAATTGCTTCCCGGACTTACCGTAAGTTGCCGGATTATTATCGGGAAAGTTGAAAACGCTTTGCTCCTGCCTATCGATGCCATTCGTACCGAAGGCGATGTAAGTTTTGTGTATAAAAAAACCAGCAAAGGTTACGAAAAAACAGTGGTCGAAACCGGCGAGTCGAACTCAGACCATATCGTCATTCTGAGCGGACTTGAGGAAAATGACACAGTAGCGCTCTCCGATCCTTATGCAGGAGTTGAAAAGGATAAAAAGGAAAACAAAACTGAAGCGAAGGAGGAATAAGCATGTTTAAATCATTCAAATATATACTCCCGCTTATATTGCTGACCTTTATGGGCTGCAAAAAAGAGAGTGCCGGAGAAAAAGCACTCACCGACAATGGAAACCGCATAGTGGAAACCGGCGAACTTGCCGCCATCGACTCGCGTGCTTTTGTATTGCAACGCTACGGACGCTATTGGTACCAAATGAAAATCATTGGTTTACTGAAACATGGCTCCAAAGTAAGTGCAGGCGACTCTATTATTCAACTCGATCCTACCGAAATAAAAAAATACATTATCGACCGCGAGGGTGAACTTGAAACTCAAATTGCAGCACTCGAGAAACTGAAAGTGGATCAGAGCAACCGCAGAAATGACCTGGAATCGAACCTGAAAAGCGAAACTGCATCATTCAACCTGAGAAAACTTGAAATGGAATCGTCGCGATTCGAATCGGTTCGTATCCGCAAGATCAAGGAGCTGGAATTCGAACAGGCTAAAATTGGATTTGCAAAAGTGCAACGACAACTTAATCTCAACAAAATCAAAGAAAATTCAGATCTGAAAATTCAGAAAATCAGAATCAGTCGTTTGAAAGATGAAATTAAAAGTGCCTACGACATACTTCCACAGCTCACCATACGCACTCCTATCGATGGAATTTTTCAGGTTGGTATTAATCAGCGTACAGGTCAAATGCTGAAAGTCGGCGACGAAATTTATGTGGGAAACAACATGGGTAACGTGCCTGCGCTGAAATGGATGAAAGTGAATACGACCATTAGCGAAAACGACTTTATGAAAATAGCTGTGGGGCAAAAAGTGACTGTACGACTCGACGCACTTCCCAAAGTTGAGTTCAAAGGCGAAATTATGTATGTAGGAAAACTTTGCCGTCTCAAGGAAAACAAATCGAAACAAAAGGTTTTTGATGTGGAAGTAAAAATACTGACCTCCGACGAAAGACTGAAACCGGGAATGACCGTAAGTTGCGAATACCTTTTAAAATAAGACCACATGCAATACGAAGAAAACATCAGAGTGGCGCTGCGAGCGCTTATCGATCATAAATTCCGCTCATTCCTTACCATGCTCGGTATCATTTTCGGGGTGGCTTCGGTAATAACCATGCTCTCGATTGGCGAAGGTGCCAAGCGCGAAGCCATTGCCAAATATCAGGATTTGGGGGTGAACAACATTATTATTCGCGAGAAAAAACTCAGCGATCAGGAACTCGAAGAAGTGCGCGCCAAATTTTCGCCCGGACTTTCGCTACAGGATGCATCAGTAATCAAAGAAATTGTTCCCGGTGTTACCAATACAGCCTCGCAATCGGAACTCAGCACCGACGTAAAATATTCCGACAAGTCGGCCAAATCAACTGTCATTGGTATCACTCCCGAGTTTGTAAACATTATGAACTACAAAACGGGGAAAGGCGAATTTATTGGTGAAAAACATTACAACTCAGCTCTGCGCGTTTGTGTATTGGGTGCAGGAGTAGCGAGAACGCTGTTTGGTTCCGAAAATCCCATCGGGAAAATGGTCAAAATATCGGATCAGTGGTTCGAAGTTTTGGGCGTGCTCCAGTCGAAAACGCTTTTTACCGAAACTGTGGGTGAACTTGCTGCCCGCGACCTGAACAACGATATTTATGTGCCACTCAGCACTTTTCTGAATCGCTTCACACACGAAAATGTACTGGCAAGTCAGATTCAGCAAATCACCGTGCAGGTCGAAAGTTCCGAACGCCTGGTGGAAGCCTCGAAACTTATCAATGGTATTTTGCAACGCCATCATTTCAACAACGAAGACTACAACATTGTCATTCCTTTTGAATTGCTTCGTCAGGAAGAAAAGGAACGACAGATTTATAACTTCCTGCTGGGTGCCATTGCAGCAATTTCGCTGGTGGTGGGCGGCATCGGAATTATGAATATTATGCTTGCCACTGTAATGGAGCGAACACGCGAAATTGGTATTCGTCGTGCCATCGGAGCACGCAAATCCGACATTATGAGTCAGTTTGTGACCGAAGCCGTAGCCATAAGTATCACCGGTGGCATTATAGGCGTTATTCTCGGCGTCAGTCTGTCGCTTTCGGTATCGCTCTTTACCGACATCAAAACAGTAATTCCACTCTATTCTGTGCTTGTGGCCTTTGGATTTTCGGTGATTGTGGGTATTAGTTTTGGTTATCTGCCTGCTAAAAATGCAGCCAATCTGAAACCAATTGAATCCATCAGATACGAATAATTCTGCATTTTAATTGTAACTCAAAAATGTCATCATGTTAATCGAAATAAAAGACTTATACAAAAACTACGTCATGGGCGAGCTCGAAGTTCCGGCTCTGTTGGATATCAACGTGCAAATTGCCAAAAACGAATATGTGGCCATCATGGGCCCTTCTGGTTCGGGAAAATCCACGCTGATGAACATTCTCGGCTGTCTCGACACACCCACATCAGGACAATATCTGTTTAACGGAGTAGATGTAAGTCAGCTCGACGACGATGCACTTTCGGCCATGCGAAACCGTGAGATTGGGTTTATTTTCCAGAATTTCAATCTATTGCCAAAACTTACCGCTTTGCAAAATGTGGAACTTCCGCTTGTATATGCCGGAGCAAACAAGCACGAAAGACACGAAAGAGCTGTTCAGGCGCTGGAGAAAGTTGGCCTTGCAGAGCGTATGAGTCACAAACCAACCGAACTGAGTGGTGGACAGCGTCAACGTGTGGCCATTGCCCGTGCGTTGGTGTCGAAGCCCGGCATTCTGCTGGCTGATGAGCCCACGGGAGCACTCGACTCGAAAACAGGTGTCGAAATTATGGCACTTTTCGACGAACTGCAGCGCGAAGGCAACACCATTATTGTGATTACACACGAACAGGAAATAGCCGACTATGCACATCGCACCATTTTTATAAAAGATGGTCGCATTCATTCCGACACACCAAATCAAAAAAGAAATTTCTAAAAAATATTTTCTCTATGAAGAAACTGCTGCTCCCCGCCATTGTTCTGTTTTTCAGCCTGAACGCTGCAAAAGCCGAAACTTACAATCTCGATCTGGCCAAAAGTATCGAAATTGCAAAAGAGAAAAGTTACACCATGAAAAATCTGGTGCAGGACTTTAAAATTGCCGAGTACAATCTGAAGTCGGCTACCAGCCGTTTCCGCACGCACATCGACCTGAATTTTGTGGCGCCCGAGTATACCGAAACCATTCGTACTTTTGAGGATAGCACCGGTATTACTTTTTATCCGGTGAAACAACTTCAGTATCAGACAAATCTGGTTATTAATCAACCACTTCCCACCGATGGTAATATTTACATCCGCAGCGGACTGGCAAACTACGACGATTATTTCAGCAATTACCGATCGAGCTATCTCAGCACACGATTCGGACTTACGCAGCCTATCGATGCGCTTTATGGCTACAATTCTATTAAATCATCTTTAAAACAGGCACAACTGGCTTACGAACGTTCGAGCAAACAACTCAAACGTGAAGAACTGAATCTGGTGTACGATGTGAGTAGTGCTTTCTACAATTTGCTTTCGGTGCAAAAAAGCGAGGAAATTGCCCGACTTGACCTTGATCGTCAGAAAGAAGCATTCACCATTGCCAAAAATAAATACGAAGCCGGACTTATCCGCGAAGTGGATGCGCTGCAAATGGAAGTCGATCTGGCCGAAGCACAGAACAATTACGACATGGCCATTGTGAGTCTGAATTCTGCCATGAACGCCTTCAAACATATGATTGGAATAGAGCTTACCGACGAAGTAGTGATTAGTTCCAAATTCGAATACGAAGTGGTGATTGTTGATCCGGACAGAGCCGTACAACTGGCCATGGCCAACCGACTCGAAATCAGAGAACAGGAAATTCAGATTGAATTGAATAAAATGAGCGTAAAACAGCAAAAAGCTCAGGGCATGATTCGCGGGAATCTGAATGCATATTACGAAAAAGCAGGTGTCAGTCAGAGCGATATCAACACAAGGTTGGAAACCACCATTCAGCGCTCCTATCAAAACTTTCTGGATCGTCCGCAAAATTTCGGAGTTGGGTTTACAATTTCCGTTCCGTTGCTCGACTGGGGTGAAAACCGCGCTTTGGTGCGTGCAGCTGAATCGCGACTGAAACAGAATGTACTTCGCAAGGAAGAAGTTCAGCGCAGTATTGAACGTGAAGTCCGCAATCTGGTCGACGATCTGAACAGCAGTTTGAAACGACTTCAGTTGCTCGAAAAGAACGTAAAAGTAGCTGAGAAAAGTTTCGAAATCACCCGTCAGCGCTTCTCCGACGGCGACATCGACAGTCAGGCGCTCGCTCTCGAACGCAACCGACTCAACAACGCTTACAACTCACACCTGCGTGCATATATCAATTACCAGCTGAAACTTGCTGACATTATGCGCAAAACTTTCTACGATTTTCAGAAGAATCAGGAAATAAAATAGGCATTATCCCCGAAAACAACAATTGTTTTCGGGGATATTTTTTTACTTTTGTCTGAAAATAAAAATTTTATGAATTACGAAGATCTTCGCGACTACTGTCTGAGTCTGAAAGGTGTTACCGAGCATTTTCCTTTCGATGAATTCAGCCTTGTAATGAAAGTGCAGGGTAAAATGTTTGCGCTGCTGCCACTCGACAATCCCGAAACTCAGATTGCACTGAAATGCGATCCGGAACGGGCTATTCAGCTGCGCGATGATTTTTCGGCCATTACCGCCGCTTATCATTTCAACAAAAAACACTGGAATTCAGTGCGCGTCGATCCGGCCATTTCGGCAAAATTTATGCAGGAACTTATCCGGCATTCGTACGATTTGGTGGTTGATGGTTTGCCTAAAAAATTAAAAGAGGAATTAAATATTTGGAATGATTAAATGTCGTATAAATCTATTCAACTATTTTTTCTTGAACACAACGGCACAAAGTCGCTAAGACGCTATGTGTATTTAAACTTTCTGTCTTTGCGTCGTCGCGACTTAGCGTTCAAAATACGACATTATATTTATCATATTTCTTAAACAGTTTGTAGCTCCAGCTATCTTCAGAACATTTATGCGCATATTAATTCAGAGAGTAAACGAAGCCTCGGTAGAAATTGAGGGAGAAATAAAAGCCTCGATTGGCGTAGGATTGCTGGTACTTGTTGGCATTGAAGAAGCCGACACAAAAGAAGATAGCGACTGGCTTGCCGGGAAGCTGGTGGGGCTACGCATTTTCGACGACGAAAACGGAGTCATGAATCGTTCTATAGCTGATAAAAATGGTGAAGTACTGATTGTGAGTCAGTTTACGCTTCATGCAATGACTAAAAAAGGCAATCGTCCTTCGTACATAAAAGCAGCAAAACACGAAACAGCCATTCCGCTTTACGAACATTTTTGCAAATCGGTGTCCGAAAAATTGGGAAAAGAAGTAAAAACAGGTACCTTTGCAGCGGACATGAAAGTGGCTTTGATCAATAACGGTCCTGTCACCATTTGGATCGACAGTAAAAACAAAGAATAGTCAGGCTGAAAATCAGCGTATAGCTGTAAAAATTTAAACAAAATGATAAAAAAGCATATTCCGAATTTTATTACCTGCCTGAATTTATTTTCGGGTGCGATGGCAGTATATTTTGCTTTTCAGGCAAACTACGAGCTTGTTTTGATTTTGGTTTTACTGGCTGCAGTGTTCGATTTTCTCGATGGTTTTGCAGCCCGTTTGCTCAAAGCTTACTCGCCAATGGGCAAGGAACTCGACTCACTGGCTGATGTCATCAGTTTCGGACTAGCGCCCGGCGCGGTGGCATTCTCGATGCTACAAGCCAGCGAATTACCTGAATGGGTGGCCTTTGCAGGTTTTATAATTCCGGTATTTTCAGCACTCCGATTGGCTAAATTCAATATCGACGAGCGCCAGACTACATCCTTTATCGGCATGCCCACACCTGCCAACGCCATTTTCTGGATTGGTTTGGGATTTTCGTATCACGAAACTTTAGCACAACAACCCTATTTCGTGCTTGGTTTTATTGCGTTAATGAGCCTTTTACTTGTGTCGGAGCTACCGATGTTCTCATTGAAATTCAAGAATTTGAAGTGGAAAGACAATAGCTGGCAATTCGTATTTCTGGCTGTCTGTTGTTGCCTGCTGATATTTCTGAAACTCGATGCATTCGCCCCGATAATTGGCTGTTACATAACAATTTCTATCACAAAACGATTTGTTGGATAAAAATTCGTAACATATCACATAAAACGGGAAAGTGCTCTGAAACAGACTTTCCCGTTTTTATTTTTCATTACCATGCTATTTTTGTACTTTTGTATCTTTAAATTGTAAATTCTAAAAGAGTGTCAGTCAGCATTTCCAATCTTTCGAAAAACTACGGCGAACAAAAGGTATTGAACAATATCGGGTTCGAAATCGGCGAAGGCGAAGTGGTTGGTTTTCTCGGTCCAAACGGCGCCGGAAAAACCACAACCATGAAAATCATTGCCGGCACTCTGTCGTACAATACAGGCTCGGTAAAGGTTTGTGGCCTCGAAGTGAAGGATAATACGCTGCAAACAAATGCATTGATAGGCTATTTGCCTGAGCAGAATCCACTTTACACCGAAATGTATGTAAAGGAATATCTGCTTTTTGTAGCCGAAACACATGGCATAAAAAAGGATCGCGAAAAACTGGTAAACGAACTGATTGAGAAAGTCGGACTTACGCCTGAGTTTCACAAAAAAATCGGACAACTCTCGAAAGGTTACCGTCAGCGCGTAGGATTGGCTCAGGCATTGGTGCCGAACCCGAAAGTGTTGATACTCGACGAGCCAACTACCGGACTCGACCCTAATCAGCTCGAAGAAATCCGCAATCTGATTCGTGAGTTGGGAAAAGACCGGACGGTGATACTCAGCACACACATTATGCAGGAAATAAAAGCCATTTGTAACCGTGTGATTATTATCAACAAAGGCGAAATTGTGGCCGATTATCCTGATATTTCGAAAATCAGTCAGTTTGGCGAAAACAATTTGCAATTCGAAGTGGAGTTTTTACGCGAAACCGGGATTTCAGGAATAGAAGGAATAATTGATGTTTCGGCAAAAGGAAAAAACACCTATACGATTCTGGCTTCGGGCGATATTCGTGCTGAGATATTTGATTTCGCAGTAAAATCCGGAAATAAAATTCTGACAATGAAAACCGTTGAACGCAGCATGGAGGAAGTATTTAAAGATTTGACAAAATAAAATGTCACGCAAAGGCGCTAAGATGCAAAGGATAGTTTTTCTTTAAAAGCTTTTGAAAAGAAAATGGCCTTCTGTTTTTTGTAAAAAGAATAGTCTATCGATTGCTTTTCATAATTACTAAAAGATATTATGTTCAAAATAACATAACTTGAAACTTATAACCATAACTAGAAAAATCTAAACGCATATGACTGAAAATGAAATATCTAAAATTGTCGTTGATATAGCATATAAAGTCCATACCAAAATTGGCCCGGGTCTTTTGGAGTCTGTTTACGAAGAAATAATGTTTTGTGAAATCAAAAATTATGGATTAAAGGTTGAACGTCAAAAAGCTATTCCGGTTTTTTGGAAAGAAAAACAATTAGAAATTGGTTTCAGGGCCGACTTAATTGTTGAGAATAAGGTTATAATTGAATTAAAATCGGTTGAAGAAATAGCTCCGGTACATTACAAACAACTTTTGACGTATTTGAAACTGACAGATTTAAAGCTTGGATTACTCATAAACTTTAATGAATATCTGATTAAAGATGGCATAAAGCGGATTGTAAATAACTTATGAATACAGCATTTTGTGAAGGTGCAAATAAAAATTCAAGAATTTAGAAAATCGAAGATTTTCTCTTTGCGTTCAGTTTTTTCAACTCACAATTTCATAAAAACGACATATTAAATTTGCGACTTTGCGGCTTTGCGTGAGATAATAATTATTTTAAACGCATCGTGGAAAACATAAAAAATGGAAGAAAACTTCGATATACGAAACAATAAAAATGGCGAGAAAGAGTTCGAGAACGCTTTGCGACCACTGACTTTCGATGATTTTAAGGGACAAAACAAAATTGTGGAGAACCTGAAAATTTTCGTGCAGGCTGCCCGTATGCGCACCGAATCGCTCGACCATGTGTTGCTGCACGGGCCTCCGGGCTTGGGCAAAACAACGCTTTCGAACATCATTGCCAACGAATTGAATGTAGGCTTTAAAGTTACTTCGGGACCTGTGCTCGACAAGCCGGGCGATTTGGCCGGGCTGCTGACTAGTCTCGAACCAAACGATGTGCTTTTTATCGACGAAATTCATCGCCTGAGTCCTATAGTGGAAGAATATCTTTATTCCGCAATGGAGGATTATCGCATTGATATAATGATAGATAAAGGGCCAAGTGCGCGATCCATTCAACTCGAGCTGAATCCGTTTACGCTTATTGGCGCCACCACCCGCAGCGGATTGCTTACCGCTCCGCTCCGTGCCCGCTTTGGCATCAACAGCCATTTCGAATATTATGATATCGAGGTAATTACAGGAATTATCAAGCGATCGGCCAATCTACTGAATGTGCCCATTGAAGAAAAAGCAGCCGTAGAAATTGGAGGTCGTAGCCGTGGTACGCCTCGTATTGCGAATGCATTGCTGCGTCGTGTGCGCGATTTTGCACAGGTAAAAGGCAATGGAACAATCGACCACGAAATCGCCCTTTATGCGCTCGAAGCTTTGAATATCGATAAATATGGTTTGGACGAAATTGATAACAAAATTCTGAATACCATTATCGATAAATTCAAAGGTGGTCCGGTTGGTTTAACAACCATTGCTACAGCACTTGGCGAAGATGCAGGCACGCTCGAGGAAGTGTACGAGCCTTTCCTGATCAAAGAAGGTTTTATGAAACGCACTCCTCGTGGTCGCGAAGTAACAGAGCTTGCTTACAAACATTTGGGTAAAATAAAATTAAGCGAGCAGGGAACATTGTTCTAATCATATATAAACAAAGCACAATTAATCAACTATTTAAATGATTTGATTATGCAGCAAACAGATAAAAAGAATTACGAAATATTACTTGAACGCATTTCCGAAGTTTATACAAAAGGTCGGAACAATGCTGCTGTTGCTGTAAATCAATATCTTGTTGAAACATATTGGAATATTGGTCAGTATATAGTGGAGTTTGAGCAGGAAGGTAATCTTAGAGCTGAATATGGAAAAGAATTACTACCTAAATTATCAAAAGATTTATCACTAACACTTGGCAAAGGCTTTAGTTTGAGTAACCTAATAAGAATGAGGCAGTTCTACTCAACCTATCCAATTTATGCGGAGCTTCCGCACAAATTGAGTTGGACACATTGGGTAGAATTATTGAAAATTGATAATGATTTAGAGCGTTCTTTCTACTTAAATCAATCAATAAATGAAAGCTGGAGTACCACAGAGCTTATTCGTCAGAAAAAAACCTCACTCTTTCTTCGGCTAGCTGCATCAAAAGACAAAGAAGGAGTGCTTGAATTGTCGAAAAAAGGTCTGAAAGTTCAAAAGCCTGCTGACATTATTCGTGAGCCATATATTCTTGATTTCCTTCAGATTCCGGAACCATATCATTTCAATGAGTCAGAATTAGAGCATCTGCTGATTACTAATCTGCAACAATTTCTGCTCGAACTTGGTAAAGGTTTTGCTTTTGTCGGACGTCAATATCGTATTACATTAGGCAATCGTCATCACTATATTGATTTGGTCTTCTATCATCGGATTCTAAAGTGTTTTGTGTTGATTGATTTAAAAAGAGATGAAGCCGGATATGAGGATGTCGGACAAATGAATATGTATTTAGGCTATTTTGAGAACGAAGAAAATACTGAAGGTGATAATCCTCCGATTGGTATTGTGCTTGCAAAAGAAAAAGATGAATTGTTAGTGCAGTATGCCATGCATAATATCAGTAGTCAATTATTTGTCAGCAAATATCAATTGTATCTCCCCGAAAAACAATTACTTGAAGATAAATTGACTGAAATTCTTCAAAAAAACAACGAATTAAATAACTAACTCAATTTTCCCCTTTAGGGGTTAAGGGTAATATGGAACATAAATTATACATTTACAACACATTAAGTCGCAAAAAAGAGCAATTCATTCCGATACACGAAAATAAAGTGGGAATGTATGTTTGCGGCCCAACAGTTTATGGCGATGGTCATTTAGGTCATGCACGACCTGCCATTACTTTCGATATTCTATTTCGCTATTTGCAGCATTTGGGCTACAAAGTACGATATGTGCGCAATATTACCGATGTGGGTCATTTGGAAAATGATGCCGACAGTGGCGAAGATAAAATTGCCAAAAAAGCGCGCCTCGACCAACTCGAACCCATGGAAGTGGTGCAATATTACGTAAACCGTTATCACAAAGCCATGGAAGCGCTCAATGTGTTGCCACCAAGTATCGAGCCTCATGCTTCTGGCCATATTATTGAGCAGATTGAGTTTACGCAAAAAATTCTCGATGCGGGTTATGCCTATGTAAGCGAAGGTTCGGTATATTTCGATGTGGAAAAATACAACAAAGATCACCATTATGGTAAATTGTCGGGCCGTAATATCGACGAAATGCTTGAAACCACGCGAGAACTTGACGGACAAAGCGAAAAACGTCGCAGTGTGGATTTTGCACTTTGGAAAAAAGCCTCACCCGAACATATTATGCGCTGGAATGCTCCCTGGAGTGTCGGCTTTCCCGGTTGGCATATGGAATGTTCAGCTATGGGAACAAAATATTTAGGCGAAGAGTTTGACATTCACGGTGGTGGTATGGATTTGATGTTTCCGCATCATGAATGTGAAATAGCTCAGAATCAGGCCGGCCTTGGAAAAAACAGTGTAAAATACTGGATGCACAACAATATGATTACCATTGCCGGACAAAAAATGGGAAAATCACTGGGCAATTTCATTACACTTGATGAGTTTTTTACCGGCAATCATAAACTGCTTTCGAAAGCATTTAGTCCAATGACCATTCGTTTCTTCATTTTGCAGGCACATTACAGAAGTACTGTTGATTTCAGCAGTGAAGCCCTCGAAGCATCTGAAAAAGGTCTCGAACGGTTGATAGACGGATATGCACGTTTGCAAAAGCTATCGCCAGCAGCTACAAGTACCGTCGAAACTGCCGGACTTCGTGCTAAATGCGAAGAAGCCATGAACGACGATTTGAACACTCCGATTGTCATTTCGTATCTCTTCGAAGCTTTGAAAGCCATTAATCTGGTACACGACGGAAAAGCAACAATTTCGGCAGATGATTTGGAAGAATTGCAATCTGTCTTCAAACTTTTTGTGGAAGATTTGCTTGGATTAAAAGTGGAAACTGCCGCAACAGGCACCAACGAGGCTTACAAACAAGCCATTGATATGCTTTTGAATATGCGTCTCGAAGCTAAACGCAACAAAGACTGGGCGACAAGCGACAAAATTCGTAATGAGCTCACAGCTCTGGGCTTTGAGATAAAAGATACGAAAGATGGCTTTGAGTGGAAATTATAACAATTTGCCAATGAGATAATAAGCCAATGTGCCAATGAAAACCGAAGGAGAAATAATTTTATATCAATCAGATGATTCTACTCAGCTGGAGGTGAGAATTGAAAATGAAACGGTTTGGCTATCACTTAATCAGATGAGTGATTTGTTCGGACGTGATAAATCTGTTATATCCAGACACGTACGAAATATTTTTGAGGAAGGTGAGTTAGATTAAGTGTCAACTGTTGCAAAAAATGCAACAGTTCAGAATGAAGGAGGAAAAGAAGTCCTTCGCCAAATTGAATTCTACAATCTCGATGTAATTATTTCCGTTGGTTATCGCGTAAAATCAAAACGGGGAACTCAATTCCGCATTTGGGCAAACAGCATTCTGAAAGAATACTTGATGAAAGGATATGTGCTGAATAGCAGAATTGACAGGATTGAGAAGAAGATTTTCGAACACGACCAGAAATTCGATTTATTGATTAAAACATCGCTTCCGCCCAATGAGGGAATATTTTACGATGGACAAATTTTTGACGCTTGGAAATTTGCTGCCGATTTGGTAAAATCAGCCAAAAAGTCGATTGTGCTGATTGATAATTATATCGACGAAAGCGTATTGCATTTGATGGCAAAACGGAAAACGGGAGTGAGTTGCACAATATATACATTCAAAATTTCAAAAGAAATGAAATTGGACATTGAAAAATTCAATGCACAATACGAGCCTGTTGAAGTAAGAATTTTCAGCAAATCGCACGACAGGTTTCTGATTATCGACAACGAAACAGTGTATCACATTGGTGCGTCGCTCAAGGATTTAGCAAAAAAATGGTTTGCATTCTCGAAAATAGAACTGGATGCAACCGAAATGATTAACAAACTAGAAAAATAAATAATTATGGAAACAACAAGACAACAAAAAATTTCGCGCATGCTTCAGAAAGAACTGGGCGAGATATTTCTGCTATACGCCCGTAAACTTCAGGGCACTCTGATAACCGTTAGTTCGGTGCGCGTGAGTCCCGATTTGGGCATTGCACGCACTTACCTGAGCATTTTCCCAAGTGAGAAAGCCAATGCTGTTATCGAACAGGTAAATGCGGATACAAAAGCCATTCGCTTCGATCTGGGCAAGCGCGTCCGTCACCAATTGCGCATTGTACCCGAACTGTACTTTCATGTAGATGACTCGTTAGATTATCTCGAAAACATCGACAATTTGCTGAAACAAGATCCACCTTCACCACTGAAAGAAGGCGAGGAGATTGAACTTGATTAGATTATGTCAGAGAGCCGGAATTACACAAACAAAAGCAGGCTGTCCTTTTCGTTAAGGATAGCCCGTCGCTATTTGTTTTCGCCAAAGTCGCACAATGCCATTAATATTATTTCAGGCATTTCCGCTACCGGTGTAGCTGTGGGCACTATGGCGCTAGTCATTGTGCTTTCGGTGTTCAATGGTTTCGAGGCGCTGATTGGCGATATGTTTTCGGCTTTCGATCCCGATCTGAAAATCACGGCTGTGCAGGGAAAAACATTCGATGCAGGTAGCGCCCGTTTTGATGAAATCAGGAAAATGCCTGAAGTGGCTGTTTTCACCGAAGTGATAGAAGAAAATGCCTTGCTCCGTTTTGGCGAAAAACAAATGCCGGCTACCATCAAAGGTGTCACCGACAATTTCAGAGAGTTGACTCAAATCGACAGCATTATTTACGATGGTGAGTTTGTGCTGTTCGATGGCGCTTTCGAGAGAGCTGTGCCGGGTGTAGGTGTAGCAGCAAAACTTGGTATGGGCGCTCATTTTGTCGATCCGCTTTATATTTTCGCCCCCAAAAGAAGCACAAAAATCAACCTGTTGCGCCCCGAAACCAGTCTGAATCAGGCGGGAACATTTCTTTCAGGCATTTTTGCAGTCAACCAGCTACAGTACGACGATCAGTATGTCCTTGTGTCAATTGGCCTTGCACGTGAGCTCTTTGAGTACGACAGCACTACTGTTTCGGCCATTGAATTAAAAGTGAAACCCGGCAGCGATATTGCAAAAGTTCAGAAAGAAATAATAAACAAAATCGGTGATACTTTTTTTGTAAAAAACCGCTACGAACAACAGGAAAGTTTTTTCAGAATAATGAAAATTGAAAAATGGATTACTTTCCTTATTCTGAGTTTTATTTTACTGATAGCCAGCTTCAATATTATCGGATCGCTTTCGATGCTTATTATCGACAAAAAAGATGACATTCAAACTTTGAAACATTTAGGTGCCGACAATGGACTGATTAAAACCATTTTTCTGTTCGAGGGTTGGATGATATCAGCTGTAGGAGCTTTGGCAGGATTAGTGATTGGCACAGTTATTTGTTTAATTCAGCAATATTTCGGTTTGGTAAAAATGGGCTCCGGGTATGTTGTGGAAGCATATCCAGTAGTACTGCAGCCGGCCGACACGCTGTTGGTTTTCGTTACCGTACTGATAATGGGGTTACTTGCAGCCTGGTATCCGGTACATTACATCAATAAAAAATAGTTTAGAGCATACAAATAACATAACAGCTGTTTTTCCGTTATTGAAAATATAATCTCCGACACAATCAGATGCAGATCAATTACTTCAAATATTTTGCTATTATATTTACAATAATCGTTATGAGTTCGTGCTACGATCGCGAACCACGTTTCGAGTATAAATACAACGACAAACCCGCATACAGCTGGGGTTATGCTGAATTTTACGGAGATTTTTACAATTATGCGGACATTGACCGCAACGTACTGACGCTTTCGCTTTTTTCCGATTCACTTTATGTAAACAACGAAGGAAGTCTGGCCGGACACGGACAATATCTTTTTGTAGAAGATATTTTTATTTCTGCAACAGACTCAGTGCTTCCGGCGGGCGTTTACAGAGCCGATACAACTGCGGCTCCGATGACTTTTTATCCCGGAGAACTCTTTGAAGTGGACGAAAACAAATATCCTGTAGGCGCATATTTGTATTATATCGAAAAACGTCAGGCTTTCTCAACAGTAAAGTATATTTCGCGCGGCAGCTTTGATTTAAAAAGAAGCGCTGGAGATAAGTATTTTATCGAATTTGATTTTGTTATGTCAGACAGTTCTGTTGTGAAAGGTAGTTTTCAGGGAAAACTACCACATTTCAACAACTCCGAACTGCCGGCTGACAAAGTACGAAAAAAGCTAAAACTCTTTTCTGAAATAAAATTTCAATAAACGCTTTTACTCTACTTCCCACTCGAAAACGCCGGTTGAGTTTTTCTCCGGCAATTCAATTTCCATTTTTATGGCAGTCGTTGTAATGGTTTTAAACGACACTGAGTTTGAAACACCCTTCTTTGTGCCATATTCATTGGTATTTTCTACCGGAATCCATTTCCCCCCGTTATCACGATAAAATACTCGCCACGATTGAGGCACGCGGCAACCACCCCAGGGACCATCGTCGTACCAGAAAACGGAACACGAACTGATGGATTTCGTTTCGGGAAATTCACACGAAATCCATTCGGTAGTTCCTCCCTTTTGCCACCAATGGTAATAAGGCACCGAACGGTCGTTTTCGTCTTTTGGCACAAGGCGGTCGTTGATAGCCGAAAGCGATTTCGATTGAACCGATGCTGCGATTTTACTTTCAGATGCAATGCTCGGAGCCATTACAGGTCGCGTGGCGCTCAGTTCGTCGGGAAACCACACAGCCATTTCGCCACTGCCACGATGTGCCCATGCATAATACGGAATAAGCGTAAGCGTTACATCACGGGCTTCAATTTTTCCGGCTTTGTTATAACTCAGTGTTTGAGCATCGGTCTGAAGTTGCGTGATTCCTTTCAGAAGTGCTGGCTTTTCCACAACTTTAAATTCAGGTTTTCGGTTCATAATCACACTCAACACACTGAAATCGTTGTCGGGCCATTCAGCACAGTAAACTACCGGACCACGCTCTACGGCTAACTTTCCCCTGTCAGCCTCAACCGCCGAATGTGCTTTCACTGTACGTGGTTCCATATCGAAATGCACTTCCACCACATCGCCTTTTTTCCACTGACGATTGATGCTGAAATAACCGTTTACCGGATTCGATTTCTGAACCTCACCATTTACTTTTATGCTATACGAAAGCTGTTTACGGTCGCTATAAGTATATAGATCCGATGGAACAACCTGTCCCTGCACCCAACCCGGAATACGGATTTTTAATTGAAATTTCTGCTTGCCAGAAGGATTTACATTGATTTTGATATCGCCATTCCAGGGATAAGCAGTATTTTGCTGAAGATTTACGTTCTTTCCGGCAACTTTAAGTGTGGAATTATTCGACATAAAAAGATTTACATACACTTCAGAATTGTGCACGGCATACACATATCCCGGTACTGAAGGAATAAAGCGTGCAATATTCGAAGGACAACAGGCACAACCAAACCAGGGCTGACGCTGATGCTGGCCAATAGATTCCAACGGATTTGGATAAAAAAATCCACCGCCATCGAGCGAAACACCTGAAATCAGACCATTATAAAGCGTACGTTCGAGCACATCGAAATATTTCGATTCACCATGCAAAAGAAATAAACGGTAATTCAGATACACATTTCCAATAGCTGCACAGGTTTCGCAATAAGCCGACATGTTGGGAAGTTCGTAGTTTTTGCCAAAAGCTTCGCCGTGACTTGTGGCGCCAATGCCTCCGGTAATGTAGAGTTTTTTACTCACAATATTTTCCCAGATTTTATCAATGGCTTTTATGTAGCCCGAATCGCCTGTAAGTGCAGCCACATCGGCCATTCCTGTGTACATATAAGCAGCGCGGACAGCATGACCAACAGCTTCGTTCTGTTCCAAAACCGGCTTGTGCGACTGACTGTATTCATGTTTCATTGGAGTGAAACCTCTTTTGTCGAGTAAAAATTTTGCCAGATTCAGATATTTCATTTCACCGGTCAACACATACAGTTTTGCCAATGCCATTTCGGCAATCTGATGACCCGGAACCACGCAAGCCTGACCCGGTTTGTCGCCTACTTCGCGCACTGCACAATCGGCATATTTTATGGCAATATCCAGAAAATTACGTTTCCCCGTTGCCTGATAATGTGCAATCGCACCTTCGAGCATGTGACCGAGGTTATAAAGTTCATGACTGAGGTCTTCTTCCTTTTCCCAACGCTTCGAACCAGACCATGCGTGCGGATGCTTGGGATTCATTGTACGCGAGGTGTATAAATATCCATCAGGTTCCTGCGCTTTTGCCACAATCAACAATACGCTATCTATATATTTATTAAGTTTCTTGTCAGGAAAAGTCTGCATGGAATAACTGGCACCTTCGATCGTTTTATACACATCGGTATCATCGAACGAAAAACCTTCCACTTTGTATTTTTCACTTGGATTGGCAGCCTTCACAAAATTTTCGTAACGTCCGGTTTCTTCACATTTGCTGAATGCCAGAGGAATAGTTACTTCACGGCTTGCCTTCAGCCTTTGTCCCCAAAACTGGTCGGTTACCTTTACGTTTGTAAATGGCACAGGCGAAATAGGATAACCTGCTGATTTTTTCTGAGCAGACAGAGAAATTGCCGATACGAAAAGCAAAATGATAACAACTGATTTTTTCATGGTAAAACGTATGTTTCTGATTTGAGACAAAAATAAATAAAAAGTAAATAATCTATAGTGTAAAAATGATTCAATCGGGTGCATCGATTTCCGAATCGATAAATAAACTTCGCATACTCGCGAACCGGAAATCGCGTAACCTTACCTTACTTCACTTTCCACTCAATCACTCCGCCCGACTGACCTTTTTGCAGTTTAGCCGTAATTTTCAGCCCTGTAGTGGTTACTTTTTTAAAGTTCAGACTATTGTAACAATCTTTCAAAGTAGTATAATAATCATCAGTTTCCACCTCTTTCCACTCTTCACCTGCTTTGTAAAACAGTTTCCAGCTTTCGGGTACGCGGTAATTTCCATCGTAATGGTCGAAACTCAGCCAGTAAACCTGCACATTCTGTACGGTTTCAGGTTTATCGAACGCATATTCAAGTTCCACATCCATCCCTTTTTTCAACCACCAGTAATGGTAAGGTTTCGAAATATCGGCCGACGATTTGGGTTCCCACTGATCGTTCACACCATATGCATTCACACTACGGGCGCGGGAGGCAATGGTTGCTTCGGGTTGAGGGCGGGCAATATTCTGCTTGTAAGGCAGCCAAACGGCCATTTCGCCTGCACCGCGATTATTCCATACAGAATAAGGCACTGCTGTAAAAGGCACTTCCGTCTCTGAAATTCCATCAGCAGTTTCAGTCACTTTGCGCGCGGTTCCTTTCAGCACCATAACTCCATTAAGCAAATCAGCTCTGAATTCAGCTTTCAATTCGGCATTTTTCGGAATGTACTTATCAAAGACTTGTTTATCTGGCTGATCGGCAGCTTCGAGACAATAAACCACAGGGCCACGCTCGAAAGCCATTTTTACTTTAGTATCTTCCACCTGTGCATTGGCAAGCACTTTCCGGATTTCCATTGGGAGCTTCAATTCCACTTTGTCGCCTTTCTTCCATTCACGGTCAATGGAAAGATAACCTTTCTCGGATTTTGCCTTCACGACTTTTCCATTCAACAGAATTTCCACAGGCATATTTTTATTTTCAGAATAAAAATAAAGATCCGTAGGCACAGGACGGTTTTCGGCCCAACCGGGAATACGGAACTTAAGGGTCAGCTTTTGTGTTTTAGATGGACGAATGAAAAACTTTACATTGCCATCGTTCGGAAAAACTGTTTCCTGTCTGATTTCAATATTATTCTGGCCAAGCAATACATTGGCTTTGCTTTGCGCATAAAGATTTATGTAAATGGAATTCTTGTCGGTTGCATACATATAACCCGGCACCGAAGCCATAAAACGCGTAATATTGCCCGGACAACAGGCGCATCCAAACCATGCCTGACGTTCGTGTTGACCCATCGATTCGAGCGGATTGTCGTAGAAAAACTTATCGCCGCTGAGCGAAACACCCGCAATCACACCATTGTACAAAGCACGTTCGAGCACGTCGATATATTTTGCATCACCTGTAGCCTGAAACATGCGCTGATTCCAGTAAACATTTGAGATGGATGCACAGGTCTCGCAATAGGCCGTGTGATTGTGGAGTTCGTAGTCGGGACCAAAACCTTCGCCCTGTGCCCGCGAACCAATTCCACCAGTAATATAAAGTTTGCGCGAAGCCATATTTTCCCAGATTCGCGTCAGTGCGTTGAAGTACGCAGTATCGTTGGTAAGCGCAGCCACATCGGCTACTCCGGAAAATAAATAACCCGCACGCACCGCATGACCTTTAATTTCCTTTTGTTGCAAAACGGGCATATGATCCTGACTGTATTCGCTCAGGTGATGCCCATCGGTTCCACGTCCGGTTTCCTCCACAAAATACTTTGCCATATCGAGATATTTCTGACTGCCGGTAACTTTGTATAGCTTAACAAGTCCCATTTCGATAATCGGGTGACCCGACGGACGACTAATTTGCCCTGCATTCGGACCAAAAACCTGACAAACCAAATCGGCATTTTTAATGGCTACATTCAGTAAAGTACGTTTTCCTGTCGACTGAAAATGCGCCACAGCCGCTTCGTAAAGATGTCCTGAGTTATAAAGTTCGTGGCTGTTTATTTTCTCCCAACGCGCATTTCCCCACCAGCCCGAAAGCCTTGTACAGCGATTTGTGACACAGGTGGTCAGATATCCATCAGGCTCCTGAGCCATAGCAATCAGATTTATCACACTGTCGAGATAAGCATCGAGTTTTTTGTCATATTTAGCCGCCAGAGCATACGAAGCACCTTCGATAATTTTGTATGGATCGGTATCGTCGAACGAAAAATCGCCCTTATGCTCGCCATTTATAAGTTCGCCTGCCAATGCAAAATTGTCGAAACGACCGCTTTCTTCCGATTTTCCGAATGCAGAAGGAATGGATACAGTTCGGTTTGTTTCAATACGTGGCGACCAAAAACGGTCGGTCATATGTACCCGGTTGAAAGGCACGGATTGTATATAACCGGCCTTCTGAGCAACAGCCTGAAACGAAAAAACTGTGGCTGACAAGCTAAAAATCAAATAAAAAAAACGTTTTCCGGAAATAAGTATATGCTTCATCTAAATGCCTTTAAATAATTTTTTATCCAAAATTAAACAAGCTTTTTGAATCTCAGATGCTCAACGTTAATAATTCGGCCTGATTGACCATATTTTAATCCATCGTCTTTCATTATTGTCAGTCTTCTTATCAAAATATCAAAATTTAATTTTGGTAGAAAATTGCAAAACAACATTTTACTGATTCGCTCAAACATCTGTTTTTGCTGCTCAGTGAGGTATTTTCATAAAATCAGCACATGGATCAATAAAAATATTATCGAAAAACAATAAATATATTTTGTTATTCAAATATTTTTCCTTTACTTTGCAACGTGATTTGAATAAACTGTATTAAAACAATCAATAAATTAAAATTTTATGAAGCAATTTTTAAAATTTACGCTTGCCACCATAGTAGGTGTGATCGTGGCTTCTGTTTTGGGTATTTTTATCTTTTTTGGAATAATGGGCGCTATAGCCGGTTCGGCCGACAAGGCCACTGAACTGAAAGACAATTCAGTATACGAACTAAGCCTGTCGGGTTCGCTTGTCGATCGCACCGAGGACAATCCTTTTGCAGCTGCGTTTGCCGAAGCTCTCGGACAACCTTCGCAGGCAGTAATTGGTCTCGACGATGTGTTGGCCAATATCGAGAAAGCCAAAAACGATGAAAAAATAAAAGGTATTTACCTCAAAGGAGGTACTCTGATGGGTGGATTTGCTTCGATAAAAGAAATTCGCGATGCGCTTGTTGATTTCAAAAAATCAGGAAAATTCGTGATTGCCTATGCCGATACTTATATGCAAAGCAATTATTATCTGGCTTCAGTAGCCGACAAAGTGCTGATTAACCCTGAAGGAATGCTCGAACTGAAAGGTTTGAACGCTGATCTCGTATTTTTCAAAAACACACTCGATAAAATTGGTGTGGAAATGCAGGTGGTAAAAGTAGGTACTTTCAAATCGGCTGTTGAACCATACATCACTACCAAAATGAGCGATGCCAACCGCGAGCAGGTTACTGTATATATGACCTCGATCTGGAAAACCATGCTGAAAGATATTTCAGAATCAAGAAAACTGTCGGTAGATACGCTGAACGCTTTTGCCGATCAGATGATGATGTTCCAGCCTACTCAGAAAACCGTGGATTATGCTTTGGTTGATTCAATGGTATATGTCGACGAGGTGGATAGCATTATGAAATCATTCGCTAAAGATTACAAACTGGTGAAACACTCGGCCATGACCAAAGTGCCCGATGATATAAAATTCGAAAAAGACAAAGTGGCTGTGATTTATGCCATTGGTGGTATTGATGGTGGTGATGGCGAAGGAATTGTATCGGAAGATTTGGTGGAAACCATCAACGAAGTAGCCAAGGATGAAGCTGTAAAATCGGTTGTTTTCCGCGTAAGTTCACCCGGTGGTAGCGCTTATGGCTCAGAACAGATCTGGCGCGCGCTTACCAAGCTTAAAGAGAAAAAACCTCTGATTGTATCGATGGGCGACTATGCTGCTTCGGGTGGTTATTATATCTCGTGTATGGCTGATGTAATTGTGGCTCAACCCAATACTATCACAGGATCGATTGGCATTTTCGGACTCATCCCCAACATTGCCGGACTTAACAACAAGCTTGGCTTGACATACGATGGCGTTAAAACCAACAAAATGAGCGACATGCTGAGCATCAATCGTCCCTTCCGCCCCGAAGAACGAGATCTTATGCAGGCTTATGTAAACCGCGGCTATGAGCTCTTTGTGAAACGCTGCGCCGATGGACGTAACAAAAAAGTGGACGAAATTAAAGCAATTGCCGAAGGTCGCGTATGGACCGGCGAGGATGCGCTGAAACTCGGACTGGTGGATAAAATTGGCGGTATCGACGAAGCTATTGCACTTGCCGTAAAAAAAGCAAAACTAAAAGCCTACAATGTGAAATCGTTCCCTGCCAAGGAGGACTTTGCAACCAAGCTAATGAAAAGCTTAGGCGAAGACATGGAAACACGCTTTATGAAAGCACAACTGGGTGAACAATACAAACTCTTCCGCGAGATTAAAAATATTGAAAATATGAACGGCATTCAGGCCCGTTTACCTTACGAACTTATTATAAGATAGTTTATTAATCTTTTTCGCGTTTTTTTTAAGTTTCTATATTGAAAGCGACCGTGCGTGAGGCATGGTCGCTTTTCGCTTTTTATACACATATCTGTTGTCGGGCTCAATATTCCATCCGTCACTTTATGATACAAAAAAAAAGGGATGACTCACCCCCTTAAAATGCGAAAGGTAGCTTTGCCTCACGGCAATCTACCAATCTTTTTGTTAACCTTAAATCTAATACTATGAAAAAATCACGATGCAAAGATACAGTGTATTTTGTACACTTGCAAGAGATTTCGAATAATATTCATTCAAAATTATGTTTTATAACATAATTTATGGGTTTTTCCTGCAAAACACAGTATCTGGTCCACTTTATTATTAAATTTTACTATAAAAATTATACTCTACAGCATTATTTCCGATAACAATCATAAGCAAGTTTATAACCAGCATATAAAAACCACAACACTGAGCAATGAAAACAAATTCAGTAAAACAAAATGAGCGAACCAACCAATGTCGTTCGCTCATTTAAAATATAATATCGTTACCGGCACTAATCACTAGTCACGAATGACTAATTACTAATCACTATATATTAGTATCTGTAATGCTCCGGTTTATAAGGTCCATCCTGTTTTACACCTATATAAGCAGCCTGCTCAGGCGAAAGTACAGTAAGTTTCACACCAAGTTGTTCGAGGTGTAAACGCGCCACTTCTTCGTCGAGATGTTTTGGCAAACGATACACATTTACTTCGTAATCTTTGGTAAAAAGTTCGATTTGCGCCAGAGTCTGGTTTGTAAACGAATTACTCATCACAAACGATGGGTGACCTGTAGCACAACCCAGATTCACCAAACGACCATCAGCCAAAAGCAAAATGCTGTGTCCATCAGGGAATACATATTTATCAACCTGAGGTTTGATGTTGATACATTCAATGCCGGGGAATTTTTTGAGTTTATCCACCTGAATTTCGTTATCGAAATGACCGATATTACATACAATGGCACCATCTTTCATTTTAGCCATGTGCTCAATGGTAATAATATCCTTGTTTCCGGTAGTGGTTACAAACACATTTCCTTCGGCAAGAGCATCCTCAACTGTAGTCACTTTAAAGCCTTCCATCGAAGCCTGAAGCGCACAAATAGGATCAATCTCAGTCACAATCACGCGGGCTCCATAAGCCAGCATCGATTTGGCGCAACCTTTACCCACGTCACCATAACCACAAACCACAACCACTTTACCGGCCAGCATAATGTCGGTAGCACGTTTGATACCATCGGCCAACGATTCGCGACATCCGTAGAGATTGTCGAATTTCGATTTGGTCACTGAGTCATTTACGTTAAAGGCAGGGAAAAGCAATGAACCTTCTTCGAGCATCTGATACAAACGATGTACACCGGTTGTGGTTTCTTCAGATACACCACGAATTCCGGGCACCATGCGATTCCAGATACCATGATCTCCTTTCAGCACATCTTTCAGAATGGCGTAAAGAAGTGCTTCGTCTTCACCACCGGCTTGCTTGTCGAGTACTGAAGCATCTTTTTCGGCAGCAGCTCCCACGTGAATCATCATAGTAGCATCGCCACCATCGTCCACAATCACAGTCGGACCCTGATGACCTTCGAAAGTCAGTGCCTGAAGTGTACACCACCAGTATTCTTCGAGTGTTTCACCTTTCCACGCAAATACAGGCACACCGGCAGCAGCAATGGCAGCAGCAGCATGATCCTGAGTAGAATAAATATTACAGCTACACCAGCGAACTTCGGCTCCGAGCTCCACCAGTGTTTCGATAAGTACTGCAGTTTGAATAGTCATGTGAAGCGAACCCATGATACGGGCACCTTTCAGAGGTTTCGAAGCTCCGTATTTTGCGCGTAACGCCATCAAACCCGGCATTTCTTTTTCTGCCAGTTCAATTTCCTTTCTTCCGAAATCGGCCAGCGACATATCAGCAACTTTGTAAGGAAGGCTGCTGAACAATTCTGAGTTAATCATATTTTTAATTAATGTTTTGATTTTTATCAATTTATTATTGCCCGAAAAGGGTTGCAAAGTTACATTTTTTCGGCGGAAATTTCTATTTTTGTAACATTGTTTTTGAATTACTGCAGACTAAAAACCTTCAGCAGCTTATTAAATTCAAAAATCAGAATTTGTTTTACAGAAAAAACTATGATAAAATGATTGTATACATTGATGCTCATACTCATCATTCCGACAGATGTAATCCCTTTGCTGTAAGGAATCTAAACCTTGGGGAAATTGATAACTTTTTAAAAACAGATATAAACGAATTTTGTTCGGCAGGCATTCATCCCTGGGAAGTACACCTGCACAGCACCGAAATACTTACAAAAATAGAGGAGGCCCTCGCCGATCCACGCATAAAAGCCGTTGGCGAATGCGGGCTCGACCGCAACAGCAAAGCAACTATCAAAGAGCAACTCTACTTTTTCGAACGTCAGGTGCAGCTTTCGGAAACATTTGCCAAACCACTGATTATCCATTGTGTGGCTGCATACAACGAACTTATTAACCTGCGTACAAAACTAAAACCAACTCAGAACTGGGTAGTTCACGGGTTCAGAGGCAAACCGCAACTTGCCAAACAACTTCTCAATGCGGGTTTTGCAATTTCATACGGTGAACATTTCAATCCCGAGAGTGTGGCTGTAACGCCTCTGGATAAATTATGCATAGAAACCGACGAAAGCGAAATGCCTATCGAAGAAATATATAAGAAAATTGCGACCATCAAAGACTGCCGTACGCACGAACTAAACGGGGCATGCAATTTGCTTAAGCTGTACGTCTGTCAATAAACAAACATAATGTGACCGAAAATAGTTAGTTTTTTGTACTTTTGTCACTCTAAAACAAATATCATGAAGCATTTTTTGAACAAAAGCATTAATCATGCACACAAACTTCTTGTTTTATCAGCACTTATCATTATTTCAGGAAGTTTGCATGCCCAGATACTGAACTCAGTACAACAACGCAAACTTTCGAACGCATACACTATTATTACCAATCTGTATGTGGATTCTATCAATGAAAAAAAGCTGGTGGAAAGTGCCATTGAATCAATGCTTAAAGAACTCGACCCGCATTCGTCCTATATTCCGAAAGAAGAAGTGGAAAGAGTAAATGAACCGCTCGAAGGCAGTTTTGAAGGTGTGGGAATTCAATTCCAGCTGCTGGAGGATACTTTGCTCGTAGTCCAAACTATTTCGGGAGCACCCGCCGAAAAGGTTGGGGTACTGGCCGGCGACCGCATTATTTATATCAACAACGAACTGATTGCCGGTGTAAAAATGCAAAATTCCGACATTATGAAACGACTTCGCGGGCCAAAAGGTACCGAGGTCACGGTTAAAGTGCTTCGTCGTGATCATAAAGACTTAATGGAATTCAAAATTATTCGCGATAAAATTCCAGTTTACAGCGTGGATGCCATTTACATGGTGACCAAAGAAATAGGCTACATTAAAATCAATAATTTCGGAGCTACCACAGCCGACGAATTCCAGAAAGCATTCAGCAAACTTCAGAAACAGGGAATGAAACATCTTATCCTTAGTCTTCAGGGTAATGGAGGTGGTTATCTGAATGCTGCACAGCAAATTGCTGATGAATTTTTGAAGGATGATAAACTGATTGTATATACACAAGGATTGAATCAACCCAAGAGTGTCATGTCATCGTCGGCCCGCGGACGTTACGAAAACGGCAAACTGATTATTCTGGTGGATGAATATTCTGCTTCAGCCAGCGAAATTGTTTCGGGAGCCATTCAGGACTGGGATCGCGGTATTATTGTGGGTCGCCGTACTTTCGGAAAGGGACTTGTACAACGTCAGATTCCATTGCCCGACGGTTCAATGATGCGTCTCACCACAGCACGTTACTATACACCAACAGGCCGTTCTATTCAGAAACCATACAAAGATGGTCCTGAAAAATATGAAAAAGAATTGCTCAACAGATACAATCACGGTGAGTTTCTTTATGCCGACAGTATCCAATTTCCGGATTCACTGCGTTATCAAACACTCCTGTTGAAACGCACCGTATATGGAGGCGGAGGAATTATGCCCGACATTTTTGTTCCGATCGACACTACAAAAAACATTAATGCTTACCACCGCAACATTATTGCAAAAGGCGTACTCAACAAAGTGGTAATGCAATATATCGATCGAAACAGAAATGATCTGAAGAAAAAATTCAGCACTTTCGAAAAATTCGATAAAAAATTCGATGTGAGCAACGACATAATGGAAACACTTAAAGCTGCCGGCGAGAAAGAAAAAATCGAGTTTAACGAAGAGCAGTACAAAAAGGCTGAACCCATTATTAAACTACAAATAAAAGCGCTTGTAGCCCGCGACCTCTGGGATATGAATGAATATTACAGAGTAATTGATGCCGAAAATGAATCGCTGCAAAAAGCAGTGGAAATTCTGCAAACACCGGGTGCCTACGAGAAGATTTTGAAATAACATATGAATCATTCCCCGTAATTTCTTTTGCGGGGAATGTTGTTTCTACACCATCGAATGAATAGCATTTTCGAATACATATTGCAAAACGGAGTCGAAATCACAGGTTCTGTACTTAGTATAATTTACCTTTATTTATCGGTAAAACAAAAAGCGGGGCTCTGGATTTTCGGCTTTCTATGCTCCGCACTTTACACTGTGGTTTTCTTCGAAAGTAAATTCTACGCCGACATGACACTTCAGGTCTATTACATGGGCGTAAGTATTTTCGGTTGGATAAGCTGGAGAGCAGGAAAAATTCAACCGGAGAAAGAGCTTCCGGTAAAACGCACCACCTTTAAGTCGGCACTGATTATTTCCGTTATTGCGTTGGCATTATTTTTCATTTACCGCTTTGTATTACTGAATTACACCGATTCTCCGCTACCCAATGCCGATTCGCTGACCACAGCTTTGAGTATTGTGGCCACATGGATGCTGGCACGTAAAATGATAGAACACTGGCTGCTGTGGATTTTTATCGATGCGATATCGGCAGGTTTGTATTTTTACAAGGAACTATACCCTACCGCTGTGCTTTTTGTAATTTATACTATAATGGCTGTCATCGGCTATTATCAGTGGAAAAAAGACTTACAGAAATAACACTTATATAACTACACAAAAAAAGACAGGGCAATCACCCTGTCTTTGTTCTTTTGTCTTTGCTTTATCTTCTCAAAGTTCCAAATCCACATCGTGCAATTCCACCCATGGAAGTCCGTGAATGTTGAGTTGTTCCATAAACGGATCGGGATTAAACTCTTCCACATTGTACACGCCCGGTTTTTTCCACAAACCTTTCATAAACATCATAGCACCAATCATGGCAGGCACACCTGTAGTGTAGCTTACGCCCTGAGTTCCGGTTTCCTTGTAAGCAGCTTCGTGACTGCAATTGTTGTACACATAGTAAGTTTTTTCCTTACCATCTTTGATACCTTTGATGCGGCAACCGATTGAAGTCCAGCCGGTGTAGTTTTCGCCAAGGTCGCCAGGATTCGGAAGTACCGCTTTCAGGAACTGAATAGGAACGATTTTCACACCGTTGTATTCCACTTCGTCGATACGGGCCATTCCGATATTCTGAATCACACGCAGGTGCGTCAGATATTCCTGACCAAAAGTCATCCAGAAACGTGCACGTTTGATGGTTGGGAAGTTTTTTACCAACGATTCAAGTTCTTCGTGATAAATCACATACGATTCCTTTGGACCAATTTCGGGATAATTCAGTGGTTTATGAATTTCGTGCGGTTCAGTTTCCACCCATTGTCCGTTTTCCCAGTATTTTCCACGTTGCGAAACTTCACGGATATTGATTTCAGGATTGAAATTGGTAGCAAATGCTTTTCCATGGTCACCGGCATTACAGTCTACAATATCGAGATAATGAATTTCGTCGAAATGATGTTTGGCCGCATAAGCTGTAAAAATGCTGGTCACACCCGGATCAAAACCGCAACCCAGAATGGCTGTCAGCCCTGCTTTTTCGAATTTTTCTTTGTAAGCCCACTGCCAGCTGTATTCAAAATGAGCTTCGTCTTTCGGCTCATAATTAGCTGTGTCCATATAGTTTACACCGGCTTCGAGACAAGCATCCATAATAGTCAAATCCTGATAAGGAAGCGCCACATTGACAACAAGTTCCGGTTTGTAATCGTTTAAAAGAGCCACCAGCTCAGGCACTACATCAGCATCAACCTGTGCGGTTTTAACATCCACACCGTAACGCGCCTTTACATCGGCTGCGATGATGTCGCATTTTGATTTGGTGCGACTGGCCAACATGATTTCAGTAAAAACATCCGGATTCTGTGCTACTTTATGTACCACCACGGTTCCAACACCTCCGGCACCGATAATCAATACTTTTCCCATTTCTTGCTTTGAGTTAAAAGTTTTATTAGTTCAATTTTATAAGTGTACAAAAATACGTTTTTTTATGCAAACTGAAAAATTATGTTGATTATACCCTTTTGTGGTTTTGACCGATACATTTTTAGTCATTTATGGGACAAAAATGATTAAACGAGACCCTATTAATAAAATATAAACATATACCTTTGTAGCAATCTGATATTTGAAAAATCCGGGCTGCTTTATGAGTCTCAAAACAACGCGTAAAGTCCCTGAATTAAAACGTACAAAATGAAAAAAACACTTCTTAAAGCGACTCTGCTTTTACTCTGCATCACAGGCAGTACAGTTCTTTCAGCGCAAAATGAATGGGACAATGTAAATATAACTCAGTTGAACAGAGAAAATGCATGCACGGTTGGCATTCCATTCGAATCAGAAAACTCTCTTCTGACCAATCAAATCGAACAATCGGCCTATTACCAATCGTTGAACGGCGTTTGGAAATTCAAATGGGTAGCCGATCCATCCAAAAAACCCATCGGGTTTTTCAATCCATCATACGAAGTAAGTGCCTGGGATAATATCGACGTACCGGGAAACTGGCAAATATACGGTGTTCGAAACGGGAAAAGCTGGGACAAACCGCTGTATGTCAACACACGATATCCATTTACTTACGATGCCAATTACAGTGTAATGGCCGACCGACCCGCAGACTTCACGTACAATAACAACATGAAAAACCCGGTAGGCAGTTATCGTCGCGAGTTTACATTGCCGGAAAACTGGAGTGGCCGCGATGTTTTTGTTCGTTTCAATGGAGCTGGTCCGGGATATTATTTGTGGGTTAACGGACAACAGGTGGGTTATTCCGAAGATTCTTTTTTGCCTTCCGAATTTAAAATTACAGATTATCTGACCACAGGAACCAATGTGATTGCAGTTCAGGTGTATCGTTTTACAAGCGGTTCGTTTCTTGAATGTCAGGACTTCTGGCGTTTTAGCGGCATTCATCGTGATGTCTTCCTATGGTCGGCTCCCAAAACCCAGATCAGAGATTATTTTTTCACCAGCAATCTCGACAATACTTACAGTAATGCCAACGTAAACATAGATGTGGAACTGAGCGGAACAGCGCTCACCAATGCAAAAATCACTGCTAAACTCCTCGAAAACGGTGCAGAAATAGCAAAAAAAGAACTGAGTTCAGTAGCAATTGGCAAAAACACCATCAGTTTCCCAGTCACAAATCCGAAAAAATGGAGTGCCGAAATTCCAAATCTTTACGACCTTGTGCTCACGCTCGAAAACGAAAACGGCGAAATAATGGATATAAGGGGTGGAAAAGTTGGTTTCAAAAAAGTTGAAATTGGCAGCAGAGGAGAACTTCTGATCAATGGGAAACGCATGATTTTTTATGGTGTCAACCGTCACGACCACAGCGAAATAAACGGACGAACAGTTTCAAAAGAAGAAATGGAGCTCGACATAAAAAACATGAAAAAGCTCAATATCAATGCCATCAGAACATCACATTATCCTGTAAGTCCTTATTTTTATGAACTTTGCGATAAATATGGCATGTACGTTTTGGCCGAAGCCAATGTGGAAACACACGGAAACACTGGTTTATCGGGTGTGGAGCTTTTCAGAAAACCGATGGTGGAACGCAATCAGAATCATGTGAAACGTTTCAGAAATCATGTGTCAATTTTTATCTGGTCGTATGGCAATGAGTCGGGAAATGGTAACAATTTCGAATATGTGGAAAAAGCCATTAAAGAGCTTGACAAAACCCGCCTGACGCACTACGAGGGAAACAGTCAGTGGAGCGATGTAAGCAGCACCATGTATGCCAGCATCGACTGGATTAAAAACACGGGCGAGCAACGACTCAAAGAGGCGAATCCCCGTCCGCACATTCAGTGCGAAAACAGTCATGCCATGGGAAATGCCATGGGCAATGTCAGAGAATTTTACGATTTATACGAAAAATATCCGGCGCTGACAGGTGAATTTATCTGGGACTGGAAAGATCAGGGACTGAAAATGCCGGTTCCGGCTAAACCCTCAGAATCTTACTGGGCTTACGGTGGCGATTTTGGCGACAATCCAAACGATGGTAGTTTCTGTACCAACGGAGTTGTTTTTGCCGACAATACATTTTCGGCAAAATCGTACAACACCAAGAAGATTTATCAGCCGGTCGATTTCTTTTTAAATGATGATAAAACGACTTTTAAATTAAAAAATAAACGCGTTTTCAAATCTACCGACGATCTGGATATTTATTACACAGTATTTGAAGATGGCAAAGAAATAAAAAAAGAAAAACTCGATGTAGTCCTGTTGGGTGGAGCAAGCACCGACATTACAATTGAAAATTTGCTTGAACAACCAAAGCCTGCAGCTGAATACTTTATTCGCTTCAATGTGTATCAAAAACAGGCCACATGGTGGGCCGGAGAAGGCTACGAAGTAGCGTCAGAACAGATAAAACTCAAAGATGCTGTAAAGCCTGTAGCTCAAATCCCAACAGATGAAACACTCAGCATCAGCCACAGTACTGATGAAATTACAGTGAGTGGAAACAAATTCAGCGCAGTATTCTCCAGAGCAAAAGGCACACTCATCAGATATACCTACAACAACAAACTGATGCTCAATACGCCGCTACAACTTAATTTATTCCGACTGCCTACCGAAAACGATAAAGCTCAGGCCAAAAACTGGGATGATTTAGGCATTCGGTTATTGACCATAAAACCGGGCACCTGGGATATCAAAGAAACTGCCAACGCTGTGGATTTGAGCATTGTAAACACATACACAGCGAAAACTCCGAATACTTTTAAAAACCAGATTCTCTTCAAAGTAACCAGCGACGGAAATATTTATGTAAGTTCAGTGATTGACCCTGCAGTAAAAAATTCAGTGATACCCAAAGCCGGATATCGGGTGGAAATGCCTGCCGGATTCGAAAAATTGGTATGGTTCGGACGTGGTCCGTGGGAATCTTATTCCGACCGAAAAGAAGCTTGTTTCGAAGGCGTTTACACTTCAACCGTAACTGAACAATGGGAAAAATATGTACTTCCTCAGGAAACAGGAAATAAAGAAGATGTGCGTTGGATGAGTCTGACAGATAATACCGGCGATGGAATTATGTTTGTAGTGCCTCAGGAAATGACTGCTTCAGCTACACATTTCCGTCCCGAAGATATTTATACCGATAGAAATAACAGACAAAAACATCCATATCAGGCAAAATCAAAATTCACTGTAAACACGGTAGTCAATGTAAATGCAATTATGCGCGGCCTCGGAAATGCAAGCTGCGGCCCCGATGTGCTTGAAAAATACGAATTTAAAGCCAGCAACGTGACTTTCAACTTCATCATTATGCCGGTTGAAGCTAACATGACTAATGATCAGCTTTCTGAAAAAGCAAGAGTCGATTTTCCGATATGCGAGCCTGTAAAAGTTGTCAGAAATGGGCAGGGAATTATCAGCATGACCACATCAACTCCCGGTGCACGTATAATGTACAGCATCAACGACGCTGATTTTCAGGCTTACACCGGTAGTTTTGAGTTTACTTCAGCCGGAAATATCAAAGCTTACTGCGAAGCTGATGGATATCTGGCAAGTATCACTATCAATACCGATTTTAATCTTTTTGTGGATAAATCGCAATGGAAAGTCATCAGTTTTTCGAGTCAGGCAGGAGGTGAAGAAGCTGTCAAAGCTATCGATGGTAATGACAACACAATTTGGCACACCCGTTGGGGAACAAATGAACCATTACACCCACACGAAATAGTCATCGACATGCAAAAAACCTACAGAGTTGAGGCATTCAACTACACAGGAAGAACAGATGGCGAAAACGGCAGAATAAAAGAATATGAGGTTTATTTCAGCAATCATCCGCGCATTTGGGGAAGCCCTGCGGCCAAAGGCGAATTTTCTAACAGTTCGGCTCCGCAATCTGTCATTATCAGTTCAAAACCCGAAGCACGTTATATCCGCCTTATTGCAAAATCGGAAGTGAACGGCCGCGCCTGGGCATCGGCTGCCGAAATTGGCATCGAAGCATCGGCTATTGTCGACCCGGTTGAAGTGAGCTGCGCCGAAGTGGACAGAAACAAAAAATATTATATAAAACATGTACAATCCGGACTGTATCTGCAACTTTTCCCCGATGTCATTACCACTCAAAACGAAGGTGATTTCTGTATCAATCCATTGAACAAAAGCAATAACACATTTCAGTTCGACTTTAGTCCGGTAGCCGGATTTACTTCGTTTTACAATGTACATGTGCCCGATACATACATCAATCACAGAGATGGCTGGAGGTGCGTTAGCGGAACCTTAAAAGACAACAATGGCACATTACAACTTGAGTTTATGAGTAATTGTACTTTTAAAATGAGAGGCTTGTGGCAAAAGTGGAATTATATGAATCTGGACAGAACGATCGCAGGTTCTTATATTTATGCCGACAAAGCTTCCGGAGCCATATGGCAACTCGAAGAAGTCATTCCGGAAACCGGAACACCCACGATCCATAGTACGGAAGTTTCAGTTAAGCCGACATTAACCACCGGCGATCTCCGCATTATAACCAACAGCAAATCCCTGATCAACATTATGGATGCTTCAGGCAGAAAACTGAACACACTCAATTCGGCAGGAGACATAACCATCAACCTTCCTTATGCCGATGGTGTATATTTCGTATCTGTCAATTCGGGAAAAAACACAAGCCATAAAGTTGTTTTAAAGCGATAAATATCAGCAGAGAAAGCCATCATACATCCTCACTAATTGCACTCACAGTTTTTTTCTTTATTTTTGCAAAAGATTTATACAGAATAATTTCCCGCAGAGGATTGCAGAAACATGAAAAAAATATTACCGGCCGAATGGGCTACACAGGACTTTGTGCAACTTACATGGCCACATGCCGATACCGATTGGGCATATATGCTCGAAGAAGTTACTGAATGCTTTGTAAACATTGCCCGCGAAATAGTAAAACGCCAGCAACTACTCATTGTGTGCGTGAATGCCGAAGAAGTGGAAACTTTTTTCAGCGAAGATGAATTACAACGCATCAGTTTTGCCGAAATGCCCACCAACGACACATGGGCACGCGATCATGGCGGTATCACTGTATATGAAGATGGGAAAGCAGTGGTTTACGACTTTACATTCAATGGCTGGGGAATGAAGTTTGCAGCCAATCACGACAATCAAATCACACGAAAACTATACCAATCGGGCATTTTTGAAGCATACGGCTACAGAAACTGTATGGACTTTGTGCTCGAAGGCGGCAGTATTGAGTCGGACGGAGAAGGAACTATTCTTACCACTTCCGAATGTCTGCTTTCGGACAACCGCAACAACAGCTCACGCGAAGTGGTTGAACAAAAGCTGAAAGATTATTTCGGCGCAGAACAAATTCTGTGGCTCGACAATGGTTATCTGGCCGGCGACGATACCGACAGTCATGTGGACACGCTGGCACGACTTTGTCCCAACAATACTATTGCGTATGTAAAATGTGATGACGAAACGGATGAACATTACGAAGCATTGAAAAAGATGGAAGAAGAATTGCAATCTTTCTCCACTTTAAAGGGTGGAGGTTCTTACAATCTTATTCCGCTGCCAATGGCTGATGCGGTATACGATGAAGATGAAGAACGTCTTCCCGCCACCTATGCCAATTTTCTGATTATCAACGGAGCTGTACTTTTGCCGGTTTATAATTCCGAAAAAGATGCGATTGCTATTGCTCAAATGCAAAAAGCATTTCCCGAACACGAAATTGTACCCATCGACTGCAATGCCCTGATCAAACAACATGGCTCGCTGCATTGCGTCACCATGCAATATCCAAAAAACATATGAAAATAGCTTTAATACAACAAACAAATACAGCCAACCGCCACGAAAATGTGGCCAAACTGGAATCGAATATACGTAAAGCAGCAGCTGAAGGCGCTGAACTTATTGTACTGCAGGAACTTCACAATGGACTGTATTTTTGCCAGACCGAAGACACCAATGTGTTCGAACAGGCCGAAACCATTCCGGGTCCATCAACCGAATCATTCGGACAACTCGCAGCCGAACTGGGCGTAGTCATTGTGCTTTCGCTCTTTGAAAAACGTGCTGCCGGGCTTTATCACAATACCGCTGTGGTGCTCGAAAAAGATGGAAGCATAGCCGGGAAATACCGCAAAATGCATATTCCGGATGATCCTGCTTATTACGAAAAGTTCTATTTCACACCGGGTGATCTGGGTTTTGAACCCATTCAGACTTCGGTTGGGAAACTCGGCGTACTTGTTTGTTGGGATCAATGGTACCCCGAAGCAGCAAGACTAATGGCTATGGCCGGCGCCGAATTGCTGATTTATCCTACCGCCATTGGTTGGGAAAGTTCCGACACCGACGAAGAAAAAACCCGTCAACTCAATGCATGGATTACCGTGCAACGTGGTCATGCAGTAGCCAACGGCTTGCATGTACTTTCGTGCAACCGCACAGGTCACGAAGCCGATCCTTCGGGCGTGACAAACGGTATTCAGTTTTGGGGAAATAGTTTTGTGGCTGGTCCGCAGGGCGAATTTCTGGCACAGGCAGCTAACGATAAAGAAGAAAACATCGTCATTGACATCGACCTGCAACGTTCCGAAAATGTGCGTCGCTGGTGGCCATTCTTTCGCGATCGTCGCATCGATGCTTTCGGCGACATTACAAAACGATGGAGAGACGAATAATAGTATTTAGTTTTGAGTTCAAGAGTTTCAGAGTTCAGGGTTCAGGGTTTCGGATTTGAAAATTCGAAATTCGAAATTTAAAGATTTCGGGCTTCGGAAATGATTCTCAATAAATCACGTATCCAACAGTCTTTTGTATTTGTTCTTTGATCTTTACTCTATAGTATTGATTAAGATTATTGAAAATGCAACCTTTTTTTTGAGCTGACTTTGCAATTGATTAACAATAAAATGCTATTTTTGCCACTGTAACTGATTAAAGCACAAAGCAAAGAATGAAGTTTTCGGACAACAAGGCAAAAATAATTCAATATATGCTGTGGTGGACAGGTTTTGCGATGCTGCAAACACTGTCGTTCCACAGCATTTTTTCGTTGCCTTTCTACATTATTCTGGCCGATGCTGTTTTTCACTCCTTGCTTTATGCGCTGTTAGGAATGTTGCTTTGGAATGCATTGCGCTATGGAAATTTCGGTGCGCTGCCTGCGCTCCAACGCATTATCAACTATACTGCACTCGGATTGCTTACGCTTGCAATTACTGCCGGAGCCGGTTATGGGTTTGAATATTTATTAAACGTTTCCGAAGAATTTCTACCTTATCTGCCTGCCCGTACTTTTATTCATTTGCTGGTATTTATTCTTATTATTCAGTCGTTTATTATCAGGAATAATAAAAATAATGCAGATGAAATGACCGAACAATTTCAGGAAACAGATGAAGAAGATGAAGATGCGCCAACATTACAAAATACTGAAATTCTGGAACGAATTGCAGTAAAATCCGGTTCTAAAATCAACATGATTCCTGTGCAGGAAATACTTTGTCTTCAGGCCGATGGCGACTACGTGCACATTCACACCCTGAAAGGAAAGTACATGAAGGAGCAAACCATGAAAAGTTTCGAACGGGCACTTCCTCCGGGTCAGTTTGTGCGCGTGCACCGTTCGTGCATAGTGAATATCGAATCGATTACCGGCATCGAGCTATACGAAAAACAAAGCCGTCTTCTCACATTGAAAAACGGCTTTAAAATTAAAGTGAGTCAAGCAGGCTATGCAGTGCTGAAAGAAAGACTAAATCTCTGAGAAATTACTTTTTTTCAAGCTGTTTACTAATCTTTTTAATGGCTGTTTCGATAGGTTTTTCAGGCTCAATCACATTAAATTCGCCCCAAAACTCAGGATCGGAAAAACCGCTGGCCTCATCGGCAATAATTACACCGGGACGAAGACGTCCACTTCTTTCAGGAGCTTTTGTACCACCGGCATCTTCCCAGTCTGTCACAGCCATTTCAATTACACTTAAATATTTAGTATCAAAAAGTTTACGTTTCCACTTTATGCGCAAATCAAGTTCAATACGGCTGTAGCCATAATACCATTTCCCGTTTTGTTCAAAGAAATCCATTCGATACGAGGCTTTCTCTGGAATTACATTCGCATTGAAAGGCTTTTTTACTATAAAAATTTTTGATGCTTCGGCTTTGTTCTTCAGATTCATATCGAACACAGCGCTTTTAATAGCCATGGTCTGTGCATCAATATAGAGTTTTCCGTAAAACAGAGGCAGATCCACAGAAATTACCTGCTGAAAATTAATGACATAAATAAGTCTGTCGTCCAAACGGGTGGAACGATCGAAACTGAAATTGTAGTTTTCAAACATTTTATCGGTGAAGATCATCTCCGGATATTTAACCACATCAAGATAAAGTGAGTTGAACGGACCTCCCATAAGTTTAAAAACCAGCGTATCAAGCCTTTCGTAATCGGTTTTTTTACGCGATTTATACAATTTCACCACATCTGTTTTGTACGAAGGGTATGGTTGCTTGTATACATCTACAACAGCTTCGGCCACAGACACATAATTACGGTTTTTCCGTATGGTTTCGCGATAAAAAGCAGTCATAGACATTTCGCTGCCGGGATAATTCTTTGTAATACGTTCGAAAACCGCAGTCATAATCATATCAGCATCCTTCGAAATCACACTAACCTCAGGCAACTCCACCGACACCGGCTCAAGTTCTATTTTGTAATACGCCAATGGATTTTCATCAGGTATTATAACCCTGTTTCGATAACCCACATACCGGAAAAGAATTTTGTGTGTTTTTTTCGAAACCGGAATCTTCAGCACAAATTCGCCATTCGTATTCGAAACTGTGGAAATATTCGTTCCCAACACCGAAATATTGGCAAAAGCCAGTGCATTTCCGGTCGATTTATCGAGCACAACACCCTTATATTCCACATAAGCTTCGGCCTTCTCCTCAGCCAACACATTTTCGGAAAAAAGAACAACTGTCAATACCAAAACAACCGGCAGTAACCGATTTAGCAATTTATAAATATTCTGTGCTTTCATGGCATTTATATTATTGTAATTCATTGTATTTAATTGAATGCAAATTAAACCGATTTTGTTCGTTCTGACAAATTTTTGAATAAAAATCGAATACCAACACTTTTTAGTCTGATATTTTATGTAGCCTTCCCTACTCTTTTTTGAGTAATGCTTCAAAAAAATACCTACATTAAGGTATTGTAAAAAGCCCTGAATAGTGCGAAATTTGCAAAGTGTTTTTTCAACAAAAGATATTTAGTTAGTATTGTTTGTATTAGTTAGTCTGTATAATTTATCCGAATGAATAGCCATAAGCATTCGGATAAATTTACTATTTTCTATACTTTTAGCATCACAAATCAAACTTTTACTACGGTGCTGCGTTTAACTTACTCCAATATATAGTTCTCCTGCATTTATTCAACGAAAAATAATATCCGGTTATGTTCAGTAATCATAAGTTCAACGAGCGATCGCGCATGAGCGAAATCATCAACGAAGATGCTTCGCTCCTTCTCACCATCAGCAGATTTGGTATCTCGCTTGGTTTTGGCGATAAAACGGTGAAAGAAGCCTGCGAAGCAAACAACATTCATTGCAAAACCTTTCTGGCTGTGACCAATTTTATTGCCGAAGGTAATGTAATCGTTCACGAAACTTACGAACACATTTCCATTGAATCAGTTATAAACTATCTGAAAAATGCACATCATTATTTCCTTACCTACAAACTGCCATCTATCAGAGCCAAACTGATGGAAGCTGTGGAATCGTCGGATCAGAGCGAGCCATACAAGGTGGTTTTTATGAAATTTTTCGACGAATATTTTCAGGAAGTGCGCAAACATATGGATTACGAAGACAGAACAGTGTTCCCATATGTAATGCGTCTTTTAGCAGGTTCGCCCGATAAAAAATATAAGATTGCAAATTTCGAGGAACATCACACCGATGTGGACTCAAAGCTTTCGGAATTGAAAAATATCATTGTGAAGTACTATCCTTCGAAAGGACATAACTACAAAATGAACGATGTACTGTTCGATTTGTATGCCTGCGAAAAAGACCTTGCACTGCACAATATGATTGAAGATTTTTTCTTCGTCCCGGTGATTGAAGCCATTGAGAAAAAAAACAATAAGTCATGAATGATCTGAATCTGAAAATTGCCATTGCCGAACCGTCAGTCATTGTGCGCAGCGGACTTGCTGTGGCGCTGAAACGCATTCCGGGCATTCATGCACAAACTTTCGAAATAAGTTCGCAGGAATTTCTGGCCAACTACATAAAACTGCACAAACCCGATTTGCTGATTGTAAACCCGCTTTACTGGGGGACTCTGGACATGAGCAAACTCAAAGACGAAGCCGGACACCAGACTTTACGCTGTATTGCGCTCGTCACCGGAGCTCTCGACGATAATTTCCTGAAACAGTACGACGAGAAATTCTCGCTTTACGACAGCGTTGATCAGCTCAGAACAAAGCTAAACAAAGTGTTCGAAGCCGAAACAATTGAGCCCGACGAAGAAACAGACACACTCAGCGTACGCGAAAAAGAAATACTCACCTGCGTGGTAAAAGGTCAAACCAACAAAGAAATTGCGCAGTCGCTTTTCCTTTCAACTCACACAGTCATTACGCACCGGCGAAACATTGCACGTAAACTGGGCATCCACAGCACTGCAGGACTCACCATTTATGCCATTGTAAACAAACTTATCGAACTCGACGACATAAAAAAGGATCTTTAATCAGTATTTAAAAAACAAAAAAAAACTGCATTTCGGAGTATTAATTCCGGTATGCAGTTTTTTGTATAATATTAAAATCTACTATCAGATTTCTTTGATAAGCTCTTTCATAATCAGCGTCATAAGTGGTTGCACTTTATTACCGATTTCCTGTACCTCTTCATGAGTCACTTCCACAATTTTACCCGGCACACCAAGGTCGGTAATAATTGACATGCCGAAACAACGCATACCGCTGTGGTTAGCCACAATCACCTCAGGCACAGTACTCATACCCACCGCATCACCTCCGATCGTACGGAAATAGCGATATTCAGCAGGAGTTTCGAAAGTAGGACCAGTAGTACCCACATAAACACCTTCAACCACTTTGATATTGTTGCGGGCGGCAATCGCTTTGGCTTTGGCAATCATATCTTTCGAATAAGCTTCGCTCATATCAGGAAAACGCGGGCCAAGTTCGTTGAAATTTTTACCACGAAGCGGATGTTCAGGGAAAAGATTGAGATGATCGGTAATAATCATCAAATCGCCGATTTCGAAATCGGGATGTACGCCACCCGAAGCATTCGAAACGAGTAAATTTTCGATACCAATGGCTTTCATTACCCGCACCGGAAAAGTTACAGCTTTCATATCGTAACCTTCGTAATAATGAAAACGTCCCTGCATAGCAAGCACTTCCACATCACCCAGTTTTCCAAAAATAAGCTTTCCGCTATGTCCCTCTACTGTGGACACCGGAAAATTGGGAATGGTTTCGTATGGAATCTCGGTTTTATCAGTAATTTGTGTCACCAGATTACCCAATCCGGTACCCAGAATAATGCCTGTTTTAGGACTTCCGGAAATTTTTGATTTCAGGAAATCAGCGGTTTCTTGTATTTTCTGCAACATAATTCTTAATTTTTTGTATAAATATATCTTCTTTGTTGATGATAGAGACTTTTATTGGTAAATAATAAATAAATGGCTTAAGCGTATCCGGAAAATCGGCATTGTTCACGAGTCGTGCAGCATCCTTTTCGGTAGTGATAATCACTTTTTCTGCTTGCGACAACTGCTCAAAAGTGCTTTCAATCTTCCTGAAATCCTGTTTTGCAAACTGGTAATGATCAGGAAAAATGAGAGTTTCGGGACTGCTGCAGTATTCCTGAATTTTTGCCACTGCATGTTCGGGCGAAACAATTCCCGCCACAAAAAGCACCTGTTTATTCGCCGATTTTATATTTTCGAGCGATTCGGGCAATGCTTCATTCTCAAAAACAGGCTTCAACGGCTCGTAGCTTGTTTGCGAAAAAAACAATGACTGATAAGGCATCGGATTCAGTTCTGTTTCCACCACACGCAAATCAATAGGCTTAATATCGTCGGGACATTTGGTTACAATGATAATATCCGCTCTTAAACTACTGAAACTGCTCTCGCGTAAACGACCTGCAGGCAGCATTCTATCGCGTGTATAAAGCTGATTATAATCGGTCAACAGAACACTCAGTCCGGGTTTCAGCGAGCGATGCTGAAAACCATCGTCGAGCACGGCAACCTGTATTTCAGGGTTCGCTTTTATCAGTCGCGAAATTCCCTCCACACGGTTTTCGCAAACTGCCACTGTTGTTTGCGGAAACTTACGCATAATCTGGTATGGCTCGTCGCCGATTTTCTGACTGGTGCTTGATTCGTTGGCAATTATAAATCCGCGTGATTTTCGCTTATAACCTCTGCTGAGCATTGCTGTTTTATAGTTCTCGCTCAGAATCGAAAGCAAAAGCTCGACATGAGGTGTTTTTCCCGATCCTCCGGCCGACAAATTCCCAACCACTATTACCGGAAGTTTAAACGACTTCGATTTCAACATATTTTTGTCGTACAGCCAGTTACGCACATTTGCCACAAAAGCATATAACCACGAAAGCGGAATCAATATGTAAAATAAAAACTGTTTCAAACCTCTTAATTTTGGGGGAATCACAAAGATACAACATTTTAAATTATTAGCAAAAGTATAATTGAAACGTCGAAAACGTTCATTTAGTTTGGAAAACCCCAAATTCAACTATCGGCAATGGAAAAAATAAAGCTGCAAGAATTAAAGAAATTTTTCAGTAATAGAGTGAAAATATCAAGGTTATTCCGAAATAATTTGGTAATTTTGCAGTCGATTTTAAGTGGGTAAATACCTGCAATTCACAAAACCGGAAAATTCAAATTAATCAACTAATATACAGTTATTTGAAAGCTTATATCAAATAACAAATCAACAAAAAATGCTATGCTGAATTATAAATTTGTAAGTGCCGAAGAGGCTGCAAGTTATGTGAATCACGGAGACATTTTGGGATTCAGCGGATTTACTCCCGCAGGTTGCCCGAAAGAAGTGCCCACAGCTATTGCCAAACGTGCTGAAGCTTTTCATGCCGAAGGTAAAGAATTTAAAATTGGTATGTACACCGGAGCATCGACAGGCGACTCGCTCGACGGAGCTCTGGCCCGTGCAAACGCCATTTTATTCCGTACTCCCTATCAGTCGAACAAAGATCTTCGTAACGCATTAAACTGCGAACGTGCTCCGTATTTCGACATGCACCTGTCATCGCTTGCTCCTCACCTGCGTTTCGGATTTATGCCAAAACCACGCATTGCCGTGATTGAAGTGTGCGATCTGACCAACGACGGCGAATTGATTCCAACTACCGGTGTGGGTATCACTCCTACTCTGTGCAATCTGGCCGACCACATTATTGTGGAATGGAATCACAATCATCCGAAAGAATTGCGTGGTTTCCACGATATTTTCGAGCCACTCGATCCTCCTCACCGCAAACCGCTTACTTTGCTTACACCAAGCGAACGCATGGGAACTCCTTATGTGAAAGTAGATCCTAAAAAAATTCTCTGCGTAGTGGAAACACACCGCGACGACGAAGTGGGTGGCTTTACTCCAACTGATGAAGTAACCGACAAAATTGGACAGAATGTAGCAAACTTCCTGGCCAACGAAATTAAATCGGGTCGTATTCCTAAAGAATTCCTTCCTATTCAGTCGGGTGTGGGTAATATTGCAAATGCTGTAATGGCTTCATTGGGTACTAACCCTGAAATTCCAAACTTCGAAATGTACACTGAAGTTATTCAGGACTCTGTAATTACGTTGTTGAAAAATGGAAAAATTAAATTTGCCAGCGGTTGCTCGTTGACGATCACAACTCCTGTGCTGAAAGAAATCTACGAAAACCTTGAGTTCTTCCGCGATAAAATTGTGCTCCGTCCACAGGAAATGTCGAACAGCCCTGAGCTTGCACGTCGTTTGGGACTTATTACCATCAACACTGCACTCGAAGCCGACATTTTTGGTAATGTGAACAGTACGCACGTTATGGGATCGAAAATGATGAACGGTATTGGTGGTTCAGCCGACTTTACACGCAGCGCATATATTTCGATTTTCACCACACCTTCGACAGCCAAAAACGGAAATATCAGTTCCATTGTACCAATGGTTAGCCACGTGGATCAAAACGAACACTCGGTAAATATTCTGATTACAGAACATGGTGTTGCCGACCTTCGCGGAAAATCGCCAATTCAGCGCGCCGAAGCCATTATCGAAAATTGTGTGGCTCCTGAATACAAACAAATGCTGAACGACTATCTGAAACTGTCAGGCCCATGTCATACTCCAACCAACTTACACGCTTGCTTCGGAATGCATACACAGTTTATGAAAACCGGCAGTATGTTGGGAACAAACTGGGACGATTTTAAATAATCCCGGCTGTTTGGAATTATCTGAAAACTAACAAAAGAGGCTTACGAATCAAATCGTAAGCCTCTTTTATTTCCTGTCTCCTGAATGTTTAATCAGCAAATTCCATAAGGTAAGCTTTGATAAACGCATCGATATCGCCATCCATTACAGCATTCACATTCGAAGTCTGATAATTGGTACGATGATCTTTCACACGACGATCGTCGAACACATAGCTTCTGATTTGCGAACCCCACTCAATTTTCTTTTTACCCGCTTCGACAACAGCTGAGGCAGCACGGCGTTTTTCGAGCTCAAGTTCGTAAAGTTGCGATTTCAATAAACGTATTGCATTGTCTTTGTTACCAAACTGCGAACGGCTTTCGGTGTTTTCAATCACAATTTCGTCCATCTGATTGGTCACCGGATTCATAAACTTATAGTGCAGACGAACACCTGTTTCTACCTTGTTTACGTTCTGTCCACCAGCACCCGACGAACGGAAAGTGTCCCATGTCAGCATTCCAGGATTGATTTCAATCTCAATGGTATCATCCACCAAAGGAACCACAAACACCGAAGTGAACGAAGTCATACGTTTTCCCTGTGCATTAAATGGCGAAACACGTACCAAACGGTGTACACCATTTTCGCTTTTCAGGTATCCGTAAGCCATATCGCCTTCAATCTGCATGGTTACAGTTTTGATACCGGCCTCGTCACCTTCCTGGAAGTTAGTTATTTCCACTTTATAGCCCTGACGTTCGGCCCAGCGCTGATACATACGGAAAAGCATTTCTGCCCAGTCCTGCGCTTCGGTACCACCTGCACCGGCTACAATTTTAATCACAGCACCCAGCTTATCTTCTTCTTTCGAAAGCATATTCTGCATTTCGAGCGTTTCCACTTCGCTGAGAGCATGTGCATAAGCAGCATCCACTTCTTCTTCGGTAACGGCTTCCTCACGGAAAAAGTCCATTGCCAGTTCCAGTTCTTCGAGTGCAATTCGTACACCTTCGTAACCTTCGACCCATTTTTTCAGGTCTTTAATTTTCTTCATTTGCGCTTCAGCAGCTTTCGCATCGTCCCAGAAACCGGGAGCATGTGTGCGCAATTCTTCTTCTTCAATCTGGATTACCTTCGAATCGACGTCAAAGATACCTCCTCAACGCGGTCCCGCGTTCCAACAAATCTTTAAGTTGGTCTGTAGTTATCATTTTTTTAGTATTTAATTAATTGTAATTATAAAAAGATTGCAGGCAAAAACACCAGAATAAACGCCATTGCAAAACCCGCAAGCGTTTGTAAGGGCGTATGAGCCTTGAGTTCGATGCGTGAAAGTGCTATCAGCGCCGATATGGCGAGCAGTAAAATAAGCAGCCAGAGAGGATTGTAAGCCATGCGGTAACATACCCCAAACACAGCTCCCACCAAACCTCCGATTCCTGAAAGGTGGGCAGAGATTTTCCATTTAAAATTGATGACCGTAATCAGCAAAATAGAAATGGTGGTAGCAGCTCCCATACCTACAATAAAAAAGGGCATATGTAAAGTGCGCCACAAAAAGAATGTCCAGAAAAGATAGGATATAAATGAGAAAAGATAAGGCATTGTACGCTCTTCCCTTCTCGAAATAAACAGATCCTTTACTTCACCCCGACGCATCATGAGCAACACCGGCACTGCTGGCATTAGCCCCGTAAAAACAAAAGTTCCAAGCACTGCTATAAGTTTCCATGTGAAAGGAAGTACGCCGAAAACATCCATATTCATGAGCATCAGCATACCAAACACAGGCATAAGCAATGGCTGGAATACAAAAGAAATTATTTTATAAAAAACTTTCATTCAATAAATTATACTACTACGGAAAAACCTTATTCCGAAGTAATTGTTTAAAATCCGTTTCAGCTGATTCAGATTTCCTTTCTCAGCCTTGCCACGGGAATATTCAGTTGCTCACGATATTTGGCAACCGTGCGCCGGGCAATCGGATAACCTTTCTCCCTGAGCACATCGGCTAATGAATCATCGTTGAGTGGTTTGCGTTTATCTTCGTTGTCCACACAATCCTGCAAAATCTTTTTTATTTCGCGGGTCGAAACCTCCTCGCCAGAATCATTGGTCATCGATTCGGAGAAAAAGTATTTCAACGGAAAAATGCCAAATTCAGTTTGAATATATTTGCTGTTGCTCACGCGCGAAACTGTTGAAATGTCGTAGCCCGTACGATCAGCTATATCTTTCAGAATCATTGGTTTCAGATAAGTGTCGTCACCTTCAATGAAAAATTCTTTCTGAAAATCGACAATGGCCATCATGGTTGTGAGCAATGTTTGCTGACGCTGTTTAATAGCATCGATAAACCAACGCGCCGCATCAATTTTTTGTTTTACAAACATCACCGCATCTTTCATTTCGCGGGTCTGATTCTTTTTGTTCGAAGCGTAATCCTGAAACATTTCATTGTAAGTGCTGTTCACACGTAGCTCGGGCACATTACTATTGTTCAGATGCACTGTAAGCTGACCTTCATCGTTTTCGAGTATAAAATCGGGCACAATGGTAGCCATTGATTTTTCGAGCACATTTCCACCCCAGGCATTTCCCGGCTTGGGATTGAGACGGACAATTTCACTGACAACCTTTTTAAGATCTTCGTCATTAATATCCAGTGCTTTATTTATTTTATCATAATGTTTCTTCGAAAACTCCTCAAAATATTCTCTGAGTATTCTTTCGGCCAAAGCCACTTCGCGCGACTGAGTGCGGCGTTCGAGTTGCAGCAACAGACATTCCTGAAGCGAGGTTGCTCCCACTCCGGCCGGATCGAACTGACGAACCAATTCCACAATACGTATCATTTCCTCGTCGGAAGTCTGAATACCTGCGTGAAACACAATATCGTCCACCATCGATTCGGGTGAACGGCGCAGATAACCTTCGTCGTCTATATTACCAATCACATATTCGGCAATCATGCGCTCGTGCTCGGTAAGTTGCAACAAACCAAGCTGATCGACCAGATATTCGTGAAAAGTCATTCCGATTGAAAACGGAATATCCTCACGTTTGTCGTCCTTAGAAGTATTGTTTGCTTTGAGCTTATAATCGGGAATATCATCGTCGGCCATATACTCTTCCGGATCGAAATCGTCGTTATTGCCTCCATCATCATCGTAGCTGTCAGCAAATTCATCGGCATCACCAGAGTCCTCGGCACCTTCTTCCAACGCAGGATTTTCCTCAATTTCCTGACGTATTCGCTCCTCGAGTTCCAGCGTGGGAACCTCGAGCATTTTTATCACCTGTATTTGTGCCGGCGATAACTTTTGTTGTAATTTCTGTTGTAATTGTTGTTTTAACATAAACGAAACAAACATTATCTGTGATACAAAGATAATTGTTTTTGTGTGAAAAATAGTAACTGGTTAAAAAATGATTTGCCCTCTTGTGGCGCAAAATATTTACAAAAAACTGTGTATAAAAATGCGAATAAAATAACTTTATGCCATGAAAAACAATTATTCCACCGAATACAAGTACCTTTGTAACCGAAGATTGAAAATTTCAGTTTCACCCTTACTCACTACAACAATATTTTTATGACATTTGGTCAATTAGGCATAAACGAAGCCATTACACAGGCATTGCTCGAAAATAAAATTTCGCAGCCTTCTGATATTCAGAGAAAAGCAATCCCACATATTCTGAAAAACGAAACCGATCTTGTATCGGTGGCACAAACAGGCACCGGCAAGACGGCTGCATTTTGTTTACCGATTTTACAGACAATAAACCCCGGCTTAGCCGAAATTCAGGCTCTGGTACTTGTTCCCACACGCGAACTGGGACAACAGGTGGCACGCGAGTTTTTCCTTTTCTCAAAACATATGCCACGAATTTTCACAGAATGCGTGTACGGCGGAGTACCCATCGACGAACATATTCAGCGCCTAAAGCGATCCACGCATGTGGTGGTTGCCACTCCGGGGCGTTTGCTCGATTTACTTGAACGAAAAGCACTAAACCTGCAGAACCTGAAATTTGTAGTGCTCGACGAAGCCGACGAAATGATGAATATGGGCTTCAAAACAGAAATCGACAAAATCCTGAATCTGTGTAAAAACGACGTACGAAAATTACTTTTCACTGCCACGATGCCTGCCGATGTGACAGCTGTTATCCGCGACTACATCCGCCACGATGCAGTCACTATCCGGATTAATGCCGAAGAATTTATCAATCAGAACATTGAACACAGTTACATCATATACAATCAAGGCGAAAAGCTTGATTATCTGAAGGCATTTCTGTCGGAACGAAAGGACCAAAGGGGAATTTTGTTTTGCCGCACCAAAACCACAGCCAAGCGACTTTCGAAACAGTTAGCGGGCTTCGAGGTGACGGCCGATGCGCTTCACGGAAATCTGAATCAGGAAATGCGCGACAAAGTAATGCGGGGACTGCGCAAAGGCCGTATCAGCCTGCTGATTGCAACTGACATTGCTGCGCGCGGTATCGATGTAAAGGAACTTGATTATATCATTCACTATCATCTGCCCGAAAAGTCCGATCAATATACACATCGAAGCGGTCGTACAGCCCGTGCCGGAAAATCGGGGTTATCGGTTTGCCTTATCAGAACCGAAGACTTGCCGGAAATTAAGACTTTAGAAAATGAATTGAAAATTGATTTTTCGGAGATTACAGTCAAATTGTCAAGCGAGACAAAACACACGCATCCAATTGGCATCCAAATGAATCTGGGATTGATTCAGGGATTTACGAAAAATAATTTAGTTGAATTTTTGGTGGAAGAAGCCGGACTCAGCACAGGCGATATAAAAAACATCAGGGTAAACGACAATTCATCTTATTTTGAAGTGTCGGCGCGATACGAAACACAGATTTTCATCAACTTCAAAGGCTATAAAGTTGCACATCGCAATGTAAAAATGACTGTAGTGGAGGTGGAGAGAGATTGATTTTTTCAAAAGCTGGGATTTACGAAGCTATACCCCCTAAAAACGCGAAAGGTTGTCACGCCTGACAACCAATCTTTGTTAACCTTAAATCTAATACTATGAAAAAATCACACTGCAAAGGTAATGCTGTCAGGAGAATTCTACAAGTATTTTAGCATAATATTAGTCCAAAAACATGCTTTATAACATATTTTTAAACTATTCAATCTCTTTGAAGCCTGAATTTAACAGTTATTTATGTTTCAGGACATAAAAAACATGTATTATTCTTTAATGTCAGTCACTTCATAACCAATCATATCGATGGTCTTTTTAAGCTCCTCATTGCTTACATCGCGCGTCAGCTTTAGCTCGGCTGTATTGGTTTCGAGGTAAACTTTAGCTTCTATGCCTTCGATATTATTAAGCGTTTTCTCCACTCTTGCAGAGCAATGTCCGCAACTCATCCCACTGATAGTAAGTGTTTTTTGTGTCATAATTGTATTTATAAAATTTGAATTTTCAATTTTGTGCGACCGAATTTCTCCTTCGGCTTTTATTTCAACATTCTGCGGAGAGTTATTGTTTCCCGAAAACGCAAACTGAGGCTTAAACCTTAATAGTCTGAGCGCGTTCAGTACCACAGTCACCGAACTAAGACTCATGGCAGCTGCAGCAAACATAGGATTTAGCTTCCAACCGAGCAAACTAAAAAACACTCCTGCCGCCAACGGAATGCCCGCCACATTATAAAAAAATGCCCAGAAAAGATTTTCTTTAATATTCCGCATTACTTTTCGGCTCAACTGCAACGCCGTTACAAGGTCATTCAGACTGCTGCGCATAAGTACCACACCTGCCGACTCGATAGCCACATCAGTCCCGGCACCAATGGCAATGCCCACATCGGCGCGGGTAAGTGCAGGTGCGTCGTTTATGCCATCGCCCACCATGATCACTTTTTGCCCGGCACTTTGCAATCGGGCAATTTCCTTTTCTTTGTCCTGAGGCAAAACTTCGGCAATCACTTTATCCACACCAGCCTGTTGTTGAATATATTCAGCTGTTTTGCGTTTGTCGCCTGTAAGCATAATCACTTCAAGTCCCATGCTTTTCAATGCTTTCACCGCCGTTGCGCTATCGGGCTTCAACACATCGGCCACAGCCACAAGTCCGATAAGCTGAATGTTTTCGGCCACATAAAGCGGCGTTTTTCCTTCTTCAGCCAGCTTTTGCGCTGTTTCTTCAATATCGTTGCTTTCAATGCCGGCACTTTGTAACAGTCGAAAATTTCCTGCACGATATTTTTTATCCATAATAATTCCGGAAATACCCGAACCCGGAATATTTTCGAAATCAGATAATTGATATGCTTCTAAATTTCGCTTTTCAGCTTCTGAAATGATGGCTTCGGCCAACGGATGTTCCGACGATTTTTCGAGTGAATAAAGCAAACGCAACAGTTCAGTTTCGTCGGTATTTCCAACAGTTACGATATCGGTAATGCGTGGTTTGCCTGTAGTCAGCGTGCCTGTTTTATCAAGAACGACCACACGTGTTTTATGTGCATTTTCGAGTGCTTCGGCAGAGCGAAACAAAATGCCATGCTCAGCACCTTTTCCCGTTCCGGCCATAATAGCCACTGGCGTTGCAAGACCCAACGCACAGGGACAGGAAATAACCAACACCGAAATACCTATTGATAAAGCAAATACAAGTGAATATCCAAGCGCGAGCCACACAATCACCGACAGAATAGCAATTCCAATCACCACAGGTACAAATACCGCACTGATCTTGTCGGCTAGTCGCGACACAGGTGCTTTAGAAGCAGAAGCTTCCTCCACCAGCGAGATAATCTGTGCCAGCGTGGTATCGTTACCCACTTTTGTGGCTTTGAAAATAAAATAACCGCTGTTGTTGATACAGGCTGTCATTACTTTATCGCCGGCAGATTTAAACACAGGCATACTTTCGCCCGTCAGTGCCGATTCATCAATGGTTCCGTTGCCCGAAACAATTTCGCCGTCCACAGGAATGCGCTGTCCGCTTTTTACAACAATCAGATCGCCGGGTTTCACATCGCCCACCGGAACTTCCGTTTCTACATTATCCCGAATGATTGTGGCTGTGTCAGGACTGAGTTTTACCAATCGTGAAATGGCATCCGAAGTGCGGCTTTTCGAACGGGCTTCCAGATATTTTCCCAATGTGATAAGTGTGAGAATGGTTGCTCCCGATTCGAAATATAAATCGTGCGTATAATCGGCCACCTGTTCCGCATCGGAGTGTCCAAGTCCGTTTGCAATCATATAAAGTGCAAAAACACCATATACAATGGCTGCCGACGACCCAATGGCAATCAGCGAATCCATATTTGGAGCTCCACGAAAGAGCGATTTAAAACCTCCTGTAAAATACTTTTTATTTACAAAAGCAATGGGAATGGTGAGTAAAAATTGTGTAAGCGCAAAGCTCATTGCATTTTGATGCCCAGAGAGAAAAGCAGGCAATGGTAATTCCAGCATATGTCCCATCGAGACATAAAACAACGGAAGTAGAAAAGCGAGCGAAACCCACCAGCGGCGTTTCATTTCTTCCTGTTCTTCGCGCACATAATCGGGACGGGCTTCCGGTTTTCCGGTTTTTGCTGTAGGATTATCGGATTTTAAATGCGCTTTGTAGCCGGCACTTTCAACCGACTTTTCTATTTCGGAGTTGTCAATATCGTTTTCGTTGTAACTTACGGTCATACTGTTGGTCAGCAAATTGACCTGTACCGTTTGTATGCCTTTCAGTTTACTAACACTTTTCTCGACATGTGCCACACAAGCCGTGCATGTCATCCCCGTGACTTCAAATTTTTCAGTTTTCATCTGATTATAAATTGTACAAAACAAAACAAGCAGGGATTGGTATTGTTTACCTCCCTGCCTGAATATAAGAACTTTTACATTTTATTATTTAACTCCAAACTGCAATCGCACTGTGACTGATGCCGTTTTGTTTTTGGAACTTGTGTTGTAAGAGCCTCCCCAGCTGTATTCTTCAGACGAATTACGGGCAACAATCTGAAAAATGCCCATGGTCGATTGTTTTAGTTTTCCGAGTTTTGCTCCACTGTTTTCAGCAATGGTTGTGGCACGTAGCAAACCATCTTTAGTAGCCTCGGCCAGCATTTCAATTTTTAAATCAGACAGTTTGGTGTAAAAATACTGCGGAGCAAATGAGTTTATTTCAATACCTTGATTGATAAGCTCGGTTATTTCGCGTGAAATTTTCTCCACCTTTTCCACTTCGCCCGAAGTAATACTCACTGTTTGAGTAAGCCGGTAACCATCGAAAATATTCTGACTACGCCCGTTGTCCTGAATATAATTGAATTCCTTCGACAAATCGACAGCCGAAAAAGTTATGGCAGAATCAGGCACTCCTTTCGAGATAAGAAAGCGCTGAGTGGTTTCGCTGTTTTTCTTTATTTGGGTATAAGCATCGGTCAGCGACATACTTTTGGCCGAAAACTGACTTTGCCAGACAATCAGATCCGACTCAAAATTTCGTTCGGCCAACCCTGTTACCGAAATCGTGTTATCATGCTTATTCCGGTTCATAAGTGCATTGGCACCGATGATCATAGCCACAACAATGCTTATAGCAATAATGGAAGTAGTGAGAAGGTTTTGTGTTTTCATGGAGATAAATTTTCAGGTAAATATTGGAGAATTGATTATTTTTTTCTGATCACAAGTTTATCACCCACATCGAGACGGTCAGTGGTGCGGTCATTCCACTTTTTGATGTCGCTTACCTTGCAGCCATAACGCTTTGCGATGGTCGAATAATTTTCACCGCTTTTTACTTTGTGTGTAATGGTGGTTTCTTTTTTCGCAGCAGGTTTTTTCGCAGCCACATTTCCACCTTCACCTGCATTTACTTTCAATTTCTGACCTGCCTGAAGACTACTGCCTGTCATATCGTTGAGCTCTTTCAACTCATCGACAGTCATGTTGTACATTTTTGCAATGCTATAAAGTGACTCTCCGCGCTGCACTTTGTGTGTTTCGGCTTTTACATTGGCCACCGCAAGCTCTTCATTTACATCTTTATCCGTTGGTTTTTCAACGGGTTTTTCGGGTTTCGGCTTCTCCTGTTTTGCGTTTTTATCAACTTTCACTTCGGCTTGTTGTGCCATTGCGGTTTGTTCTGCCGGCTTTGGTTCTTCAACATGCTGTGTCACAGGCTTTGGCTTAGGCACATAGTTCGGATCGTTTGTATGAATCACAAGCATCTGACCAATTTCCACTACATTACCCGAAAGGCCATTCAGTGATTTGAGTTCGTCGATAGTTGTGTTGTATTTTCTCGAAATTGACAAAAGCGATTCGCCGCTACGCACAATATGTACTTCTTCTTTTATTTGAAAAGGGAAATTATTTGCCGGTTCATTTTTGGCTTTCGAAGCTTTTGGTTTTTCTTTATTTTCTTTTGGCTGTTTTGTTTCGTTTTTAGCAATTTCCGGTTGCACAGTAGCACCTTGTACTGCAACCGGCTTATTTTCGGCTTTTGCAGGTTCTGCTTTAGCGGGCTCTTTGCTCGTTTTAACGACCGCCACTTCCGGTTTCTCAGCCTTAGTTTCGGTTACCACAGCTTTTGTCTCTGTTTTAACTGGTTGCTCAGCTATCTCGGGCTGCTCTTCCGACAATATCAGCGTTTGTCCCGGATAAATTTTCCCTCTGGCTGTTTTGTTGAGCTTTTGTATTTCGGCTACAGTCATACCGTATTTTTGCGAAATCGAATAGAGCGTTTCACCACGTTCAACCACATGCTTATTGGCAGACACACAAACTTCGGCCGACGCTGCTGATTGTATCTTTTCTGATTTTTGCAGCGTAGAGTCATTGGCTGTTTTACTGCTTGCCAAAACCGGCTGCACAACCATTACTACTTCTTCATTCTTAATCAGAAGTCGCTGTTTCAGTTGCAGCATATCTTTTTTAAGACCATTCTTCTTTTTTAGCTGAGCTACCGTCATGCCATATTTTGAAGCAATAGCAGAGAGCGTTTCTCCTTTTTTTACATAATGATATTTAGCGGGGATTACTTTTTTGACTGATTGAGAAGGAGTATTTGATACATATTCCGCACGATTCAGATTAGCAACCGACATTATTTTGAGTACAGAATCGTTCTCCATAACGCGGCCGGCACGCACAAAGCGTTTGGTATAATAATCCTCAGCCGAATTGGTAATAATCACACCTCTGTTGACAGACGCATGAATAAAATCAAATTCTCCGTTGTCTTTTATTTCTGTCACAATACCGACATGGCCAACTCTTCCGTTCCGGCGACGTCCTTCGTAAAACACAAGGTCGCCGGGTTTAATCTCATGTTTTTCCACTACCGGAAACTGAGTGGACTGATCGTAGGACGAACGTTCCAGATCGACACCGAAATTTTTATATACATGTGAAGTAAAGCCCGAGCAATCGAATGAATTTGTGCCTGCTGAACCGTAGCGGTAAGGAGTATTCAGAAATAATTTTCCAAAATTAATTACAGAGTCAGCAAGATTTGTTTTTTCAGGAGAGAAAGAGTGTTTGTTTATGCGAATGGAATCTGTTTCTGAATAATCGGGTTTCGCAGGTGCTGCAAATGCAGTGGTACTGAGCGCAATGATTAGCAGAGGCAGTATATGTGTTTTGGTAAATGACATTGGCAAAAAAATATCTGAGAATTAAGCTATTGCAAAGATATAATTTGCAGTGAAATATACAGCCTTATTTTTTTCTTTTTAAGAAAAAAGATTTTCTTTTCAAAAAACGGTTTTAAGAGTGACACTATCGGAGTTTACAGTAATTGTGGTTTCGGCACCCAGCACTAAAGGCCGGTTATCGTCGACATGCCCGGCAGGAAAGTTAAATATTACAGGAATATTAATTCCATTGAGTGCTCCTGAAACAATTTCTTCTATACTTTTGCGCATAAGCGGATCCTCATCGCAATCGCTGAACTGACCTACCACAAGTCCCGAAATTTTATTGAAAACACCACCAAGTCTGAGATTTTGCATCATACGGTCGATATGATAAGGTTTTTCGGCAATGTCCTCGAGAAAAAGAATATTCCCTTCGTAAGGCAAGTCGAAAGGCGTACCTCTCAAACCATAAATAACCGACAAATTGCCACCTATCAGCTTCCCTGTAGCTTTTCCCGAACGGTTTTGAGGATGTGCGGAAATTGTATAATCAGCGAAATGACCAAAAAGCAAATCGCGGAGTCGCGCCACAGCTTCAGTTTCAGAACCTAATTCAGTCAAATGTTTTGCCATAATGGCGTGTACCGAAGGAAATCCCAGATTAGTAACAGCATTGTGCAACACTGTGATATCGCTGAACCCAATCAACCATTTCGGATGCCGGCAAAAAGCAGAAAAGTCAAGTCTGTCCACAATTTGCGCCAATCCATAACCTCCACGACTGCAAAGAATTGCTTTAGTCTTCTGATCGTCGAGCGCTTGTTGTAAATCGGCAATACGCTGTTCCTCAGTTCCGGCAAATCGCCCGTAGCTTTCACGGCAATACGCTCCTTCCCTAACCTGCAAGCCCCATGAAGAAAGCACTTTTGCAGCACCGTCGATAAAAGCCGGATCAATTACCCCCGAAGGCGAAACAATACGCACAAGGTCGTTTAGTTGGAGAGGATTTTGCATGAAGGAAATTAGTTTTGAGTTAGGAGTTCGTAGTTATGAGTTGGTAGTTATGAGTTGGTAGTAAATAGTTATTTAAAACCAGATTGCGATAAATAGTTGATATTTAAACTGAAGGCTGCATCAAAAGTAATTTGGACACTTTTGACACAGCCACAGTTTTAGTCGCTTTAGTATTTAAGCCATTTCCACATTTCGCCCCAGGTGATTTTTTTACCATACATTAAAATTCCTGTACGATAAATTTTACCTGCAACCCATGTTGTTCCGATAAACGAAAGCACCAGAATAGCGATTGAAAGCGCAATTTCCCAGGCCGGAACATCAAATGGCAATCGCACCATCATCACAATAGGCGAAGTAAACGGAATCATCGAACACCAAAACGCCAAAGGCCCTTCAGGGTTTTCCGCTGCAAAAATACCCGCATAAATTGCAAAAATAATTGGTATCATTACCGGCAGCGAGAACTGGTTTGTATCGGTTTCGTTGTCAACAGCAGAGCCAATAGCTGCAAAAAGTGACGCATAAAGCAAATATCCACCAAGGAAATAAATCACAAAAAGAATAATCAGCTGAGTAAAATTAAGCCCGGCAACCGACGACATAAAATCAGCAATTTCGCCGTTTACTCCTGCAGGCACATTCACCTGTCCCATTTGTTGCATTTCCTGCATTTTTTGCAACGAAGCCGGATCAATATCGCCACCTACAAATGAACCTACACCAGCTCCAATGGCCACAGTAAGCAGCACCCACAACAAAACCTGCGTGAGTCCAACCAATGCAATACCAATGATTTTACCCATCATGAGTTCGAATGGTTTTACCGACGAAATCATTACTTCCACAATACGGTTGGTTTTTTCCTGCACCACGCCACTCATTACCTGAGCACCATAAATCACAATAAACATGTAAATAATAAACGCAGTGATCATACCAATCAGAATGGCAAGCTCTGCCGACGCCTCTTTATCCTTGCCATCTTCGCTCCATTTTATGGTTTTCATATCGATGTCGGTCTTCGATTTTTCAACCATCTCCTTCAGATTCGGAATATTGTAAGCTGCCAGTTTTTGTTCCTCAATATATTTGCTCAGCAAACCGGACACATAGGTTTTCAGCTCCAGATTTACCTGTTTTTCGGAATAAAGCGTTGCTGCCGATGCGTTTTTAATCAGGTCTTCGGAAATATAAAGCACTGCTGCAAAATCCGATTCCTGTTCTTCCTGTTGCTTCAGCTCATCAACCGTAGCATCGCTAAACTGGAAAGTGTAAGATTCGTTGCTTTTAAGCACGTCTTTGTACAGTCCGGTTTTGTCGACCACTACAATAGTTTTTATTTTATCGTCTTTGATAGTCCCTAAATAGACAATCAGCGAAATCATTCCCACCATAAGAATAGGAGTGAGAAATGTAAGCAGGATAAAGGATTTTTTCATTACCCTTGTGGTATATTCCCGCTGTATTATTAAATTTATTTTGCTCATTCTTGATTTAAAATTTGAAGATTCGATGATTTGAAAATTTGAAAATCCTAAAGGCTGAATTCTGTGCCAATGGTTTTGATGAACCGGTTAACTGATTATCCAATACTCCGATTCACTGATTCCCCACAGGCTACTCACCCACAGGACTACCGCTCACAGTTTCAATGAAAATATCGTTCATGCTGGGCAGAATTTCCTGGAAACTTAATATCTCAGCCTGTTTTATCAGTTTTGTCAACAGTTCGTTATTAGTGTCAGAATGCGACTTTTTGATTTTACTTTCAAAAAGGTTGTTTTTCTGAAGCTGCTGAATAATTTCAAAATCGTTCGCTTTCAGCTCATTCACCGACTGCACACTAAAAGTATCGGTTTTATGTGAAGCTCTGATTTCGGCCACATTACCCTGAAGTACAACACGGGACTTGTTAACCAGCGAAATATTTTCGCAAAGGTCTTCCACTGTCACCATATTGTGTGTGGAGAAAATAATAGTGGCTCCCTTGTCCCTGAGTTCAAGGATTTCGCGTTTCAGCAGGTCGGCATTTACCGGGTCGAAACCGCTGAAAGGCTCATCGAAAATAAGCAATTTCGGTTCGTGAAGAATGGTTGTGATAAACTGTACTTTTTGAGCCATCCCTTTCGAGAGTTCTTCCACTTTTTTATCCCACCAGCCCTGAATTTCGAATTTTTCGAACCAGTATTTAAGAGCTTTAAGAGCGTCTTTTTTCGTCATACCCTTAAGCTGAGCCAAATAGACTGCCTGTTCGCCGATCTTCATTTTTTTGTAAAGTCCGCGTTCTTCAGGCAGATAACCTATGTGATATACATCTTCGGCTGTCAGTCTTTTTCCGTTGAGTCTTACCTCACCACTATCGGGAGCGGTAATGCAATTAATAATTCTGATCAGCGTTGTTTTTCCGGCTCCATTCGGGCCGAGTAGTCCGTATACAGTGTTTTCAGGCACTTCGAGGCTTACTCCATCGAGTGCTCTGTGACCAGCATACTGCTTAACTACATTTTCTACTTCTAAAAAAGCCATATATTAATGTGATGATGAGTTATCAAATCTTTCCTTCATCCGCGAAACTATAATATTGTCCGCGTGCAATGATAATATGATCGAGCATATTTATTCCCACAGCGTTGCAGCCATCCTTTATCCTGCGCGTTATGTTGTTATCCTCTCCACTCGGGTGATTTTGTCCCGACGGGTGATTATGAGCCACAGCTATTGAAACAGCCATTTTGTCGAGTGCTATTTTGAGCAACATGGGCAAATCGACAACTGTTTGACGCATGCCACCCTGTGTGAGCCGACGAACTTCGATCACTTTATGCGCTCCATCGAGCAAAGCTACCCAAAATTCTTCATGCAAAAGGTCAATCAGAATTGGCTCGAACAAATTAAACAAATCAATGCTCGAACTGATTTTCTTTCGTTCGAGGACATCGCTTGTTTTACGTCGTTTACCAAGTTCCAGCGCAGCCATAATGGTGATAGCCTTTGCCTCGCCAATACCCTTGAACCGTTTGCAAAGATCACTGATACTGAGCCGTGCAAGTTCATTGATATTGTCGCCACACTCGCGCATAATGCGTCGTGAAAGCTCCACAGCCGACTCTTCGGTGTTTCCTGAACCAATCAGAATGGCCAACAACTCAGCATCCGAAAGGCTTGCTGCTCCTTTTCGGGCCATTTTCTCGCGCGGACGGTCATTCTCAGACCATTCACGTATAGTCAGGCGCTTATTGCTTTCATCGGTTAACATTTGCCAAAAGTACAAAATTATTTTAAGATATTATAGTTTGAGTCTCCGATTTGTATCAAAAATACACATTTTTACCCGATATGAGCTACAAACAGATTTTGTCAGATATTTTTGGTATATTTATTCGGTTTTTAAAAATGCATTTGTATTACTATAAATATTTTGGCCTCTAAAATTATAAAAACTCATTTTTGTAATGAAATGACTAAAAATTTCCGTATTTTTGCCAACGCAAATCCGTAAGGGTAAAACTAACAAAACAAACATAAAAATTTTGCATAAAACCGGCTGCCAATAGAGTTTTGGCGGGTAATATGCGATATTAAAAAACAAATTATTTTTGTATGAAGAAGCATAATTTTAGTGCGGGCCCCTCAATTTTGCCACGCGAAGTAATCGAGAAAACAGCTCAGGCAGTGTTAGATTTCAATGGTTCTGGTCTTTCGATCCTCGAAATCAGCCACCGATCGAAAGGATTCGAAGCTGTGATTGCAGAGGCAAGAGATCTTTTCAAAGAATTGTTGAATATCCCCGAAGGTTATTCGGTTTTATTTTTGGGCGGTGGCGCAAGTATGCAGTTTTGTATGGTACCTTACAACTTTCTGGAAAAGAAAGCTGCTTATCTTAATACCGGTGTTTGGGCAAACAAAGCCATGAAAGAAGCCAAAGGTTTTGGCGAAGTTGTGGAAGTTGCCTCTTCGAAAGAAGCTGTTTACAACTACATTCCAAAAGGATACACAATTCCGGCTGATGCCGATTATTTCCATATCACAACCAACAACACCATTTACGGAACAGAAATTCTGACCGACATGGATTCTCCGGTACCTATGATTGCCGACATGTCATCTGACATTTTTTCGCGTCCAATGGACGTTTCAAAATATGCCATGATTTATGGTGGTGCTCAGAAAAATCTGGCTCCTGCAGGTGTTACTTTCGTTATTGTAAAAGATGAATTGCTGGGCAAAGTTTCCCGCTACATTCCCACAATGCTCAATTATCAGACACATATTGCCGAAGGTTCAATGTTCAACACTCCTCCTGTATTGCCTATTTACAGCGCACTCGAAACGCTTCGCTGGCTGAAAGCAAATGGCGGACTTGTGGAAATGGAAAAACGCAACATAGCAAAAGCAGAACTTCTTTACAACGCTATCGACAACAGCAAAATGTTCGTGGGAACAGCAAACAAAGAAGACCGTTCACGCATGAATGTTTGCTTTGTAATGAAACCCGAATACAAAGAACTGGAAGCTGCATTCCTGAAATTTGCGACCGAAGCCGGAATGGATGGAATCAAAGGTCACCGCTCAGTAGGTGGTTTCCGCGCCTCAATCTACAACGCAATGCCAATTGAGAGCGTACAGGCACTGATTGATTGCATGCATGAATTTGAAAAACAAAATTAATACTGATAAAGGTCTAAAGTCAAAAGCATTGAGACTTTAGACCTTCGTCTTTAGACTATATATTTAAACATGAAAGTACTTATAGCTACCGATAAACCGTTCGCCAAAGTGGCTGTGGACGGAATCAGAAAAGAAGTAGAAGAAGCAGGCTTCGAACTGGCGCTGCTCGAAAAATATACCGAAAAACAACAACTGCTCGATGCAGTGTCTGATGCCGATGCCATTATCATTCGCAGCGACATTGTGGATACCGAAGTGATTGCTGCCGCAAAACAACTCAAAGTTGTGGTTCGCGCAGGTGCCGGTTACGACAACGTAGATCTCGAAGCTGCTACTACTGCCGGTGTTTGCGTAATGAACACACCCGGACAAAATGCAAATGCTGTAGCTGAACTTGTTTTCGGACTGTTGATTTATATGATTCGCAATAACTTCAACGGTACTTCAGGAACAGAACTCAAAGGCAAAAAACTTGGTATCCACGCTTATGGAAACGTGGGACGCAATGTAGCACGTATTGCCAAGGGTTTTGGAATGGATGTACTTGCTTATGATATGTTCTGTCGCGATGAAGACATTCTTGCCGAAGGTGTGAATCCAACCTGCTCTGTAAAAATGCTTTATCAGAGCTGCGACGTTATTTCAGTGCATATTCCGGCTACCAAAGAAACCAAACAATCCATCAACAATGAATTGTTGAGTTTACTGCCTAAAGGTGCCGTAATGATTAACACTGCGCGTAAAGAAGTAATTAATGAAGCTGAAATGGTGGCCTTCATGGAAGCACGTCCCGACTTCAAATATGCTACAGACATTACGCCCGACAATCATGCTGAAATGACTGAGAAATTTGGCGCACGCTATTTCAGTACTGCAAAAAAAATGGGTGCACAAACTGCCGAAGCCAATATCAATGCAGGTATTGCCGCAGCCAAACAAATTGTGGCTTTCATAAAAGAAGGAAACGATACATTCAGAGTAAACAAAAAATAAATTCTGTATTACACAGAATAATATCAAAAGGAATTTGCTGAAAAATGCAGATTCCTTTTTTGTTTTACATAATCATGAAAAGATAAATCCGGATTAGCTGTACATTAATTGTTTCGTACAGAACCGGGGAATTTGTTATTTTTTTTATATATTTGTGGCTTAAATGAAATTTATCACATTTATGTGAGAATGATCAAATGAGGCTAAAACTACCTGCATTCATTGTGCAAATCTGCAGAAATGTCGTAAAGAATCATGACAATCAGCAATATACTTCTGAAAGTTCAGAGGCACAACTTACTGATGCAGAAATAAACGCCCTACATACAAAAATCGGGGAGCTCGAAAAACAAAACCGCACATTAGTTACCGAAGAAGCCAGATTTCATAACGAAAGAGAGTATTACAAAGATATTTTCAACAATCAACCAGCGGGATTATACCGCATGAAGACCTTTAAAAAACGCAAATGGGATTTGGTCAGCATGCAAAATACCGAAAAAATTCCCTTTTACATAGAGTTTGCAAGCGATCGTTTTTTTGAAATACTCGGAATGAGCAAAGAAGAATTCAACGACAATCCATCTTCATTCATTGCACTTCTGCCCGAAAGCGATCAAATTTCATTTCTGAAAACAAATATCACAGCCAACAGACATTATAAACCCTTTCGCTGGGAAGGTAAAATCAGTACACAAAAGAAAACAAAATGGATTCGCTTTGAATCTATCCCCAGTAAGCTTGAAAACGGCGACATACAATGGACAGGTATTTTGTACGACATAAGCGAATGGAAAGAAACCGAAGATGCTCTTCAAAAAAGCCGCTTACAACTAGAGGATGTGCTTGTAGGAGCTAATGTGGGTACCCTGGAATGGAATGTGCAAACAGGCAAAGTGCGCTTCAACGAAATATGGGCAAAAAATCTTGGATTTACCCTTACCGAAGTAAATATCGGATTGTTTTTTCTGGGAGCCAATGGCTGGAAATTTCTCACTCACCCCGACGACATTCCTTATGCTGAAGAAATGCTGAAAAGGCATTTTTCCGGCGAACTACCTTATCATCAGGTAGAAGTGCGCATGCGTCACAAAAATGGCAAATGGTTATGGATCCGTCAGGAAGGAAAGGTAAAAACCTGGACGCCTGATGGCAAACCTGAGCTGATGTACGGAACTCATACAGACATTACAGCACGCAAAGAGGCTGAACTCACTTTGAGCAGACTGAATGAAGAACTCGAGGAACGTGTGGCAAAACGTACTGCCGAGCTCGAAAAATTAAACACAGAACTCAAGGTAGCTGAACAGAAATTCCGTACAGTAGCAGATTTTTCATACACATGGGAATACTGGAAAGGTACTGATGGAAACATTATATTTATGTCGCCTTCGGTGGAAGCAATGACCGGATATAGTGTTCAGGATTTTGAAAATGATCCGGAACTGCTTCACAAAATAATTTATAAGCCGGACTTGCGCATCTGGGAGTCACATTTAGCCGAACGGCATCACTGCCAACAGCCCGAGAGCAGTATGGAGGCCACTTTCCGCATAGTAACCAAGAGTGGCGAAATAAAATGGCTTGGCCACCTTTGCCGTTGTATTACTGTAGGCGGAAAAAATCTTGGTGTTCGTGTATCGAACCGCGATATCACCGATAGTGTAGCCGCCAACAATGCGCTGCTCGATATAACCGTGAAAGTTGAAGAGCGTGAACGCAACAGATTCTCCCGCGAACTACACGATGGACTCGGCCCTCTCCTTTCCACCGTAAAGCTTTATTTCGACTGGCTGGCTGATACCGATGATGCCGAAAAACGTCAAATGATTATTCAAAAAGGTGGTTACTGCATTGAAACTGCCATTGAAACTGCCCGTGAACTTGCCCGTGGAATAGGCTCACAAATGCTTGTTAATCTGGGATATGCAGGAGCCATCAGTCAGTTTGTCGAACGGATAAACGACATGAGCAAAATCAAAATAACATTTGAAAGCAATACATCAATACGTTTCAACGACTTTCTGGAAACAACATTATACCGCATAAGTACCGAACTGATAAAGAACACGCTAAGCTATGGCGAAGCTTCACAGGCAGAAATACAGTTTATGTACGATGAGCAAAACAACGAAATTATTTTCAATTATGCAGATAATGGCATTGGTTTTGATATAGAGAGAATCAGTGAAAAAGGAACCGGACTCGGCATTATGAACATTCAGCAGCGTGTAAAAGTATTGCGTGGTAGTTTGGAAATGGAATCGAAACCCGGAGCCGGATCCAAAACCAGAATTCGTATTCCAGTAGAAAACTCTTAAAATCACATTCAGTACATAAATGAATAAAATTATCATTGTTGACGATCACTCTCTGTTTCGTGAAGGTATCAAACTACTCATCGACAACGAACAGTTGGGTTGCGTGGTGGCCGAAGCCGAAAATGGCAAGACATTTCTCGATCTGCTCGACCAGCATCAACCTGATTTGGTCATTATGGACATTGAAATGCCTGTAATGAATGGACTCGAAGCTATCAAACAAGGCTTAAAGCGACAGCCCAAAATCAAATTTCTGGTATTGACCATGCTCAACGAAAAAGCCAATTACACTGAAATTATTTATGCAGGTGCCATGGGTTTTGTTCTGAAAACAGCCGGAAAAAAGGAATTCGAACGTGCTATTAACACCATTATGGCCGGTGAAAGTTATTTTTCGCCAGAAATGCTCCGACAAATGCTCCTGAACACACAAAAAGAGAACGAACAGGAGGAACCCGAAAGAGCAAACTCATTCACGCAGCGTGAGCAGGAAGTGCTAAACCATTTGTGTGCCGGATTATCAGTTTCCGAAATTGCCGAAAAAATCTTTCTGAGCGTAAAAACAATCGAAGCGCACAGAGCTACATTGCTTCGCAAAACCAATACGCGAAACACTATAAACCTCGTACTTCATGCCATAAAAAACAAACTGGTCGATATTTAACACCAAACCAACCTGATATTCAGAAAGCCTGTATGCAAATTTAAAGCATACAGGCTTTTTTGTTATTCAGGGTTTACACCCACACTAATTTCAGGTTTTTCCCTAGATCTTTTTCAGGGATTTCTTTAAGAATTAAACGTCGTCTGATAGCTATTTTTGTAAAAAACAATTAAAGAAGATGTTTAATATAATAGTAGTAGATGATCATTTACTTTTTCGCGAGGGCATAAAGCTCCTTATCGAGAAAGAAGGATTTGGCAAAGTAATAGCCGAAGCCCAAAATGGACTTGAACTGCTCGAAGTATTGCAACACGAACATCCCGATTTAATTATTATGGATATCGACATGCCTTATATGAATGGGCTCGAAGCAACCAGAAAAGCTATTCAGCAATTTCCCGATTTGAAAATTCTGCTTCTTACCATGATGAGTGAATATGTAAACATTGCTGAAATAAAACAGTCGGGTGCTATCGGGCATATTCTGAAATCGTCGGGAAAACGGGAGTTCGAAAAGGCCATCAGGTCGGTCATTCAGCAAACAGAAACATCATTTTGCTAATCAAAATAAAACCAAATCAGCAGGAAAATTATTTATTGTAGAAACTCAATCTATCTGCTTTAATTTAAAATTCACACCAACCTTAAAAAGATTGAAATAAACCACACAAAAATCAGAATTCGTCATAATTCTATTAATTATTTGTTTGTTTAATATCCGAAACGCCACTTCTGCTCTCGCAGGAGAGGCGTTTCACATTAAAAAAACAACGGGGAGTTCATCGTATGACGAACTCCCCGTTGTTATATAAAAAAAGCCGGATTTACTTTATTCCCAGTTTTTTCAAAATATCCTTTGGCACTGCATCTTTATGTACCACGATATTGATGGTTTTATGTAACACAAACGATTCGCTGGCATACCAGATTCCTTTGTATTTACTATCGGTTCCCCATGAATTTTTCACCAGATAATACTTTCCTCCGTTCTGATCTTTTGCCATGCCATAAATTACCATACCATGATCGTCGGTAGTCTGATAATTATCAAAACCCTGCTGACGAAGCTCCTGAGTTACTTTTACTTCAGGCTGAGGACCATTGGCAGCCAGAATTTTCGCTTCCATTTCTTTCTGCGAAATATTCAGCCAGCGAGCCTGATCCGAACCCGGAAGATTTTCCTTTTTCAACTCAGGGTTTACGGCTACACCGTTGCGGGTAAAGCCCTTTTCGCTCACGTCCGAACCCCAGGCAATTGTATATCCTTTATCCACAGCATTTTCGAACACTTTTGCAAACTCATCGAGAGGCAGATTGTACGACTCGCCCCAGCGCCAGTTATCAGGAATTTCGATGGCAAATTTTGTGTAAAAAGGATGATGCGTAAATGAAGTCAGCGAAACGTAATCGTCCATATTCAGTCCGAGCGATTGCGCATAAGTCACAGGTGTAAACTTCTTACCGTTTACTGTAAATTCAGTTGGCAGTTTGCCAAGATATGCATCCAGAATACCATCGAAACCAGCTTTCCATGCTGTAGAAAGTTTTTTGTTTGGATTGCCTATCAGCGTTTTCACATACGATCCGGTCAGCGCATCAAGTTCGCCGTGACGATGATTTTCTTCACCATAATTCAGACCATTCATCTGCTCTTCGGGAACAATTCCGTAGTTTTTAAGCACATACATTACGTCGTGAAACGATCCACCAGCAGCAAAGTTAATGTGACCATTGGTACGCACGAATTTATCGGCTTTATCGGAATAAGAGTGGTACACCACAAACATTTCCGACAAATCGACTTCTGGTTTTCCCATGCGAAGTAACTCAGACTCGAAAAATCCAAGCCCCGAAAAGCTCCAACAGGTTCCCGAACTGGCCTGATTTTTAACAGGCGTAATTTTATTTTCCTTTACTATTGTAAATTGAAAAGTATCCACTGCCGCAGTGGTTTTGTCAGCTGCAAAAGTTGTAGCTGCAAAAGCTGCGAGGATACAGGATAAAAGGAGTTTGTTCATAAAGTAAATGAAGTTGATTGTTTTAGTGTTTCATGTTTCAGTGTTTCATTTGAGCATATAGTAACCTACATAATTATGAAACCTGAAACCTTTGAAACCCTGAAACTTTTAATATTATTTTACCGGTATATTTGCCAATGTTTCAACCAGATAGTCCCAGAACATTTTCACGGTGGCAATGTTCACTTTTTCGTCGGGTGAGTGTGGGTAACGAATGGTTGGTCCGAACGAAATCATATCCATATTCGGATAATTAGTGCCCAGAATACCGCATTCGAGACCGGCATGAATAATCATCACCTTCGGAGTTTTGCCGTATTTGTTTTCGTACACTGTGGTCATTTCCTTCAAAATCGGAGAATTCAGATTCGGTTTCCAACCGGGATAACCGCCTGTGAATTCAATTTTGGCTCCGGCCAGCGCAAATGTACTTTCAATCACTGAGGCAAGTTCCTCTTTGCGCGAATCTACTGAACTACGCAAAAGTGATTTCAGCTCTACTGTTTTTCCGTTCGATTTAATAATGGCGAGATTATTTGATGTTTCCACTACCGAAGGAAGTTCGGGAAGCACACGATAAACGCCGTTAAAACAAGCTGTAACACCATTAATCAGGTCGTCCTGAATTTCTTCGGGAAGCAAACCTGAAGGCAGGTCTACCTGTTCAACGCTGAGTGTAATGTTTCCTTCCACACCTTTAAACTCTTCAGTGAAAAGCTCCTGACATTCAGCTGCAAAGTCGAGAATGTCCTGTACACCTTCTTCAGGTACGGTTATTACGGCAAATGCTTCACGAGGAATGGCGTTGCGCAAACTTCCGCCATCAATGCTGGCAAGACGTGCTTCATATTCAGCTACAGCTTCTTTGAGGAAGCGGAACATAAGTTTGTTGGCATTGGCACGTTGCAGGTGAATATCCACCCCAGAGTGACCTCCCTTGAGACCTGTGAGCGATACTTTAAGTGCCACATCACCTTCGGGCACTTCCACTTCCTGATAAGCAAAAGTAATGTTGGCATCCAAACCACCTGCACAACCTACATAAAGTTCGCCCTCGTCTTCAGAGTCCATATTGATGAGAATATCGCCTTTCAGAAATCCGGGTTGGAGACCAAAAGCACCAAACATTCCTGTTTCTTCATCTACTGTAATAAACATTTCGATAGCCGGATGAGCAATATCTTTCGACTCGAGCACAGCCATTGCAGCAGCAACACCAATACCGTTATCGGCTCCCAGAGTAGTATCTTTAGCTGTCACCCATTCGCCATCGATATAAGCCTGAATAGGATCGGTTTCGAAGTTATGTGCAATTCCGCTGTTTTTCTGTGGCACCATGTCCATATGAGCCTGTAAAACCACTGCTTTGCGGTTTTCCATGCCGGGAGTAGCCGGTTTGCGCACGAGTACGTTTCCAACCTCATCGCGAAGCGTTTCAAGTCCCAGCGATTTTCCAAAGTTTTCGATAAATGTACCTACAGGTTCTTTCTTTCCCGAAGGACGTGGCACCTGAGTGAGGCTGTAAAAATGTTGCCAGAGCGCTTTAGGCTCCAACTGACGAATGTAATTTGCTTCCATATATGTTTTGTTTTGAATAATTATTCAGGGTTATGTTATTTGCAAATATCCGTATTTTTTTTGGATTTTCTTTTTGAGTTAGGGTAATTTAACGGACACAAAAACAAAGTTCTTACAAAAAAACGACTCCCGAAACAGGGCTTATAAAGTCCGGTTTCGGGAGCTGCATGTGTTTTTCTCAATAAATACGTTTACAATTCCTTGATTTTTATATTTTTAAACCATACTTCATCGCCATGATCCTGCAAAAGTATGTTGCCTTCGGCAGCCTCGCCAAAGCCCGGCCATACGCTGTATTTGCTGTAGTTCACCAAGGCCTGCCACATTTGCGTACCACGTTCGTATTCCACAATTTTTGTGTCGTTCAGGTAATGTTCCACCTTATTGTCTTTCACTACAATGCGTGCATTGTTAAAAAATCCGCCTCTGAAAGGTTTGTTGGCCGGCGCAGGAATAAGATCGTAGAGCGAACCCAGTTTACGGTTACCTTTTACACCCAGTTTGGCATCGGGGTGATTGTTGTCGTCGAGAATCTGGAACTCGCAACCAATCGACGAGCCTTCGCCTTTGTTGAGCTCAGTATCCACGAAGTATTTAATTCCGCTATTGGCTCCCTTGGTAATCATAAAATCCACACTGAGTTCGAAGTTTTTGTATTTCCGAGTGGTTACAATATCGCCTCCATTAGCCGATTCACCACCTCCCGATTTCAGAACTTTCAACACTCCGTTTTCAATTTTCCAGCCTTTATCAGGAAAAGTTTTAAGTTTGGCTCCACGCCATCCCTCAGTGGTTTTTCCATCCCAAAGCAATTTCCAACCCTGTGAAGCTTCAGTTTTTGAAATAAAATTATCGATGCGGTTTACTTCAGGAGCAGCTTCACTCTCAGGTTTGCGAACTTTTTCCAAGTCGGTTGTACATATGCGAATATTTTTCCATTGCACAGTAGCTCCTTCCTGTTCAGCCTTTCCGATAGCATGTACCTGCAAAGCAATAAAACCGCTCTTTGTTGTATTGTCGAGCAGGTTTGCACATGGAACTCCGTTCAGCCATGTACGAATAATTGTATCAATAGCTTCAATTCTTACCTTATTCCATTCGTTGGCGCGAAATGCTTTTTGTGCAGCAGGATTTAAATCGAGCGGATATATCCAACCCCTTCTGGCTTCATCGTAAACACCTGCGCTCCAGGCACGTGTCGATGGGTCAATTTCGCATTGATATCCGTGAACGCGTCCGTTTTGGTATTCTTTCAGACTATTGCTGCGAAACTGAATACCTGAATTCAGACGATTGTCTACTTTAAATTCAAGTTCAAGAATAAAATTATTGTACATTTTAGTGGTAGCCAGAAAAGTGTTAGGCGTATTCATTTTTGAAATACCTGTAATAATTCCATCCTTCACTACATATTCGGCTGTTCCGTTGAGTTTTTTCCAGCCTTTCAGATTTTTGCCATTGAAAAGCATTTCCCATTTTTCCTGTGAAAATGCCGTCAGCGAGGCAAACATCAAAATTGATAAAATTAAATTGCGTGTTTTCATTTGTATGATAATTATGTGTTTTGTTATTTTTTCAGGCTCTCATGCTTTCAGCCATCGTGCATTGAGATTTTCAAGCATCAAAGGCACTTCATTTTCCTTTGCCAGATAAACTGCAGTCGACAAGGCTTCACCTTCAGCTCCATCTCTTGTGATTACCGAAGCAACAGAAGCATTCGTGCCAGGAATTCCTGAACCTGGAATTAAAACAGGCCATTTTGTGTCCGGATGATTGCCCGAAGTGGTCAAACATTCGTCGTGTAACACACATTCAGCTTTCGTATCAGGCACCTGAATTTTCCAGCCTTCGCCAAACGGATGGTTTCCTTTGGCAAAAACCGAGCTGTTACCAATATTAACAAGCGCATCCGGAATATTCTCATTTTTCAGAATTTCAGACACTTTTCGCAAAGCATAGCCTTTGATAAAACCCGACAAATCAAGTTTTACATTTACATGTGCAAATCGAATGCCCGGTCTTTCTATGTTCAGAAAATACTTTTCTTTTAAAAAAGGCGTTTCCGAGCCTGCAGTTATATCAAAATATCCAAGCGTTTTTTGATTATATATTTCGCATTCAGCCAGTATTTGCAGCATTTCCTCCGAAACATGTACTTCCTGTTTTCCTGCCAGGCGATTTATATAACTCAGTTCAGTTTCCGGATTAAATTTATTGGCAAATGCTTCGATTCTCAAAACCTCAGCTTCAATTCTTTGAGCAACTCCCACCAACTCATCTTCACTTACTTTCTTTATTATTATCAGGTCGATACGTGTAAACATAGCACTAAACCACGCATACAAAAAGTTTCGTCCGTCGGGAAGTGTTTTGTGGGAGAATTGCATTCCGAACTACATTTCTGATTTTACATAAGAGTATTTATCAGCTCATTACAACTTATAAAAATACTTCCAGTCTTTACGCGGTTCGGCTCCTTTCAAAAGCTTATTGGCAAGTTCGTTGTTGCTAAACTTCTTCGCTTTCGGATCGAATTTCAGTTTGGCATTCAACTGTTGCGCAATTACGCCCAAACAGAAAACCTGACTAAGCGGACCGGCCACTTCGAAGGGTGAACGTGCCTGCTCCTGACCTTTACAGGCCAACAGGAAGTTTTGAAAATGGTTTGAAGTGCTTTTGGGAACTTCAGGAAGTTTCGACGCCATTGCCTTTGCCTTGTCTTCCGGAATAATCGAAAGCGTACTTCCATGCGAGCCTCCTTTGAAAATCAAATCTTTGCTGTAGATAATTTTTCCGGGATTCAGTTTCGATGGCATAATTTGTCCACTGCTTGGAGGCGGAATATTCGGATCGAGCACCACATTGCCATACCCTTCGGGCACAGGCGGGAGATTATCCAGCCCGTCGTACCAGGTTACGTCGCAGGCAGGCATACCTTTTCGCTCCGGAAATTTGAATTCAATGGTCGACGAATACGGGAAAAAGAATTTATTGTGACCTTTGGCATAAAGCATATTGATTTCGGTTGGCAAACCAAGTTCCAGAAAACGGTGTGCAGTATCGAGAATATGCGCGCCCCAGTCGCCAAGCGCACCCATTCCGTAATCGTACCAGCAACGCCACTGACCATTTACATAATCCTTGTTGTAATCGCGAAATTGCTCAGTTCCGAGCCATGTATCCCAATCCATTGTAGGCGGAACAGGTTCAGCGCCGGGCATACTTTTCATATTCAGATCAAAACTGTGCCAGCGACGCGGATTATTCATGTGTGCCGTAATGGCCGTTACATCTTTTATTATTCCGGCCTCTTTCCACGCTTTAAACTGAAAATAATTGGCCTCTGAATGTCCCTGATTACCCATTTGTGTCACCACGCCATATTTTCGCGCAGCTTTTATCATCAATTCCACTTCGTTGAAAGTATGCGCCATTGGCTTTTCCACATACACATGTTTTCCGAGCGACATGGCCAGCATGGTAGCAGGAAAGTGGCTAAAATCTGGCGTTCCAACAGATACGGCATCAATCTTCCCCTCCATCTTGTCGAACATATCTCTGAAATCGTGAAAACGCGACGCATCGGGAAACTTATTCATAATTTCGAGCGTATGTTTTGCACCCATATCCACATCACACAAAGCTACGATATTACAGTGTCCTGTTTTATATAGCTCATTAATAATATCAGCCCCGCGAAATCCAATACCAATACAAGCCAGATTTACTTTGTCAGTAGGAGCAATTTTACGTGACTTACGTCGTTTTGCCGATAACTCCTGAACGGGAAATGTTGTGAGTGCGGTACCAGCAGCAATAAGCGAAAGTTGTCGCAGAAAACTGCGACGGGAAGTTTTGGAATTTGAATCCATAAGTATCAGATATTTTGTGAATAATTCAGATCAGATATTTAAAATCATACAATGGCAAAGATAATTATAATCTGCAACACCTCCTATGTTTTAGTTAAAACAAAACACAAATATTATATCAAAAAAGAATAAATTAATGATTCAAAGAATCAGACCTACTTTTAAATAAAGCTTAAAAACATAACAATCAGCGATTTAATTTATTTTCAGGATTATTATCGCAAAAACATTTGCAAAATGGCAAAAAAGCATTACCTTTGCAATCACAAAATATCGCGGAGTGGAGCAGTGGTAGCTCGTTGGGCTCATAACCCAAAGGTCGTTCGTTCGAGTCGGGCCTCCGCAACATTAGGAAAAGGATTGTGAAGGTTTCACAGTCCTTTTTTTTGCATCAGGAAACTCAACCAACAACTGACCACATCCGATTTATATTAGCTGTAAAACATAGAAAAGGTTCAACCCACCGCTGTGGGAGAACCTTTTCGCAACAATAAAACTAAAAAACAAACTGATTTCTCAGTTAAATCTCACCCTGACATCTGAGGCTTCTTCGCCATGTTGCGTCAGGTCGAGACCTTTTTCTTCCTGCTCAGCGCTTACACGCATCGGCAGCATAAGGTCGGTAAGTTTGTACAGCAGGTACGAACCTCCGAAAGTAAATATACTTACAATTACTAAAGCCAGTAAATGATAAAGAAAAGTGGTTATTCCACCATAAATCAAGCCCACATCTTTTGCAAAGACACCCGTAAGCAACATTCCCACTATACCACCTAATCCGTGACAAGGAAATACATCGAGCGTATCGTCGATACTTGTGCGCGATTTAAGTCTTACAGCAATATAACTCACCAATGAAGCTACAAAACCAAAGAAAATACTCTGTCCTACGGTGACAAAACCTGCAGCAGGGGTTATAGCCACCAGTCCGACCACCGCACCGACTGCTGCACCTACAGCAGAGCGTTTTTTACCCGAAGCACTATCAATAAGCAACCATGTGAGCATAGCCGTAGCCGAGGCAATATTGGTATTTACAAATGCCGTAACAGCCAAACCATCAGCTGCCAGTGCCGAGCCTGCATTAAATCCAAACCATCCAAACCAAAGCAAACCCGTACCCAGTAAAATATAGGGAATATTTGTTGGCTGCGTTTCTTTTACACCTTTTCTTCGTCCCAGAAATATCGCACCACTCAGAGCCGCAAATCCGGCAGAAATGTGCACTACAGTACCACCTGCAAAGTCGAGCACGCCCCATTTCCGGAGAAAACCCTCAGGATGCCAGGTCCAGTGCGCCAAAGGAGAATAAATAAAGAGCGAAAACAATACCAGAAAAAGCATCAGCGAAGAGAAGCGAACACGTTCGGCAAGACCGCCTGTAATAAGCGCAGGAGTGATGATGGCAAATTTTAGCTGAAACATTGCAAAAAGCGCAAATGGAATAGTCGCTGCAAAAGCATCATTCGGTTCAATACCTACATTTTTAAACATTGCGAAAGTAAGAGGATTACCAATAATACCACCAATACTATCACCAAAAGCAAGACTAAAACCCACCACTATCCATAATACGCTGATAATGCCCAGCGCCACAAAACTCTGAAGCAGCGTGGACACAAGGTTTTTATATCGTACCATACCTCCGTAGAAGAATGCAAGTCCCGGAGTCATAAGCAACACAAGTGCCGACGCCATAAGTAACCAGGCAGTATCGGCATGATTAATCTCAAGACCTGAAGGGATCAGATTTTGATGATTTACCGGCAAAAGGGATAAAATTGCAATAACAGCCAGCACTATAAACGGAATTTTATACTTCCAGCTTACTTTTTCAGTTTTCATTTTTCTAACAGATGATCAGTAATTCGTGTGTTTTTGAAACCAAATATAAAAAATAGGCTCCAATTTGTTTTATTTCGAATGCAAAGATATACATTATGCTTATTCAAACCTTCTTTTAGTGTCATAATGTTATCACAAAACGGAGCCTTATTTCATAATAAAGCAAAAATCACAAGATAAATATCACATCGAAACATATATCTAACAAAAAGTATCAATGTGACAATTTCACTCCACCATATTTTATTGAAATGTCACAAAAAAAGGCTGCCCACATTTGCCGGACAGCCAGATTCAATAAAAAAAATCGATTTAGTTTCCCGTTCCCGAAAGTTGTATCACTTTTGCAGGATTAAGTCCACCACCTGAAATTGTAAGTGTCGCAGTGTGATTACCTGTACTTGTGGGTTTGTAAACAATATTGATGTTTGTTCCACTTACAGCATTTGCATTTTCTTTCAAAACCGACGAAGCTGACACTGTAAACATTGATGCATTAGCTCCGGAAACAGTAAGCGTCAAACTTCCTGAAAGATCAGTGGTTTTTACATTCAGAACTTTGGTATTAGTACTATTCAGTTTTGTCGGACTAAAGATCAAATCAGCACCTACAATCCCCACAGCTACATAAGGCGCACCGGGAACAAAGGGAGCAGTGGAAACTCCTGCCAGCAAAATAGATTTCGTTGCGACTCCGGCAGATGAAAATATAAGTTCTGAACTGTGAGTTCCTGCGTTTGCTGGATTGTAACGAATCTGAAGCGTTTCGTTTACATTACCCGACACAGGAGCTATAACCAAAATCTTCGACCATTCAGAAGCTGTGGATAGTTTCATTTCAAAATGATCGTTATTGCTAAAGTTTATTGAAATATCGTTTGTAAGCATCACACCCGAAACTGCAACCGACTGAATAGCCGATGGAGTTCCCGTCACCGTTCCAAAATTATTTACCGATCCGGTAATGGTTATTCCGGGCTGTGGCGTACCACCCATAAGTTTAAAGCTCATGCTTTCGGTATTTTTGACGATATCTGTTATTTCACGGTTAATGTTTGTGCCCGACCATGTAGTGGGCGTGAACGAACCTGAAGTAAAAGCAGTTCCGGGAGTAGAAGTCGAACCACTTAAAGGCTGCAGATACACCCTCATATGCGATGCCGAAGTCTGGCTTGTACCTGTATAATTGTTTGGTGAATTATCGTCCCACGCAGCCTGATTATAATCAATATGCCAGATCAGCAATCCTTCTTTTGGCAAATAATAATCCCAACCTGTTTTTTTACGATACTCCAGCATGAAAAACTCTTTGGGATTCGGATTATTACCAATCAGATTGTGGTTAGTTGCCGAAAGCAGATACGACTGCTGAGCTGTACTTGCTGGAGGTGTTGTTCCCTGATAAAGTGGTAAAAGTGTATTATCCGAAGGAGTATTAATCTGCTGTGGAGTTAACCAACCCAGAAAAAATCTATCGTATGATGAATAAACCGGAGGCGTGCGTCCCTGATTAAGATATCCTCCGGCATCCATAATACTCCAGTTATTTAAAGTGTTTTTATCTTCTCCTGTATGATAATAGTCAGGCAAACCAAGCACATGACCAAACTCATGACAAAACGTTCCTATTCCACACATTGTCGAACCCGACAAGCCCTTCAGTTCGGAAGTACAGGCATAATCAAAAATCCTCTTTCCGTCAAAAGTCACCTGAGCAACTGTTCCATCATAAGTATATTCCGAAGCCGATTCCTGACTGGTATAAACCACCCAGCGATGTGGCCAGATGGTATTCAATTCAGCGCCTTCAGCTTCATTAAAACCTGCATAATACACAAATACGTTATCCACTACACCATCATTATCGGTATCGTACTGTGTAAAATCAACCCCTTCAGCATCAGCTTTTGCACAGGCATCCACCACCATGCCAGCAGGATCCACATCCGAATCACCCACATTCGCACCATAAGCAGCCATGGTTTTAGGAAGGTCAAAAGGGCCAACCACATCGAACTGAGGCGCAAATTGTCCGTACGACGATGCCATAAAATAATCTTTAGCCGAACCTGTAGCACCATTTGCACTGTAACCGGGCTGATTCAGAAGATTCGTAAATGCATTCTTAGTATCCGGAACCACGAAAGTCTTATCGCTGAAATTCACTAAAATTACCAGCGTTTTAGGGGCACCTGTAAGCGGAAATCCAGCCTGTATCGCATTCATAACTTTTGAACGCGGATTTGCTACCATATCTGCTTTCTGACGCTGAATTACATTTGTGTTCGTCTCACGTATACTTTCAAGCAAAGTAATTTCGCGTGCAGTGCGGGCCGATACATTTCGGGCAATCACTTCCTCGGTTGTTATCGCAGAGTAGACAAAGTAACCACGTGCGTTTTTACGTAATAAATAGCCATCTTCGGTAGTATAAAACCGGTGAAATTCATCACCATTGAGTTTTACGGTAATCATTTTTCCATCAGGCTGCTTCATTTCCACAGGAAACGGATATGCCTTTATAGCCTGCATCTGTATTGGCATTGCCAACAGAAGCACAAGCACAGCAAGAGATATAATCTTTCTACTCATATATTATCAGTTTTTATTAACAGAGGCAGCAAATTTAATCATTAATACCCCAGTACACAAACATCGCCGAAGCTTTAACCAATTTGAAATCATTTTTAATTAAAATAATGTGACAAAATTACAGTCCGGATACAAAACATGAAACAATGTTCATTTGTTTGATCCTCAAATATTTTATTCAATTTTCAGCGGGAAACATATTTTTGAAAATGAAATAATGTCACTAACAATCAACACTATAACGACAATTTGTCCACAAAACAGCATTGGTATTGAGTTTGCAATATGCAGGTCAGAAACACAAAAAACATAATGTATAACTATAAAAATTTTGGAGGACAAAACTATGTTAGTATTAAGAAATTCAAATCAGGTTCCATCGTTGTTCGATCGTTTTTTTGATGGTGATTTATTCGATTGGTCAAACCGCAATTTTTCAAACACCAACACTACAATACCATCAGTAAATATAAAGGAAAATTCCGATGCTTTTACTGTGGAAGTAGCTGCTCCGGGTTTCGAAAAAGGCGATTTTAAAATTGAACTCAATCTGAACACACTTTCGATTTCGTCGGAAAAGAAAGTGGAAAATGAAACCAGAGAAGGCGAAGTGTTTACAAAACGAGAATTCAGCTATCAGTCGTTCAGCCGTTCGTTTACGCTGCCTCAGATTGCCGATGGCGATCGCATCGAAGCCAACTATCAGAATGGCATTCTCACTGTGCTGATTCCCAAACGCGAAGAAGCCAAACCAAAACCAGCGAGAATGATTGAGATTAATTAAAAATTAATCGTAAAGTGTCAATCAAATAAGTGCGTTGATGAGAAATGGACTCAGAACTCATCAACGCACTTTTTATATTTTGAAAACTCTCTCCGTTTAATTTACGTTTAATACAAATAAAACACAATATGGAAACATTTCAACAAATAATAAATGGCGAAAAGCCTGTGCTGATCGACTTTTACGCCACATGGTGTGGCCCCTGCAAAGCCATGAGCCCCATAGTGGAACAAATTGGCAAAGAAATGCAGGGACAGGCGCGCATACTCAAAATTGATGTGGATAAAAATCAGGCGGTAGCCGCTCAGTATCAGATTCAGGCGGTGCCCACTTTTATGATATTCAAAAAAGGGGAAATGGTATGGCGACAGCCCGGTGGCGCCGACAAAATGACGATTATGAATCAATTGCGGAAATTCATTTGATTTACAGATTATTGCTTCCCCGGATTACTTAAACTGACTTTGGTTTTAATTGTAAAAATTGGAACTATCGTCAGTTTTATTATTTTTGTGCCACAAAAAATTAATCATACGCAAATGAAAATCATCAAAATATCCATTTTCTTTCTCGTTATTGTTTTTTCAATAAACATTATCACAGCTCAAAACAACATTTCCGACAGCATACGCCTTTCGGAAGTAGTGGTAACAGGCAGTAAAACCGAAATCTCGCGAAAACTTGTTCCGCTTTCGGTTTCTCAAATCAGCCGGAGCGATATTGAAAACAGCGGTCAGATTAATGTTCTCACAACTCTCAGTGGCTTTGTTCCGGGCTTTTTTGTCACCGAAAGAAGTCTGCTTGGTTTTGGCGTGGGCACAGGTGGTTCGGGCGCTATTACCATGCGCGGGATAAGCTCGCAACCCAACTCAAGTGTACTTGTGCTTATCGATGGTCATCCGCAGTATCAGGGCATTTTCGGTCATCCACTGCCCGATGCGTATGTGGCTTCGGATGTGGAAAAAGTGGAAGTTATTCGTGGCCCTGCATCCATTCTTTATGGTTCGAATGCCATGAGCGGCGTGATTAATATGATTACCAAAAAGCAAAAAGAAGATGGTGTGAAACTGAATCTTGGTGCTTCGTACGGTTCGTACAACACTCAAAAATATCACGGAACCATTGGTTACAAAAAACACAAATGGAACATGTTTGCCTCAGCCAACCACGACCGCACTGATGGTTTTCGTGAAAATACCGACTTTAAAATTTCGAACGGATATCTGAAAACCGGTTACGAAATCAACAAAAACCTCAGCCTTCAGGCCGATGCCAGTATTGCCAAATACGATGCCAACGACAACGGGCCACTACATGCTCCGGCTGCTTTCGGCATTGATATTATGCGTGGAAAAGCTGCACTCTCGCTCGACAATAAGTTCGAAAAGGTAAATGGCTCACTCAAAATTTATCACAACTTTGGCGAACATATTCTTTCGGATGGATTCCAAAGCACCGACCGCAACAGTGGCATTATGCTGTACGAAACCTTTAAACTCTGGAATGGAAATTCGCTGACTGCCGGCACCGATCTGAAACAATACGGAGGAAAAGCCAATCGCGGTGCAGCTGCCAATCGGCTCAAAACAGTGAATGAAATAGCACTCTACGCCTACACTTCGCAGCAGCTTTTGCAAAAACTGAATATCAATGCCGGGTTGCGCCTTGAAAACAATTCGGTGTACGGATCGGAACTGATTCCAATGCTGGGAATTTCGTACATACAAAATGCACATACATCGTTTAAAGCATCAGCTTCGAAAGGTTTCCGCAGCCCGACAGTGATGGAAATGTATCTTTATGCCCCCAACGACAGTCTGAAGCCCGAGCGTATGATGAATTACGAAATCAGCTGGCTGCAAAGTCTGTTCAACAATAAACTACAATTCGAACTCACAGCATTTTGGGTAGAAGGCGAAAACCTGATTCAGATAGTGCCTCCGGTAGTTACAATGCGACAAAATGCAGGCACATTCAGCAACAAAGGCATTGAGCTTTCGGTAAAATATGAAATCACTAAGAATTTCCGCTTACAGGGGAACTACAGTTTTACCGATATCGAAAAACCTGTGCTTGCAGCTCCGCGCCATCAGGCTAATCTGAGCGTCAATTATACATACAAAATACTGAATTTCAATATCTCCGGACAATACATTGATGGACTTTACACCCGTATAAATCCCGCACCGGTAACCGAAAGTTATCTGTTGCTGAATGCCCGTGTAGCAGCTCAGGTATTACCACAGTTGAATATTTTTGTAATGGGCAGCAATCTGCTTAATCAGAAATACGAAATCAATTATGGATACCCCATGCCCGGAACTTATGTAAATGCGGGAGTGAATGTAAAGATTTGATACACTTAAATATCAGAGCAATACAATGTTTTTTGTATTTTTGCAAAAAACACAACCCTTTGTATGAGGTATTTCCTTACCAGTATTTTTCTGTTTATAATGTATCCGGCTTTTGCTCAGGAGCAATACCGCATATTGAAGGACACCACTGACAGCAATTCTATTGTGCTGAGAACTCAGCAGATTTCCGAAATAGAAGTCAGCGCACGAAAAGTATTTTCAAACATAAAAACAGGATCGACAGGCATTTACATTGATGTAAAGGAGCTTAAAAAACTACCGAATATTATGGGTGATGCCGACCCGTTTAAGGCGCTTCAGTACATGGGTGGAATTTCGCAGGCTGGTGAAGCAAGTGCCAACATGAATGTACGAGGAGGTGAAAATGATCAGAATCAGATTTTGCTGAACGGGGCTCCGGTTGAAAATCCCACACATTTGCTGGGACTTTTTTCGGTATTTAATCCGGATCTGATTGATCAAATGACTTATATCAAATCGGGCATTCCGGCTGAATATGGCGGAAGGCTTTCGTCGGTCATCGATATTAAAAATTTTGCAGCCACACCCACAATCACTGAACTGGCGGGAAATCTGGGGATGATTGCATCCAGACTATCGTTCAAATTACCAATCACAGATAAATTTTCGATATATGCCGCTCATCGCCGGAGTTATCTGGGCACCATTGTCATTCCATTGCTTTTAAAGTCGGGCATCGATCCGAAGCTGGCACAAAACAATTTTGAATTTTGGGACAGCAATATGGGATTCCAACTGAGGATAAGTTCAGCCACAAGACTTTCGGGACATTTTTACAGCGGAATGGACATTGTTAAAGTATCGGAAAAAGAACGTTTCTCGCTGGATGACAATACAAGCCGATGGGGAAATACAGTAGGTGGCTTGCAACTCAATCACACTTTTTCGGAGAATTTCAGCATGGTTCATTATCTGAATCTGTCTGATTTTAAGCTGCAATCAAACCTAAACTGGCTCAACACAGATTATTTTATTCATTCCGACAAGTCGGTTTTACAGTATAAATCCGACTTCACATATCTGACAGGTCAGCATAAAATTAAAACCGGAGTTGAATTATCGGCCGGGAAAATGCTTCCTGTAGCTGTACAAAAACAGATTTCCGACACAACTTCAAGTGTAGTTGCTTACAGCCAATCAACAGATGCTGCCCTGTATTTTCGGGACGAATGGGAATACGGTCCACTTCTTATAAACCTTGGTCTGAGAGCTGCAATGCACATCAGTCACCCCGATAGCCGCGAACAAAGCGTATTCAACTTTAGCAACAGAAACAGCGGAAAGTTATTTTATGGTTTAGAACCGCGCATTTTCGGAAGATGGCTTCTCGACGAATCATCGTCATTTAAATTATCGGCCGGGAAATATTATCAGTATAACAACAGAGTACAGCTCATTAATCTGGGACTGCCACTCGAAATTTTTGTTTCAGCTTCCGATAAAATCAAACCTTCGTCATTGTGGCATTTCTCAGGAGGATATTTTAAAACTCTGTCTGAAAGCAGTTGGGAATTCAGCGCTGAAACATATTATAAAAACTTTTTAAACCTCCTGGAATTTGGCGGAAATCTGAATGATTTGTTTGTAGCCAACAATATTGAAAACCTGCTTTATACCGGCCGTGGCTATGCTTACGGGGCTGAATTTATGCTTCGCAAAAATGCAGGACGGTTTCATGGCTGGTTGAATTACACTTTGGGCTGGAATTTCAGGCAGTTCGACGACATTAATAACGGACAACCATTTCAGGCAACCAATGATCGCCGTCACGATTTATCGTTGATTGGATTTTACAATATAAACGAAAAACTGAGTATAAGCGCTGCTTTTGTGTATGCCACCGGCAGCCGTCTTAACCTGCCACGAAGCTGGTTTATTATCGATAGCAATGTGGTACTTGAATTCAGCAAATACAACTCGTTTAAAATGCCTGATTATCACAGACTGGATATTTCGCTGAACTATAAACTGCCAGCATGGAAGAAACTACAATCCGAACTTAACTTTTCGGTTTATAATGTTTACAACAGGGCAAATCCGTTTCAGGTGTATTACAGCACACAAAGCGAAAACGGGAAATATGATTTTAAAATAAAAATGTCGTATCTGACTCCTGTACTTCCCTCGTTGTCGTGGACATTCAGACTTTAATTACTTTGGGAATATGAGAAAGCACAACGCACTAATCATTGTATTACTTATAATACTTTCGGCCTGTAATCCTGATCTGGACTACAAAGTGACTGGTTATACCCAAAAAATAATTGTGGAGGGACGAATTGAAACCGGAAGAGTCCCTGTGGTTTACCTTTCGCTAAATGTGCCGCTGTCGAAAACTGTGGATTCAACAACCATTCTCGACCACGTCATTCGCTATGCAAAAGTAACAGTAAGCGATGGCGAAAAAACCGAGATTCTCACCTCGAAATGGGACAAGGATTATTTTCCACCATATGTGTATAAAGGAACCGAAATTGTGGGCGAAGAAGGCAAAACCTACACACTAAAAGTGGAATACGGAGGTTACACATTATATTCACAGACAAGTATTCCGACAGGATTTGAGGTCGAACAGATAAACAGTATAAACACTGGCGTGGATACCCTGAGAACGCTCTCGGTAAATATCAATGTGGATCACAGTCCCAAAAACTCATTCAGAATATTTACAAAAAAAATGAAAGACAAGAGGTTTATTGAAACACCGGTACTTTTTAATAGCGGGCTTAACCTTAGAGGATTACAAACTTTCAATATCAGTCCGCAGGTGGCTAAAACTGATTCATCGTATCGCGAAGGTAAATATTTTATAGCAGGAGATACTGTAGATATCCGGATTCGTGCCATCGACAGTATATCGACTATATTTTTCAAAGATATGACCATGTTCTCGGTCGTGGCCGGCAATGTGTTTATCAACGAAGTAAAACCCCTGAATTCAAATATCAGCGAACCCGGTTTTGGAATCTGGTATGGCTGTGCAATGCGAACATTACGATACGTAGTGCCATAAAAAAAGGGAGCTAAGCTCCCTTTTAATATTGTGTCTGATTATTGATTATCATACGATCCTGTCATATCCTGAAGTCGCTTGATAAGATCATCAAACCCTTCCTGTACATACTCCTGGGCATCCACTTTCGAACCATCGCTCAACACAAAACGAGGAGCTAAATTGTAGTAGTAATGCGTTTCGGTTACATACTTTTCCTGATACCAATCGTAATAAGTATACTGATCCACTTCTTCGACCACATATAATTCCACATCAGCAAATTTTCTGTTATCGTCCACAAAGAAAGCAGTGCAAACCATATATTTATTAAGAATTTCTGCTGTCTTTTCAGCATATTCCTTATCCGACAGTTTTTCAGAGTCAAGAGCCTGACCTTCATCGGCCATCTTTTTGAAATCGGAAGTTCCGCCTTTTACTGCCACATTCATTACCTGAAAATATACAGCAAATTTCTCAATAGCGTCTTGTGGACTTTCATTGTCTATCGCATCCTGAAGTTCATCGGCTTTCAACGTGCCACTCACTTCGGCCACCGACTTAATCATTGTTTTAGAACCCTTCTTAAATTCATACGATTCTGAAGCTGTTTTCTGGTCGTTAGCAATTTCAGCTGTCCATTTATAATCATCCATTTTTAGCGACTGAGTCACTTTTTTAGGACTTCCATCACTGTAATAAGTTCCGCTAAATTCAGCACTCATTACTTCTTTTGAATCGACAGTCATTTTGTAGGTAATTTTCGATGGATATTTTTCACCATCCGAATCGGGCACAACAACCGAGGATTCTTCGTAAGTAATAGTAATTACCGCATTGTTCTTAGTAGAAGCAGCTGTAGCTGGAAAACGTGCCACAATTTTGTTTGTCAGATCTTTGGTCTTCTCCATTTCTTCTGTTTCAAAATTGTACTCATACTCGCCCCACACTTCACTGTCAACATAGCTGACACGCATTTGTTTGTCGAAATTAGTAAACGCATCCTTGCGGGCATTTTTAATATCGACAGATAGCTTTTGCATTGGTGCGCTGAAAACTTCGCCACCAGTCATTGTAAGCATATTCATCATTGTGGTCATGGCCTGAGTTTCCTGCATGCCTTCCATAGCGTCGATGAATTCAGTTCCGCTCTCTTCAATTTTCTGCTTTTGTTCTTCAACAGATAATTTTGAGAATTTCAGTTCTTTGTCTAAATCAAGTTCAGACTTACAAGCATTAAATGTCAGAAAAGCTGCTCCTAACATTAAAAATAAAGAAAACTTTTTCATGTGTAAAAAATTAAAATGTGTTATCTGCCTACTCTTATGCTTTTCGGCTACCGCGGTGTTTGTTTGGAGAATATGTGTGTTGGAAAATTTATGACAATAAATTGAATCCTGTAAAAGATTATGCAAATGTATACATATTTCTACTTTCCGCAATAGAATATCATAAAATTTGTCACCTTTTCCAAATATTCATTTGTTTTGTGAAAATAAAAACCTTCTGCCTACACAACTCATATCTCTCCTCAGCAAAGCAATTGTAATTGTTTTATAATTATTTAACTTATTGTAAATTGCTGACTATAAAAGAATTACATGTCAGCACCACAAATCAAAAAAGCAAATAGATTTCACAAACGAAATAAATTTTTACATTTGCAACATAAATCATAAAATTCAAAAAGCAAAACACACTAAAAAAACACAGGCTAAATGAAACTCACCCAAAAACAGGAAGCTAGTTAACAGCGACTTGTTTGCGACAGATTTCAAAAAACCTAAAACAATTAAACTTTAAACGTATGAAAAAAATCATCTTTATCATTGCAGCAATTTTAGCCAGTTTAATTTCAGCCAGTTCACAGGATCGAATTATCACTACCGACCAGCAGGTACTTGAAGTATACATTGTGGAAAAGAACGATAAAACCATCAAATATCATCTCGCCAACGACCTGCAACAAACACTTTTCGAAACAAAGCTCTCGAATCTTCGCCGTATTGAATACGCCAGCGGAATGGTGGATCACCTTGGATATGAGAATATCCGCATGCAAAAACGAACAGGTATTACTACCGGCATTACGCTTTTTGCCAACGATGGCGGTATGTTTACATTCGGAGTCGACTATTTTCTGAGTCCGGCGGTGAGTCTTACAGCCAATGTGGGTTCCGATAATTATTATTCGTTCGGAGCTAAACTTTATCATGCGCGCAAAGGTAAGCCAACTAATTTTGCGCCATTTATCGGGCTGCAATACGGAAAGCACCACCTGACAAGCTTCTGGGAAGTGCCTGTGGGCATTCAATATGTTACAAATTTCGGACTACAGTTCTCTTTACAGGTTAGTCTGCTCGAATATCCGAATATCAATTATCAGAATGCTCATGCAGGATTCAGTGTAGGCTGGAGGTTTTAAGTAACAGGAACAAAATAATGTCGCATTTTAAATTTATTTCAATTAAGATATCTAATCCTTTTGAGGCTCTTTTGAACGTATTTTGTACTTTCAATCGGTTGTTTAGCTCGCTAAACGCCCTCTTTCAAGTCCAAAATCCATTTCAAAATAGCTCTCAAAAATTACGACATTATTTCATTCCAATTACTTAATGCACAACAAAAATGAAAATCAGAATTCTATCTTTGCTTATTATTTTTAACACAGGAATATTATTTTCACAAAATCGGAAATATCTAATTTTCGATCTATTCGGGGTTAATGGTGTAGGAGCCATTTCGTTTGATAGTCGTTTTAATGAAAATAATAAATTCGGATATAAAATTGGAGTTGGATATGGTACTGAATTTCATTCAGATCAGCAACATTTCTATTTTACACCGGTAAAAGTTTACATGCCTGTGAATAATTTACAATATCACAGCTTTAGCATACCTGCTCATTTGTATTATCAAGTGGGCTCCTCAAACAATTTTTTCGAACCCGGAATAGGGCTTTGTGCTATTCATACAAATTATACACATCGTACCGGAAATGGAATTGGTTACTTTAGTTACGCACATATTGCATACCGCCACGAGTCGTCAAATGTTCCTTTAATGTTTTCGCTTGGCTTCGAATCCCCCTTTTACACTCCGGGAGCTGCTATCGGTTATGGCGTAGGACTTTCAGCCTTTGTGAATGTAGGATTTAAACTTTAGGTGATTGTTTTTTTATCACTATCAACCGACAAAAATTACTAATCGGTTGATTTTCTTTTTAAGTTGTTTGTATTTAAATATTATGATTATCCGATATTTCGCCTAAAATGGGTATCTTTGAAGTAACTAATCAGAAACGGCATGAATTTATTAAATTTTGTTGCGCAATACCCAGACGAAGCAAGTTGTAGAGTCAAATTTAAAGAGTATCGAGACCAGCAAGGTGTTGTTTGTCCACATTGCGGTGGTACAAGTCATTATTGGAAACATGACAAAGAGAGTTATGAATGCAAGAAATGCGGTAAACGTCAAAGTTTACGTGCCAATACAGTAATGCATGGTTCACAACTACCATTTCGTTATTGGTTTATAGCTATTCATTTGTTGATAAGCACAAAGAAAAGCTTTTCAGCAGCTGAATTCCAACGTCAATTAGGTCATAATCGCTATGAACCAATTTGGACTTTACTCCATAAACTTCGTGAGGTTATGGGTAGAAGAGATGAAATATATTCATTATCAGGTGTTATTGAATTAGATGAAGGGTTTTTTCAACAGAAACCCCTGATGATGAAAAGAAAAAACCATTGAAAAGAGGTCGTGGAAGCCAGAAAAAGAGCAAAGTTCTTGTAATGGCCGAAAGTCAACCTGTTGAAGGCAGACAACCAAAAGTGGTAAACCCAGAAAAGTGGGACATATCAAAATGATTGTCATAAATGACTTGAAATAAAAAAAATCACCTCGTTGGCTGAAAACAATATAACCAAATAGTCGACCATTGATTCTGACGATTCAACTTCCTACGTCAAATTAAAAGATATTGTCAAAGAGCACCGTCGACAAGTAATACCTAAAGATGAAACGGGAAAAGTATTGCCTTGGGTTCATATAGCAATCAGTAACGCAAAAAGAATGTTACTGGACATTTATCACGACATTAAACCTGAATATCTTCAAAACTACCTGAATGAATTCTGTTACAAATTCAATAGAAGATATTTTGGAGAAAATTTATTCGACAGGCTTATGATAGCC
>SAAO01000078.1 GCA_009929375.1 Bacteroidia bacterium
TTTCATTTTGCATTATGGCTAAGCCCTGAATTCCAAATTTACCTTGTAAATGACTTTCAACGTTTGAAAAATGATGAAAACGACCGTCTGAAATTAAACTGGAACCTTCAACGTACACTTGCCAAAGTAAATTATAATATACACACAGACGCTATTAAAGACAAACTGATACCGGGTAAAATAACCCCGCAACAAGCAGCTTTTGTCTATGCCAACGAAGCCGACTTGCTGAATGTGGCTCTTTTTGGTGTTACAGCTAAAGAGTGGCGCGAAAATAATGTGGATAAAGCAGGTAATATAAGAGATTGGGCTACTTTGGAACAATTGGTGGTGTTGAGTAATATGGAGAGTATCAACGCTTTGCTTATTCGGCAGGGATTTGCACAGTCAGAAAGGTTGTTGCAGATAAACAAAGTGGCCATCACACAAATGAAATCGTTACTCGAAAGTAATACACTAAAAAAACTGAAATAAAAAAATGTGAACGCTTGCCACATTCGATACAAGTTGTTACACAAAAAGCAAAACAATGAAACTCCTCCTCCTCAACGCCACCGCCAATACCGGCAGCACCGGCCGTATAGCCGAAGAAATAGGTTTGCTGGCGCAGCAGTCGGGTTTCGAAGTGTCGTTAAATGATTAAATTCAACACATGAAAATTAACGCATCAATAAATATTCAGGATAGTAATTTGTTGTATGGCTTGCAAGAGGTGCTGAAAATTATAGAACAGATAAGTAAAAGTGAAGACAGTAAAGATGTGATTTGTTTTCAGCGTAATACTTTTGTTACACCGTTGTTTATATTACCGCTTCTGGTGTTTGTGACGGGTTGTGATAAAGTTATCCGTTTCGAAAACTACAGCAGCTATATGGATACTATCCATTTTAGTCAGGGCGGTTTAAAGCCCGATATGACTGAGCATAGTGATTTTCTGGCTTCTTTAAATAAGTTTGCTTATAAAACATTTTTACCCATTATAAATTTTCCAGCCAATATATACTGCAATAATGAGAGAAATGCAATACTGACAGCAGTAGAAAGTATGCTGGTGAAGCAACTTGGATTGCAACCCAATATCACTGCCGGATTAAAATATATTGTAGAGGAGAGTGTAGATAATATTATTGAACATTCCGAATCGGAAAGAGGTTATATTTTTAGTCAGTCGTATCCCACTAAAAAGTATCTGGATATTTGTATTGCAGATAGTGGTATTACGTTGCTAGGAAGTTACCAAAAAGCAGGGAGAGTTGATATATTTAATCACTTATTGGCTATTGAGGCTGCTAATAGTGGAATATCAACAAAGAATTTGCCGGATGCCGAAAACAGAGGATATGGCATTGCCACTTCCAAAAAAATGCTGGTGGATGGTTTGTCAGGGAATTATGTAATGCTATCGGGTAATGCTTTGCATTTGAAAACGCAAATAATAGATAAGTTTGTATCATTACCGGGAGAAGTGAATTGGAAAGGAACAATTATTGCTCTACGAATTCCATATATAAACGAAAGTTTCAATTACATTCAATATGTTGAATAAAAAAAATACATTATATTTGCATCATGAAAAATAAAGTCATTGATATTACCACTTTTACAGGTCGCGATCTGAAGTCCAGAATCGCGGTACGGGAGTTTCGTGACATGATTTTAAGACAGAATACCGATTTCGTAATCATTGATTTCAAAAATGTCAGTTTTGCCACCCGTAGTTTTATTGATGAATTTTACAATGTCTTTATCAAAAATACGGAAATTAAATCTGAATTGCTAAATGTTTCATCTGAAATACAGTCCCTGATTGATGCTGTAAAATCGACACAGCATAGAGTGAAACCAATCTTGAAAAATCGCAATTCAGAGAGAGTGATTCGGTTCTCCTCCATAACAGAAGTCAATAAGTATTTGAGTTCGTTATCCTTTTTGTAATTTTCCTACTCATCCAATTAATTTTACAGGATATTCTTATACCTGTTACTATGTCATGTTGTATTAGATGATATATATGCAATACACGTAATCGATGAAACTCATCCTCCTCAACGCCTCCGCCAATACCGGCAGCACCGGCCGAATTGCCGAAGAAATAGGTTTACTGGCACAGCAGTCGGGCTATGAAGTGCGTTTTGCATATGGCCGTAAGGCTGTAAACAGCAAATTACCATTGATAAAGATTGGTAATAAGTGGGATATGCGCTTGCATGGTTTGAAATCGCGGATGTGTGATGCACATGGATTTGGTAGCAGACGTGCAACCATGGCATTGATTAAAGAGTTGGAAGTCTGGAAACCCGATATAGTGAATATACATAATCTGCATGGTTATTATATCAATATTGAACTGTTGTTTGATTATTTAAAGCGGGTGCAGATACCTGTGGTTTGGACATTTCACGATTGCTGGCCATTTACGGGGCATTGTAGTTTTTTCGATCGTTACGATTGCCGTAAATGGGAAACCGAATGTCACAATTGCCCCAATCGCAAAGGTTATCCCGAAAGCTGGTTTTTCGATAGGTCGAAAACAAATTATGGACTAAAAAAAGATATTTTCAATGGATTGGCAAAGCTGACTATTGTAACCCCATCGGCATGGTTGGCAGCACATGTAAAACATTCGTTTCTGAAGCATTATCCTGTAAAAGTAATACATAACGGATTGGATCTGGAAGTATTTAGTCCTGTAAGCGACGATGGTATTTACAATAAATATGGCATAGCGCAAAAGCCTTTTGTGCTTGGTGTGGCCAGTACATGGGACAAACGAAAGGGATTAGATGATTTTATTGCGTTAAGAGAATCGTTGTCGGCAGATATTC
>SAAO01000079.1 GCA_009929375.1 Bacteroidia bacterium
GCTCGAATTTAAAATACAAATTGTTGACTTGATAAAAGCTATGTTTTACCAAATCAACAATAATATAATACGAAAATGGGCTTTTTAAGGCTCGACTACATATTTGTAGTAATTTTCGCAAAATATTCAACAAATAAAAAACTCCGGCCAAATGCATATACAAGCATTCAACCGGAGTTATCAATTATAAAAAATGAACAATTACTTTGCAGGAAAACTATTCCGGGTGCGGTTTGCATATTTCACCAAAGCCAGCATCACAGGCACTTCAACCAATACTCCAACAACTGTGGCAAGCGTAGCACCCGAATTCATTCCGAAAAGCACGATGGCAACGGCCACCGACAATTCGAAGAAATTACTTGCACCAATAAGTGCTGCAGGAGCCGCAATATCGTGTGTCAGTTTCCATTTTTTGGCCCATGCATAAGCCACAAAGAATATGAAAACGGTTTGAATAATCAGCGGCACAGCAATCAGCAGAATATTAAACGGACTTTCCAAAATACGATCGCCCTGAAACGAGAAAATGATAATCAGTGTAAGCAAAAGGCCGCTGATAGTGGTTGCGCTGAACTTTTTCAGAAATACATTTTCAAAATAATGCAGCCCTTTACTTTTTATCACTGCTTTACGCGTAATTATTGACAAAACCAACGGAATAACCACAAACAAAACGACTGAAAGAATAAGCGTATTCCACGGAATACTAATACCACTGATTCCCAGTAGCAGCGTGACAATAGGAATAAAAGCCACCAGAATAATTAAATCGTTGATAGCCACCTGCACCAGTGTGTATGCGGGATTTCCTTTGGTAAGATGACTCCACACAAACACCATGGCCGTACAGGGCGCAGCTCCCAGAAGCACTGCGCCTGCCAGATATTCTTTGGCCAGTTCAGCAGGAATAAACGCTTTGAAAATGAAATAAAAGAATATCCATGCAATCGCAAACATTGTAAAGGGTTTGATAAGCCAGTTAACCACAAGCGTTACTGTGAGACCTTTAGGCATTTTTACCGCATTCACCACACTTGCAAAATCGATTTTCAGCATCATGGGAAAAATCATAACCCATATAAGCACAGCAATGGGAATGGATACATTGGCATACTCGTATCGGCTAAGCGTTTCGGGCACAACGGGCAGCAATTTTCCTATAGCAATGCCTGCCACAATACACAACGCTACCCAAACCGAAAGATAACGATCGAAAAAAGACATTTCGCCGGATACTTTTGTTTTTTGAGTCATATTCATTAGCATGTAATTTTAAATAATTAATATCAGGAGTTTTTGTGCGCGGAAACAGTAATACTGTAAATTCCTGTTTGTTGCAACTTATAGGCTTCGAGCTCATCTGCATTCAGATATTTGCTCAAAACGTCCTGAGGAATCACAATTTCTTTCTTTTTATGAATTATAGGCTGCTGAAAACCTGCCTGGTGAACAATCTCCAGATAATCGTCAATTCTGGAAGCTCCCGAAACACAGCCGGCATACATTTCAGCATCTTTTTGCAAGTTTTGCGGCAAATCGCCCAGCAAAACCACATCCGACACACAAAAACGACCACCGGGTTTAATCACACGAAAAATTTCCGAGAAAGCCTTCTGTTTATCGGGTACAAGATTCAGTACACAATTCGAAATCACCACATCAAACTGATTGTCAGGCAAAGGCATTTCCTCAATATCGCCCTGCACAAATTCCACATTAGTATATCCGAGTTTTGCATTGTTGGCACAGGCTTTTTCAATCATAGCCTCAGTAAAATCAATTCCGGTTACTTTGCCCCTTTCACCTACGATTGCACGCGCTACAAAACAGTCGTTGCCTGCACCACTGCCCAGGTCGAGCACAGAATCACCTTCTTTAATATCAGCAAATTGAGTGGGAATTCCACATCCCAATCCCAAATCGGCCTCAACATTATGACCTTTTACTTCTGTATATTCGTCGCCAATCATGCTGAATTCAAGTTCACCGCAACAGCCCGAAGATCCGCAACATGATACAGACTCCTGAAGAATACTTTGTTTTGCTATCTGTCCGTATTTCTCCTGAACCACTAATTTCAATTCGTTTGGATTCATTTTTTAAGATATTTTTTTCACTGAGAAAATATTGAGTTCAGATGAGTTACACTGAGTTTATCTCACATATTTTTTCAATCCGTTTTTCAATAAAGTAACATTAAAGTTGATAAGCAAGCCAACTTCTTTTTGAGCAAATTTCAGATAAGTGAGAATCTGTGCTTCGTGAACAACGTTGAGAGCCTCAACTGATTTCAATTCAATAATCACAGTATTTTCAACTAACAAATCAATTCGATAACCATAATCCAAATGAATGTCTTTATAAGTTATTGGTAATGGTTTTTGCCTTTCAACTTTTAACCCATTGCAGACTAATTCATACGCCAGACATTCTTCATAAGCAGATTCCAATAATCCGGGACCAAGATGTTTGTGCACTTCAATGGCACAGCCAATAATTCGTTCAGTAATGTCTGAGAATTTGTATTGATTATCAATCATAGCTTTAGTATTTAAGATTGTTGTTTTTTATTTAACTGAGTTTTTTATCTCAGTGGCTCTCATATTCACTCAATATTTACTCAGTGTAAGATTTATCCTTTTACACTGAGACAAGATGAGAATATCAACGAGTTACACTAAGCTTTTATCTCAGTGGCTCTCATATTTACTCAATATTTACTCAGTGTAAGATTTATCCTTTTACACTGAGACAAGATGAGAATATCAACGAGTTACAC
>SAAO01000057.1 GCA_009929375.1 Bacteroidia bacterium
CGCTCTTAAAATTGCAGTCTATTGGTCGAACTTCAACAAGTTTGGACGATTTGAGCCTTCCGAACGTAGATTTTTCGAGCGAAGCAGGCGAAGTCTTGAAAAGCACGTTTAAGTGAAAGCAATACAAAATTTATTTTGATATTGCTGAGCGTAGTGCTTTCAATTTATTAAGTTTTTGCTTACTTTTTGTATCAAGACAAAAAGGAAGTCGGGGTTTGGGGCGGAAGCCCCCTTATCAGAACTTGCGAACCAACGGTCAGCGCAGCTAAAGTTGAGAAAAGTCAGAAGCTGTAAGCAATAGTTATTACGAGAACACTGTATCATGATATCAAGGGGTAATAGGGTTTAGCAATTTGTTTGCATGTACCATAGCCATATTTAAACTGTGGAAAAATTGACATGGTTCAACTAATTACAGCGTCCGGCTCCTAATTTATGACTGCAATAATTTGCGATTGCTTATATTCTCAGATTTTCTACTTTATTGAACGAAAAGTGTACTTCTGGTTTGTCTGTAAGTGCTATTTTTGTAAGGTTAAATAAAAGGCTGTTTAGTTATCAATCAATTCAATATAAATATCTAAAAATTAAAATGAAGTTTTCCAGATGCATGTTTTTGGGGCTGTTATGCAGCATTGTGAGTGTTAGCGCTGCACCACGCAAGTCGGAAGTTATTGAGATCATCAATAAAGTGAATTATCATTGGCAGGAATCGCACCCAAATCCCGGACGTGCTTTTTGGGACAATGCAGCTTACCATACCGGAAATATGGAAGCGTATCACCTGACCCGTAACGAGGATTTCAGAGCTTATTCTGAGAAATGGGCAGTTCAAAACAAATGGATGGGCGCTCAAAGCACCGATCGTTCAAAATGGAAATATCACTATGGCGAATCGCACGATTTTGTGTTGTTTGGCGACTGGCAAATTTGCTTCCAGACTTACATCGATCTTTATCATTTGGCGCCCGATAGCATGAAAATTGCCCGTGCCATTGAAGTTATGGAATATCAGATGAGCACGGCTAAAAACGATTATTGGTGGTGGGTGGATGGTCTTTATATGGTAATGCCTGTAATGACAAAACTTTACAAAATCACAGGAAAGGAAATTTATCTCGAAAAACTTTACGAGTACTACAAATTTGCCGAAGATTTGATGCTCGACTCTGAAACAGGACTTTATTACCGCGATGCTAAGTATATTTACCCCAAACACAAAAGTGCGAATGGTAAAAAAGATTTCTGGTCACGCGGAAACGGTTGGCTCTTTGCCGGACTGGCCAAGATTATTCCCGACTTACCAAAAGACTATAAACATCGCAATGTGTTTGTAAATCAGTATAAACGCATGGCAAAAGCGCTTATGGCCGAACAGCAGAAAGAAGGTTACTGGACGCGTAGTTTGCTCGACCCGGCGCATGCTCCCGGTCCCGAAACCAGTGGCACTGCCTTTTTTACCTACGGTTATCTGTGGGGACTCAACAATGGCTATCTGAAAGGTTGTAAGTATAAAAAAACGGCTATGAAAGGCTGGAAATATCTTACTACTGTGGCTCTGCAGGACGATGGTCGTGTGGGATATGTGCAGCCAATCGGCGAAAAGGCTATCCCGGGACAAATTGTGGATGCTAACTCTACAGCCAATTTTGGTGTCGGTGCTTTTCTGCTGGCTGCCTGTGAAATGGCCAGATTTACAAACAAATAATCAGTTTAATTTTTTTTTTTGACATGAGAAATTTCTGCAAATCATTATTTCTTGTAATTATTACTGCTCTATTCTGTGTAAGCCCTGCTACGGCGCAAACTCAGAATTTTGAAGCAGGAAAAAATACATATTTGCTTAATGGAAAACCTTTTGTGGTGAGGGCCGGCGAATTGCATTATACCCGCATTCCACGTCAGTATTGGGAACACCGCATTCAAATGCTCAAAGCTATGGGTATGAATACGGTTTGTATTTACCTTTTCTGGAATATTCATGAACAGGAGCAGGGTGTGTTTGATTTCAGCGGTCAGAACGACGTGGCTGAGTTTATTCGCCTGATTCAGAAAAACGATATGTATTGTATCGTTCGCCCAGGTCCTTATGTGTGTGCCGAATGGGACATGGGCGGATTGCCCTGGTGGTTGCTGAAAAAGAAAGACCTGCAGGTGCGCCGCAAATCTGATCCGTTTTTTATGGAGCGGACGCGCATATATCTGAACGAAACCGCTAAAATACTGGCTCCTTACCAGATTCAGAATGGCGGTCCGGTGATTATGGTTCAGGTTGAAAACGAATATGGCACCTGGGGCAACGATGGGAAATATATGGAGCAAATCCGCGATTATATCCGTGAAGCGGGTTACGATAAAGTGTCGCTGGTGCGTTGCGACTGGTCTTCGAATTTCTTCAGATACAATGTCGAAGGAGTGGAAAAGGCAATCAACTTTGGTGCCGGATCGAACATCGACGATCAGTTCCGTAAGTTCAAAGAATTAAATCCTGAGTCACCGCTGATGTGTGGCGAATACTGGACCGGTTGGTTCGACCAGTGGGGACGTGCCCACGAAACACGCGATGTGAACAGTTTTATCGGTAGCCTCAAGGATATGATGGATCGTAAGATATCTTTCAGTCTTTATATGGCGCATGGCGGTACTTCGTTCGGACAGTGGGCTGGTGCCAATGCGCCTGCATATGCGCCCACTACTTCGTCGTACGACTATAATGCACCCATCGACGAGGCCGGAAATCCTACCGGGAAATTTTATGCCATTCGTAATTTGCTGAAAAACTATCTTCAGGAAGGCGAGGTTTTGATTGATATTCCTTCGAATCCCGAAAAAATCATTCACGTGCCCGAAATTGCATTCAAAATGACAGCCTCTCTTTTCGATCAGTTGCCTGCTGCTAAAACAACCGAACATATTCAGCCAATGGAGTTTTTCGATCAGGGCTGGGGCACAATCCTTTATCGCAAACAATTACCTGCATCCACACGTAAGCAACAACTGATTATTACTGATGTGCACGATTGGGCTACTGTATTTGTCGATGGCAAACCAATAGCCACGCTCGATCGTCGCAAAGGTGAAAAAACGGTAGAAATTCCCGCTTTGAAAAAGGCTGCCCGCCTTGATATTCTTGTCGAAGGTATGGGACGTGTGAATTATGGCGAAGCAATTATCGACCGAAAAGGTATCACTGAAAAGGTAACGCTTGTAAATGGTACTTCCGAAACCAATCTGACCAACTGGCAGGTGTACAACTTCCCTGTTGATTACAATTTCCAGATCAGTCATAAATTCTCACGTAAAAAAGTGAAAGGCCCTGCGTGGTATAAAGCTACCTTCCAGTTGAAAGAAACAGGCTATACCTATCTTGATATGAGCAGTTGGGGAAAAGGAATGGTATGGGTAAACGGGCATAATATGGGCCGTTTCTGGAAAATAGGACCTACACAAACACTTTGTGTGCCGGGTTGCTATCTCAAAAAGGGCGAAAACGAAATCGTGGTTTTCGATATTGCCGGACCTGCCAATACTGTGATTGAAGGATTGAACCGACCCATTCTGGATAAAATTGTAAAAGATGAAAATGAGGGTAAAAAAGCCCGTTTGTTGAATCTGAACGGCTCGAATCCTGTTGTGGTGGCTTCGTTGCACAATAAAAACGAATGGCAGACTGTGAATTTCGAAGAAGCTGTTACCGGCAGATATTTCTGTATTGAAGTACTGAGTGCGCAGGAAGCTAACGATAATGCGGCTTCGCTTGCCGAAATAGAATTGCTCGACGAGACAGGAAACGCGATTTCGGCATTGAAGTGGAAAGTGCTTTTTGCCAACAGCGAAGAAACGGTTAAGTTTGCCAACGGCGCCGATAAATTGTTCGACAAACAGGAGTCTGTGGTGTGGCAAACAAAGTTTGGCGAAAAAAACGGCTTTCCACATACTGTGGTGATCGACCTGGGCAATGAAACAAAACTAACGGGCGTAAAACTGCTGAACCGTATTGATAAAAATCAGCGCGGAAAAGTGAAGGATATTCGTTTGTATCTCCAGAAACAGGCTTTTAAAATTCAATAATCAAACGAGAATCACAATACAGTGAAAAAACCGTTCAGACACGTTACTCTGCACTTTCGCTCCTTTTTTCTTTGGGGCTTTTAGCGCAGAATTATACAGTTATCGGTGGTTTTTGTCTGTGGCGATATAACGGTCATAATGCATTGAAACTTAAATCGTACCACGAATTGTATATGCGATGGTTGCAGTTTGGCACTTTCACGCCCATGATGCGTTCGCATGGCACTGATGCACCCCGCGAAATTTATCAGTTCGGAAAGCGTGGGGAACGCTCATTCGATGTGATCGAAAAATACATCAAACTGCGTTACCGCTTGTTGCCGTATATTTATTCCACTGCGTGGGAAGTAACATCTGGTGCAGGTACTTTTATGCGCCCGTTGGTGATGGATTTTCCTAGCGATGAAAAAGTGCAAAACCTCACCGATCAGTATTTCTTTGGCGCTTCGGTCATGGTGGCTCCTGTACTTAAGTCCATGTATGTGACCCGTGCGAATGATAAAGAAACTGAAAGCTATTCCGAAATCAAATCGCGTGAAGTATATTTGCCCGCAGGTTCCGATTGGTACGACTTCTGGACAGCTGAAAAAATTCAGGGAGGCAAAACAGTAAGCAAACAGACGCCCATTGACATTATCCCACTGTATGTAAAAGCAGGTGCAATACTTCCCTTTGGCCCTGATGTGCAGTTTTCAACCCAAAAGAAATGGGATAAACTGGAAATCCGCATCTATCGTGGCGCTGATGGGAAATTTGTACTGTACGAAGACGAAAACGATAATTACAACTACGAAAAAGGAATGTACGCAACCATTGCCTTTGAGTGGAACGATAAAAACAATACGCTCACTGTTGGACAGCGCAACGGAAAATTTCCGGGAATGCTGAAAAGCCGTACATTTAATATTGTGCTTGTGGATGCAGCAAACGGTGCCGGCGATAAACCAACAGCGTCAGTAACCAAAAGTCTGAAGTACTCAGGAAAAACATTGAAAGTGAAATTGTAAGGTTGAATGTACTTGAACTTACAAGTTGTAAAGCTTATCTCTTATTTGCCCCTATTTACTCCCTTTGGTCGTGACCGTTGGTTCCCATAAAGGGGACTTGGTGTGTGCAACGAAATTACTTTATTTGCACAATGTCACAGCCCCCTTTAGAGCATGTCCGCCGTGGCGGAGGGTTGGGGGCAGATGAAGGTTTTGAAAATAAAATTTTTATCATTTTCTTGTAATTTCTATTTCATATTTTGTATTTAAAAACATTTCATTTCTATTTATAAAAAACATTATCGACATGAATTTTAAATTGATTTTAAAGCTGGCTTGTCTCTCAGCGCTTTTGCTGACAGGCATTTCGACTGTAAAAGCAGCTAAAGCTGAGAAAAACAGCGCATATCTGTTTACTTATTTTACCGGCAACAGTGTGCCCGAAGAACAAATCCGCTTTGCTGTGAGTGAGGATGGACTGAAATTTACTGCCCTGAATAATGGTGAACCTGTCATTAAATCGTCCGATATTAGTCGCACTGGTGGTGTGCGCGATCCGCATATCCTGCGTGGCGCCGATGGCAAAAGCTTTTACATGGTAGTTACCGATATGACTTCGCACAAAGGTTGGGATTCAAATCGTGGCATGGTGCTGCTGAAATCAAACGACCTGATTAACTGGACTTCAGCCAAAGTACATATCCCTGACGCATTCCCCGAATTTGCTGATGTGGATCGTGTGTGGGCTCCTCAAAGCATCTACGACCCTGAAGTGGGCAAGTATTTGGTTTATTTCTCAATGAAACGCAAAGGACCGCATGCCGATATTATTTATTATGCTTACGCCAATAAGGATTTTACGGCGCTCGAAACCACTCCGAAGCAGCTTTTCTACCACCCCGAAGGCAAATCGTGCATCGATGGCGATATTGTGTTTCACAATGGTAAATACCATATGTTTTTCAAAACCGAAGGACACGGAAACGGTATTAAAAAAGCCATTGCCGACAAACTGACCGGTGACTGGAAAATGATTGATAAGTATTATCAGCAAACAAATCATGCAGTGGAAGGTTCCGGATTGTTCAAACTCAATAATTCGAATGACTGGATTTTGATGTACGATGTATATATGAATGGTCGTTATGAATTCTGTCGTAGCTCCGATCTTGAAAACTTCTCGCTGATCAAAGAAGGTGTTTCGATGAACTTTCATCCACGTCATGGTACCGTATTGCCGATTACCAAAAGCGAATATAACCGTTTGCTGAAAAAATGGAAATCGACACCGAAAGTTGTGTTCAATGCAAAAGCACCCGAAGTAAAGAAAATCAATATGGTGGCCGATGCGCAGAACCGTACCATTGAATTGCCAGTGTTGCCTTCTACCGATCTTAAAAAGTTTAATCCGCAGTTCGAGAGTACAAAAGAGCTGAAAATCACGCCTTCGAAACCACAGAATTTTGCTAAAGGTTCAGTGAAATATAGCGTGAAACCTGCCGGAGCCAAAGCCCAGAAATGGACTGTGTCTGCCGTGAAGAATCACAATCCTGTATTGGCCGGATATTTTGCTGACCCGGATATAATTTATTCTAACAAAACAGGAAAATACTATATCTATCCTACTTCCGATGGGTACGATGGCTGGTCGGGTACTTATTTCAAAGTGTTTTCGTCGCCCGATTTAGTAAACTGGACCGACGAGGGTAAAATTATTTCGCTGGGCGAAAATGTGCAATGGGCCAATCGTAATGCGTGGGCTCCCTGTATCGTGGAAAAGAAAATCAACGGACAGTACAAATACTTTTATTATTTCACTGCAGCTCAGAAAATCGGTGTCGCTGTATCCGACAATCCCACAGGGCCTTTTGTGGATCTTGGTAAACCGCTTATAGCCGATCGCCCCGAAGGTGTAAACCGCGGTCAGGTAATCGATCCTGACGTATTTACCGATCCTGTTTCAGGCAAAACTTATCTTTACTGGGGCAATGGTTTTCTGGCTGGCGCCGAACTGAACGACGACATGATGTCCATCAAACAGGAAACAGTGAAAGTGTTCAATATTCACGGAAGTTTCCGCGAAGGAGCGCATGTGCTTTACCGTAACGGACAGTATTATATGATGTGGTCGATAGACGATACCCGCAGTCCGAATTACAGCGTGGGTTACGGACTTATGTCTTCGTCCCTTGACGATGTAAAAGTGCCTCAGAACTATGTGGTACTTCGTAAGGACGAGAAACAGGGCATTTATGGCACCGGTCACCACAGTACTATTCAGATTCCGGGTAAAGATGAGTTTTATATTGTGTATCACCGTTTCAATTACCCAAAAGGTATCGAAATGGGAGGGTCGGCAGGCTTTCACCGCGAAGTGTGTATCGATAAATTAGAATTTGGCCCCGACGGCTCTATTCTGCCTGTAGTTCCAACACACAAAGGAATTCAGGCTGTAAAGTAGTATTTCTGTTTCAATTTTAAAGAGACTGTGTCAACAGCTTTTTTTGAACGCAAATTACGCAAATTTTCACAAATATAACAATTTCATTATTCAATATTCTGTTGAATAACAATGATATGTTATTTGCGGAAATTTGCGTTCTGCTTTCTTTTGATACAGCCTCTTTTTTATATTTCAAAACACTACTGACCGATAAAAAATATTTTGAATTAGTTTTTTTAGCTTATTAGATTCCTCACTACGTTCGGAATGGCTGGCAATCAATAAGTTAGGTTTTTGGGAGGAGGTAGGTTGGCGGCGAAGCCGCCAACCTACCTCCTCCCAACCATAATCAATACAAAGCATTGTCATTCAGAGCGTAGCGAAGAATCTCAGATATTTAGTCGGTCAGTAGTGATTTCAAAACTATCCCCGATCAGACGAACTAACTCAGAAAGCTATTTTTACAGGTCTGCTGTGTTCGTTTGAAATTCAGTTTTTATCGCTCCGTTTGATATTTATTGTGTAGCCTTTGCCATATATGCTTGATATAGTCAATTCGTCCTGACCTGACAATAGCTTTTTTAATCTTGATATGGCGCTGTCGAGCATATTATCCACATCTTTATAATGGTAGTCGGGCCATACCGTTTTTATAATTTCGTGCCTGCTTAATAACCTGCTTTCGTTTGATAGCAGGCAGTCCAGTACAAGGGCATCCTTTTCTCTGAGCAGATATTCGTTGTCGTTTAACAGTAACCTTTGTGAATCTAAAACAATACGGTTTTTCCCTATTGCAAATGATTTTTCTCCGGGGGGCGATAGCAGGGTTTCAATTTGTGCCAATAAAACTTCGGGGATAACCGGCTTTTTGTAATAATTTGCAGCACCGTGATTATAGGCTTTAATCTGACTTTTTGCTTCAAATTCAGTGCCGGTCATAAGTATAACAGGTATTATTGTATTTGTTTTTCTTATTTCTTCAATCACCTCAAGTCCGTTTTTGTCTGGTAGAATCACATCCAGTACAATCAGGTCAGGACTATGCTTTTTAAATAATTCTAATCCATATTCAGCATTTTCCGACCAATAGGCCTTATACCCTTTGTATTCGAAATAATCTTTGAGGGTCTCTCCCAAATTTTTGTCATCCTCAATAATTAAAATTGTTTTCATGATTTTAATAAGTAATTGGAATGAAATAATGTCGTAATTTTTGAGAGCTATTTTGAAATGGATTTTGGACTTGAAAGAGGGCGTTTAGCGGGCTAAACAACCGATTGAAAGTACAAAATACGTTCAAAAGAGCCTCAAAAGGATTAAATATTTTAATTGAAATAAATTTAAAATGCGACATTATTTTGTTCCTGTTACTTAAGTGAATGATATGGTTATTTGTGAGGTCAAATAATTATACAAAAAGTGCTACCCTCATTCAATCTGCTTTCAACCGATATTGAAGCTCCATGTGCATCAATTACCGATTTTACATAAGTTAATCCAAGTCCGAAGCCCGGCTTGTTTTTCGTTTCTTTACGGTTTACACGATAATACTTATCAAAAATCCGTTTTAAATCTTCGTTTGCAATTCCGATGCCATTGTCACTGACAGTAATTCTTAGCTTATTATTCGCATCCGAAATACGAATGAGTATTTCCGGATTTTCAATGCTGTACTTTATTGCATTTTCAATCAAATTTTCAATCACATTTGAAAAATGTATTATATCAGCTGAAAATTCAGTTCGCCGGCTTTCATTTGTAAAATCAATTTTCAGCCTTTCATCTTTGTTATATTTCCCGATAATTGATGTGAAAAAATCAGTAAGTTGAAGTGTTGTTCGGTTTATGCTGAAATTACCTTTCTCGTTATTGCTAATTTGTTGTATCCTTTGTGTATAGGCTGTGAGTTTATTCAGCTCGTTCATTGTTTTTCCGGCATATTCGTTCACCTTATCAAACATGTGTTTTTCTAAGTAAAATGGTATGGTGGCCACCATGGCTACTGCACCCGATATGGGACGTTTGAACTCGTGAGTCATAGCATTGACCGATTGCTGACGAAGTTTCTCAGTCCTCCATTGTACTACAAAACTCCTTCCCAGATATACCATACCTCCAATACCAATAAGTATAAGTAATACAGAAAGTAACAGTTGATACATCATTTTTCTCAGAATTGCTACATCCGGAGTTTCTATATATCCTATTACGCCAATGCTATTTATTATGTCGAGCGGAATAGTGTCAGTAGCCAGATAATTTAACGGGAAGTCGCCCGGTTTATTGCTGTTTATTATGCTTTTTGTTTGCAAATCCACATACTCAAAATACGTATGCTCTATTTTATATTTGCCTGATAATGAATTTCTAAACAGGCTGTCGAGTACGTTTATATTTACAGGTAGTTCATCTTTTATTGCGAATTGCACAATCTTTTGGTTTATATATGGGTCTTGTTTGTCGATTTTAAATACATAAGTTGAATCTTCTGTTCTTACTTTTTTTGTAATAAATCTTGTAGTGTCATTTGGATCCGAGATATTTGTATTAAACACTCTGTAGCCTCCCATTATTTCAGTTCTTTCACTGATTTCCATAAGAATCGCTTTATGTGCTGCCTGATTGGCTAACTCCAATAATTCTCTTTTATGTAAGTGGTACATGTTGAATACCCATAAAGCCTGATTTGCAGCTATAAAAGCTATTACAAGCGTGATAAGCAATTGTACGTAAAATGGTTTTAGTTTCATGTTCGTTTCATTTGTCAGTAACTAAGGCCTGTCATCTAACCCCTCACGATAAATTGCGTGTAGATAAGAGTTGGAACAGTGGTTTATGTTTTCTTACAAAATAATCTGTCGAAGGACGATTTCTGTACAATATTTAAATATGATTATCCGTAAAGCTGCCTATGTTAATCCGAAGGATTTGATTCTCATGACTGTAGATAAGCGTAGCGTAATCTGTGGTCTCAAATTAATGTTGAATATTTGCCTGTAAGGCAAGACCTTCTGTTTGTTCTGCCTTGCAGGCAGTTATTGTGATTCATTATTTTCCGCAGGTCGTTGACCCGCGGTTATGAATGTTTGTCTTTTCAAGTCAATAATACTAACAGGCCATTTTGCGGATAATCATTATATTTAAAAATATCGAATGATGCCTATATAAAAAATTAAGCAAATATACAACAAAAAACAGAATTGCGACAGAATTGCGACAGAATTGCGACAGAATTGAGTTTGATTTTTTCTGTTTTATTCAAAATAAAATCATTTTATTTGTATCGTAAATATTTAACTCTATTAGTATGAAAAAAACATTGTATGCTTTATTGACTTTTATCGTTTTTATTGGCGCTTTAAACATCAATATTACAGGTCATTCCGATCAAATTCCAACCATCTGTTTATCAAATATCGAAACCTTGTCCTATGCTGAATCATCAGAAACCTGTTATGGAGTTGGAAGTATCGATTGTCCAAGTGAAGGTATAAAAGTGAAGTTAGTATATTAGCTATGAAATGTCATAAGCAGATGTTTTTTGTACTTCTTGTACTTCTTACTGCAAGTTGTAGAGAACCAATGTTTAACGAGTTCGGACTTTGGCAAAAAGTAGAACCGTTAGTTGGGAAAATTCTCCCTCTCGACTCAGTTTACATGCGTTATCCTTTTCGGATTTTGTCATCCGGGTCGGGTGTGTATATATTAGACCTGCATGGCCCCGATTTTTATTGTCATCTGTTTAATAGTCAAAATCTGCACGTTCAACAATCCTTTGCGCCCCGTGGGAATGGTCCTGAAGATTTTCTTAGTGCCGAAAATATACGAATCGACGCGAATGGTAATTTTTATTTGCTGGATGCAAACAGGTCTGAGATTTCTGTGTGGTCGCAAAACAGGTCTGATACATTAACGCGTATTAAACTTGCCAAAGAGCTGGTTCGTACGCTCGATTTTGATATTGTGAATGATTCTACTTTTGTAGTGCCCGATTATACAGGAAACCACCGGTTTGTGATTATCGACCATAAAGGTCATATTGTCAGTAAACAATATATAATACCTATTCGAGAGGATAAAAAACAAATAGCCAATATAGCATTGGCACAGGCCTGGCGTTCGTTTATCGACTACAATCCCGAAAACGGTATTTTGGCAATGGCCACTCAATTGGGTGAAGTGCTGGAACTATACGATTTGAAAGCCGATACAATTGTAAATATAGTGTATGGCAAAAACGGAGAGCCGGAATATATTGATAAGGGTGGGTATGCTGTGCCGAACGGAATTATGGGATACAGCGATGTGTATGTAGGTGCAAAAAATATTTATGCCTTGTTTTGGGGGCGTAGTTTTAAAGAAATAAGGAACGGACACGATACGACCGAAGGTGGAAATAAACTCAGAGTGTTCGATTTGAAAGGAAATCCAGTATGCGAATATGTATTGGATAAGTTTATTACCGGATTTACTGTGGACGAAACACAAAATAAAATCATGGCTTTGGATATCAATAGTAATCAGCCATTGGTGGAATATCAATTATAAAAAAGGATATGAGAAAAGATACATTCGTAAAAGCGCTTGCCGTAATTGGGAGTTTATCTGCTTAATATTAAGTGTTTTTTAATTTTCAAAATCTTTAAAATCAAAAAAAATGGCAATTCATTATGTAATGACACAACGTGTCAATCCGCGCGACCTGACAGCGCCGCGTAAGTTTTATGCTGTGGCTAAAAGTAGTGGCGAAGAATCGGTACGTCAGTTAGCCACTGAAATCAGCAAACGGAATGGCTTAAGTACAGCCGACGTATTTGCAGTATTGGAATCGTTTATCGATCTTATTCCTGAGCGTATTGCAGATGGCAAGATTGTTCGGTTGGGCGATTTTGGCAGTTTTAATCTTACAATTAGCAGCGAAGGAACCGATAAGGCCGAGGATTTTAATTCGTCGCTAATTAAAAGTAATAGTTTAAATTTTCGTCCGGGTAAACTTGTTCAAAAAGTACTTAACGATGTGGAATACAAAAAAGTAAGTGAATAATATTTTTCTACATCTTGTCTAAGTAATATACTCTTTCCGTTACTTATGTCGGGATATAGTACTTTGAACATAAAAACTGTTGAGCAATATTTGTAAAAGTCTTGCTCAACAGTTGTACAACTCTTGCTTATCATTTACCTGACTGTTGAGCTTTATATTGAAGTCATCTTGACTTTTTATAAACAACTCAACTTTAGCTGAGCTGACCGTTGGTTCGTGAGTTCTTATAAGGGGGGGCTTCCGCCCCAAACCCCGACTTACTTTTTGTCTTGATACAAAAAGTAAGCAAAAAGATCAAGACTTCGACTGCTTCGCTCGAAAAATCTACGTTCGGAAGGCTCAAATCGTCCAAACTTGTTGAAGTTCGTCCAATAGACTGCAATTATAAGAGTGCTCACTACGAACTTCAACTTCAAACAAGGACGATTTTTAACCGCCTTCCTCTCTTATTTTTCGGCTCACCAGTCGAGGTCGCGCGTCGAAGAGCAGCATCGCTTTGTGTAAGTTTGCTTTTTCACTTCAAGTGAGAAAATCAAAAAGGTTTGCAAAAAAACATAAATAGGGTTTGCTGAAAAAATAGTAATAGTCTGATATAATGATTTGTAAAATCACAATTATTATTTTAAAATGCAAAGAAAATTGAGTATAATCAATAAAACATGTATTACAAACAAAAGAATTGGAACGCTGATTTAGCGGATTAGGCGGATCGAAGATGCCGAATAACTTCGGTATGCCGGTGGATTAAAAAATTATTTACGCATTTGTTTCTGATTATGTTTTCTTCGAAAACAGCGGATTTTTAAGACAATATGGTGCAAATCCGTTTCGATTTATCGAAAAATCAGTTGTAAAATCGTTTATTATTTATCAGCGCATATCTGCTAAATCCGCTAAATCCGCGTTCCTGTTTCTTTCTTTTAGTTTTCAGCAAGCCCTAAATACAAATGAACAATATTTCGTAATCCTATAGTTATCAATGGTGTTAAAGCTGTTCCTGATTGTTATTCAGGTGTTTGAAAGTTTGCGAAACTTCAATAGACAATATAATTTCGTTCCTATCGGAGCTCTGAAAACACTCTGCAAAAAATAACTCTAGCATAATGTCGCTTCTCCGAAGCTAAGAAATTGCTCCGTCAGGAGCATAATTATGGTAGTTGTTATTAGTTCTTTGTGCAAAATAGCTCCGTAGGAGTGATATTATAAAAAGTCAAGACGAGTTCATTAGAAGGACAAAGAATTGAAACACGGACGGAGTATTTCGACGTCCCGTCTTAACGGGAGAAGCCGATGTAACTGATGTCAGCTAATTAAATCAACAAAACGGATAAGACACTTGCAGTTTGATTAGTCACAGACCTGCATTGTCGGGGGAAATAAAACCGATTGAAAAGGAAAAAGCACTACAATTTCGGCCGACATAACTTTGGATGAAACGGGCTACTTCTCGAAAACCCTGAGTGTATATTGCAATGTGGAAAACAGCCCCATAATACTTACAGTAAAAGGAAATGTAAACTAAAAATACAGAAGTAAAGAGGCG
>SAAO01000080.1 GCA_009929375.1 Bacteroidia bacterium
TATTGTTGACAAATCATAATCGATAAAAGGAGCAATCAGAAGTGTAGTGATATTGCCCATTCCGGCAGGAATTGCAAATTCTAATTTTTGCCATACACCAGGTGTTGTATAATCGGCTGTAACAAATTGATTTGGACCACCATCTTGTAATTCCAACCGAACTGTTCCGGCCACATTTTTATACACTAAAACGGAGATTTTATTATAAGCACTTACGTTGATATTGAGACCACCGAGTCCACCGCCCGACCATGCATCGCTGGTAGGACTTATCCAGATAGTCATGGCTTTGGCTGTTGGATTACCTTCTTTGGGATGCCAATCCACAATTTCGACGGCGGTAGAACCTGCCTGCCACCAGCTTAAACCTGTATCTTCAGCATTACTGATAATCGCTTGTCCAAAAGCGATATTGCATGTGATAATCATGCTGAGAATGAATGTAGTTTTTTTCATGATTTTGTGTTTTTAAAAGTTATAAATATAATTATAGATTGTCAGATAAAATTACTAAATACAGCCTGTGTATTATGTCATTTTTGTTTCACGTTCATGTATTTTCGATACATTTTTGCATAAAATTAAACCGAAGTCTATTTGTAAATCTAAATAAGCTCAATAAAGATAATTACCTAAACTGCCGTAATGAAGAAGAATATCACGTCAAAAATCGAGAATAAAATAGCTATGAAATTTTACGTGGTGTTATACCCTTCAATTTTGCAAACCTCCCTTGTTGCGGAGTGGAACAGAGGAAGAAATTATGTGATTTACAAAATTCTAATCATAACAGATTGTCCATCCATGGTTCTTGGTTTAGACCTGATTGACTAGTCCATTCGGGGTCTCCCAGCGGATTAGGATCGGAATATAATTGCAGAGATATTTCACAATCTAACATTACAATTGATATTTCTGGAGTTTTGTATGGTTGTTTTGTCTTCATTCTTCACTTATTTTACGATCACTTTATAGCTATAATTATTGATTTTCACTATATAAACTCCTGCATTTAAGGGTAGATCTACTTCTGTATTTGCACCATTTGACGCTTTCCAAAAAAGCTTTTGCCCTGCCAGATTATACACACTGATACAATCATCCTTGCTTAAACCAGTTGATTGTACAGTGATATGATTCGCGTCATTGACATACACTTGTGCGTTGGCGGCTGCATCTACATCATCGATGGCTGTCAAGGTGCTCGGTGTACGAAACTCCACGCTAAAGCGCTCGTTGGTGGGGGTTTCATCGGCCGTAAACTCATATCCGAAAGTAGAGCTAAGCTCGGTTTCTGTATTCAGTATGTGGTCTTTTAAAACTACATGCAACTTTTCCAGGTTAGTCAGTTCTGTTGCCCGAATAGTAAACACACCAGTTTTTCCCGGACGGAAACCTACGATTGCACTGGAACCTGGTTCAATGGCGGTACGTTTATCAATTACCAGTTCACGACCGGCCACCAATGAATAGATTTCAGGAATGGCGGTATTGGAAGCCGACATTTTATCTGAATCGTAGAAGTCGTAGCCATTCTGAGCAGCGGTATTGGTTGAAATCACCATTTGGTCGAAGTTAAGTCCGTTGCTTACTTCCAGACGAAGAATCTGACGATTGGATTGCTGAGGAGCTCTCAGGCGGTTGTCAGCAGAGCTTTGATTCTGAGCCGAACGAAGGGCATTGGTAAAGGTGATGGTTGGAGATGTATTATCAGCATGCACTTTTACCCAGAAAGCCTGCATTGGAGCGATATAACCGTTCATGGCCCCACTCTTTCCCTTGGTAACAGCATCTTCCCCATCGAAGGTATCAAAATCCATGGTTCCGCCAGCAGTACGCGTTCTCACCCAGATAGTCGGACGAATATCGGTACGTGCACTTTGCGTTCCAAAACCAGTGATAGAATTCCAGTGAATGTGCGACGGATAAGGGTTACCCACCAAATTAAATCCACGGGGTCCACCTGCAGCCAGCGTACGAGTGAGCGTAATCGGGCCCACATTTCCGGTATTGAGGGTACCGGTAAATTCATAGGTACCGGTGGTGTTGATCTGAGCCAGATACCCTTTTCCCGAATCGAGGGTTACATTCGTAGCCGTAATTTGCGGATAGTTTGCAGTAGGTTCGTTGTAATAACCAAACTTATTATTGGAACCGTCCACTAAAATGCTGGCACTGGTAGCACCGGATACCGGAGAAGAAATATACCACCAGTTATCGGAATTCGATTCTCCGGTTTTAGCAGTGAGGTATTGTTGAACAGTTGAAGTACCAGAAACCGTTAATGTACCGTTGTTTATAAGAGATGCAGTACCGGTAACAGAGCTTTCCAGCAGAAGATTCTCCACCGAAAGAGAGCCACCATTTTCAACTGCAATTCGAGCATTACTACTTACCACCACATCCTTTGCACTAGCCGCAGAATTAACAGTTGCCTCGCCATTAATCACCACATTAGCAGAAGCATCAGGCACTTCAACCGTGCTCCATCGGGCAATATCTGACCAATTACCGGTACCCGAGAAAACAGATTCAGATTGATTATCATTAAAGGCAATTACCTCGTCCCAAAAACAGCGACTTTGTTCTCCTACTATTGTTGACAAATCATAATCGATAAAAGGAGCAATCAGAAGTGTAGTGATATTGCCCATTCCG
>SAAO01000058.1 GCA_009929375.1 Bacteroidia bacterium
GGGTTGATTATAACTGAAGAACTATTAAATAGAGTAATTGAGATTGCAATTGAAAATCGAGAATATTTTGAAACAGAAAAAACAGAAAGATTAATTGAACAATTAAAGTCAAGAATTTTCAAATAAAAATATCAAGGAGTATTTGCTCCTTTTTATTTTATCTCAACGCTCACAAATTTAGGGTAGAGTTGAAATTGTGAGGGTGAGAATTGGAAATTGAATATTGTATTTGATATAAATAAAAGGATTACTCACAAAAATAGGATTAAGAATATAGAAAGCTAAAAATATGAAGAAAATCAGTATTTTATACACCAGAGTTTCAACTCTGGAACAACGGACCGATAGACAGCGGGTGAACGAAAAAGAGTACGACCTGGTGGTTGAAGATAAGTGCTCCGGTGCAATACCATTTTTTGAACGACCCGGTGGGAAAGAAATCTTGAGTTATATCGAAAAGGGAATAGTTGCTAAAATCAGTGCTATTACTATTGATCGTTTGGGACGTGATATGTTGGATATATTGAACACTCTTTCTTTTCTGAATCAAAAAATGATACCAGTCTATTTTATAAACCAAAGTTTGACAACCATAAATGAAGATGGGAAAGAGAATCCAATATCAAAACTCATTATCTCCATTCTTGCAACTATCAGTGAAATGGAACGCAGTCAGATTCGAGAGCGTCAGTTGGAGGGTGTAAAACTTGCAAAAGCAAGAGGTGTATATACCGGACGAAAAGAAGGTACAAAGGAAGATATTTTGAAATTCCTCTCCAAACCCCAAAATAAGAAAGCTATTGAATATCTTAAACGAGGGATGTCAAACACAGAAGCTGCAAAATTAGCGGGAGTACATATCAATACTATGACGAAGATTAAGAAACTATCTGCTATTAGTTGAGTCAATAAACCAGAAGAAAATTCTAAGATGGGTGAAAATTTAATTCATTCAACATTTTCTCATCTGGATATAGTATGTAACTGCGGTATTCTATTTTGTAAATCTCATATAACTTGATTTTTTAACACAGCTCTCTCTTATACAAATTGTAAAGACACAATTGTTTGTGTCTGTTTATTTGATCTGAAGACAATAAACTTTCTTCATTTTCTACACTATAAATAAAAAATAATAGTGTAAAATATGAAAAATACAATTAATATTCGCTTCAGAGGTATAAATCTTGAAAAAAGATTATCAAACCTTTATCCATACCAGTTTGATTTTGATGGTATAACCTATGCTTCAATGGAAGCATTTTTTGGGTCTTTAAGAACCCCTGATTTTATTGAAAAGCAAAAGCTATATTCGACGTATGGTATGGATTCTTGGTACAAAGGTCATCGATTTTCCTGGTATGAAAAACAGGAAGTATATTACAAGGATAAAACTATCAATCGACATTCTACGGAATATGACGACTTAATCACAGCTATTTTTGATGCTTTATTTACAAATGAAGAGCTTAAGCAAGCATTGCTAGAATCGGAAAATTGCAAATTAACCCATACCATTGGGAAGACTGCGAAAGACAAAACCTTATTAACCAGAAAGGAGTTATAGGTCACCTGAATCGACTACGAGCTAAATGAAATGAACGAAAGTTTTTTGATTTATCAGTATTGTTTTTTCAGTAGCTGTTAGCACATACATTTCACTCTTATTTTCAGACAATTTACAGACCAATGAATCAAATTCTTTTGGTCTGTTTTGTTTATCATAAATAAGTGCTTAACGACACAACACTTAAGATAATCTTTTTCACCTCTCAATAGATCTAAAAATCATATTTTTTCGGTACTTATAATATCCTGAAAACCAAATTAAAGAACAAGAGGTGGGGAAAAAGTGGAGAAGTTTTGAGCTCTGACTAAAAAAAACGCTGAAACCTTTTGGATTTCGGCGCTTTATGATTCTAATAAGTGACCCCGTTGGGAGTCGTAATAATGCATACTTATAAGTTGTTGGTGTTTTTCAAAAAGTGTCGCTTTCATCAGCTTCCTGTACATTGTTAGTCCAAAATTAAAATGTTTTTGCACATAATTGAAATCTATAATTAAAAAACAGAACTTAAATGTACAATATTAGAATTGTGTTGGTATGAATAAATATAATTTTGTTTTAGTAAAATCATAAAAATATACGAATGAAAAAATTAATGCAAAAACTTTTTTATGTCCTGTTTCTTGTATCGTCACTTAACGTGATGGCACAAAAACAGGCTGAGATTATCGGCAAAATTGTGGATAGCGATGGCGTTGAAGCCATAGGTGTAACCGTAATTGTGCAGGGAACAAATATCGGAACGGTAACCGATTACGAAGGTAAATATAAGATTACGGTTCCTGATGGTCAAAAATCTGTTTTGGTATTTTCATTTATAGGAATGAAATCAAAAGAGATGCGTGTGAATGGTCAGAAAATTATCAATGTAGTGCTGGAACCAACATCTGTAATGCTTAATGAAGTTGTTTCTGTCGGCTATGGAACAGTTAAGCGCCGCGACCTGACAGGTTCTGTTTCGTCGGTAAAGGCTGATGCCATTAACTCAGTTCCGGTAACCAGTGTTGCACAGGCATTAGCCGGCAAAGTTGCAGGTGTGAGTGTAATACAGGCCGAAGGTTCGCCGGATGCTAATATATCTATCAGAGTGCGAGGTGGTTTGTCTATTACGCAGGACAACGAACCATTGTATATAATCGATGGATTCCCGAGTGAACAGGGGCTTGCCGGACTTGACCCGAGCGATATTGCATCTATCGATGTACTAAAAGATGCTTCGGCTACTGCCATTTACGGAGCCAGAGGAGGTAATGGTGTTATTCTTATTACTACTAAAGAAGGTTTTGAAGGAAAAGCAGTAATTACTTACGATATGTATTTCGGAGCAAAGAAGCTAACCAACAAAATGCAACTGCTCAGCACCGAAGATTTTGTCCGTCTCGAATATGAGCGCTCTATGCTTGGAGGTGCTTCGGAAAAAACAAATTTTGTAAACATGTATGGCGATGGCTACGATGGCACGCTTGTAAATCCGCTTGATGCCAACATGTACAACACATACCTCACGCTACACGACACTTATGGTAGCAGACCCGGAATTGACTGGCAGGGATTGATATTCGACAACGCTTCGCCAACATCTCAAAATCACAAAATCGGTATCTCAGGAGGAAATAAAACCACCAAATATACTGCTTCTTATTCGTATAACAACGATGATGGAATTATGGCCGGTAGTGGTTTGATTCGCAACAATATCCGTTTGCGTATGGATCAGCAATTGAGTGAAAAACTCAGATTTACAGCCAACGTTTCACATACCAACGAAAAAACATCGGGTATGGGATCATTATCCGAATCATCGTACTTCAGCCGAATGCAACATATTATACAATATCGTCCGATAATTGGCAAAAACGGTAACGATCAGGATTTGGTAAATTATCAGAATGACCCGATAAGGGATGATGAATCCGGTAATCAGATGCAAAACCCCATTGTTTCTATCGAGAACGAATATCAATCGAAATTAAATAAAATGTCGATTTTTAACGGAGAACTTTTGTACAACATATCCAAAAAACTAAGTTATAGGGGAAGTGTTGGTTTTCGCGACAGGAGTTTTACTCAGGATTTATTTTATCAGTCGGGTAGTCGTCAGGCTATCAACTCGGGCGCTCCGTACGGACAGCGAAATATTCAGGACTACAACACGATCAACTATAATAATGTATTGACTTACAGAATGAAAGTTAAAGCTCATGCTTTTGACATTATGTTGGGTCAGGAAGACTATATTCTTAAATACAACCGTTTACAGGTAAAAAGCACCAACTTTCCTGATGATAATTTCGGACTAAACGATATGTCGTTGGGTGAAACTCCCGAAAAACCAATTACAGATATCTATGGCGAACGTACCATCTCATTTTTTGGTCGATTAAATTATAACTTTGGCCAGCGCTATCTGGCAACGTTTACCATGCGCGCTGATGGTTGCTCAAAGTTTGGGGTTAATAACAAATGGGGATATTTCCCTTCAGGGTCGTTTGCATGGCGTATTTCGGAAGAAGATTTTGTGAAAAATCTGAATGCTTTCTCTAATCTTAAATTACGTCTGAGTTATGGTTCTGCCGGAAACAACCGTATCGGTACTTTCCGATCGTTATCAAGAATGAGTTCTTCGTGGCAACCATTTGAAAATGCAACAACGGTTTCGTATTTCAGTTCTCAGCTGCCAAATCCTGACCTGAAATGGGAAACAAATGTATCGGCTAATCTTGGTCTGGATTTAGGCTTTTTCGATCAGAGACTTCAGGTTGTGGTAGATATGTATAATAATCAGACCAAAAATCTGCTTCTCGAATCAAAAGTTCCGCTTTTGTCAGGTTACGCCTCCACAATGAAGAATGTAGGTAAAACACAAAATACCGGTTTGGAAATTACAGTGAATACAATCAATGTAAGCACTAAGAAATTTCAGTGGGAAACTGCAATAAATGTTTCGACAAACAAAAACAAGGTTTTACAACTGACAGATGCCGATTACTTTACCACCCGTTCGGGTTGGGCTTCTACATCTGAGTTTAACGATGATGATTACAGAGTTGAAGTAGGACAGCCTTTGGGAAATATGTATGGTTACAAATTGATTGGTCTGTACACAGTCGATGATTTTACATTCGATCCGGCAACCAGTAAGTATGTAGTAAAAGAAGGAGTTGCATACGATCCTGATAATTATCCAAAACCCGGATACAATAAGTTTGAAAATAAAAATTCAAATGATTTGATCATTAATGCTGACGACAAGCAAGTTATCGGAAACGCTACACCTGACTTTATTGGTGGTATGGTGAATACATTTAATTACAAAAACTTCGATTTGTCGTTTGCGTTGAATTTCTCGATAGGTGGTGATGTTTACAATGCCAACACGATGTATTTTACAAAAACAAGTAACCGTTACAGAAACTCTCTGGCTGCTTCAGCAGAGCGCTTTACATACATTGATCCTGAAACTGGAGCCAATGTGTTTAGCAACCCTGAGCGACTTGCTGCTATTAATGTGAACAGCGCCAATGCTTCGATTGATGGCACGGCTGTTATGAAATTCAACTCAGGATATGTTGAAGATGGTTCATTTTTACGGTTAAACAACATTACGTTTGGATATTCCCTGCCAAAAGAGCTGATAAAAAAATTACATATATCCAAAATGCGTTTTTATACATCGGGCTATAACCTGCTCACATTAACCAAATATTCGGGATTCGATCCGGAAGTAAATACCAAACCGAACGGAGGTCTTACTCCCGGTGTTGATTGGGGTGCATATCCACGCAGTATGAGTTTTGTGGTAGGACTAAACCTGAGTTTTTAATTTTATAATCTAATTTGAATAAAGAATCATGAAAACCATAAATAAAATAAAATCAGTTTTATCGGTAAAACTAATGCTATACATTCCGATGTTTTGTGTGGTTGTTCTTTTCAGTGCCTGCGAAGATCAGCTTACAGAGCAACCTCAGAATTTTTACAGTACCGAAGATTTTTTCAAAAATACAGACCGGCTACGGATGGCTGTAAACGGAGTTTACGAAGTTTTCAGCAATCAGGCAACTTATGGCCAATACTGGATGGTATACGATACTGATACCGATATTTCGTTTGTAAATGGTAGCGGAACAGGTCATGTAGCCCGCGATTTGGGACACTATAATATTTATGTGGAACATTCGTGGTTGCAGGAAAGCTGGCAGCTTTATTATCAGGGAATTGACAGAGCAAATACAATTCTGGAGAATATGGCTAAAGTTGAAATTAAAGATACCGCTGATCAGAAAGTGTTTAATGAACTTGTTGCTGAAACCCGCTCCTTGAGGGCAATGTGTTATTTTGACCTGGTGTTGCTGTTTGGCGATGCTCCGTTGAAAACGAATGCTTCGAAAGCGCAGGATAATTTTAAATTAGCCCGCACCGACCGTCAACTGATTTTCGACCTGATTGAAGAGGACTTTAAAGCTGCTATTCCTCATTTGAAATATGCAGCCGATCAATCGGGAGCCTACAACGGACGCTTTAACAAAGGAGCTGCCATGGGAATGCTGGCACGAGTAAACCTTTTCCGCGCAGGTTATTTCCTGGCACAGGATGGCACCATGAAACGATACGATAACTACAAGGAGTATTATCAAAATGTAATTGATATTACAGATGAACTTATTACATCGGGTAAACACAGTTTACTAAGTAGCTACGAAACTGTTTTCCGCAATATGTGCGAGTTAAAATCAGTTCCGACCGAAAATATCTGGGAAGTTCCTTTTTTCAATGCTATCGGAGAGAAACCTCATACCAGTATGATGGGAACTTATAACGGTCCGGTAATCAGCGACAAATCCATCTACGGGCGTGCCAATTCATTTATCAAAACACACAATTTCTTCTACGATTTGTACCAACCAACCGACCTAAGAAGGAATGTGGCAGTTGCGAAATTTCAGATAAAAGCGGACAACTCTGTAACTGAATACAGTGTTAAAACAAGTTTTAACTGGGCTCCCGGAAAATGGCGCCGTAACTGGCAAACTGGTGCTGTAAAGGACAATAACAATACTGACGTAAACTGGGTGCTTATTCGTTATGCCGATGTATTGCTTATGCGTGCCGAAGCCGAAAATGAAATTAATGGTGTTACTCCAATAGCTGTTGAATATCTCAACAAAATTCGTCGCAGAGCATTCGGATTTAATTTCAATACGCCCGAACCAACGGTCGACTATAAAGTTTCTGATTTTGTGGATGCTGCAGATTTTCGGGCAGAAATTGTGGATGAACGTGCCCGTGAGCTTTGCTTCGAAGGTATGCGAAGACAGGACTTAATCCGCTGGAATTTACTTGAAACAAAAATCATGGAAACGGATGCAAAAATCAAAGCAGCAATTGCAAACGGTCAGCTTAATTCGTTCATTTTTACTGCAGCTCAAAAATTCACTACCGGAAAACATGAATTGTATCCGATACCTGCATACGAACGTCGCGAAACAAACAATATGATTTCTCAAAACCCTAATTATAATCAGTAAAATTAAATCAAAATGAAAAAAATAATAGTTTCACTGCTTTCTGTCATCGCTTTTTTACCTGTGTTTTCACAGGGATTTGCTTCATTTAATGTTGAAGGTTCCTTTCAACCGGCTCTTATCAAAAATGTGACCGATGGACCTTCGTTTATTGAAGTAATGGTTGGCGAAAAAACCGACATAAAAAACATTAAGTTCAAATACAAACTATACAGCGGTTGTTCACTTGAAAAAGATTTAAGTGCTGACTTCACTCAGCCTCAGACAGTAGTTGTAAACAAAAACGATGGAAATTCAAAAGAATGGGTCATAAACGTAAAACAACTCAAATCAGCTTCTTTACCACTCGAACTGGCATTTTTCGCTAATAATCTCTCTGTTTGGAATCAGGGCGTTACTGGTTGGGCTACAATCGGGGTTGATTCAAGAATTACATCTGCCATTCGTTTTGGGAATAAAGGTGTGAGTTTTTGGGTGGCTATTAATAAGCCTGCAAAAAAACTGGATTATCAGCTGAAAATGGTAAGTAAGGAAAAAGTGATATTTGATGGTGAGTTTCTTGTAGAAACATCGGCTGATGGTAGAAGCTGGAGTTTGCTCAATGAATTCAACGAACAAAATCAAATCAGTGCAGATGGAAATTACCGTCATGATATTTCAAAAGATGTTCGGTTCATTCGCTGGACTTATGTGACACGTAATAAACTCAATCTGAATCTGAACAATATTTATGTTTCAGCTGAATAAACTGGTTTCTACGCAAAACCGTTGAAAAAGATGAAAGCAACAACCATCGCAATTTTTCTTACTTCTGCCTTGTTTCTGCAGGCACAGCAACAACAGCTTGTACCCATACTGAATCGTGTTTCGATACAGGATGAATTAGTTGATGATGCCTCCGTTATTGATAAGCAATGGGTAGCTGTGGGAACTCCTGCTGAACATGCCATTGCTAAGGATTACTCAATTCCTTTCGAAGGCAAACCAACATATCGTTTTGAGTTGAACACTCAGGATAATACTTTGCAGGGGTACAACGCAGGTGAAACAAAAGGACGGGCTGAATTGTCCTTTTGTTATGCTCAGAAACAGGATTTGAAGATGTTTACTTCTGAGCAGATTGCAGATATGGTAACGGCTAAAAAGGTTTATCATTACGGTAAGGGAGCCTGTGGACAGGGTTCTACCATGTACTATAAGTTTTCGGTTTACATTCCATCGTCGTTGTCGGCAGATGTAAATACAATTTTTGCACAATGGCATGGAATGCCTGACCGGACACTCCTGCAAACACCGGACGGAACAGTAAAAAAAGTTACAGACGCTGAGTTTTCAAAAATTGCCACCAACGTAATTTTCAAAAAAGATACAGGCTACGATAAAGTACCTGTAATGAATAAAGATGGAAGTGCCAGGTTGGATGCAAAGGGAAATCCTGTGTATAAAGCAGCTTCCAAACCAAATGGCTGGTTGGTGGAGCAGGGTGGTTATCCGCCGCTTGCTTTTGGTTTTTCGAATAATTTCTTTTACATCAAGGCTAACTCCGATCGGAAATGGTTAACCGATAAGACCGATCGCTGTAATATTGATCCTGAAAAGGCAAAAGTTCTTGTTCCGCGAAAATCGGATTACAAAGCAAGTACAATTGCCTGCAAAATGCCATTTGCAGATTTCCCGAAAGACAGATGGGTGACATTTACTGTAAAAGTTCAATGGACAACATATGGCGCTGAAAAAGAAAATATATTGAAACCCGGTTTGCTCGATGTAAATATGAATTACGAAAGTAACAATAAACAGATTTCGGAGAATATTGTCAAAAACGCACAGCTGCTTATCGGACGAAATGATGAAATGGGCTACTATTTTAAATTTGGAATCTATCGCGTGGGTAACAGCACTGTGCCGGTAGCTTACAACCTTGCAGGGTACAAAGAGGGTAAATCTAAAAATGACATCAAATGAAATATGCAATAGGCGTTGATTTGGGAGGAACCAGCATTAAGTATGGTTTGCTTGGTCAGAATGGTGAGCTTATTTATGAAGAAATAATGCCGACAGAAGCTGATAAAGGTGCTGAAGTTGTTATTCAGAATCTGATTTCGGCAGTAAACAATGCGAAACAATTTGCCAAAAGTAAAAAAATAGTTCCGGTTGGAGTAGGGATAGGAACTCCCGGAATAGTTGATCGAACCAATCGTATCGTGCTGGGAGGCGCCGACAATATTACCGGTTGGTCGCAAATTCCACTTGCCGATAGGATAGAAGAGGCCTGTCAATTGTCTGTTTCCATAAATAACGATGCCAATCTAATGGGATTGGGAGAGCAAACCTTCGGAAGCGCCAAAAATTGTTCGGATGTTCTTTTTATAACAGTCGGTACCGGTATAGGCGGAGCTGTAATTATCAATGGAAAACTTTTTGGCGGATACGATAACAGAGGAACAGAACTCGGACATATTCCGCTTTTTGCCGACGGCATTCCGTGTGCTTGTGGCAGTGTAGGCTGTCTCGAAGCTTATGCCTCAACCAATGCCCTTATTCAACAGTTCAGGGAACTTTCTGCCAAATCAGGCAATAGTTTGCAGGATGAAATTACCGGTAAATTAATAATTAGTCTGTATCAGCAACAGCACTCTATAGCAGTTCAGGCTCTGAATAGCCATTACCGCTATTTGGGCCACGGAATTGCCGGTCTGGTCAATATTTTCAGTCCGCAAAAAGTGGTTATAGGAGGTGGAATATCCGGCTCAGGAGCATTTTATATACATAATATTAAGAAGTATTTTAATATGTATGTAATGCCCGATTGTGCAGTAAATACTGAAATCTGTGCTGCAACGCTTGGCAATCGTGCCGGTTTATCGGGCGCAGCCCAATGGGCATTTTTAAATGTTCAGTGAAATTTCTTTACGAAATCTATACTTTAAATTCTCAATTTTTAAATCCAGTACTATCATTCCCAATGAAACAGAATATATTCATTTTGTGTGTCATTATCAGTGTGTTTTCAGGGTTACACACAAAGTTGTTTTCACAAACAAAATCAAATGTTGAATGGAAAACCGTTGATGGCGTACTTATGCCAATACCTCCCAAAAATGTACATCCCCGTTTATACCTCAGAGCTGAACATGTTGCTGACCTTCCCCTGAGAATGAAGGATCCGGCATTAAAAAATGTGTGGAACGATTTGCAAAAAATGCAGATTGACCGCAGGCCAGACGAAGCTCCGGCAAAAAAGGACTGGCGGTATTATTTCGAAACCAAAGGGTTACTTACACGGGTTGAACTGAAAGCCATGGATTACCTCATAACCGGTAATAAAGAAACGGGTCGTGAGGCAATCAATATGATTATTGATACGCTTGAAACAGCTGTTTATCCTGAAATAAGTGATATTTCAAGAGCTATCGGACGTTTGATGATTACCGGATCTATAGTGTACGACTGGTGTTACGATCAACTTACTCCTGTGGAAAAAGACCGCTTCGTGAAAGCTTTTGTACGTCTGGCTGAGATGCTGGAATGCGGTTATCCTCCCGTAAAAGATAATTCTATTGTGGGGCACGCTTCCGAATGGATGATTATGCGTGACCTGATTTCAACCGGTATTGCCATCTACGATGAATATCCGGAAATGTATAATCTTTCTGCCGGCCGTTTTTTCAGAGAGCATTTACCTGTTCGTAACTGGTTTTATCCTGCTCAGGCTTATCATCAGGGAATGTCGTACCTGAATGTCCGCTTTTCTAACGACTTGTTTGCCTTATGGATCTTCGACAGAATGGGAGCAGGAAGTGTGTATCATCCTTCGCAGGAGTTTGTGTTGTACGATATGATTTATAAACGTCGTCCTGATGGTCAGGTGATGCCCGGTGGCGATGTGAATTATAACCGCAAAAGAGCTCAGAATTATTCATTACCGACTTTCCTTGCCGGAAGTTACTATAAGAATGAACATCTGCAATATGAGTTTCTGAAAGAGCCAAGGGTTGATAATCAGAACAAACTTTTTGAATTTCTGTGGCGGGATACAAAACTGGCTGCAAAACGACCCGATAATCTTCCTCTAACACGTTATTCCGGTTCTCCTTTTGGCTGGATGGTTGCGCGTACCGGTTGGGGAAATGAAAGTGTTATTGCTGAAATGAAAATCAACGAGTATAATTTTCTGAATCATCAACATCACGATGCAGGAGCTTTTCAGATTTACTACAAAGGTCCACTGGCCATTGATGCAGGTACTTATCAGGGTTCGTCAGGTGGGTACAACAGTCCGCACAACAAGAACTTCTTTAAGCGTACTATAGCACACAACAGTCTTTTGATTTATGATCCCAACGAAACTTTTGCAGCTTCGGGTTATGGTGGTTCCGATAAATCAGATTTTGTAGCCAACGATGGAGGTCAGCGTTTGCCGGGAAAAAACTGGTATCCGGCCAGTAATCTTAATGAATTACTGACAGGTAATTTCAGAACCGCTGAGGTGTTGGCAACAGGTTTTGGTACTGATAGTATGGCTCCGGATTATTCTTATCTGAAAGGTGATATCACCAAAGCTTATTCGGCGAAAGTAAAAGAGTTGAAACGTTCGTTTGTGTTTCTGAATTTAAAAGATGCAAAAATTCCTGCAGTACTCATTGTATTTGATAAAGTGGTTGCATCAACTCCCGATTTTAAGAAATTCTGGTTGCTTCATAGCATTGAAGAACCTGAGATTTCAGGAAACACAGTCACGATTCGTCGCACTAAAAATGGTGATAGCGGAATGCTGGTCAACACAGTGTTGCTCCCTGAGATTAAAAATGCAGATATTGTGCCTGTGGGTGGTCCGGGAAAAGAATTCTGGGTATTTGGCACAAATTATCCAAATGAGCCCCGACCAGGTGAAGATGAAGCCAACGAACGTGGAGCCTGGAGAGTTGAAATTTCACCAAAGAAAGCAAATGCTGAAGATTATTATCTGAATGTGATGCAGGTTTCTGCTAACCAACAGAAAAAATTACATGAAGTTAAACATATTGATGGAGAAAAAATTACAGGAGTTCAGATTGCGGACAGAATTGTTACTTTTAGTAAGAACTGCATGCCTTTAGGCACCTCTTTCGATTTGAAAGTCTGTAAAAGGGCTAACTATAAATTTATTGTGACTGACTTAATGCCCGGAAAATGGCAGGTGTTGAAAAATGGAAAATCCTGGTTGAAAAATGTTAACGTTAAGGAAAAGGATGGAGTGTTGTCATTTGACGGAACTGATGGTAGATATAGATTTATCAAAAAGAGTGAGATAAATAATAAAGTCGGTAAATAAAGGCATCATGAAGAGAAGTTACGGGACTGTTGCATTGATCATGCTGTTTTGGTTTGTGATATCGTTTATTACAAACATAATGGGGCCATTGATCCCCGATATCATTGCTAATTTTAAATTGTCACACATTGGTTTAGCCGCTTTTATTCCCACATCATTTTTTCTGGCCTACGCAGTAATGTCTATTCCAGCGGGAATTCTGACTGAAAGACTGAATCAGAAAACAGTGCTTGCTATTGGATTTTCATTGCCATTTATCGGGTCGTTGCTTTTTGCACTTCATCCAACTTTTAATGCCCTGATGATATCTTCTTTCATTATCGGACTCGGAATGGCAATGTTACAAACCGTGATAAATCCTTTGACCCGCTCTGCTGGTGGTGAAGATAATTTTGCTTTTTTTTCGGTGTTGGGGCAGTTGTTCTTCGGTGCAGCATCTTTTGTCAGTCCGTTTTTGTATACGTATCTGGTTCGCTCTCTTTCGTCGCCAGGCGAACCCACAAACTGGTTTGTGAGGCAATTGGCGCACATAACTCCTTCAGATTTGCCATGGGTTTCGTTATACTGGATATTTTTTGTTTGTCTGTTGTTCATTATCATTATTGTTTTGTTTTTCAGGTTTCCTTCTATAAAGTTGCTTGAAGATGAGAAATCAGGTTCAGTAGAATCTTATAAAACTTTGCTGAAAAATAGATATGTCTATTTGTTTTTTCTGGCAATATTGTCATATGTTGCCACTGAACAGGGAATTGCGAATTGGGTGTCCCAGTTTTTAAAAGAATATCATGGATTAAATCCTCAGGTACTGGGAGCTGAAGTTGTAGGTTTGTTTTGGGGATTAATGTCGGTAGGTTGCCTTTTGGGTCTTTTTGCACTCAAGTTGTTTGACTCTCAGCAGGTACTCCGTTTTGCTGCAATATCTTCAATTTTATTGCTCTTGATTAGTTTGTACGGACCTTTAGATGTAGTAATTATCTCATTTCCGGCTTTAGGTTTTAGCATTTCAGTTATGTTTTCAATCATTATGTCGCTGGGGCTGAATTCTGTCACTATGCATCATGGTTCATTTGCAGGGATTTTGTGTTCGGGCATAGTTGGTGGGGCAATCGGACCGTTACTAATCGGCAGTTTGGCAAATGTAACAGGTCTTAAGTTTGCCTTATTATCACTAATTAGTCGACCCTTAAAAAGTCCATAAACATAAGATTATCAGTAAAATAAATCTTAAAAGTATTGTGTACATCTGCAAGTTTTAGTATATTTGATGCATA